>NZ_JBNBPM010000004.1:0-376251 GCF_059412405.1 Pantoea sp. CFCC18179 | reverse complement strand
GCAGTTGACCCTGCATCCATCACTGCCGTTGACGCACGTGACGCACACGAAGTGGCGAAAATCTCTGCCGGTGACAACCTGCTGGAAACCCTGGACGGCGCACTGACCCACGTGACCAACTTCCAGGCTGACCTGGGTGCGATTCAGAACCGTTTCAGCTCTATCATCGCGAACCTGAACACCACCGTTATCAACACCACTGAAGCACGTTCACGTATTCAGGATGCTGACTTCTCAGTAGAAGTTTCAGCCATGAGCCGCGCGAACATCCTGCAACAGGCTGGCGTTTCAGTGCTGTCTCAGGCTAACCAGGTTCCACAGAGCGTACTGAGCTTGCTGCGTTAATTTTGTCGCCTCTACATCCAGACGTTTTGTAATCCTGAATTTTTGCCCTCCACGCCGGAGGGCTTTTTTTTACTCCTGCGCTACCTTAACTCTGCGCCCGTTTCATCAACGCATTGGCTACGGTATAAACCTCTTCAATTAACACGTTATTGCTTTGGTTATGCGTCGATACCCCATTTTGTTCCTGCATCATGGCATCGGAGATCAGTGCCCTGAGATCTTTCGATGAACGCGCGCAGCGTTGCGCCAGATGACGTGCCTCTACAGCAAAAACGCCCTCTTCATTGTGCAGCGCATAGCTGTAGGCTCGGCTTGAAAGCGGTACTAAAGCTGCGGCGATTTCTGCCATTTTTCGCGCCGCCTGCTGCAACTCATGCATCGCCAGCACCACGCCACACGCACTTTCCGTCAGCATGGCCACGCGATTGGCATTATTTTCAGGTGATATCAGCAGCTGTTCATTTTTCTGGGCAATGCAAGTCGCTGCGTTCGCCAGTTCACTCACTTGTGTCGCAATCTCTTGTACCAATGCCGGTAAATGGGCGATTTGCTCGCGAATCGTGGTGTCTTGATGATGCAGTAGACCCGGCAACTCTTCATGTAAACGTGAAGTATGCTGATGCAAACTGCGCAGTAGCGTCAGCGTCGAAACCAGCAATAGCGTCGCCAGCGGCCAGGGACGGTGCAATACCGCGCCCACCCGATCGCCTAAATGGCGGGAAGGGATATCAATGGCCAGTAACCAGGATGTCCCGGCAATCGGTTGAGCAATTAACGTATGTTCGCCGCTGGCTGTGCGAAAGAGTGAATGCCGCAGCCCTTCACCCGGCTGAGCCAGCAGAGAGCGTAAAGGCATGGCCATTGGCAGGTCATGATGATTCTTTGCCCCTTCCGTGGCCTCACCCACTACGCGCCCGTTATTTTCGACCAGCCACAATCGCCCGCCTATCCGCTCACCTAGCTCTTTAACCAGCGCATTAAAGAAATTGCGCTCCAACCCCGCCTCGTTTTCACCGCTCTCCGGCAACATTTTGTCCAACGTGTAACTTTTGAGTGTCACCACGTTTTCTGTCATTGATCGCTGCAAAGCCTCAACGCGATCAAGTTGCGCGCGCATGTGTTTCGCCAGCGCATCGACCTGGTCATGCAAGCGGGCATTTTCAGATTTGATAATAGGAGGGAGGATTCCGTACTGAATCAGGGATACCAGTAAGATGACCATAACAATTAAAACAGCAGTAAGTAACATAGTATGAACGCCTGTAAAACATGGCAGCACCACACCGCCACTACAGCGTTATTTTAATATGGGAAAGGGGCAAAGCCTGCGCTAAAAACCCCGGTTAAATCGCCAATAACAGCGCATTATTGCTCAATCACTGTATTTTAAATTTTTAACCTTGTTAACCCACGGCCTGAGAAGGTTTTCACCTAATAATCAAGCAGTGAATTTATAAAAAAATCTGAATGATACAGGTTTTTTTTGGTCTATTAAGACGTGAGAAAACCAAACTTCGTTTGATGTGAGAGACTAAATATTCAAATCCGCATGCTTAGTCTGAATCGAACGCATTAAAAAATATTAAAATGCACACCTCTTCGCCAGCCATTCACCGTTCATAATCACCTTCCCAAACCAAGCAGTGTTAAATCAATGCTTGTAGGTTTGGTGAGCAGTTAGCTTTCAACCTTTAAGAAATTGATTGATGCTAACGCCTTATTGATTATGATTATTCTTCCTTATTTGCATTAAAACACCGTAATTATCAGTGCCATAAGTCAGCTGAGTGTACAAGGCCAGTATTGGATGTTAACTTTATTAATGAGCAGTAAAGACCTATTTGGCAGCAGATAATTTTAAGCCCACTAAAATTAATAATCTTAATCCCTCCAGGTCAATCCAGCTTGGGGTGTTGAAAAAAAACCTGGCACACTTAAGAATCAGGCACGCTTTCTCAACCTATTATTAGGCTCATTAATAGGCATTAATAAAAAAATTACTACCTGTGCTTTCACACCATTAATTAGAAGAATCAATTATCTATGCTCATCAACATTGCGATTGGATCGTCCGTTACGTTAGATACGCAAACGCGCACGCTTACCCGACTCAGCGATGGCAAAAATGTCAGTTTGCCCGCCTCAGCCAGTCTCTGCTTGCAAGCACTCGCCGAAGCAAAGGGTGAGGTGTTGTCTCAGGAACAACTGATGGACATTGGCTGGCGCAGTTCTGGTGTTGAGGTAACCGATAACAGTGTGCGCGTGATGATCAATAAATTGCGCCGCGCCCTGAATGACCTGGAATTGCAAAATGATGTCACTCTGTTAGCCGTTACTCGCAGCGGTTATCGTCTGATAGTGCGTGATAGCGGCTTCCAGGCCACCTCCTTAGACGCCGAACCTGACGACGCATTGCCCTCTCCCTCTATGCCAATCAAGCAGCAAGACGTCGGCGAGACAGCGCGCGCTCAACCCGCGCCCTTGGTTCGGCAACCGGGAAAGTGGAATAGGTCAATCCAGGCGGTATTCGCGGGGGTCATCGTTGGCTTGCTAGTGAGTTTGGTGCTCCACAAGCTGTTTATTCTCACGCCCACTCGCATCGACTTTGTGGCCTGGTATGGCCCTAATACGCCCCCAAATACGCAAGTGCTCGTGCCAAAAAATAAGCGTGATTGGGATCCACTTATTGAAGCAACGCTAAAAACTTACACCCACTATGTACTAGAAAAACAGCCCGATATTAAACCTGCCAGAGTGTTATATATCACGATGGGCCTCGATCAGAACACCGCACACCAAGGGCTAATTGCCTGCCAACATCCGCTGCAGGAATCAAAGAATGACTGTGAATCGTTCTATTTTCGCGTTTATTAAGTCGCCGCTTACGCTGCTTTTTCTCGGCGGGTTTATTGTCGCTGTAGGGGGCTTCGCAATTCGCACCTACAACGTTACACCACTGAAAGATAAGTGCGCATTTCCGATAGCTTTCTTCCACATCCGTTCAGATGCGGATGTCACCATGACACGTGGCGTTTATCTCGCCTACCGCGACGGTCTGAACAAAGGTCATATGACCTTTATCGGCAATATTTCCCACTACAATCAGCAAGGATTGATTGCGCCGCCCACACCAGTAAACCGCGAACTGCGTTTCACCGGCGAGGCTCACGATAATCAATTCGAAATGACTGTGGTGAGTCAAAGCCGACGTTTAAGCGATTTGAGCACCGATCAGGAAGTGAAGGATTACGTTTTTCCGCATATTGCCCCGGGTAGCGTATCCTCCTCCGCGTTCTATTTGCTGGAAGGTAAAGTTCTGGCAGCGGGTACGGAAACCGTGGCACGCTCGGCCTGTGTGAATTAATCATCAGACCCTGTGCCTGCCATGGGGTCTACGCCAATGCAGCAATCAGTTGAGTAATCATATCGAAGCCGCTCGCCATTAGCCGTTCGAAAAACACCGGTAACGTCTGCGCCATCAGGAACAGCGCCAGCATGCCAACGCTGAGCGTCAGCGGGAAGCCCACGACAAAAATCGACAGTTGCGGGGTTAAGCGGTTCAGCAATGCCAGCGTCATATTGATACACAACAGCAAGGCGATAATCGGCAGCCCCAGCATCAAGCCCTGGCTAAAAATCAGCCCGGCACTGCTGACTAAATAGAGGAATCCACCGGCATGCAAGGGATCGGCATTCACCGGCAGCGCGTAGAAGGTTTCCGATAACAACGCTAACGTCCATAAGTGGCCGTTGAGCGTCAGGAATAGCAAAGTGACCAGCAGATTCAGGAAGCGAGAAATCACCGGGCTGTTACCTACCCCAGGATCAAAGAAGGTGGCGAAGGAGAGGCCCATTTGCATGCCGATGATCTCGCCAGAAAGGCGCACGGCGGCAAACAGCAGTTGTAGCGTTAAGCCCATCGCCGCACCAATCACCACTTGCTTTGCCATCACCCATACGCCGGTCCAGGAGTAAAGGCCAATCTGTGCATCTGGCACATTGGCACCCACCAGCAATGCAATCAGCATGGCTAACGCAGCGCGTAAGCGCTTACTCACTGCCTTCTCACCAAAGATCGGTGCGACATAAAGTAACGCAGCAATCCGCACCATAATCAGGAAATAGTGGCTGATCTGCTCGTAGAGCTGCTCAAGAGGGATGCCAAACGCCATTAGCCAATCGCATAGGGAATGTTGGCAAACAGTACACGAGTGTATTCAATAAAAATTTTCAACATCCACGGCCCAAGAATCACACCAACGCCAACAATCATTAGGATCTTTGGGATGAAGGTCATGGTCATTTCGTTGATCTGCGTGGCGGCCTGCAAGATGCTGATAATCAGGCCTGTTGCCAGCGCCACCAGCAGCAGTGGCCCAGCAATCATCAAGCCGACTTTGATCGCCTGCATGCCCAGTACCATTACGCTTTCCGGTGTCATCGCGTTCTCCTTAGCTGTAGAAGCTTTGGGCCAACGAGCCCATCAGCAGTTGCCAGCCATCAACCAGCACGAACAACATGAGTTTGAACGGCAGCGCAATGGTGGTTGGCGGCACCATCATCATCCCCAGCGCCATCAGAATACTGGCGACCACCAGATCGATAATCAGGAAAGGAATAAAGATGGTGAAACCGATTTGAAAGGCGGTTTTCAGCTCGCTGGTGACAAAAGCCGGCACCAGAATGCTGAGCGGCACCGCTTCTGGCCCTTCCACCGGTTCGGTCTTGGCGATACGCGCGAACATCGCCAGATCGCTTTCACGCGTTTGATCCAGCATGAACGCACGTAAAGGTTTGATGCCTTCCGCCAGCGCGGTTTCCATGGTGATGCTGTTGTTTTGCAACGGTTGCCAGGCTTTCTCGTAGATCTGATTAAACACCGGCGACATGACATAAAACGTCAGAAACAGCGCCAGACCCACCAGTACCTGATTGGGTGGCGCGGTCGGCGTGCCCATTGCATTACGCAGCAAGCCCAAAACGATGACGATGCGGGTGAAGCCCGTCATCATCAGTAGCACGCCGGGAATAAAGGTCATGCCACTCAGCAGCACCAGCGTTTGCACTGGCAGCGACCAACCGGCTTCTCCAGCCGGACGGGCAATCACGATGTCGCTGTTGGCCGCCAGCGCACCGGCCGTGGGCAGCAATGCCAGCAGCAGCGTCACAAGCAAATGACGTGTCTTCATCACTTGCCATCCTTGCGGTATTTCTGCCGCAGCGTTTCCAGCACGGCCGGGAAACTGGCGTTAGCTGACGGCGATGCAACGACCGCATCTGCCGGGCGCACCTGTGTCGCCAAACAACTGATTTGCGTGGCGGTGACACCCAGCACTAAGCGTTGCTCCCCCACATCCACCAACACCACGCGCTCGCGTGCACCCAACGATTTGCTGGCTACCAGATGAATAGCACCGTGGCTATCGGCGAGGCGACGTGTCAGGCCGCTACGGCGAAACAGCCATGCCAGCGTCACCATCAACAACACCACCAGTACCAACGCACCGGTTACCGTCATCAATAGCGAATCAGAAGGCAGCGCTTCGCCAGCCTGGCGGGCAGACATTAGGGGAGCAGAACTGTTCATTAGCGACTCAGACGATGCATACGCTCAGATGGCGTAATGATATCGGTGATGCGGATACCAAATTTGTCGGAGACCACCACCACTTCACCCTGCGCAATTAAGTAGCCGTTGATTAAAATATCCAGCGGTTCACCGGCTAATCCATCCAGCGAGACCACCGAGCCCTGGCTTAAACGCAGTAACTCTTTGATGGTCATCTTGGTACGCCCCAATTCCACGGTCATTTTCACCGGAATATCGAGGATCAGATTCATCTCTTCAGAAAATTGTGGAACAGCCATTTGATCTGTATTTCCCGCAGCGTGTTGCTCGCTCATCGCATCACCCCAAAGATTATCGATGGACTGATCGTCTGAACCCGACGAGTTATTCATATCGCTCATGGGGAAATTACTCCTTAGTTAATGATGACAATGCCGGCTGAACCATCTGTTCGACCTTGAGTGCATATTGGTTGTTGACGGAGCCATATTTCGCGGTAAAGACCGGCACACCGCCGACACAGGCTTCAATAAATTCTTGTTTATCCAGCGACAGCACATCGCCCTTTTTCATCTGCATCACATTGGAAAGTCGGGTATCCAATTCTGAGAACTGAGCAACCACTTCCAGCTGTGTTTCACGCATTTGACTGGCTAATAAACCGCGCCAGTTTGAATCTTCATAGCGTGAATTATCCATCGGCGGGTTGCTTAGCAGTTCACGCAGCGGCTCAATGGTGCTAAATGGAATACAAATATTAAATTCACCACGATGTGAACCAATCTCCACCGAGAAGGGGGTCGTGACCACCACATCATTCGGCGAGGAGGTAATATTGGTAAACTTCACCTGCATTTCAGAACGGATATATTCCGTTTTGATTTTATAAATAGTGCTCCATGCAAATTCGTAGGCTTCACGCGCCATGCTCAGCATGCGATGAATCACGCGCTGTTCGGTGGGCGTGAATTCGCGTCCGTCGGCTTTAGTGGGGAAACGTCCATCGCCGCCAAACAGGTTATCGACCGCCATAAACACTAACCCCGGCGAGAATGACATCAACGAAGTACCGCGTAACGGATTGAGATGTATCAAATTTAAGTTGGTCGGCACCGGTAAGTTACGCGCGAACTCATGGTATGGCTGAATGTTGATGTTGCCCGCGGTAATATCTGGGCTACGACGCAACAGGTTAAACAGCCCCATACGAAACTGACGTGCGAAACGTTCATTGATGATTTCCAGCGAATGAAGTCGCTCGCGAATAACCCGACGTTGGGTATGCGGATCATAAGGTTTAATCCCTTCATCCGCTCCAACACCATGCGGATCTTCGCTGCTCTCATTATCGGCATTGAGCAAACGATCGATTTCATCCTGAGACAAAAAGCTATCAGCCATAATATTTACCGCAGAATAAATTCATTAATAAGAACATCGGAGGGAGCAATCGCCAGATTAGCCTCTAATGGTTTGCTGAGTTCGTTTTTGATACTTTCAATCAGCTGAGTTTTCCCGGCATCGGTAGATAATGATTCATAGGTTTGCTGTGTGAGCAACATAAAGAGGCGGCTGCGATATTCTGGTAAATATTTCTCCAGAATTGATACCGCCGACTTATCAGCGAGGCGTATTGATAAACCCAAAAAAAGCACGCGATCAGATTCATTTGCCGTGGGTTTTAAACTCACGGTAAAGGTATTCATCGACACATACAGCGGATCAACCGGTTTAACGGGCTCAGGCGTAGTTTCTCCACTGGCAGCAACGGCATCACTGCGCGCGGGGGCGAACTTAAGTTCCCAGAGCAAATAACCACTCATCGCACACGCAGTGATGGCAAATATCATTAGCAAAAGGGTGAGGAGCGAGCGTTTCCCTCCACTTTTCTTGGCCTTCTTTTTTTCGTTATCCATGATTCATAAACTCTGCAATAAAGGGGATGTCTTATTGTCCAGCCGAACTTAATATGGCGAGTATTGTAGTCCATGTGAGGTGCTGAATAATTAGGCGATAAAATTTCATTCCTGTTGCTTATTCAGCACTTCAGGCGAAAGTGTTAATTCCGTAAATATTTCCAGGTGTAGTTGTCAATAATGTAGGAACAATGTCATCTTCTGGCCCTAATTCATCCGGCTGGCTGGCTTCTTGTTGAGCATCAGTATCCTGCTCACCCTGCGCGTTAGCCCCCGCGTACGGATTATCTGCCCCTACGCTGGCCTGCCCCAGCTGTAAACCGGCTTCTGCCATCGCGGTGCGCAATTGCGGCATGGCATGCTCCATCGCCTGACGCACCAGCGCATGTTCACTGACAATATGCACTTGAGCCTGATCCTGATGCACACGCAGCGTGATATGCAGCGATCCCAACTCTTCCGGGTGCAGACGAATTTCTGCATTGTGCATGCCATTGCGGCTAAATACCGCAATATGCTGGCTAACGGATTGCTTCCACTGCGGCGTTTCCGGCGGATAAGTCACCGTAGCGACGGGCATTGCCTGCGTATTCGCCACCGGCCGCAGGGTGATAGGCATTGGTGCCGTCACCGGTTGGGCTGAAGGGGTTTCAACTGCCATAACCGGCTCCATCGCCATCGCGGGGGTGAAGGCTGCCGCTGGCGCACTGCTGGTTTTTTCCGTACCTCGGCTTAACACCAATGGCGTTTCTGCGACAGCTGGCGCAGTGGGTTTCAGGTTAACGGATGCTAACAGCGGATTGATAACAGGCCCTTTGGCTTCGGTTATCACCGGGGCAATGTCGGCGTTGGAGGACACTTGCATTACCCACTGTTGCAACTGCCATTGCGGATTATCATCAGCCAAAACCTCCAACAACACTGAGGGCAAATCCTTCTCGTCCATCTCGGTATCGTCGGTCAGTGCCACTTCGCCTGCTAATTCCAACTCAACCGGCAGCTCGCTCACTGATGGAGTCAGAACCAAAGGCGCGGATTCAGGCGTCCCCTCCGTAACCACAGGCAATACTTCACTGTGCAGCACCAGCAGCAGTTGCTCTAAATCGCCGAGTTTCTTATCCAGCGTTAAACCAAAATTTTTGTCGCTAAGTTTGCCCAATGTTGGCAGCGACTCCGCGCTGCCCGCCAGTAACGTGGCGATATCGATCTTCATAATCTCTCTCTTTTTTGTCCGGCTCGTTGGGCAAACTCATCCATCAGCTTTTGCTCCTGACGGCTTTCCACCAAGGCTTGCGCCGTCTCGCGGCGAACAATGAGCGTCTCAAACGCGTTAAGCTTGCGCTTCTCCTGCATCCAGTTCGCTTTGGTCTTATCCACCACGCGTTCGCAGCTGTTAACGTGCTTTTCGTGTTGCTTCACCACTTGATTCAACGACACGATAAAGGCTTGATGGTTAACTAAATCCGCCACCGACATGCCGCGTCCCATCATTCCCTGTCGCAAGGATCGTTGGTATTCCTGCTCGTAGCCTTGCAACTGTTCATGCTGCGTCACCGCTTGTTGCAGTGTTTGCTGCACACTGCCAAGCGTGCGTGTGGTTGCAGTCAGTTTCTCTTCTGCCATGTCGCGCAGCATGGTCATGGGATTTTTTACTTTCATCGCCTTATTCCGTTATGTCCGGGAACAGCTGAGATAATCCGGCAATTGCCGCGTCGTACGGCGCTGATTCATGGATCGCCTGATGCAGAAACCCTTCCAGCGCCGGAAAGTGATTAATCGCCTGATCGAGTAACGGATCGCTGCCTTTCACGTAGGCACCCACGCTAATCAAATCGCGGTTACGCTGATAAGCTGACAGCATCTGCTTGAAGCGTTGCACCTTGCGGTACTGGGCATGCGGGATCAGTTCGGTCATCGCGCGGCTGATCGAGGCTTCGATATCAATCGCCGGATAGTGGCCAGATTCGGCCAAACGGCGTGATAAAACGATGTGACCATCGAGGATCGCACGGGCGGAATCCGCGATGGGATCTTGTTGATCGTCGCCTTCGGTCAGCACGGTGTAAAATGCGGTAATCGATCCGCCGCCGGGCATGCCGTTACCGGTGCGCTCCACCAGCGCGGGTAAGCGGGCAAATACTGAAGGTGGATAGCCTTTGGTGGCCGGTGGTTCGCCAATCGCCAGCGCCACTTCACGTTGCGCCATCGCATAACGCGTCAGTGAATCCATGATCAGTAAGACGTTGAGACCACGATCGCGGAAGTCTTCGGCAATGCGCGTGGCGTACACCGCGCCCTGCATGCGCAGAATCGGTGAAACATCAGCGGGTGCGGCAATCACCACCGCACGTTCGCGCCCAGCTTCGCCAAGAATGTTTTCGATGAAATCTTTGACTTCACGGCCACGCTCACCAATCAAACCCACCACAATCACATCAGCGGTAGTGAAGCGCGCCATCATGCCGAGCAGCACGCTTTTACCCACACCGGAACCGGCAAACAGCCCCATACGTTGCCCACGTCCAACGGTCAACAAGCCGTTGATGGCGCGCACGCCGACATCCAGCACGTTTTTGATGGGATCGCGATGCAACGGATTTAAGGTCGGGGTAAACAGGCCAGCCGCCGGTTTGCCCGGCGGTGCGCGTCCATCCAGCGGACGGCCCTGTGCATCCAGTACGCGGCCCAGCAAATGCGGCCCAACCGGCAACTGCTTGCCCTCGCTGCAATCACCATCTGGCGCGTAAACACGCGCGCCAGGCAGAATGCCATCGACATTTTCCAACGGCATCAGATAGAGCGTATGGCCGTTGAATCCCACCACCTCACTCTCGACTTGCGCGATGCCTTTGCCAGTCTGACGTTCAACAATGCATAACGAGCCGATCGGCAATTTCAACCCCACCGCTTCCATCACTAAGCCGGTAGCGCGTGTTAATTTGCCGTACTGACGAAACGCCGGCATTTCGCTGAGTTTCTCTTCAACCCGATCCAGCGCCTGCAACCAGCTCTTTAACTGCTGGCTCATTGCGACAGCTCCTCGCGTGCTAGCTGGCACAGCGCCTGCCAGCGGGTTTCCATGCTGGCATCAAACTCGACATCCGGCGACACTACGCGGCAGCCGCCCGGCGCCAGCTGCGCATCACTGTGCAACGCCCAACCGACCTGCGCCAGGGTGTCACCTAACGCCTGCGCCAGTTGTGCACGGTCGTCAGGATGAACATAAAGCTGAATGGTGCCGTGCAGCAGCGCATCCTGTTTCATCAGGCTACGAATCTGTTTCACCAGCACGCTGTTGTCAGCCATGCTGATGTTGCCATACAGCTGCTGGACGGCGGTCAGCGACAGTTGCACCAAACGGCCTGGGATCAGACTGTCGAGGTTCTCGACCGCCAATTTAAAGTTGCTGATCCATTGCTCCGCCTGGCGTAACAGTGCTTGTTGCTGCGCCTGAGCATCCTGCATGCCTTTGGCTAAGCCGGCTTCGCGTCCTTCACGTACACCCGCCTCAAAACCCTGTTTGCGGCCTTCTTCTTCACCGCGCGTCAGTCCTTGATTGAAACCTTGCTGCTCTGCCTGCTTACGTAAACGTGCCAGTTCAGCTTTTAGCTGTTCATCAGATTGCGCGCTATCGAGACTGGGTAGCGGCGCTTCCACCGCTTCACTGAGCAGCAAGTTATCCGGCTGCCAGCTCTGCCATTGTGGTGCGCTGGATTTATCAGACGTAGGCATCGTCGCTGCCTCCGATGATCATCTCGCCTGCTTCCGCTAAACGACGCACGATGTTGAGGATAGTTTTCTGCTCGGCTTCCACTTGTGACAAGCGTACCGGACCACGCGATGCCAAATCTTCGGCCATCAGATCCGCCTGACGACGAGACATATTGAAGAAGAACTTCTGACGCAACTCTTCGTTGGCGCCTTTCAGTGCCACGATCAGCGTCTCGGTTTCCACTTCCTGCAACAGGCGCTGGATACTGCGATCCTCGACTTCGATCAGGTTCTCGAACAGGAACATCTCATCAATGATTTTCTGTGCCAGTTCGCCGTCGAATTCACGCACGGCATCAATTGCCGACTCTTCCTGCTGCGATTTCATCAGGTTAAGGATCTCGGCCGCAGGACGGACGCCGCCCATTTTGCTGCGCTTGAGATTCTGACCGTGCAGCAGGTTATTCAGCACTTCGGTCAACTCTTGCAATGCTGCTGGCTGGACACCGCCAAAGGTGGCGATACGCAGCATGATGTCGTTACGCTCACGATCTTCAAATCTGCCCAGCACATCGGCCGCCTGGTTACGTTTCAGATGCACCAGAATGGTGGCGATGATCTGCGGATGCTCTTCACGGATCAGATCAAATACTGCCTGTGGATCCATAAAGTTGAGCGTCTCAATCCCGTTGTTGCCTTGATGGCTATCCAGCAAGTCTTCCAGCAACGACGAGGCGCGTTCTTCGCCCAGCGCTTTGACCAGCACGCTACGCAGATACTCATTGGTATTCAGGCTCAGCGCGGCGTATTCAGTAGAGTCGGTTCTAAACTCCTGTAAAACATTGGCCATTTGTTCATGGGTAAAGCCTGCCATGTTGACCATGGAGCTACTGATCTGCTTCACCTCATGGGCATTCAAATGCTTGTACACTTCAGCGGCCAATTCATCGCCCAACGTCAACATAACGATGGCGCTTTTTTCAGAGGCATTCATGATTTGAGCTCCTTATTCATCCATTGACGGATTACCAGGGCAATAACGCGTGGTTCCTTCTCAGCGAGTTCACGCAACTGCAAGGCGTTAAGATCGCTATCCTCACGCAATTGCGCACGGGAAAGGGCATTCTTCTCGGCAGCACGTTTTCTCTCTGCCAGCACTTCCTCTCGTGCTTCTTTTTCCATTTCCAGCTTGCGCAGATTGGCCTCGATATGTTTCTGCCACGCGGGCTGCACCAGCTTGCGCCACATCACCCAAGCGATAATCGCAATCACCAGATAACGGGCAATCGACATCAACAACGCATGGAATTTCTCTTGCTCCCAGAAAGGAGGAAGCGGTTCTTCAATCACACCGTTAAACGGTGAGTTGAGGATGTTGACACTGTCCCCACGGCGGTCGCTATAACCAATCGCTTCTTTCACTAAGGTATTGATGCGCGCCAGCTCGGCGTCGTTCATCGGGCCAGGTGTGCCCTCTTCACCTTGTGGCAAATGGTTAATCACCACCGCCACCGACAGGCGCTCAATACGTCCCATGTTGGATTTGGTGTGCGTCAGCGTGCGATCGACTTCAAAGTTGGTGGTTTCGTCGCTGCGATTGTTAAACGGCTGGCCGCTGTCACGCGCCGCCGTGCTACCGGTGCCGCTGGTTTTAGCATTGGCCTCACCTGGCTTTTGCAGTGGCTGCGTAATCGGCGCCGTAGCTGGCGTTGGAGGCTGGTTGGTCAACGCGCCCGGAACGCCGCTGGCCCCGCGTGAATTGCCCTGCTCCGCTGAGCTGGCCTGACGGCTACGAATCGCCATTTTTTGTGGATCGGAATTCGGCTGGTACTGCTCTTGTGTCTGCTCTTGCTGAGTGAAATCGACTTGCGCTGTCACCTGAGCACGAACATTGCTGTCACCCACCAACGGCGCCAAAATGCGCTGAATGCGCTGCTGATAGTCGCTTTCAATCTCGTTGGTGTATTTGAGCTGCGAGGTTTGCAGACCACGCGCGCCGCCTTGTGTCAGCAAGTTACCGCGCTGATCGACAATGGTGACATTTTCGGCTGACAAGCCGGTAACAGCGCTGGAAATCAGATGAGTGATCGCCACCACCTGGCCTTCATCCAGCGTGCGGCCCTGAATCAGGTTCACCGTCACCGAAGCGGTTGGCTGCTTCTGATCGCGTACAAACATCGACGGTTTCGGCACTGCCAAATGCACGCGAGCGGTCTGGATCGGCCCCAGATTTTCGATGGTGCGCGACAGCTCACCTTCCAGCGCACGCTGGTAATTGATCTGCTCACTGAACTGACTGATGCCAAACTTTTCCTTGTCCAGCAGTTCAAAGCCGACGGATCCCCCTTTCGGCAAACCTTGTTGCGCCAGCTTCATCCTTGCTTCATGTACCTGCGCTTCTGGCACCATAATGATGCCGCCTGGCGTTTCGATGCGGTACGGCACATTTAGCTGCGTCAGTTGCGCCACAATCGCGCCGCCATCTTCATCGCTGATGTTGCTGAACAGCACGCGATAGCCCGGCTCTTTAGCCCAGAACATCAGTGCGATAATCACCGACAATGCCGCCGCAGCGACGAATGCCAATATTATCTTTGGACTCGAACGAAGTGATGACATCGCGGATTTAATTCGCTCTGTCGGATTGTTATTTAGACCATTTAATGTGGCACTCATGCCGTTATCCTGTAAGAAATAACACGCACCGATAATGCGCGTCAGCCAACGCAATTGCGCCAACTGATATCTACGAAGCAAATTCAAGTGGAATTTTCAGGCGGCCATTATCTGCTGAATGCGACAATTTTTAAGCATAAATAAGCCCGAACTTCTGTTCGCTTATCGGATTTTCTCGCTTATTTACCCGCATGTTAAGCTGTCGGCGTTTAAAAGATGTGCAATCCAATTGCGCGTTTTTCTTTGATAATCCAGGAAATGAATAATGTCAGCTACATTAATGCGCGGCGTACTCGATCAGATCCAAACCCAGGCACAGCAAGTCTCTGGACAGCATCGTATCAAATCCGGCGCACAGGAAAATGCACCCTCGTTCTCCGATGCGTTATTTAACAGTATCAGCGAAATAAATAAAACTCAGCTTGATGCTAAAAACATGACACAGCAGTGGATGTCTGGCAGCAGCGATATTGGCTTGAATGATGTGATGCTCGCGATGCAGAAGTCCTCTATTTCATTCAGTTTCGGCATGCAAGCGCGTAATAAAATGATCAGTGCTTATCAAGAAATAATGAACACCCCGGTATAAGGCCTGATTTCATTCTATGAGCGAAATTAACTTCACTTCTGCGCGCTTATTTAAGAATACGTTAATCCTTTCGGATAACGAATTAGAGCGTTTCGGGAAATTGATTTACCGACGTGCAGGAATTGTGGTTAACGCACAGAAACGAGAGATGATTTTCAATCGTCTTTCACGGCGGGTGCGCGAACTGGCTCTCAGTAGTTTTAGCGAATACGCCACGATTTTAGAGTCGCATCCGGAGCATCCAGAATGGCAGACGTTTATCAACGCACTGACCACCAACCTGACCTCTTTTTTCCGCGAATCGTACCATTTCCCGATTCTGGCGGAACATGCGCGTCAGGCGCGGCAACAGGTTGATAGTTATCGCGTCTGGTGCACTGCGGCATCTACTGGTGAAGAACCCTGCTCGATTGCTATCACGCTGGATGAAGTTCTGGGCGCGACGGTAGCAGGCCCGCGCATCTGGGCGTCAGATATTGATACCGATGTCCTGAGCAAAGCGGAAACCGGCGTGTATCGCCTGAACGATCTCACCGCGTTAACGCTGATGCAAAAGCGTAATTACTTCTTACGCGGCTCAGGTGAAAACAGCAATCTGGTCAAAGTGAAACGGGAACTGCTCAACAGCATCCATTATCAGCAACTTAATTTGCTGGATGCACGCTGGCCGGTACCTGAACCCTTTGATGCCATTTTTTGCCGCAACGTGATGATTTATTTCGATAACGCAACGCAGTTGAAGCTGTTGCAGCGCTTTGCTCGCCTGCTGAAACCCGGTGGCCTGCTATTTGTTGGGCATTCGGAGCATTTCACTTCCCCTAACCTGCCGCTGCGCCTACGTGGGCAATCGGTTTATGAACTGACGGAGAACTTGCGATGAATCCGATACGCGTTCTGGCGGTAGATGACTCGGCGTTGATACGCAATCTGCTCAGCGCAGTGGTTAATCAGCAGCCGGACATGGAGATGGTAGCCACCGCACCGGATCCACTGATTGCGCGTGAATTGATTAAAAAGCTCAATCCGGATGTGCTGACGCTGGATATTGATATGCCGCGCATGGATGGATTGGAGTTTCTTTCGCGCCTGATGCGCCTGCGCCCAATGCCAGTGATCATGATTTCATCGCTGACCCAACGCGGCTCCAGCACGACGTTAGCCGCATTGGAGCACGGTGCGGTCGATTTCTTACCCAAACCCGGCAACCAGGTCGCGAGTGGGATGCAGCTGTGGGCCGAGCAATTGGCCGAAAAAATCCGCATTGCTGCCAAAGCAAAATTACATCGTCACGGCGTTAACACTACGATGAAGCCGATGGTGAGCAAGCTCAAAGTCGATCAATCCAACCTGATTGCGATTGGCTCATCGACCGGCGGCACCGAAGCGCTGCGCCGCATGCTGGAACCCATGCCAACCAACTGCCCTGGTATTGTCATCGCCCAACATATGCCAGCGGGCTTTACCCGCTCCTTTGCTCAGCGCATGGATTCGTTGTGTCAGATTTCGGTGCGTGAAGCGCGAGATGGCGAACTGGTTTTAGCAGGTAATGCCTTGATTGCACCGGGTGATCTGCACATGAGCGTGGTCCGCCGTGCTAAGGGCTATGAAGTTCAACTCAGCAGTGCTGAACCGGTCAACCGCCATCGCCCTTCTGTGGACGTGCTGTTTGATTCGGTGGCGCAGCAGGCGGGGAAAAATGCCAGCGCCGCGATTCTCACCGGCATGGGCAGCGATGGTGCGCGTGGATTGCTGGCGCTACGCCAAGCCGGCGCTTATACGCTGGCACAAAGTGAAGCCAGCTGCGTGGTGTTCGGCATGCCGCGAGAAGCGATTGCACTCGGTGCTGCCTGTGATGTGCTCGATCTCGATCACATCAGCCAGCGCCTGCTGGACAGTTTTAGCGGTACCAAATTACATCATTAATCGATTAACAACGTTCAGGAGACACCTCAAATGTCAGATAAAAACTTGCGTTTCCTGGTGGTGGATGACTTTGCCACCATGCGACGCATTGTCCGTAACCTACTGCAAGACCTGGGCTACAAGAACATAGAAGAAGCTGAAGATGGTCAGGACGCCCTGAACAAACTGCGCGCTGACGTGTTCGATTTTGTGGTCAGCGACTGGAATATGCCGAACATCGACGGCCTGGAACTGCTGAAAACCATTCGTGCCGACAGTGCCATGGCCAAGCTGCCGGTGCTGATGGTGACCGCCGAAGCCAAACGCGAAAACATCATTGCTGCTGCACAAGCGGGTGCCAATGGTTACATCGTTAAACCCTTCACTGCCGCCACGTTGGAAGAGAAGCTCGGCAAAATCTTTGAAAAACTTGGGTGATAGCCATGGATCCAGAATTAAATTTGCAGGCAGATGATCCCAAAGATCTGTTTCTGCGTATCGGTCAGCTGACGCGTTTGCTGCGTGACAGCATGGCTAACCTCGGCCTTGAGCAGGCAATTATGGAAGTGGCGGATGCCTTTCCTAACACCCGCGATCGCCTCAACTATGTAGTGGGTAAAACCTCGCAGGCCGCCGATCGCGCATTAACCAGCGTGGAAGTGGCGCGCCCCTTGCAGGATGCCATGAGCGAAGGTGCTGACGCACTCAGTGAACGCTGGGATGCCTGGTTTGCCAATCCCCAGCCGCTGGAAGATGCCCGTGAACTGGTGAAAGAGACGCGCGCGTTTCTGCATCAGGTGCCAGAGATGACCCAGCAAACCAATCGCCAGCTGACTGAAATCATGATGGCGCAAGATTTCCAGGATCTCACTGGCCAGGTGCTGCAAAGCCTGATGGTGGTGATATCTAAAGTAGAAACTGAGTTGATTAGCGTGCTGGTGGAAAACATGGGTGAGCGTGAAGCGCGTGCCATCGAAGGTGAAGATCAGCTGAAAAACGGCCCACAAATCAACGCTACAGCGGAAGGTATTGCGGCTTCTCAGGAACAGGTTGATGACCTGCTGGAGTCCCTCGGCTTCTGATGAGGCCAGGCGAACGCCATGTCTGAAGAGAGTGATAACGAAAAAACGGAAGACCCCACACCCCAGCGAAAACAGAAAGCGCGGGAAGATGGGCAGGTTCCGCGATCGCGTGAGCTCACCACCCTCGCGATGTTGCTGGTTGGCTGTAGCTTGATGCTGGCGGGGGGTGATTTTCTGGTGGGGAAATTGATGCATCTGCTGCACAACGGCCTGACCTTTGATCGCCTGTTGGTACGCGACCCCCAACATATGCTGGATCAAGCTGGAGCGTTACTCGGTATCGCTTTTCTGGCGCTATTGCCGCTGGTCGGCGGTTTGTATATCACCGCAGTCAGCGCACCTTTGATCATTGGTGGCCTGAATTTGAGCGGCAAGGCAATCAAGCTCAACCTGAAAAAGCTCAACCCGATAAGCGGCATCAAACGTCTGTTCTCTGCACAGATGCTGTCAGAAATGGTGAAAGCCATTCTCAAAGTGTCACTGGCGGGTATCGGCGGAGGCCTGTTTCTGCTGCACAACAAGAGCAAGTTTATCGGGTTGATGTTTGAACCGCTGGGCATGGCGTTAAGTGATATCAGCAGCATCCTGATTGGTTGCATGCTGGTCATCATTCTATCGCTGATCCCGATGGTGGCGTTTGATGTGATTTATCAGTTGTGGAGCAACTGGAAAAAGCTGCGCATGACGCGTCAGGAAGTGAAGGACGAGTTCAAGAAGCAGGAAGGTGATCCACAACTTAAAGGTCGCGTTCGCCAAATTCAGCGCCAAATGGCGCAGCAACGCATGATGACCGATGTACCGACCGCCGACGTAGTGGTGAACAACCCGACGCACTATTCGGTGGCGTTGAAATATCAGGAAGGCAGCATGGGCGCGCCAGTCGTGGTTGCTAAAGGCAGCGGGCTGATCGCCCTGCGCATCCGTGAACTGGCTGAAGAGAGCCGTATTCCGATGCTGGAAGCCCCGCCGCTGGCGCGTGCGTTGTACCGCCATTGCGAACCTGGCGCGCCAGTACCCACTGAACTGTATAACGCCGTAGCTGAAGTTTTAGCCTGGGTTTATGGCCTGCGCCGCTGGCGTAAAGGCTATGGCATTCGCCCGCAGCAACCAAAAGATCTGCCGGTTCCGGCGGCGCTGGACTTTGCACAAGAGAGTGAGAGTGATGGCTAATATCGCCACAAAACTACGTTTACCCGGTCTGAAGGAGACCCAATGGCAAGTGCTGGCAGGTCCAGTACTGATCATGACCATCCTTGCGATGATGATCTTGCCATTGCCCACCTTCGTACTGGATCTGTTTTTTACCTTCAACATTGTCCTGTCGATCATGATTCTGTTGGTGGCGATGTTCACCCAGAAGACGCTGGAGTTCTCGGCGTTCCCGACGGTGTTGCTGTTTTCGACGCTATTACGTCTGGCACTGAACGTCGCATCCACCCGTGTGATTCTTATGCACGGCCACACCGGTTCTGCCGCTGCGGGCCAGGTGGTTGAAGCTTTCGGCCACTTCCTGGTCGGCGGCAATTTTGCCATCGGCATCATCGTCTTCATCATCCTGATTATCATCAACTTTATGGTCATCACCAAAGGGGCGGGACGTATTGCTGAAGTCGGAGCGCGTTTCACCCTTGATGGCATGCCCGGCAAACAGATGGCGATCGATGCTGATCTCAACGCCGGTTTGATTGGTGAAGAAGAAGCCAAACGCCGTCGTAAAGAGGTGACGCAGGAAGCCGATTTCTACGGCTCAATGGACGGTGCCAGTAAATTTGTGCGCGGTGATGCGATCGCTGGCCTGATGATCATGGCGATCAACGTGATTGGCGGTTTGATTATTGGCGTGATGCAGCACGATATGTCGGTGGGTATGGCAGGTGAAACTTACACCTTGCTGACCATCGGTGATGGTCTGGTGGCGCAGATTCCTGGCCTGGTGATCTCTACCGCCGCGGGCGTGGTTGTGACCCGCGTGGTTAACGATCAGGATGTCGGCGAGCAGATGATTGGTCAGCTGTTTAGCTCACCACGCGTGCTGATGCTGGCGGCTGCGGTGATCGGCCTGCTGGGCATGATTCCAGGTATGCCGAACTTTGTCTTCCTGCTGTTCACTGCGGTGCTGCTGGGCGTGGCTTGGTGGATGCGCGGCCGTGAAGCGGAGAATAAAGCCAAAGGTTCCAACACCAGCGATATCTCGCTGCCAGAAGCGGAAACCGCGCAGGTTAATGAAGCCACCTGGTCTGATGTGCAGATGGAAGATGAGCTTGGCCTCGAAGTGGGCTATCGCCTCATCCCAATGGTTGATCAGGAGCAGAACGGTCAGTTGCTAACACGTGTGCGCGGTATTCGTAAAAAATTCGCGCAGCAGATGGGCTTCCTGCCGCCAGCGGTGCATATCCGCGACAACCTGGATCTGCCGCCAACGCGCTATCGCATCTTGCTGAAAGGCGTGGAGATTGGTCACGGCGAGATCCAACCGGATCGCTGGATGGCGATCAATCCTGGCTGCGCGGAAGGCGATGTACCGGGCACGGTGTGTACTGAGCCGACCTTTGGTCTGCCTGCGTTGTGGATTGATGAAGTGCATCGCGAACTGGCGCAAACACTCGGTTACACGGTGGTCGATCCGAGTTCGGTGGTAGCAACGCATCTGAATCATTTGATCTCAACACATACCGAAGAACTGTTTGGCCGTCAGGAAGCGCAACAATTGCTGGATCAGCTCACCAAGCATGCGCCGAAGCTGGTTGAAGACCTGATCCCTGCGGTGATCAGCCTGACCACGCTGCATAAAGTGCTGCAAAATCTGTTGTCAGAACGTGTGCCAATCCGCGATATGCGCACCATCATTGATACGCTGGCGGAATTTGCCACCAGCAACAGTGATGCCGATGAACTGACGGCACGCGTGCGTGCGCGCTTGTCACGCGCCATCACGCAACAGTGGTTCCCGGGTGAAGAGGACGTGCAGGTGATTGGTCTGGATCTGTCGCTGGAGCAATTGCTGGTGCAAGCAACGCAGAGCGGTAGCGCCATCGAACCTGGCATTGCCGAGAATCTGATGAAACAGACCGAACAAGCCTTGATGCATCAGGAAGGATTGGGTGCGCCGCCGGTGCTGCTGGTCAATCCATCGCTGCGCCTGATGCTGTCACGCTATTTGCGCCGCATCTTCCCGCAAATGGCGGTGCTTTCCAGTCAGGAAATCAACACCCAGCGCAACGTGCGCATGACGTGGGTGATTGGTGGCAAAGCATGAAGCGTGGCTGGATGCTGTTAGCTTTTTTAGCTTCGCCACTGGCGTTGGCTAGCGACGGTTCATGGAGCAGCCAGAGCTTTGGCGGCATGATGACGCGCGGCCAGCAGATCGTTAAAAGCCAGCCGGTGCAGCCAGCATCGCCGCCACCGGCGAGCGCCATTGCCAAACAGTTATCGTGGAAGATCACGCCAGATGGCCCAACGCCAATGGGTTTTATGATTAAAGTGTGCGGTGGCAATCGCTGCCTGCCGCTATCGGGATTGAGCGGTGAAATGGCGCTGCCGGTGAGTTTCCCCGCTGCCGGACCGCTGCGCTTTGAATATTACTCATCGGTGCGCGGTAATTTATCGCCGCCGCTAACGCTATTGAGTAATCAAGTCACGGTGGAATATCGGATACGCAAATAACAAAAACCGCGGCATTGACCGCGGTTTTTCTTTGCTGCATCGCTGGTGTTACTGCGCTAACGCATCCTGCGCTTCTTTTAGCTCTTCACGCGCTTCAGCCAGTTTACGCTGCTGTTTTTCAATCTTTTTACGGCTACCTTCTGCTTGCGCCTTGGCTAGATCCTGCTCGCGCTCCTGCACTTTCAACTGCTTCTCGGCCACTTTTTCCTGGCGCTGTTTCAGCAAACTGCTTTCGGTGCAGTGTTCGTTGGTTTCACGCAGCGCTTTTTCCAGACCCGCAACACGTTCCGCATTGCCATGTTCACGCGCCATCGCCAGCTGTTGTTGAATATCTTGCTTCTTAGCTTCGCATCCGGTTGCCGCTTGTACGGAAGTGATGGTTAACGCCGAGAAAAGAATCGACAGGGTAATCAGGGTGTTTTTCATGATGAACTCTTGGTTGAAATCGTTGGGCGCTATTATACGAAGAGTTCTTAACAGGATCTTAAAGGCGAGGTCTTGGTTAATGGGGAAATGCCGCGTGGATTGATGTGGATCAGATTTGAACCGTTAATCCGTTTGCAAGCACTAATTGCAAACTCTAAATTAACCGCGTAGCATTGTTGGCTCGGATGGTTACAGGGATTTTGGCAACGAAATCGCATCCCACTTCCTGATTACAGGTTCGTCCATGACGGTAAAGTGTCCTGACCCGCTGCAAAGCGGCTGAGACCCCCGCAAGGGGGTCGCTACTTTTAGCCCCCGCAAAATTTCCTTTTCTGTTTTAAGCCCAAGTCTCGCCGAATGAGTAAGCCTCTTTGAAAAATCATTTTTTAAATCTGTTATTCGCTTCCTTCGGCCCACCACCATTACGCGGACTCTTGGCAACTTCCATAGCTACTTTGAACACACTCAACGATTTATTGGCAACCGGAATCCCTGACGATCCCGGCCCGCTCCTGGCGAAGAAAGCAGAAAGGATGTGCATTCGCAGTAAACGCTTCTCTTTGTAAAATGCGATGCAAATTTTGTAAGGCTCAACTAATCCCGTTGTACTATTCATCATGTTGAATGTGAAAAACTTCTCAGCTGAAGTTTGAAACAGAGGCATTCCGGGTAAGCTGGCTAAGATCTGTGGAATCTGTTTGGATGCTTCATAACGCTCCATACAAATATTAATTTTTTCACGACCATCTTCGTATGACAGCGGGATGTTGTAAGGCGTATCGGCCTTAGCAAAGCAGTGCAGGCCATAGGTAACGACGAAGGTGTAACTGTGCTTTTGCCCGTTGAATGTAATTTCATGTGCATTCAAGTGTGTAAGCGAATATGACATGCCATCATATTCAAAAGCAGGCCAATGTTGAATTGAATCAATCTGATACTTTGCCACAGTTCGTTATCCGTTATTACCTTTGAACGTGCTACCTGAATTGAGAGGTGGCGACCATCCAAATGTTAATGCCTGCGGAAAACAAAATACAGATAAAAAAATATAAAATACAGTAAGTTACACGATGTCGTTAGATTGTTTCCTAACTGCCGTGTGCACTGAAATGGCGGGATTGATCCAGAAAATTGGCAAAAAAAAAGCCGCTCGTAAGCGACTTAATTTTTTGCATCAATCGATGGTGCCGAAGGCCGGACTCGAACCGGCACGTATCTCTACGGTTGATTTTGAATCAACTGCGTCTACCGATTTCGCCACTTCGGCACTGAAGAGGATGCGGAAAACGTTGGGGATTATACCGTTACGAGCCGAGTGCGCAACAGGAATCGTGAAGGATGTGTGCTAAGCGTTGAAAAAAACGCCACTCCGCGGGCAAATGCTTGTTAATTCGTCAATATGGCTATTTTTAAGCCTGCAATAAAACCCAGAACAGTCCCAATCTTCCCTAAACCCGCCATTTATCTGGAACTTTCCTAATTCAAACCTCTCTTAACCAAAACTGACGCAGTCAGAACATAAAAGACAACGAGGTTGAGATGAAATTACAAGGCAAGATTTGGGGATTGGGCATCGCGGCAATCATGGTAGCGGGCAGCGCAGCGGCGGCAAGCTGGCAGGATCAGCTGAGCAGCGCGGCCTCCCAGCTGTCACAGCAAAACAACAGCACTACAAACACCACCAATACGCAGAATGGCGGATTGTCACTGTCATCACTGACGGGCTTGCTGAATGGCGGCGATAAAGCGGTGAGTTCGAATAGCATGACCAACGCCGCAGGCGTGATGTCCTACTGTGTGCAGCACAACGTGGTGGATAACAACGTGAGTTCGGTGAAAGACCAGGTGCTGAGCAAGCTCGGTCTAAGCAGTCCAACCGCGCAAGCGCAGAAAACCGATTACCAGCAAGGTTTGGCCGGTTTGCTGAATACCGGCAACGGCCAGCAGCTGAATCTGCAAAGCCTGAGCAGCTCGCCAATGGGTGAGAAGCTGAAAACCAAAGCCTGTGATGTGGTCCTGAAACAGGGCAAAAAATATATCGGCATGTAAGGACGCGCCGGTATCAAGGCGCGAGCTGTCCCTCGCGCCTTTTCTTTTTTAAAGCAGCAATGCTCGCGTCTCTGCCTCCGTGCGTTGAAGTAGTGCACTGGCTTGCTCCACCGAGCGAATATTGGTGTAGCCAATCACTAAGCCATAACGTTTTTGCGTCTGCATATACCAGCCGGAAAGTGGCAATACCCGCAACTGATGTCGTTGCCAAATCTCCGCCAACTCTTTGTCCTGCGTGCCACGCTGCAAAAAAGCCACGATATGCATGCCGCCATCGGTAAGCTCAAATTCGAATACGTCCGGGAAACACACTTGTAATGCTTCAAGCATCATGCGGCGGCGTTGCTGATAGAGGATGCGCATCTTTTTGATGTGCCGATAGAAGTGCCCTTCGCTGAGGAACTGCGCCAGAATTTTTTGCGGCAGCAGCGATATGCCGGTTTCAAGGATCTCGCCGAGTTCGCTAAAGCGCGCAATGGTCTCTTTTGGCATCACCAAATAGCCCACGCGCATCGCTGGCATCATGGTTTTGCTGAAAGTGCCGGTGTAAATCACTCTGTCATGCACATCGAGGCTTTTCAGCGCCGGAATCACCTTGCGCGTGTAGTGAAACTCGCCATCGTAATCATCCTCAATAATCCAGCTGTTATTTTGCTGCGCCCACTCCAGCAGTTGATGTTTGCGCGGCAGCGATAAGGTCACCGCTAGCGGGCTGTGATGGGTTGGCGTAACCACCGCAAAGCGCGCATCAGGGTGATAGCGCAGCAGGTAATCGACATCCATTCCCTGACGATCGACCGGCACATAATGCAGATTGGGTGCGATACGCTTCAGCAGTTTTTGTCCAAAGAAGTAGCCGGGATCTTCAAACATCACCTTGTCGCTGGGCTGCGCTAGCACCGCCAGAATCAGCCGCAGATTGGCGCGGTAGCCGCTGGTGATAAAGATCTGTTCCGGCTGGCAGTTCAGTCCTCGCGAAATATTGAGATAGCTGGCGATGGCCTCGCGCAGCGGTTGATGCCCCATGATCGGCGGCAATACCATTTCATCGGGACGTAAAGTGCGCGCTGCTTTTGCTGAGATCAGCAGCCATTTTTTATGCGGGAACTCATCCAGCGCAGGAACCCCCAACCGCAGTTCGCCTTTGGTTTCACGCAAGCTGTGATCGCTGGAAGTTGGCGCGATTGTCATTTCGGGTTCAGCGGCCGACGCCAATACCAAATCGGGATTGACCCGCGTGCCCTTCGCACCCTGGCTGACGAAATAACCTTCACCGATCAGGATTTCATAGGCCGTTTCCACCGTTTTACGCGCCACCTGCAACTCACTCGCCAACGCACGAATCGCGGGCACGCGATCGCCCGGCTTCAAGCGGCCAGTAACAATGTGCTCGCGATACAGCGCATAAATCTCTTTGTATCCCACGCTATGTCCTATCTATTTTCACGGTTTTTGGCCCTTTTCACTCAGACATAGAAGTTTAAGATGCACGCATTCATGATTCAATGCGGTTTGAGGGTAGAGAGTAATGAAACTGCTGCACATTCAAGTCAGCCCGGATTTAGCCGGTTCGGCGTCGCGCATCGCGTCGGCGCGTTTAGTAGAAAAACTGCGTGCTCAGCATGCCGATCTTGAGGAGACGGTGCTGGATCTGGCGCAACATCCGCTGCCACATCTTGATGCCTTCACCATTGGCGCGTTTTTCACCCGTCCAGAGGAGCGCACTGATGCGCAACGTGCCGCCATTCAGACCTCAGAACAACTGGTGGATCAGCTGTTTGCCTGCGACACGCTGGTTATCTCATCGCCGATGTGGAACCTCGGTTTGCCTTCGGTGTTGAAAGCTTGGTTCGACCACATCACCCGCGCCGGACGCACCTTCGCCTTCACGCCGGATGGCTGCAAAGTCGGCCTGGTGAACGGCAAAAAAGTCTACAGCGTGGTGGCCAGCGGCAGCGTATTTGCTCACGGCCCATTTGTGCAGGATGACCAATTCACGCCTTACATCCGCGTGGCGCTGGAATACATCGGCATCACCGATGTGGAATTTATCCGCGTTGATGGCACACACGATCCCGTCAGCCGCGCCTCTGCTCTCCCAAACGCTTTACAAATCATCGACCAATTATTCTGAACGAGGACAACATCATGACCGCACGTGTTAACCATTTTAAAAACATTCCTACGCTGGTAAAAACCATCGGCGACGCCACGGCGGCGCTGGGGAAATGTTCACTCGATGCCACCATCAAACATCTGGTGGATCTGCGTGCTTCACAGCTGAACCAGTGCGCGTTCTGCGTGGATATGCACGTCAAAGAGGCCAAAATTCACGGCGAGCGCGAACTGCGTTTACATCACGTGGCGATCTGGCGCGAATCGCCACTGTTTACCGCCAAAGAGAAAGCGGCGCTGGCGTTGACCGAAGCCCTGACGCGTCTGGGCGATCACGGCATTGATGACGTGTTGTACAACGAGGTACGTGAGCACTTTTCCGAGGTCGAGACCAGCGAACTGACGTTCTGCATCGCCGTGATTAATACGTGGAACCGCCTGATGGTGCTGTCGCAGATGAATCCGGGCGCGTTGGACAGCGCTTACGGTCTGGATCGTGCTGATTTGCGTTAATTTTTACCGCCAGTAGCCGATGCTGCTGGCGGCACCATGTTCATCTGCGCTGCCTGAGGCTATAGTGAGATTTTGCACCACACAGGACAGCGCACATGAAAGGCATCAACATTGCGATTTACTTCGATCCCGACCAGATTCATATCTGCGTTCACCAGCAAGATGATAGCTATCTCAGCCAAACCTTCATTTACGATGACAGCGTAATTGAAGAGATTTATCAGTGGCTGGAGCAGTTCACGCCTAATCGCACCCACATTTGCCTGATTGAGCACGATACCGCCGATATCCTCGCCGACGAGTTAGTGGATAACGGTTATCACGTCCATCAGGTGACGCAGCACGATCTCCTGACCTGGTTTGCCAACGAACCGCCTGCCGAGCCGGACGGTTCGCCGGTGCGCGCGCTGCTGCGTTATCTGGAAAACGAAAGTCCTTCTGAATACCAATCACGCACGCCACAGATTGAAGCGCTGATGGATCTGCTGGATGAACTCGAC
Organism: Pantoea sp. CFCC18179; assembly: GCF_059412405.1. Lineage (NCBI taxonomy): Bacteria > Pseudomonadati > Pseudomonadota > Gammaproteobacteria > Enterobacterales > Erwiniaceae > Pantoea > Pantoea sp. CFCC18179. Next base: position 349,195 of record NZ_JBNBPM010000004.1, on the reverse strand, counting down.
GATCTGGAAGGTGTGGATGAAGTCGAAGACGAAGACAATCTGCCCGATGATGTGTTGCGCTTAATGAAGCAGAAAAAAATCAGCGCCGCCGATGCTGCCCAGCGCCTGCTGCCGGATGTGAATGAGCGTATTCGCGAGCATTTAATCAATTTCCCCGAACTGATGACGCCAGAGCTGCTGGAGGATTTCTTCCCCGAGCTGCTGGAAGCGTTGGAAACGCCAAAGCATTAATTGTTGAGCGGCGCCCGCCGGGGTCACCATAAATGGCGACCTTACGGTGGGGTGCCGTTTTTGTAGGGTCGCCATTTTTGGTGACCTGGAAATTTGAGGACAATGCATGTTAGAGCTGTTTAAAGCCATCGGGCTGGGATTGGTGGTGATCTTGCCGCTCGCCAATCCGCTTACCACCGTGGCGCTGTTTCTCGGCCTCGCGGGTGATATGAATTTCCAGGAACGTAATCGCCAGGCAATGCAGGCCTCAATCTACGTGTTCCTGATCATGATGGTGGCGTGGTACGCCGGCAACGCGGTGCTGCACACCTTCGGCATTTCAATTCCCGGCCTGCGCATGGCGGGCGGATTGATTGTGGCATTCATCGGTTTCCGCATGCTGTTTCCCGCTAAACCCATCGGACATTCCGTTGAGGCTGAGCATAAGCAGGACGAAATGGATGCCAGCGAAAGTCCGCGTGAAAGCGTGAATATCGCCTTTGTGCCGCTGGCGATGCCAAGCACCGCGGGTCCCGGCACCATCGCGATGATCATCAGTTCAGCCTCAACGGTGAAAGCCGGTGTCGATTTCCCGAACTGGGTAGTCGCAGTCGCGCCAACGCTGACGTTTTTGGCTGTGGCGGTGATTTTATGGATTTCGCTGCGCAGTTCCGGCGCCATCATGAAATTGGTCGGCAAAGGCGGGATTGAAGCGATTTCGCGTTTGATGGGCTTTTTGCTGGTGTGTATGGGCGTGCAGTTCGTGATTAACGGCGTGTTAGAAGTGATTCATACCTTTCATTAATACCCATTCAAAGACGCGCAATGAATTGCGCCGCTACGGTAGGTGCACGAATCCGTAGCGGCGCGATTTATCGCGTTGTTTAACGATTACTCGGCTTTCAACGTCTTACGCACATCGGCAACCTGCTCTTTGGTCACCGCTGGCGCATTGTTGCTCCAACCCTGACGCACGAAGGTTGCCAGCTTGGCGACTTCATCATCCGTTAAGCGATAGGCAAACGGTGGCATCGCCAACGTTGACGGCGCTTTCTCGGTTGATGGCTGCTGCGCACCAGCCAGAATGGTGTGGATCAAACCGCTTGGATCTTTGGCATTCACAATCGTCGCCTGATCCAATTCCGGGAAGATGCCAGGCGCGCCTTTACCAGTGACAAAGTGGCACGCGCCGCAGTTGTCGATGTAGAGACGCTCACCTTCGGTCAGATTCTTCGCTGCCGTCAGTTTCGCTTCGGTTACCTGTTGCTTGGTGACGTCATACGCCTGCAACGCCGGATTGCCGCCGATGAACTTCAGATACGACGCAATCGCTTTGAGATCGGCATCGGTCATATGCGAGCTGGAGTGCTCGATGACCGACTTCATCTCACCGCCAACGGCGGCTTTATCGTTACGACCGGTTTGCAGGTAATCTACGATCTCCTGCTCGCTCCAGCGCGGCAAGCCACGCAGCGACGGCACATCCCAGTTGTTCAGGCTGCCACCGGCCAGGAACTGATCGTCGCCGCTATCCAGCGCTTTTTCGTTCATGCCAAGGCCGCGTGGCGTATGGCAACTGCCGCAGTGGCCAAGGCTTTCGACGATGTAGGCACCGCGATTCACCTCTTCCGATGCGCCACCAATCGGCTGGAATGGCTTATCAGAGGTGAACGCCCAGTTCCAGAAACGCATGCCCCAGCGCTGGCTGAACGGGAAGCTGAGATCGGTTTTCGGCGGCTGCTCGCTGCTCGGCTTCACACCTTTCATGAAGTAAACGTACAGCGCATGGATATCGGCATCGCTGATTTTGGCGTAATCCGGATAGGGCATCGCTGGATACAGGCGCGAACCGTCCGGCAGCACGCCTTTGCGTACCGCATCGGAGAACTGCTGCTCGCTGTAATTGCCGATGCCGTGCTCTTTATCCGGCGTGATGTTGGTGGAGTAAATGGTGCCGAGATTCGACTCAATCGCCAGGCCGCCCGCGTAATCCCCTTTGCCGGAAACGGTATGGCACGCCATACAGTCGCCAAGACGCGACAGGTATTCACCCTGCTTGATCAATTGAGCTTCATCTTCCGCGTGCGCCTGGAGAGCAAAGCTGCCCAGCAGCACGGCGTTGGCGATTAACAATGATTTTAATTTCATGCGCTTATGCCTGTACCAGTGGACCGGGATTTTTCAGATAATGTTCTTTGATTGCTTGTGCCGCCATCAAGGTGATCGCGCCGATGGTATCGGTCGGGTTCGCCTGGAAGTTTTGCGGGAAGGCGTTGCCGCCTGGCACAAACACGTTATGAACATCCCAGCTCTGCAGGTACTTGTTCAGTGCAGAGGTTTTCGGGTTATCGCCCATCACCGCGCCGCCGACGTTGTGCGTCGATACGTATTTGGTGAGGTCGAAATCCGCGCCCATCGGCAGGAAGCTCATGCTCATGCTGTCTGGGTTCAACTCTTTCGCGATGTTGCCGACGATGCCTTTCAAGTGCTGTTGCAGCTTGAGTTCGTTCTCTTTCCAGTTGAAGGTCATACGCAGCAGCGGCAGACCGCGATGGTCGGTGTAGTGTGGATCGAGATCCAGATAGATATCGCGGTACGACTGGCACGTGGTGGTGATGCTGATCTTCATCGAGTGGTTGTACCACTGCTCCAGACCCTCTTTGTAGCCCATGCCCCAGCTTGGCGTGCCTTTCGGCAGTGAAGTGGCGATTGGCGTACCGGTGGCTTGCGAACTGTGGATTTTCGCGCCGCCAAGGAAGCCCAGACCTGGACCGTCGAAGTTGCCGGGTGAGATGTCGTTGAACATCTGGCCGGTGGCGCCTGCGGTGGCGTAAGAGTTAAAGTTTTTATCTTTGAAGAACAAGGTAGCGCCGCCGTTCGACAGGAACGCATAGTTACGTCCTACCACACCTTCTTCGGTGATCGGGTTGTACGGCTTGCCGATGCCAGACAGCAACATCAGGCGCACGTTGTACAGCTGGAAGCTGGACAGCACCACGATTTTCGCTGGCTGGAACACTTCGTTACCGTCAACGTCGAAGTAAATTACGCCTTTGGCGGTTTTCTGATCATCGTGCAGTACCACTTTCACCACTTCGGCGTGCACTTCGTAAGAGAAGTTCGGCATGCGCTTCAGTGAATCCATCACCGCCGTTTGCGGCGAGGCTTTCGAGTAGTTCAGGCATGGATATTTTGAGCAGTAGCCGCAGTAGTTGCACGGGGCGATCTGGTTGCCGTACGGGTTTTTCCACGCACGGGATACGCACGCAGATGGGTTCGGGAACGGGTGATAACCGAGTTTGGTGGCGGCTTCTTTGAACATCACGTTGTTCAGCGTATCTTCCAGCGCTGGCAACGGATAAGGTTCAGAACGCGGGCCTTCAAACGGGTCGCCGCCTGGCAGAATCTGACCGCGCAGGTTGCCGGTGTTACCGGATTGACCGCAGATCAGCTCGAACTTGTAGTAATACGGCTCGATCTCTTCCCAGGTGAACGGGAAGTCCATCACGCGCATATCTTCCTGCAAGATGCCCGGCTTATAAGCTTCATCGACGTACGTTTTCAGCTTGATGTCGGTTGGCGTTGGACGAATCAGTACCGCCGTCCAGTGCATGCCTGCGCCGCCGACGCCGGTGCCTGGCGCAAATGCGCCCCACTTACGGGTTGGCAACGCGGTTTGGTTGCTGTTGTAACGCACGGTGACCGCCACTTCTTTCGGTGTCGCGAACACTTTGTTACGCACGTTATAGGCGTATTCATCGGCCGGTTTCGGATAAGCGAAGTCGGGATAGTCGCGCTCGCCGCCGCGCTCTAACGCGCGCACTTCCAGCCCGGCCATCGCCAGCTCAATGCTCATCAGCGAGCCTGCCCAGCCGAGGCCGCATACGACGACGTCGACTTCTTTCTTGGTAATCTGTGCCATGTTAATCCTGTCTCATAAACCAAAAACGGGGGTGTGCTTACGCGCGTTCACCCAAGAGGCTGACCGGTCCCAGCGGGTACGGCACGTTATGCTGCTTCACCCATTCGGTGAAACTGGCGCGTGCACCCGGGAAGCCGATGGCGATCCAGGCTTTCATGCCTTTGTTGCCGCCGTACATTGGATCGGCGAGGTAACCGTGTTTGGTATCCGAGAGCAGTTGGCTAAAGAACTGCGAGGCTTTCAGGTTCGGTTCGCCCAGTGCGGCGAAGTCGATACCGTCGTTTTTGTTCACTTTGGTCAGGATCGCATCTTTCTCTTCCAGCGACAGTTCATGGAACGGCTTCTGGTAGGTTGCTTGCGTCCACTGATCCACCAGTTTGATGCCGGTGTGATAGATCTCTTGTGGCGTGAACGGAATTTGATAGCCCATGGTGGCTGGCGCATGCACGTCGAACGGACCTTGCATGTAGATTTCCCCACCAAATTCCGGGCTGTGCAGTTGCTGATCAATAAAGATCGGCACGTTGGTTTCCAGTGCACCCGGCGCTTTACCCTTGCCGCCCGCTGGAATTAAACGATCCGCCGCGGCGAGAATGAATTGCCACTCATCAGCGCTGAAAAAGATCGGTTTATAGTCGGCGAGTTCCGGTGCTGCCATTTCTGCTGCTTGCGCCGCAGTTAATCCCTTAAATACCAGGTCACTTAATGGCAAAGCCAACAGCGAACCCAGCAAAAACTTACGTCTGGTGGTCGGTTTATTTAGAAGCATGGCGTGACAGCTCTCACTTGCTAAGAAAGATAATTATTTTTGTTAATGGCTTTATTCATCGGTAAAGAACCTGGCAATATTAGGGATACAGATATTTCTGAATGTAAAAATTCAATTAAGGATGTGTTTTGATGAAAATCAATCATCATGTTGAATTTAGGTTAAGGCTTGGTGAAAGGCTTTCGATGCGGGATTTGCCGATTTAACCGTACAAATGTTGGGATTTTGCCATTAATAAGTGGGCAATTGACCAGGGATTATCGCGTGAGGTAATAATCGCCGAAATGAATCAATGAAAAAAAATCACACTTCCATACCAGAGAACCGTTCTCATTTATAACATCTTATTTACTTAATTGACTACGCCATGAACGATCTATTTCCGGGAAATGACAAGTAGCGCACAAAATTAAGCCAATAATACCCGAATGTAATCAATTGTTATTTCCGGCATAGCTCAGAACAAAGCGGCATTTTTTCCTGAGTATCAGCAGCGATAAAGTCTGGATATCAATCATTCAGGATAAAAATAATGCGTTTACTCATTTTGTTAGCCGCCTTGTGGAGCAGCAGTTTCGTGGTGCACGCGGCGACGCCGAAAGATACTTTAGTCGTCGCCGTGCCGCTGGATGGCATTATCAGCTTCGATCCTGCCGAGAGTTTTGAAACCGTCAGCAACAGCGTACAGCGCAATATCTATCAGACGTTGGTAGAAGCGGATCGCAATTCGCCGCAGAAACTGGCGCCGCTGCTCGCCACGTCGTGGCAACCGGGCAGCACACCGCACAGTTTAGTCTTCACTCTCCAGCCCAACGCGCACTTCGCCAGCGGCAATCCGGTTACCGCGCAGGATGTGATTTTCTCGCTCACCCGTGCGGTGCAGCTCAACAAAGCGCCCTCTTTCATCCTCGCCGAATTTGGCTGGACCAAAGAGAACATTGCCAGCCAATTCAAGGTGCTGAACGACCATCAACTGGAGATTCAATGGCCGGCGCAGATTGGACAGAATCTGGCGCTGCGTTTGCTGACTGCGCCAGTGGCCTCGGTGGTGGATAGCAAAACCGTACAGCAGCATGTCGCGAATAACGATCTGGGCAACGGCTGGCTGCATACAAACTCAGCCGGTAGCGGCGCGTTCGTCATTCAGCAATATGTGCCGCAGCAGGCGCTGGTGTTGAGCGCCAATAAACAGGCCAATACGCAGCCCAAACTTCAGCGCATTCTGCTAAAGGGCGTAGCGGATGCCGGCGCGCGTCGTTTGCTGATTCAGCAAGGCGATGTCGATGTGGCGTATCAGCTTGGCCCGGACCAGATTGATGCATTGAAGAGCGACAAAAATCTGCGCATCGAAGCCTTCCCGTCCAGCCTGGTGTATTACCTTGGCTTCAATACCAAAGATAAAGCGCAACCGGCGTTGGGCAATCCCGCGTTATGGCAAGCGGCGCGCTGGTTGGTGGATTACCAAACCGTGTCGCACGATTTGCTGAAAGGCCAATACCGCATTCATCAAAGCTTCCTGCCGCAAGGTTTTGACGGTGCGCTGGACGATCAACCGTTCCACTATGATGTGGCCAAAGCCAAACAAATCCTCGCGCAAGGCGGCATTAAACCGGGCACCAAATTCGCGCTGACGGTGATTAATCAGCCGCCATACATTGATGTGGCGCAGGCGCTGCAAGCCAGTTTCGCCAAGGCGGATGTGCAGATCGCGTTGCAACCGGTCGCGGAATCGGAGTTGTGGAGCAAAATGCGCGGCCGCGATTTCCAGTCGATCTTCATTTATTGGGGCGCGGATTATGTCGATCCCAATACCAACGCCAGCGCCTTTGCCTATAACGTGCCGGGCGGATCGAAAACCCTGGCGTGGCGCGTCGGCTGGGATATTCCTGAATTAAGCGCCAAAACCCGTGCCGCCGCCGGTGAAAGCGATGCCGTGAAACGTCGCGCGCTGTATACCGAGTTGCAAAAGACGGTGCAGCAGAATTCGCCGTTTGTGGTGACGCTGCAAGGCGCGCAGCAGGTTGCGGTGCGCAATAACGTCAATCATGTGCAGCAAGGGATTGGTGTGAGTTTGCTGTTTTTTGATACGGTGCAGAAGTGATTTAGATTGTGCGGTTTTTAGAGGGTGCGGGTTGTCCCGCATCCTAACCTTCTCCCACAAGTGGGAGAAGGGGCTGTCCGAGCGATAAATGTGAGATTCGCGCCACCACACCCTTTTCGGCACAATCTTCATCCCACCTCGCGCGTCGCTTGCTATCCTTTCTGGCATAACCTATTGCCGGAGAGTGAAAAATCATGAGCACCCCGTTACTGATTGCCCAAACGCCTGACGTTCAATTGCATCTGCTCTCCAACATGGCCAACCGCCACGGTTTGATCACCGGCGCGACCGGCACCGGTAAAACCGTGACGCTACAAAAGTTGGCAGAATCCTTCTCGGATATCGGCGTGCCGGTGTTTATGGCGGATGTGAAAGGCGATCTCACTGGCGTTTCCGCTGCTGGCGAAGGCTCAGAAAAGCTGTTGGCGCGGCTGGCTAAAATCGGCGTCACCGATTGGCAGGCGCAAAAAAATCCGGTGATGGTGTGGGATATTTTTGCTCAGCAAGGCCATCCGGTGCGCGCCACGGTTTCCGATCTCGGCCCGCTGCTGCTGGCGCGCCTGCTCAACCTCAATGAAGTGCAATCCGGCGTGCTGCAAATCATCTTCCGCATCGCCGATGACCAAGGTTTGTTGCTGCTGGATTTCAAAGATCTGCGCGCCATGACGCAATACATCGGCGACAACGCTAAAGGCTTCCAGACGCAGTACGGCAATATCAACAGCGCGTCGGTCGGTGCCATTCAACGCGGTTTACTGGCGCTGGAACAGCAAGGGGCCGAGCACTTCTTTGGCGAACCGATGCTGGATATTCGCGATTGGATGCGCTGCGACAGCAATGGCAAAGGTTTCATTAATATCCTGTCGGCGGAAAAGCTCTACCAAATGCCGAAACTCTACGCCACCAGCCTGCTGTGGCTGCTGGCTGAGCTGTATGAACACTTACCGGAAGCTGGCGATCTGGATAAGCCGAAGATGGTGTTCTTCTTCGATGAAGCGCATCTGCTGTTTACCGATGCGCCGCCGGTGTTGCTGGAAAAGGTGGAACAGGTGATTCGCCTGATTCGCTCCAAAGGCGTCGGCGTCTACTTTGTTACGCAGAATCCGTCCGATATTCCTGAAAACGTGCTCGGCCAGCTCGGTAATCGCGTGCAACATGCGCTGCGCGCATTCACGCCGAAAGATCAGAAAGCGGTGAAAAGCGCAGCGGAAACCATGCGCGCCAACCCGGCGTTTGATACCGTCGAGGCGATTCAGGCGCTGGGAACTGGCGAAGCATTAATCTCATTCCTTGATGAAAAAGGCAGTCCTTCGATGGTGCAACGGGCGATGGTGATTGCGCCCGGCTCACGCATGGGACCGGTGACGCAAGATGAGCGCAATGGCCTGATCAACAACTCGCCGCTGTACGGTAAATACGACACCGAAGTGGATCGCGAATCGGCGTTTGAAATGCTGCAAAAAGGCGTGCAGGCCACCACGCAGCAAGCCAACGCACCGGAAGCCAAAGGCAACAATGTCGAAGTCGATGACGGCATTCTTGGCGGGCTGAAGGATATTCTGTTTGGCACCACCGGCCCACGCGGCGGCAAGCGCGATGGCGTGGTGCAGAGCGTGGCAAAAAGCGCGGCACGTCAGGTGACTAATCAAATTATTCGCGGTGTTTTAGGCAGTTTGTTAGGCGGTCGTCGTCGTTAATCCCCACGGATAGCTAGGGAGTTATGGATAAATATCAACAACTCAAACGCAGTAAGCGTTTAGCGCTGTCGCTGCTGCTGATTGCGGCAGCGATTTTTGTCATCACTCTGTTTCTTCCACCCAACTTCTGGGTGCTCGGCGTTAAGGCTATTGCCGAAGCGGCGATGGTCGGCGCGCTCGCTGATTGGTTCGCGGTGGTGGCGCTGTTTCGCCGCGTGCCGGTGCCGTTTATCTCGCGTCACACCGCCATTATCCCGCGCAATAAAGATCGCATCGGCGAGAATTTGGGCCGCTTCGTGCAGGAGAAATTCCTCGATACCGATTCGCTGCTGGCGCTGATTCGCCGCCACGATCCGTCGCAAATGCTGGCGCAGTGGCTGAACACGCCGGGCAACGCCGATCGCATTGGCCGCCATTTGTTGCAGGTGATGCGCGGTTTTCTCGATCTCACCGACGATCAGCGCATCCAGCGTTTCCTGCGCCGCGCGGTGCATCGCGCGCTGGATAAAGTCGATCTCACCCAATCCAGCGCGCTGTTGTTGGACAGCTTAACCAAAAACAATCGTCATCAGGAGTTGCTGGATGCGGCGGTGCAACAGTTGCTGCGTCTGCTGCACAAACCCGGCACGCGCGAGTTTATCGCCACGCAGATTGTGCGCTGGCTGAAGCGTGAACATCCGATCAAAGCCAAAATGCTGCCGACCGAATGGTTGGGCGAGCACAGCGCCGATTTAGTGGCAAACGCGGTGGATTCGATTCTCGATCAGGTGGCGCTGGATCAGGGACATGAGCTGCGTTTGGGCTTTGATCGCGCGGTGCAACGGCTGATTGATCGTCTGAAAAGCGATCCCGAAATGGCCGAACGTGCCGAAGTCATCAAGAACTGGCTTAAAGAAGATGAGTCGTTCAATCGCTATATTGGCGAACTGTGGCAAGACATGCGCAGTTGGTTGAAAGAGGATTTGAACAGCGAAGATTCACGCGTGCAGGAGCGCGTGCGGTTGGCGGCATTGTGGTTGGGTGAAACGCTGGCCGCCGATGAAGCGCTGCGTGCCTCAATGAATCAGCATCTGGAAGATGCCGCACGCAGCGTGGCGCCGGAGTTTGCAGCGTTCCTGACGCGTCATATTAGCGATACGGTGAAGAGCTGGGATGCGCGCGATATGTCGCAACAGATCGAATTGAATATTGGCCGCGATTTGCAGTTTATCCGCATCAACGGCACCTTGGTCGGCGGGACAATTGGGCTGATTTTGTATTTGCTTTCACAATTGCCAGGGTTGATTCAGCAGTTGCACTAGCCAGGTCACCATAAATGGCGACCCTACAGGGGCGCACATTCGTTGTAGGGTCGCCATTTATGGTGACCTTATGATGCAAATGCCCTCACTTACTTTCATCTATTTTCACTTCACAGATCACAAAATCCACCACTCGCGATTACTTTCACTTTAACTTTCATTTACTGTCATTTTGTCATTTAAATTGAAAGGAAGAGAAAATGAATCGCATCACCCAACAAATGGCGCGCATGATCGATCTCAGCGCCGTGCAGGCTACCAACACCGAAGCTGACATCCGTCAATGCGCTGAACTGGCGATCCGCTACAACATCATCGCCATCCACGTTTTGCCGTGCTGGACGCGCTTCCTCAGCACGCTGCTGCCAGAACAAGGTCGCGGTGAGATCATGATTGGTGGCCCGGTTGGCTTCCCAAGCGGTGGTCACGCCACCGACACCAAAGTGCAGGAAGTGCGTCAGCTGATTTGCGACGGCGCGCGTGAAGTCGACATGGTCGTGAACATCGGCAAAGTGTTATCCGGCCGTTTTGATGAAGTGAAGCAGGATTTGCAACGCGTAGTGGAAGCGGCGGCGCCCATCGAAGCCAAAGTGATCCTCGAAACCCATTACCTCAATGAAGAGCAGATCCGCCGCGTATGCGACATCGCCGTCGAAGCAGGCATGAAGTGGATCAAAACCTCCACCGGCTGGGCACCGACCGGCGCGACCGAAGAGAAAGTGGCGATCATCACCGATCAACTTAAAGGCCGCTTGCGCATTAAAGGATCGGGCGGCATCCGCGATCTCGACACCATCCGCACCTTGTATCGTCTGGGCGTGCGCCGCTTTGGCATGAGCGCCAGCGCCACGGAAAAAGTGCTGGCGCAGCTGGAACAAGATCCGTCGCTGTTCCCGGAACTGGCGCAGAACTAAGTAAAAAACGCTGCAACTCTCCGGCGTGATATGGAGTGAATAATGAAAAAATACCTTCTTACCCTCGACATTGGCACGGGCAGCACGCGTGCTGCTCTTGTCACTACCGACGGCGATATCGTCGGTTTTGCCCAACGTGAATATTCACAGACGAGCCCGCAGCCTGGCTGGGTCGAACAAGCCCCGTCGCTGTGGTGGAACTCTGTTTGCGACGGCATCCGGGAATTAACCATGCGCTTTGCCGCTGAGATGACACAAGTTGCCGCCGTTGCGGCCTGTGGACAGATGCACGGCACGGTGCTGCTGGACAGCGCAGGTCACCTGGTCGAAGACCGCGCCCTGCTGTGGAACGACAAACGCGCCTGGTCGCAGGTTGCCGCCTTCCGCGAACAGGAAGATGCGCTGTTCTGGCTTGAGCATCTCAATAATCCACCCACGCCAGCGTGGCCCGCGTTCAAGCTGCAATGGATTCGTGAGCATCATCCTGACGTCTGGGCACGTGTTGCTAGCGTGTTGATGCCAAAAGATTTTATCAACTTTCAACTCACCGGCGTGCGCGCCACCGATTACAGCGAAGCCTCCTGCTATTACCTGATGGACAGCGCCACGCGCCAATGGTCCAGCGCCGCACTTGATCGCTTCCAACTGCGCGCCGATCTTTTACCAGCGATTCATGCCGCCAGCGACGTGATTGGCAGCATCAGCCCGCAAGCGGCGCGTGCAACCGGCTTGCAAGTGGGCATTCCAGTGGTTGCAGGCACCGCCGATATGGCCGCCAGCCTGCTGGGTTCAGGCGTGTACAAGCCAGGCCAGGCGTCCGACAGCACTGGCACCTCGACCTTAATTACCGTGGTGAGTGATGCGCCGTTGCTGCACACCCAGGTCAACAATCTGCATCTGAGCAATGACGCGTGGGGCGGATTCACTTTGCTCGATGCCGGTGGCGATGCGATGCGCTGGGCACGCGAAGCCTTTGGTGGCGGGCAACATTCTCATCCCGAAATGTTGCGCCTCGCCGCCGAGAAGAAACCGGGCGCTGAAGGTTTACTGTTCTTGCCTTATCTCACCGGCGAGCGTTTAGCAGAGAAATGCAACTCGCGCGGTCAACTGTTTGGCTTGCAGCGCCGTCACGAAGCCGGGCATCTGTATCGCGCGGTGCTGGAAGGTGTGGCGTTCGCCTCATGGCGCAATCTGCGTCAGCTCAGCGAGTGTTGCACCATGCCGGACACCATCATCGCTTCAGGCGGCGGCTCGCGCAGTGAACTGTGGCTGAGCATCAAAGCCTCGGTTTATAACCGACCGATGCTGCAAACCGCCAATCAGGAAAACGGCACGCTGGGTAGCGCCATTCTCGCCGCGACCGGCATCGGCCACTTCAGCGATCTCGGCCAGGGCGTAAAGCGCATGGTGCAGATTGCCGGCGAAATCCAACCCGATGCGCGTCTGCACGATGCCTATCAACGTCAGTTCGACATCTTCGACCAACTTTACCTACAGGCACAGCCGCTTTGGGATCGTCTCGATGCAGCATCCGCCTGTTTTGAGGAGCAGGGATTATGAGCGAAATAACCATTAAAAAGCAGGATGAAGTCGCCGGCGCACACGGCGAAACGCTGGATCGCAGTGCTTATTTACCCGCCACACCGTGGCTGCAACTGTTGATGGTATGCTGCCTGTTTGCCTTGTGGGGCATGGCCGGCAACCTGAATGACATCTTGATCGCCCAGTTCAAAAAGGGCTTTAACCTCAGCGATACGCAAACCGCGCTGGTGCAGTCGATCTTCTTCCTCGGCTACTTCCTCGTCGCCCTGCCCGCTGCTGCGGTGATTAAGCGTTACTCGTACAAAGTGGCGATTATCATTGGCCTGTGTTTATACGCAGCGGGCTGCTTCCTGTTTATCCCGGCCGCGCACGTAATGACTTACGCGGCGTTCCTCGGCTGCCTGGGCGTGATCGCCAGCGGATTGTCGTTCCTCGAAACCTCGGCGAACACCTATTCGAGCCTGCTCGGCACCGCGGAAACCTCAACCCAACGCATCAACTTCTCGCAGATTTTCAACTCAGTCGGCGTGATCATGGGCGTGGTGATTGGTCAGCAACTGATCTTCAACAAAGACGATTTGACGCATGACCAACTGGCGGCGTTGCCAGTGGAAGTGGCGGATGGCATTCGTCAGCAAATGGTGTCGCAAGTGGTGACGCCATACCTGATTATCGGTTCGATTCTGGTGGTGCTGGCGCTGGTGTTTGTCGCGGTGAAATTCCCGGCCTGTAAACCGGCGGCCAAAGACGACGCGCCAAAAGTGCCATTGGGCCAATCACTGAAAAAACTGTGGGCGATTCCGCGTTTCCGCATGGGCGTGCTGTCGCAGTTCCTCTACGTTGGCGCACAAGTCGGTTTGTGGAGCTTCACTATTCGCTTTGTGCAGCTGATTGAACACGGCACCAGCGAGCACTCCGCCACATGGTGGTTGATCGCCACGCTGCTGTGCTATTCAGCCGGTAAAGTGGTGACCACCGCGCTGATGAAACGCTATAGCCCTGCGCTGCTGCTCGGCATCTTCTGCTCCATCTGTGTCGCGCTGCTGTTGTTTGCGGTGAGCGAGAAAAGCATGGCGGCGGTAGTGGCGATTATGGCAGTGAACTTCTGCATGGCGCTGTGCTGGCCAACCAACTTTGGTTTAACCATCAAAGGTATGGGCGCTGAAACCCAGTTGGCGGGTTCTATCGTGGTGATGTCGATTATCGGCGGCGCGGTAATTCCGTTGGTGATGGGCATTATGTCGGATATGAACGGCGGCGATATGCAATTCGCCTTTGTTATCCCGCTGGTGTGCTTTATCTATGTCGCCTTCTTCGGCTTCTGGTGCCAGCGCAAAGGAGTGTAATGATGATTAAATCGTTAGCGCACATCGGCTTACGCACGCAAAACATCGCCGCGTCACGCGACTTTTATCAGTCATTAGGATTTGAGCCGCAGCGTCATCTGGAGATTGAAGAACCACGCGGAACCATTCTGGTGCAGTTTTTACAGCAGCAAGGCGTGGTACTGGAGCTGTATCAACTGCCGTGGCAAACCGACGCGCGCCTCGCTGAAGACAGCGGCATTGATCATCTGGCGTGGCAAGTGGACGATCTGGTTGCCTGCGAAAGTTGGGTTAAAGCGCTGGGTTATCCGCTGGTTGAAGGCCCGTGCGATCATCCTGCGGGTAGCCGCTACTTTATGATTGCCGGTCCCGATGGCGAGCGTGTCGAGTTTCTGCAACCCCTTCCCCGCTAAGTGAATTATCCGGGCGGAGTTCACGCCGCCCGGAAGCTGCGCTAGAGTGTGGCAGTTTCCCCCCGTTCGAGGCCGATATGTATCTAGAGGAAAGACAAGAAAAAATCCTCGCCATCCTGAAAGAGAAACGCAAAATCTCGGTTGGCGAAATGAGTGAGCACTTCAATGTTTCGGGGGCCACCATTCGTACCGATCTGCGTTTGATGGAGGAATCCGGCCAGCTTAGGCGCACTCACGGCGGCGCGATTTTGCGTACCCGCGCCAGCTTTGAGATCGGTTCTGAGCTACGCCAAAGCCTGAATATTGATGCCAAAGCGCGCGTCGGCGAACGTGCCGCGCAGTTGGTGGAAGACGGCGACATTATCGTATTGGATACCGGTACGACTACGCTGCACATCGCGCATCATCTACGTGAACGTAAGAATCTCACCGTGATTACCAACGATTTTGCCATTGCGCGCGTATTAGAAGAAGCCAGCGGCATCCAGCTGGTTCTGCTTGGCGGCATGGTGAAAAAGGGCTATCACTGCGTGATTCCCGCTGCGGGCGGGCAAATGATGGATCATCTCAATGTCGATAAAGCCTTTATGGCGGTCAACGGCATTTCGCTCAAGCAAGGCGCCTGCGTCGCTGACATCATGCTGGCGGAGAGTAAACGCACGATTATCGAACACGCCAGCCAAGTGATTGTGGTTTGCGACAGCAGCAAGTTAGGCAATACCTCGCTGGCACAATTCGCACGTAGCGATCAGGTGGATATGTTGGTGATGGATGCGTTACCGGACGACGCCGAAGCCTGGCAACAGGCGGGTATTGCGTTGGTAACAGTCGAAGATTGAATGATGCAGTGCGGCAATTGAAAAGGTCGCCATGAATGGCGACCTTACATTGATTTTGAAGAGTTTCGTAGGGTCGCCATTTATAGTGACCATCAGAGATTAACGGCGTTTCAGCAGCAAGAACAAACTGATAGCGAAGAACGCGCCACTTGGCAGAATCGCGCCCAGCACCGGCGGAATGCCGTAAACCAAACTCAACGGACCAAAGATCTGATCCAGCACGTAGAACAAGAAGCCAAAGCTAATCCCCGTCACCACGCGCACGCCCATTGATACGCTACGCAGCGGACCAAAGATAAACGACAGCGCCATCAGCATCATCACCGCCACCGACAGCGGCTGGAAGATTTTGCTCCACATATTCAGTTGATAACGCCCGGAAACCTGGCCGCTCTGCTTGAGATATTTGCTGTAGTTATACAGACCGCTGATCGACAACGCATCCGGGTCCAGCGCCACTACGCCGAGCTTGTCTGGCGTGAGATTGGTTTTCCATTCTCCGCTCAGGCTCTGAGAACCGGTAATTTGCTTCGCGTCTTGCAGGTCAGACTCATCAACCTGCGACAGCGCCCACGACTTCTTATCCGCATTCCACGTAGCTGTCGCGGCGTAACGCACGCTCATCAAACGACGCTGATCGTTGAAGTTGTAGATGCTAACGCCATCAATTTCGTTGTCGCCTTTGATACGTTCGATGTATATGAAGCTGTTGCCGTCCTTCGCCCACAAACCGTTTTGCGTCGAGACCAGCGATCCGCCGTACAGCTGCTGCGCACGGTAGTTACGCGCCATTTGCTCACCTTGCGGCGCAACAAACTCGCCCACTGCCATGGTCAGCAGCACCAAAGGGATCGCGGTTTTCATCACCGCAAACGCCACCTGCATGCGGGTGAAACCCGAGGCTTGCATCACCACCAATTCACTGCGTTGCGCCAGCGTGCCCAAACCGAGCAACGCGCCCAACAATGCCGCCATTGGGAAGAAGATTTCGATATCTTTCGGCACACTGAGCAACGTGTAATAACCCGCATCCAGCGCGGTGTATGCGCCCTGCCCGGTTTTACGCAGCTGATCGACGAATTTGATAATCCCCGACAGCGACACCAACATGAACAACGTCAGCATGATGGTGTTGAAGATGGTTTTGCCGATATAGCGGTCAAGAACCTTAAACATCAGACCGATCCTCCACGGGTGAAACGCGCGCGAATGCGACGCATCGGCACCGTATCCCACAGGTTCAGCAGTACAGCCAGAGCCAGATAGGCGAAGTTCACCACCCACATCCAGATAGCGGGATCAAAGCGGCCTTTCGCTGCGTTGGAACGCAACGAACTCTGCAGTAAGAAGAAGATCAGATACAGCAACATCGCCGGCAACATCGACAGCACGCGGCCCTGACGTGGATTCACCACGCTGAGCGGCACCACCATTAACGCCATCACCAACACCGCAAACACCAACGTTAAGCGCCAATGCAACTCAGCCTGGAACTGCGGCGTTTTGTTTTGAATCAAGGTGCTGATATCGGCCTGATCGGCATCGTTTGGATCGAGCGTGGCTTCTTTGTAGCCCACCAGCGCCTGATAGTTAACGAAGTCGGTGATGCGGAAGTCACGCAGCATCGCGGTGCCTTCAAAGCGTGTGCCTTTATCCAGCGTTACCACTTGCGAGCCATCTTTGCGCTGCTCCATGTGGCCGCTGTCGGCCAGCACCACCGAAGGACGTGCGTTGCCTTTCGGACGCAACTGCGCCAGGAAAACGTGCCCGAAGGTGTTGCCTTTGACATTCTCAACAAACAGCACGGCATTGCCGTCGCTGGAGGTTTGGAATTGGCCCGCCGCCAACGCGGCTGCGCCTGGGTTGGCTTTGGCATTTTGCGTCACTTCGTCTTGATAACGCGATGACCATGGCCCTAACCAAATGACGTTGACGGCTGCGACGGCTGAAGTCAGCAACATCAAGATCATCGCGGCCTTAATCAGCACGCTTTTACCCAAGCCGCAAGCATGCATCACCGTGATTTCACTTTCGGTGTACAGCCGCCCAAGGGTCATTAAAATCGCCAGAAACAGGCTTAGGGGCAGGATAAGTTGTGCCATTTCAGGCACGCCAAGTCCTAACAATGTCAGAACTAAGTTTGTTGGGATCTCGCCATCCACCGCAGCTCCCAAAATCCGCACTAACTTCTGACAAAAGAAGATCAGTAGCAGGATGAAGAGGATAGCCAGCTGGCTTTTGAGCGTTTCCCGAACCAGATATCTAATGATGATCACGCTTAGTACGCCTGTGATAACTTGTCTTTTTGCAGGAAAATCGCTAGTTTCAACGCTTATCAGCCATTTTTCTTCATCAATGGCCGTCATCGTAGCTAAAATAGTATGACGAACGCGTTAGCGTGGTGAAAAAACAACATATTGTCACCACAACTCATTATGACTACCGGCGTTGAATTGTCATGGCGTCGCAACGAATTAATGGGTTACGAACGCGCTACATTCTAACGACAGCCAAGGCCGTTGTCTTTAAGATTCAGGAGAGTGCATGGAGTTCAGTGTAAAAAGCGGTAGCCCGGAAAAACAGCGTAGCGCCTGCATTGTTGTGGGCGTTTTCGAACCGCGCCGTTTGTCACCCATTGCTGAGCAGTTGGATAAGATCAGCGATGGCTACATCAGCGCCTTGCTGCGCCGCGGTGAACTGGAAGGCAAAGTAGGCCAAACGCTGCTGCTGCACCATGTGCCGAATATCCTTTCTGAGCGCATCCTGTTGATCGGCTGCGGAAAAGAGCGCGAGCTGGATGAGCGCCAATACAAGCATGTAATTCAGAAAACCATCAACACGCTGAACGATACGGGCTCGATGGAAGCGGTATGTTTCCTTACCGAACTGCACGTAAAAGGCCGCAATACCTACTGGAAAGTGCGCCAGGCAGTCGAAACCTCAAAAGAAGCGCTTTATAACTTCGATCAGCTGAAAAGCAACAAAGTTGAACCGCGTCGTCCGCTGCGTAAGCTGGTATTTAATGTGCCAACCCGCCGTGAACTGACCAGCGGCGAGCGCGCCATTCAGCACGGTTTAGCGGTTGCAGCCGGTGTCAAAGCTGCCAAAGATCTCAGCAACATGCCGCCAAATATTTGTAACGCCGCATATCTGGCGTCGCAAGCGCGTCAGCTGGCAGATGCTTACAGCAAAAATGTAACAACTCGCGTCATCGGCGAGCAGCAGATGAAAGAATTGGGGATGAACGCCTATTTGGCGGTCGGAGCCGGTTCGCACAATGAATCGCTGATGTCGGTGATTGAGTACAAAGGTGACAGCGATCCAGAAGCGCGCCCAATTGTGCTGGTTGGCAAAGGGTTGACCTTCGATTCCGGCGGCATTTCTATTAAGCCCGCCGATTCAATGGACGAGATGAAGTACGACATGTGCGGCGCGGCCTCGGTATATGGCGTGATGCGCATGGTGGCCGAACTGAATCTGCCGCTGAATGTGGTTGGCGTGCTGGTTGGCTGTGAAAACATGCCTGATGGCAAATCAATGCGTCCGGGCGACGTGTTGACCACCATGTCCGGCCAAACCGTTGAAGTGCTAAATACCGATGCTGAAGGCCGTTTGGTGCTGTGTGACGCGTTGACCTACGTTGAGCGCTTTGAGCCGGAAGTGGTGATCGATGTCGCCACGTTGACCGGTGCCTGCGTCATTGCGCTGGGCCATCACGTTAGTGGTTTGATGTCGAATCATAATCCGCTGGCGCACGAGCTGATCAGTGCCTCTGAACAAGCTGGCGATCGCGCATGGCGTCTGCCGATGGCGGATGAGTATCAGGAGCAGCTGGAATCCAATTTTGCCGATATGGCAAACATTGGCGGCCGTCCTGGCGGTGCAATTACTGCCGCCTGCTTCCTGGCGCGCTTTGCCCGTAAGTTTAATTGGGCGCACCTGGATATCGCGGGTACTGCATGGCGTTCCGGCAAAGCCAAAGGCGCAACTGGCCGTCCGGTTCCGCTGCTGTCGCAGTTCCTGCTTAACCGCGCAGGTTTGAACGGCGACGATTGATTCGGCACATTGCATCGATTGTAGGGTCGCCATCAATGGTGACCGAATGCATAGACGTACCAACCTACGGGGCGCACAATGCGCCCCACTGTTATTTATGGAAATAAGTCCGCCATGAAAAACGCCACTTTCTATGTGATGGAGTCAGAAAGCGCCAGCGACGGCTTATCCGCTGTTGAAGCGTTGGTGTGCGATCTGGCAGAAACACGCTGGCGTGATGGCAAACGCATCCTGATTGCCTGTGAAAACGAAGAGCAAGCTAATCGCCTGGATGAAGCGCTGTGGCAACGTCCGGCAAATGCTTTTGTGCCGCATAATCTGGCAGGCGAAGGCCCACGCTACGGCGCTCCGGTTGAATTGGCCTGGCCGCAGCGGCGCGGTAGCTCACCGCGTGATTTACTGATCAGCCTGCTGCCACAGTTCGCAGATTTTGCTACTGGTTTCCATGAAGTGATAGACTTCGTACCTTACGAAGAATCCCTAAAACAACTGGCGCGCGATCGCTATAAAGCCTATCGCAGCGTTGGTTTCCAATTGAATACGGCGCCGCCACCTCCGCCGCAAACGACAGTGTAGAAATGGAAAAGACATATAACCCGCAAGATATCGAGCAGCCGCTCTACGAGCACTGGGAACAGCAGGGCTACTTTAAACCGAATGGCGACACCAGCCAGGAAAGCTTTTGCATCATGATCCCGCCGCCGAACGTCACCGGCAGCTTGCATATGGGTCACGCTTTCCAGCAGACCATCATGGACACCATGGTGCGCTACCAGCGCATGCAGGGTAAAAATACCTTGTGGCAGGCGGGTACCGATCACGCCGGTATCGCCACGCAAATGGTTGTTGAGCGCAAAATCGCTGCTGAAGAAGGCAAAACGCGTCAGGATTACGGCCGCGATGCCTTCATCGACAAAATCTGGCAGTGGAAAGCTGAATCTGGCGGCACCATTACCCGCCAGATGCGTCGTCTCGGCAACTCGGTTGATTGGGAGCGCGAGCGCTTCACCATGGACGATGGCCTGTCGAACGCGGTGCGCGAAGTGTTTGTGCGTCTGTATAAAGAGAACCTGATTTACCGTGGCAAACGCCTGGTGAACTGGGATCCAAAACTGCGTACTGCTATCTCTGATTTGGAAGTGGAGAACCGCGAGAGCAAAGGCTCAATGTGGCATATCCGCTACCCGCTGGCCGACGGCGTGAAAACCGCTGAAGGCAAAGATTATCTGGTGGTCGCTACCACACGTCCGGAAACCCTGCTCGGTGATACCGGCGTTGCGGTCAATCCAGAAGATCCGCGTTACAAAGATTTGATCGGCAAAGAGCTGATCCTGCCACTGGTAAA
Organism: Pantoea sp. CFCC18179; assembly: GCF_059412405.1. NCBI lineage: Bacteria > Pseudomonadati > Pseudomonadota > Gammaproteobacteria > Enterobacterales > Erwiniaceae > Pantoea > Pantoea sp. CFCC18179. The sequence goes on along the minus strand of NZ_JBNBPM010000004.1, from coordinate 328,761 downwards.
TCGTCGTATTCCGATCGTTGGCGATGAACACGCCGATATGGAAAAAGGCACCGGCTGCGTGAAGATCACGCCCGCGCATGACTTCAACGACTACGAAGTCGGTCGTCGTCACAAGCTGCCGATGATCAACATCCTGACCTTCGATGGCGATATCCGCGAGCGCGCTGAAGTGTTCGATACCAATGGCGAAGTCAGCGACGAATGTGCCGATGACATCCCAGCCCAGTTCCAGAAAATGGAGCGTTTCGCAGCGCGTAAAGCCATCGTGGCGGCGGTTGATGAACTTGGCCTGCTGGAAGAGATCAAACCTCACGATCTGACCGTGCCTTACGGCGATCGTGGCGGCGTGGTGATCGAGCCAATGCTGACCGACCAATGGTATGTGCGCACCGCGCCGCTGGCGAAAGTCGCGGTTGAAGCGGTAGAAAACGGCGACATCCAGTTCGTACCAAAACAGTACGAAAACATGTATTTCTCTTGGATGCGTGACATTCAGGATTGGTGTATTTCACGTCAGCTGTGGTGGGGACACCGCATTCCGGCGTGGTACGACAATGATGGCAACGTCTATGTTGGCCGCACCGAAGACGAAGTGCGCCAGGAAAACAATCTGGCTGCTGACGTTGCATTGCGCCAGGACGATGACGTGCTGGATACCTGGTTCTCGTCGGGTCTTTGGACCTTCTCGACGCTGGGCTGGCCAGATAACACCGAAGCACTGCGTACCTTCCATCCAACCAGCGTGCTGGTGAGCGGCTTCGATATCATCTTCTTCTGGATTGCGCGCATGATCATGCTGACCATGCACTTCATCAAAGATGAAAACGGCAAGCCACAAGTGCCGTTCAAAACCGTCTACATGACCGGTTTGATTCGCGATGAAGAAGGCCAGAAGATGTCCAAATCGAAAGGCAACGTCATCGATCCGCTGGATATGATTGACGGCATTTCGCTGGAAGATTTGCTGGAGAAGCGCACCGGTAACATGATGCAGCCGCAGCTGGCAGAGAAAATCCGCAAACGTACCGAGAAGCAATTCCCGGACGGCATCGTGCCATCAGGTACCGATGCGTTGCGCTTTACGCTGGCCGCGCTGGCTTCCACCGGTCGTGACATCAACTGGGATATGAAGCGCCTCGAAGGTTATCGCAACTTCTGTAACAAGCTTTGGAACGCCAGCCGCTTTGTGCTGATGAACACCGAAGAGCAGGATTGCGGCCAGAACGGCGGAGAGATGAAGCTGTCGCTGGCAGATCGCTGGATTCTGTCTGAATTCAACCGCAGTGTGAAAGCCTATCGCGAAGCGCTTGATAGCTATCGCTTTGATATCGCAGCCAACATTCTGTACGACTTCACCTGGAACCAGTTCTGCGACTGGTATCTGGAGCTGACCAAGCCGGTCATGAATAGCGGCAGCGAAGCGGAACTGCGCGGTACGCGAAATACGTTGGTCACCGTGCTGGAAGCGTTGCTGCGTTTGGCGCATCCGATCATTCCTTACATCACCGAAACCATCTGGCAGCGTGTGAAAGGACTAAAAAACATCGATCACGATACCATCATGCTGCAACCGTTCCCGCAGTATGAAGCGGCGAAAGAAGATGCCGAGGCGCAAGCTGATATCGAGTGGATGAAGCAGGCAATCGTAGCGGTGCGTAACATTCGTGCCGAAATGAACATCGCGCCAAGCAAGCCGCTCGACGTGCTGCTGCGTGATTGCTCTGCGGCCGCGCAACGTCGTGTGGAAGAGAACCGTACCTTCCTGTCACGTCTGGCGCGTCTGGAAAGCCTGACCATCTTGCCTGCGGGCGAGAAAGGCCCGGTTTCGGTCACCAAGATTGTTGAAGGCGCGGAGTTGCTGATCCCGATGGCGGATCTGGTCAACAAAGAAGCCGAGCTTGAGCGTCTGGCGAAAGAGCTGGTGAAACTTGATGTCGAAATCGAGAAGATCCAGAGCAAGCTGGCGAATGAAGGCTTTGTTTCTCGTGCGCCGGAAGCCGTGGTCGCGAAAGAGCGCGAGCGCGTGGCTGAACTTGAGCAATCAAAAGCAAAACTGTTTGAACAGCAGGGCGTGATTGCGGCATTGTAAGCGCTTCAGTCCAACTGCTTAATCGAAGCCGGGCACTGCCCGGCTTTTTTATACCGGAAGATAATGATGAGCACCGTCACGCCACTTAACCTGCACGTTCGCCCGATTATAGCCGCTGATAATCCCTTGATTGCCAAAGTGATCCGCGATGTATCAGCCGAATTTGGTCTGACGGCGGATAAAGGCTATACCGTTTCCGATCCCAATCTGGATCGCCTGTTCGAACTGTACAGCGAAACCAACAGCGCCTATTGGATTGTTGAACATAATGGCGTGGTGGTTGGCGGCGGCGGCGTTGCGCCACTGGCCTGTAGCGCAGCGGATATTTGCGAGTTGCAGAAAATGTATTTCCTGCCGCAAGTGCGCGGTTTAGGTCTGGCACGTGATCTGGCGCTACGCGCGATGGATTATGCGCGTCAGCAAGGCTTTCGCCGCTGCTATCTGGAAACCACCGGCAGCCTGACGCGCGCGATAAAGCTGTATGAGTCGTTGGGATTTGAACATATCGAAGGCGCGATGGGCTGCACTGGGCATGTGGATTGCGAAGTGCGGATGCTGAAGATGTTGTGATGTTTGAGGTCGCCAAGAATGGCGACCCTACGGTTTAGTCGCCGTTTTTGTAGGGTGCGCATTCATGCGCACCAGGAAGCAGCCATTGCTTAAACCGCCGGCACGCCGCTGTGAAAACGCAATTCGCCATCCGCTTCGCTAATCAATCGCGCTTCGGCTTCGCCAAAGGCTCGCACACGCGGCGCAATATCTGTTGGTGAAATCTGCTCTGCCAGCTTGAGGTAATCCTGATAATGGCGAGCCTCCGAACGCAGCAGCGAAATGTAGAATTTCTCCAACTGCTCATCCAGATACGGCGCCAGGCTAGCAAAGCGTTCACAGGATCGCGCTTCGATATAAGCCCCGCAGATCAACTTATCCACCAGCGCTTCTGGCTCGTAAGTGCGAATTTCACGAATCAAGCCTTTGGCGTAGCGGCTGGCGGTAATTTTGCGGTAAGGCAAACCCCGCGACTGCATGATTTCCCACACCTGATAGAAATGATGCAGCTCTTCTTTAATCAGCAACACCATCATCTCAACCAAATCGTCCGCCCACGGCAATTCGTTGCGCACAATGATGCTTTTGGTCAGATTCTTATGCGCGTTGATGAAGTTATTATCTGGCTCATCGCGATAAATAAAGTCTTCGTACGGCTTGAGCCACGCCAGAATGGCATCGCCGCTGGGTTTATCCGCGACATATTTACGGATGATAAACACCGCGGTTTGCGCGGCTTTTAACTCGCACACCATGTGATCGGTCAGCAACAGCGTGAGATTTTCTGGCTTGCGCGCTTCATCGATCCACGCTTGCGGCGTGCGGCAATGCAGGAACGCGTAAATGGGTTCTAATAGCGGAGCATAATTCATCGGCAATCTTTTTGTCTTGCGGGGAAACGTTTTAGGGCGACGAGCGTCGCCCATTAATGCTTAGTGACGCACACCATCGTCTTCTTCGTCGTCGATGAAATCACCGTCGTCATCTTCATCTTCAGCGTCTGGATCTTCAAAGTAGGTGCCCCAACCGTCGTAATCGACGTTGAATTTACCCGCCAGATTCACCAGTTGCTCGACCTGCGCATCAATCAGCTCAGGCTTTAATGCGCCTTCACTCAGGATATCCACGCACATCACGGTGCCACCCTCTTCCAGCTCCAGCTCTTCTGGCTCGCTCACTTCGAAGCCCAGTTTGAAGGCTTCAACCGCGACCTTCTCCAGTGAATCGAAGTTATTGCAGGAGAGATGATGCTCAATGGTGTAAAGCGCATCGGGATCGCTGCCGTCTTCCAGCAGCTCTTCAATGATCAGGCGTGTCTCTTCGCGCTGTTCTTCCAGCAATGCTTCATATGCCATGGGTGTGTCCTCAAATTTTCGGCTGAATACAATTATTTTCCCACACTGCCTCGCGCGCCACTACACAAAACAACAAGTTTCTTAACGACGGGGTTGAAAATGCATATTCATACGGTTAGATTGAATTTTAATTCATTTTAATGTGAGCATCTGGAGCGCTGTATGAGTCAGCTGTATCAAAGACATTTCCTGAGATTACTGGATTTCACCCCCGCAGAAATCGATTCACTGCTGAGTTTGGCCGGTGAATTAAAACACGCTAAGAAAAATGCCGTCGAGACGCAGTACCTGAAAGGCAAAAACATCGCGCTCATCTTCGAAAAAGACTCGACTCGTACTCGATGCTCTTTCGAAGTTGCCGCTTACGATCAGGGCGCTAACGTCACCTATCTCGGCCCAAGCGGCAGCCAAATCGGCCATAAAGAGTCGATGAAGGACACCGCGCGCGTGTTGGGACGTATGTATGACGGCATTCAATATCGCGGTTACGGTCAGGAATTAGTGGAAACCTTAGCGGAATTCGCGGGCGTGCCGGTGTGGAACGGCTTAACCACTGAGTTCCACCCCACTCAGTTGTTGGCCGATCTGCTGACGATGCAGGAACATCTGCCAGGCAAAACCTTGAATCAAATGACGTTGGTGTATGTTGGCGATGCGCGTAACAACATGGGCAACAGCATGCTGGAAGCCGCCGCATTGGTCGGATTGGACCTGCGCTTAGTGGCGCCAAAAGGCTGCTGGCCGGAAGGCGAGTTAGTGGAACAGTGCCGCCTCGCAGCCCAGCAAACCGGCGGCAAAATTACCTTAACCGAAGATATCGCTGAAGGCGTGCAAGGTGCCGACTTCATCTACACTGATGTGTGGGTTTCGATGGGTGAAGCCAAATCGGTATGGGAAGAGCGCATCGCCCTTCTGCGTGCGTATCAGGTGAACAGCGCGATGCTGGCCTTGACCGGCAATCCGCAGGTGAAATTCCTGCACTGCTTACCGGCCTTCCATGATGACCAAACCACCTTAGGCCGCCAAATGGCCGAACAATACGGTTTGCAGGATGGCATGGAAGTCAGCAATGAGGTGTTTGAATCAGTACACAGCATTGTGTTTGACCAGGCAGAAAACCGCATGCACACCATTAAAGCCGTGATGGTGGCGACGCTGGGCAACAAGCAATAACAGCACAAGCAAACGTTTACCTCGTGCGCGATATTTGCTTGATGCAAATCAGTGAATGCGTATAATGCGGCCCAATTTGCCGGAGGAAACATGCAACAGCGCAGCGCACAATTTGACGCTCAACGGCGCCTGACAGCGGGCGGCGCACCTGTTTCTTTCCGTCATCAATCGATCGTAAAAAAAGCCCCTTAAGCAGGGGCTTTTTTTTGTCCGCAATCCGGCAGCGCAGAGGAGAACGCTATGGCCAACCCGCTATATCGCAAGCACATCATTTCCATTAACGATCTCAGCCGCGATGAGCTGGAGCTGGTGCTGCACACCGCCGCTCAGTTGAAAGCGCATCCTCAGCCAGAACTGCTGAAGCATAACGTGATCGCCAGTTGCTTCTTTGAAGCCTCCACGCGCACACGTTTGTCGTTTGAAACCGCGATGCATCGCCTTGGCGCGTCGGTGGTGGGCTTTGCTGACGGCAGCAACACTTCGCTCGGCAAGAAGGGCGAAACGCTGGCCGATACCATTTCGGTGATTGGCACCTACGTCGATGCCATTGTGATGCGACATCCACAAGAAGGCGCGGCGCGTCTGGCCACGGAATTCTCCGGCGGCATTCCGATTCTTAATGCCGGCGACGGTGCCAACCAGCATCCAACGCAAACGCTGCTCGATCTGTTCACCATCCGCGAAACGCAAAGCCGCCTCGATAACCTCAATGTGGCGATGGTCGGCGACCTGAAATATGGCCGCACCGTGCACTCGTTGACGCAGGCGCTGGCGAAATTCAGCGGCAATCGCTTCTTCTTCATCGCACCGGATGCGCTGGCGATGCCGGCTTACATCACCGATATGCTGGATGAACAGAACATTGCCTGGTCACGCCACGACACCATCGAAGAAGTGATGCCTGAACTCGATATTCTCTACATGACGCGCGTGCAGAAAGAGCGTCTCGATCCGTCTGAATACGCCAACGTCAAAGCACAGTTTATTCTGCGTGCTGCGGATTTAGCCGGTGCGCGCGACAACATGAAAGTGCTGCATCCCCTGCCACGCATTGATGAAATCACCACCGACGTTGATAACACGCCGCACGCCTGGTATTTCCAGCAGGCTGGTAACGGCATCTTCGCGCGCCAGGCGTTGCTGGCGCTGGTATTGAATCGCGATCTGGCACTGTAAGGAGCAAACCGATGACTCACGATAATAAATTGCAGGTTGAAGCGATCAAACGCGGCACGGTGATTGACCATATCCCGGCGCAGATTGGCTTTAAAATCCTCTCGCTGTTTCGTCTGACCGAAACCGATCAACGCATCACCATTGGCCTGAACTTGCCGTCGGGTGAAATGGGCCGCAAGGATCTGATCAAGATCGAGAACACGTTCCTGACCGATGATCAAATCAACCAGCTGGCGGTGTACGCGCCGCTCGCCACGGTGAACCGCATTGATGACTACGAAGTGGTGGCGAAGATCGCCCCAACCTTGCCGGATCGTATCGAACGCGTGTTGACCTGCCCGAACACCAACTGCATCAGTCGTAATGAACCGGTTTCGACCAGCTTTGCGGTGAAAAAGCGCGAAGACGATGTGCATTTGAAGTGTAAGTATTGCGAGAAAGAGTTCGCGCGCCACGTGGTGCTCGGTCACTGGTAATCGCCCGTCGCGTCCCTATAATGGGGCGATTCATATCGCGGCGGACATCGGTCGGCCGCGCACTTCTAAGGAGAAACAATGTCTCGCGAAATCAGTACCTCTAACGCACCCGCCGCAATTGGCCCTTACGTGCAGGGCGTGGATCTCGGCAGCATGATCATCACTTCAGGCCAGATTCCAGTTGATCCCGCCACTGGCGCAGTGGCAGACGACGTGTCTGCACAGGCGCGCCAGTCTTTGGAAAATGTGAAGGCGATTGTTGAAGCCGCCGGCCTGAAAGTGGGCGACATTGTAAAAACCACCGTATTTGTGAAGGATTTGAATGACTTCGCAACGGTGAATGCCACTTATGAAGCGTTTTTCACCGAGCACAACGCCAGCTTCCCAGCACGTTCGTGCGTGGAAGTGGCGCGTCTGCCGAAAGATGTGAAGATTGAGATCGAGGCGATCGCGGTACGTCGCTGATTGGGTGCGATTTTCCCCTCACCCTAGCCCTCTCCCGCGCGCGGGAGAGGGAACCGTACAGTGCACGTATTAAACTCTCGATCACCCCAGCTATTTAAACGAACGCAGTAACTTCTCTAACGGCCTCACCAACGCCAGCACCGTTTCATCCTGCACCTGCGCCGCCGCATCTAACTGCGCATGCATCTGCGCCACTTCGCCTGCGCCATACGCCTGATTGCGCTCCAGCGCCGCTACCAAATCCAGCCCCATGCGGCTCAATTGCGCCACCTGCTGCACTTGTTGCTGCAACGGCTTGAGCTGATAATTGGCCAAAATCAGCGGCATCACCGCATCGCTGTTGCTCTGCCAGCGTTGTAATTGCTGACGAATCGCATTGGCTGCCGCGTGATCGGCACGATTGGCAATCAGCCGGTCAACCTGCTTATCCAGCAAGCGCACCGCATTGCTTTCCGCCGGTAACACATCCGCCAGACGATTGAGCGGCTCGAAATAGTCGTAATGGCCTGCCTGGAATTTCAGGTGTTGCCGCGTGTAATACTGCGCAGGTTCCAGCACTTCCGCCAATACGCGCAGCGGTGCGATGTCGGTGCTATTCGCCAGGCGCATCATCTGTACCTCAGCTTGTTGATGCTGCAGCAAACCGACCGAAATGGTGCCCCAACGATCCACCGCGCTGAGGCGTTGATACATGTTGTCGCTGTCGGTGACATCTTTCGCCGACCATAAACGTTCCGCCACCACAAAAGCGCGCGGCCACAAACGTGTATCGATAACGCGGCTATTAACGTTTTCAGCCCACAATGCGGCTTCCCCACCAATCAGATTATTTTGCATCTGCTCCGGCGTCGGCACTGACGGCGCAATACCTTTCGGCACTTGCGTCAGCTTGTTGCCTTCAGTGGGATAACGCACGTTGCCCACCAGCATGTAACCGGTCAACTTATCTTGCGTCAGCGTCACCACCGGCTGGAACGGCCCCATCCATGTGTCAACGTTGAACGTCAGTTGCGTTGGCGATAACCAGCGAATATCGCTGACCATGCGGCGCGCTTTGCCGCTGAAATCGATAAAGCCGCGCCAACCCTCTTTGCCATCAATCAAGGTAAAACTGCCTTTCAATGCGCTGCCTTTCAGGCGCGGCATGATGAATTGCCAGCTTTGCGTTTGCTCACCCGCTTGCACTTGATCTGCGCCATTCAAGCCTTGCGGCCAAGGTTCGTTGCGATAGTGATAGGCGGCGGTTTGCGGTTGATCGAGATAGAAACCGGTGGAGAGAATGCCGCGGAAATCATTTTTTGCCGCATCGCCCAGCGCATCCTGACCTTGCCATGACTGAATCAAGATGCTTTTCGGCAGATCTGGATGATAAACCTCATCCCAGCCGATCATGCGGCGCTGGTGCGCTTCAAGAATTTTTTCCACGCGCTGATTAAACCAAGCTTGCAGCGCATGCGTGTCTTTTAAGCCGTGATCGCGCATGAATTGCTGAATGCGCGGCGATTCGTTCCATTGCGCCGGATCGACCTCGTCGCCGCCAATATGCACGTAAGGATCCGGGAAGATCGCCGTCACTTCACCCATCAAAGTGTCGATAAAGCGGAATACCGCTTCGTTGCTGGGATCAAGCAGCGGCTTAAACACACCCCAGCCACGTTCCATCTGATACGGCCCTGGCGCACTGAGCAGTTCCGGCATCGCCACCGCGATCGCCGATGCATGGCCCGGCACATCAATTTCCGGCACGACGCGCACGCCGCGCTGGGTGGCATAACGCACCACATCACGCATCTGCTGCTGCGTATAATACAGGCCGTCGCTGGCCTTTTCCTGCAACTGCGGATAATGGTTGGAGGCAAATCGCCAGCCCTGATCATCAGTTAAATGCCAATGGAACACGTTCATACGGGCGGCGGCGATGCCGTCAATTTGGCGTTTCACCGTTTCAATCGGCAAGAAGTGACGCGCCGAATCAATCAGCACGCCGCGCCACGGAAAACGCGGTTTGTCGTCAATGGTGACGTAAGGGATCTCGGTGCCATTCTGCGTATTTTCAATCAGCTGCAACACCGTTTCCATGCCACGCATCGCGCCAAAACGGGTGTTGGCTTTTAGCAGCACGCCATCGCTGTTGACCAGCAAATGATAGCTTTCATCGCTATCCGGCTGCGGCACCAGATCGACCGCCTGAGCAATTTGTACCTGAATGCGCGGCCCGTTACCGGTTGGGCTGGCCGGCAGCAGCGGCCAGCCGGTTTGACGTGAAATACGCGCCCGCCAGCGCGCTTCGGCACCTTCCAGATGATCACCGCTGATATGCAGGGTGAATTGCGGATTCAGTGCGTAAGAACCGCCAGCGCTGGGCTGTTCCACTTTTTGTGGCCAGGGCATGAGAGGGAGATCACCGGCAGGTGCGGCAAACGAAGAAAAAGTGACGGATAAACAACAGGCAAGCAACGTTCTTTGCAACGACATGTGAGCATCCTTTTCGACAAAAATGACGGACCAAAATGGGCAAAAGGCTCATTAAACCTGTTTCGCTTTGCAAAGCAAGTAGCGAGGGGCTGAAATCAAGGCGGGTTAAAACTTTTACATTCTAGCCAAGTTAACCATTGCGCGGCTTGTAATCTTGCTTGTGGCTTCTTTGCTGTAGGTCAATTCCAACGCGATTAATTCTCAGCTAAGCACCACATATAGCGATTACACTCCTTAAAAATATCTACATGTAGTTTCATGGAGGGGAAATGGCGACGGTGGTGATTAAGCGTGACGGTTGCAGAGTGCCGTTTGATGCGCAACGAATTGAAGTTGCAGTATTGGCGGCGGCGCGTGCCGCGCAGATTGACGATGCACTTTGGTGCCAACAGGTGGCGGCGCAGGTTAGCCAGCAACTGGCCGAACGCAGTGAAGTGGATATCCGCGATATTCAGTGCGCGGTGGAAGAGACGTTGATGAGCGGGCGCTGGCCGCAACTGGCGCGCGCCTACATCGAATATCGCCACGATCGCGATCTGGCACGTGAACAACGCGGCAAATTGCATCACGCCATTCGTGGTTTGGTGGAGCAAACCAATGCTGCGCTGCTCAACGAAAACGCCAATAAAGACAGCAAGGTGATCCCCACTCAGCGCGATTTACTGGCGGGCATTGTCGCTAAGCATTATGCACAGCAACAACTGCTGCCGCGCGACGTGGTGCTGGCGCACGAACGTGGCGAGATCCACTATCACGATCTTGATTATTCACCGTTTTTCCCAATGTTTAACTGCATGTTGATCGATCTGCAAGGCATGCTCAACAACGGTTTCAAAATGGGTAACGCCGAGATCGAACCGCCGAAATCGATCGCCACCGCGACCGCCGTCACGGCGCAGATCATTGCCCAGGTCGCCAGCCACATTTATGGCGGCACCACCATCAATCGTATTGATGAAGTGCTGGCTCCCTTCGTGAATCTCAGTCTGGAAAAACATCGTGCAGTGGCAAATGAATGGCAGATTGCCGATGCCGAAGCCTATGCCCGCGTGCGCACCGAGAAAGAGTGCTATGACGCGTTCCAGTCGCTGGAATATGAAGTCAACACGCTGCATACCGCCAACGGCCAAACACCGTTTGTGACCTTTGGTTTTGGCCTCGGCACCGATTGGGCGGCGCGGCTGATTCAGCAATCAATCCTGCGCAATCGTATTGCCGGCTTGGGCAAAAATCATAAAACCGCGGTGTTCCCGAAACTGGTATTTGCCATCCGTGAAGGCGTGAATCGTCGACCCGATGATTTTAATTACGATATCAAACAGCTGGCGCTGGAGTGCGCCAGCAAACGCATGTATCCCGATATCCTTAACTACGAAAAAGTGGTGGAAATCACCGGCTCGTTTAAAACGCCAATGGGTTGCCGCAGCTTCCTCGGCGTGTATGAAGAGAACGGCGAGCAGATTCACGAAGGGCGCAACAATATTGGCGTGATCAGCCTGAATTTGCCGCGCATCGCGCTGGAAGCCAAAGGCGATGAAGCGTTGTTCTGGCAATTGCTGGATCAGCGTTTGGATTTGTCGAAACGCGCATTGATGACGCGTATCGCGCGGCTGGAAAAAACCAAAGCGCGCGTGGCGCCGATTTTGTATATGGAAGGGGCCTGCGGCGTGCGGCTGAAAGCCGATGATGAAGTCGGCGCGATTTTCCGTAATGGGCGCGCCTCAATTTCCCTTGGCTATATCGGTCTGCATGAAACGCTAAATGCGCTGAGCGGCAATGAAGTTCATCCTTATGATGCCGCGCATTTGCGCGAAAAAGGCGTGGCGATTGTTCACCATCTGCGTCAGGCGGTGGACGCATGGAAAGCCGAAACCGGCTACGGCTTTAGCTTGTACAGCACGCCGAGCGAGAATTTGTGCGATCGCTTCTGTCGCCTCGATGCCGCCGAATTTGGCGTGGTTGCAGGCGTCACCGACAAAGGCTATTACACCAACAGCTTCCATCTCGACGTGGAGAAAAAGGTCAATCCGTACGACAAGATCGACTTCGAAGCGCCCTATCCGGCCATCGCTAACGGCGGGTTCATCTGCTACGGCGAATACCCCAACATCCAGCACAACCTGAAAGCACTGGAAGATGTCTGGGATTACAGCTATCACCGCGTGCCGTATTACGGCACCAACACGCCGATTGATGAATGCTATGAATGCGGTTTTAGCGGCGAATTTAGCTGTACCAGCAAAGGCTTTACCTGCCCAAGCTGCGGCAATCACGATCCGGCTCGCGTTTCAGTAACGCGCCGCGTGTGCGGTTATCTCGGCAGCCCGGATGCGCGCCCGTTCAACGCCGGTAAGCAAGAAGAAGTGCAGCGTCGGGTGAAACATCTGGAGACAGGACAATTGGGATGATGCACATCCACCAATATTATTCCGTCGATATCGTTAATGGCCCCGGCACGCGCTGTACGCTGTTTGTCGCGGGTTGCGAACACCAATGCCGTGGCTGCTATAACCAGAGTACATGGCGGCTGGATTCCGGCGTGCCGTTTACGTTGGAGATGGAAGAACAGCTGATTGCCGATCTCAAGGATCGTCGTATTCCACGCCAGGGACTATCGCTGAGCGGCGGCGATCCGCTGCATCCGCACAACGTGCCGCACATACGTCGCTTGGTGAAACGCGTGCGGCGTGAATGTCCCGATAAGGACATCTGGCTGTGGACCGGCTATGAAATGGCGGAACTGAGCGCAGCGCAGCGCGAGGTGGTGGATGAAATTGATGTGCTGATTGACGGACGTTTTATCGAAGCGGAGAAAGATGCGCGGCTGCTGTGGCGCGGCAGCCGCAATCAGAAAATTTGGCGCTTACGTGAACCACAGGGCGATAGCGCCGAGCAACATGCCACAGAACGCTACGCCGAACAGCGCGATCCACAATGCCCGCGCGGGAAAGGCGCGATGCAGCATCAATAACGACGGCACACTGACAGCGGGCAGCGTTACCAACAGCGCCAGCGCAGGCGCAACGCCCATGCCCGCTAACATCATGGTTTGCACAATCGGGATTTCTGCTGCGGTCGGGATCACAAACAGGCAGCCGGCAATCGCCATTAATATCACCCAAAACAGCGTATTACCGACTACGCCATCCGCATGCGGGAACAGCCAAACGCGCGCAGCTCCCAGCAGTAATACCGCCACGATGTACAGTGGAATGGTGTTGCAGAACAATCGCCACATCACGCGCAACCAGCGGGTTAAAAACGGTTGTTGATCGGTGCTTGCTGTCAGCGTTGGCGCGTTAACCGCGGGTTCAGGCACGCTGCGTTGCACCAGCCACGCGATGCCCAAAACCATGATTAAACCCGCCAGCAAGCGAATCGCGGCAAAATTCCAGCCCAACACAAAGCCCATGAAAATTAACGTGGCCGGATTGAGCAGCGGATTTGCCAGCCAGAACGCCATCGCCGCGCCGCTGGAAACTTGCGACTGGCGCAATCCGGCGGTTACTGGTGCGGCGCAACAGCTGCACATCATGCCCGGCAAACCCAGGCCGGTGCCGATTAAGGTCGAGCCAAAGCGCGTGCTGCCCATCAAACGTAACAGCCAGTTACGTGGGATCAGGACTTGCACCAGCGATCCCAGAATCACGCCGAGCACCGCCGCTTTCCACACCGCAAGGAAGTAAACCATGGCGTAATCCAGCGCCGCGCGCCACGGCGAATCTGCCGCATTTGCCAGAATCGATTTGCCAATGGAATGGGTTTCAGCCGCGGTGAAGGCTTTGCCGTAGTAAGGCTGCCATTTGACGTACCACAAACCGATGAGTACCACCGCGAGGAACAACAGCGGTTTCCACCAGGCGAAGCGCGTCGCTGGGGCATGAGAAGCAAGTTGGGTCATGACGAATTCCGTATTCAACTGAATAACGATGCCGCAAGGGGATTTGCGACGGATAAACCATAGTGTTATTCAGGGCATTACAAAGTGCTATGTTGAATTCGCTTAAACTTGATCCGCCGCCAAAATTTATTGCCTTTGCCGGCTCGTCTGGCTTTAGGTCACCCTGAATGGCGACCCTACAGGGATTTTGTCCAGACGATTTTTTTGCCAAAACCCAGCGCGTTGTCGGTCATCTTCACTTCGTCGAGCTGGATTTCCCACAACGGCGCGCTGACTTTCTTCGCCACCGGAAAACGTTTTTGATAGGCAAAGCGCGCCAATGTTTCCCGCTCACCGCTAAGTAACTGGATGCGGCCAGCGTACTGCACGCCTTTGATCAGCAGCACGGTTTTTGGCTGTCCATTCACCGTTCCGGCAACGCGAGGATTCACCAGCATCAATTGCCCATGCCGCGTGTCCGGCTCGGTCATCAACCAGAACGCCATGTTTTCGGCGTCAAAGATATAAAAGCAGTTGGCACTCCACATATCTTTGCCGTCAGTGGCGCACAGCGACAGCACATGCTGCTTTTTCAGGTAACGAATCAGATGAGAATGGTCGGACAAAATGCGGCTCCGTTTGGCGCATAGCGATGCGGCATGAAGCACGCTACACTTGCTGCCAGCAATTTTTCGGGATGAGTATTATGGAACAGCGCTGGCAACTTTACTTGCTACAAACCGCCGCCGGCATGCTGTACACCGGCATCACAACCGATGTTAACCGCCGTTTGCAGCAGCATCAGCAAGGACGCGGCGCGCGCTCATTGCGTGGCAAAGGTCCACTGACGCTGGTGTTTCACTGCGAGGCGGGTGATCGCGCGGCGGCTTCGCGCCTTGAGTATCAGGTGAAGCAACTCAGCCGCACGAAAAAGCTGCTGCTGGTTGCACAGCAGCCGCCCTGTTTGCTGGCCTGGTTTAGTCGAAACGATTAAACGGCTCGGCGAATTCAATCAGTCCTTCCGCGCCGACAAAGGCATCATCTGCCAATTTGTAGACCTGAAAAGCCGCTTCGCTGCCTAACCAACGGCAGTGCAGACCATGGCGCGCCGCCGGTTCGAAACCAAGTGGATTATAGAATTCAGGATCGCCCAGCACCACCACGGCGCTGTAGCTGAACTCATTGAGGGAATCTAATCCTTCATACACCAACTTCTTCGCAATGCCTTGTTTGCGCACCGATTCATCCACGGCGAGCGGTGCAAGCGCGACCCAATTGCGATCTTCACCTTGCAGCGTTACCGGGCTAAATGCGGCATATCCCAACACTTGACCTTCATCATCCGTGGCAACCACACCGAGAGTCAGCAAGCCATCTTCACGCAGTTGCTGGACTAATTCCGCTTCTGCGGCACTAGCAAAACTGCGCTTTAACAGGCTATCGATGCCGGCTGCATCAACGCCAATTTCAGTACGAATCAACATGAGATCCCCGCGCGCGCCTCAGCGGCCTTCGCGTCCTGTTTCATTCCTGCCTCAACAAAAGCAGCCAGCTGCTGCAACCCCGTGCGTAATGGCGTGGGCATGGCATCCAGTTCAATGGCATCCATTAGGTTTTTCACCTCAAGTCCCAGCTCCGTGTCACCTTCAATCACCAATCGGCGTTGAAAGAACAACATATCGGGATCCGCTTTGCGTGCTGCCACCAGCAACAGATCGTTGGCTTCACCACGAAACCAGACATCAGCCTCGGTGTCGCGCGAAACGGTCAGGCGCCCTGCTTGCAGGGTAGTAATCCAACGCAGATTGACATCGGCAATCTCGATGCCGAGAAAGCGCCCTTCCAGAAAGTCTAACTCACCTTCCGACAAAGCATGGCGAAATTGCCAGTTTAGGAGTTGTTGCAGAAGCGCTTTTTTCAGCGGGAACGGTGTGATAGAAACCGGTAAGGCTAGGAATTCTGGGCCTTTTTCAACCATCAGGCCACGTAAGCGCGCAAACATCATCGACATTCCCTTCAGAAAATTTCATCTATTCTGCCACATTCGCCAGGCTTCGCCTCCACTGAGATCAAGGAAATAACTGCCCGGCTGGTCGAAAATTCTGCACTTCTCATCATCAATGGCGCTTTCACTGCCTTAAATCAACATTGCTGCAGGGCCAGTTATTTACACTCTTCGCCTTCAGAATCCGGGGAGGAAATGTATGGAACTGCTGTGTCCGGCGGGGAATTTGCCTGCGCTGAAATCGGCGGTGGAGCATGGTGCTGATGCGGTTTATGTCGGCTTAAAAGATGATACCAATGCCCGCCACTTTGCTGGCCTCAACTTTACCGATAAGAAACTGGCCGAAGCGGCGCGCTATCTACACCAGCATCGGCGTAAATTGCACGTCGCCATCAACACCTTTGCGCATCCTGATGGCATTAATCGTTGGCAATCCGCCATAGACGTCGCCGCGCAAAACGGCGCCGATGCGCTGATTTTGGCCGATATCGCCACACTGGAATACGCAGCGAAACGCTATCCGCAGGTGGAACGCCATCTCTCAGTTCAAGCCTCAGCGACCAATCTGCAAGCCATTCATTTCTACCATCGCCACTTTCAGCTCAGCCGCGTGGTGCTGCCGCGCGTGCTCTCAATGCATCAGGTTAAGCAACTGGCGCGCGAAACGCCGGTGCCGCTTGAAGTCTTCGCGTTCGGCAGTTTGTGCATTATGGCTGAAGGTCGCTGCTATCTCTCTTCCTGGCTGACCGGCGAATCACCTAACAGTGCAGGTGCCTGTTCACCGGCGAAATTTGTGCGCTGGCAGCAAACGCCGCAAGGCATGGAATCTCGCCTCAATGAAGTGCTGATTGATCGCTATGCGCCGAATGAAAGCGCCGGTTATCCAACCCTGTGCAAAGGTCGCTATGAAGTGGATAACCAGCTGTATCACGTGCTGGAAGAACCCACCAGTTTGAACACGCTGTCGCTGCTACCGGATTTGCTGCGCGCTAACATCGCCTCGGTGAAAATTGAAGGACGCCAACGCAGTCCGGCTTACGTGGCGCAAGTGGCTAAAGTGTGGCGCCAGGCGATTGATCGTTGCATGGCCGCACCTGAGCAATTTGCGGTGCAAGAGCCGTGGATGCAGGCGTTGGGCGAACTTTCTGAAGGCAGCCAAACCACCCTGGGTGCTTATCACCGCGACTGGCAATAAGGAGATCGCATGAAATACGCTATCGGGCCGGTGCTGTGGTACTGGCCAACCGACACTCTGGAAACCTTTTATCAGCAGGCGGCGACTAGCAGCGCGGAGATCGTCTATCTCGGCGAAGCGGTATGCAGCAAACGTCGCGCCACTTCCTTCAATCAATGGATGGAGATGGCGCGCATGCTGGCTAACAACGGCAAGCAAGTGGTGTTGAGCACGCTAGCGCTGCTGCAATCGCCATCGGAAGTGAAGGAACTCAGCCGCTATGTGGAAAACGGCGAGTTTCTGCTGGAAGCCAACGATATGGGGACGGTGAACATGGCAGCAGAACGCCGATTGCCGTTTGTCGCCGGTCCTACCCTCAATGTGTATAACGCGCAAACTTTGCAGCTGTTGCTGAAAGACGGCATGAAGCGCTGGTGCATTCCGGTTGAGATGTCGCGCGATTGGCTGATTCAGTTGCTACAACAATGCGATTCAGCAGGTATTCGCGACCAATTTGAAGTGGAAGTGCTCGGTTATGGGCATCTGCCGTTGGCGCTGTCGGCTCGCTGCTTTACCGCACGCGCCGAAAATCGTGGCAAAGATGATTGCCAAACCTGCTGTATCAACTATCCCAACGGCCGCCGTGTTTTGTCACAAGAAGGCCAGCAAGTGTTTGTGCTGAATGGCATCCAAACCATGAGCGGTTATTGCTACAACCTCGGTAATGATTTAGCCGGTATGCATAACTGGGTCGATATCGTTCGCCTGTCGCCACAAGGCGAAAGCACGCTGAGCGAGATCGAACGTTTTCGTGCCAACGAAGCCGGCCAGGCGCCATTAATGATGGCGCGCGGCAGTGACTGTAACGGTTATTGGCGTCGGCTGGCTGGCATGGCGCTGCAAGGCGAACGCTAAAGGCACATTCCGGCTATATTCGTGTGCTTATTAGCAGTTTTAATATGGGTAACGATGAGTAATACTCTCAGGCGCAGGTCTGATTAAACACCTGCGCCATCCTTATTTGGAGTGCCCATGTCTGAGAAAAAAACTGTTCGCCTATCCGTATTGGATTTGGCTCCTATTCCGCAAGGTTCCGCTGCACGCGATGCGTTCCATAATTCGCTCGCGCTGGCTCGTCAGTCTGAAGCACTCGGCTTTCACCGTTATTGGCTGGCTGAACATCACAACATGACCGGCATCGCCAGCGCCGCCACTTCGGTGCTGATTGGCTATTTAGCGGCCAATACGGAAACGCTGCGTTTGGGCTCCGGCGGCATCATGTTGCCAAACCACGCGCCATTGGTGATTGCCGAACAGTTTGGTACGCTCGAATCACTGTATCCTGGCCGTATCGATTTGGGATTGGGCCGCGCACCGGGTTCAGACCAACGCACCATGTTGGCACTGCGTCGTCATCTCTCCAGCGCGCAAGCCGATAGCTTCCCGGAAGATGTCTCTGAACTGATCCGTTGGTTCGACGCCGAAGAAGGCGAGCATCCGCCGGTGCAACCGGTGCCTGGCTTGGGATTGAAAATTCCGGTTTGGCTGCTGGGTTCCAGCTTGTACAGCGCACAATTGGCCGCACAGCTCGGTCTGCCATTTGCCTTCGCCTCGCACTTTGCGCCGGATCTGCTGTTCCAGGCACTGCATCTGTATCGCGAGAAATTCAAACCTTCTGCGCGCCTGGCGAAGCCGTATGCGATGGTGTGCGTCAATGTGGTGGCGGCGGACAGCGAGCGTGATGCGCGCTTCCTGTTTACCTCGATGCAGCAGCAATTCATCAACCTGCGTCGTGGCAAACCGGGTCCACTGCCGGCACCGGTCGAGAACATGGATAATCTGTGGTCGCCATCTGAACAATATGGCGTGCAGCAGGCATTGAGCATGTCGATTGTCGGCGACAGCGATAAAGTGCGTAACGGCCTTGCCGCGTTGATGCGTGAAACTCAGGCCGATGAGATCATGGTTAACGGCCAGATTTATGATTCACAGGCGCGTCTGCGTTCATTCGCGCTGGCGATGGAAGCGGCACGTTCGCTGTAACATCATCGCGGTGGCGCTATTCTGGCCCCACCGCGATCATCCTGACATCGCGCGCCGGTGATTGGCCGTGAAAGCGGCTGTATTCGCGACTGAACTGCGACGCACTTTGGTATCCCACACGATAACCCGCGGTCCCCGCATCCAACTTCTCGATGATCATCAATCGCCGCGCTTCATTAAGTCGTAGCTTCTTTTGATATTGCATCGGCGTCATTGCCGTCACCGCTTTAAAGTGATGATGCAACGACGAGATGCTCATGCCCACGCTGCTTGCCAATTGATCCATCTTTAACGGCTGGTGAAAGTTTTCCCGCAGCCAACGTGCGGCGCGCGCCACTTTGTTTCCCGGTCTTTCTGCCAACGCCATGTTGAGAATGCGCGGTCCTTCTGGCCCAGTCAGCAAACGATAAAAAATTTCCTGCTCGATTAACGGTGCTAAGGCGGCAATATCCTGCGGGTGATCCAGCAATTCCACCAAACGCATCACCGCATCAACCAGCGGTGGCGCGACTTTGTGTACCGCGATGCCACGTTCGCTGCTCGCATTATTAGCGAGTTGATGCTGCGGGAAATGCTCCAGATAACGCATCAAACGAGTTTCGTTGATGGTGATGCCAACCCCCAGATTGGGCTTATCGGGCGTTGCCGATACCACGCAGGATTGCACCGGCATATCGAGCGTCACCAGAAGTAGATCGCCTGGACCGTAATGCATCACATCATCGCCAATGCGCAACGCTTTCTGACCTTGCGCCACTAAGGCAAAACTGGCCCATGTGGCGACGTGCGACAAGCTGGTTGGTCGTGAACTGCGGCCAAAAGAGAGAAAATCAATCGGACTGTAGTGGCGGCCATCAACCGGCGCATGACGGGCAATGATCGCCACTAATTGCTGCCATTGTTCTTGATGAATCATGCAATGCGCGCTCCACGATGAGAAATGACTAAGTAGTTATTCTCGCTTGCCACCGGAATGGCGGCTAGTCCTTGCACAGCAGATTTGCAGGATTGTGCAAAAAGCTTGCAGGATTGCGCTACCACCAAAATCTATCGACAGCGCATGCTTTATCTTCCCCGAAATCTCAGGTGGAGAGACATGATGAAAACACTTGAAGGCAAAATTGCGCTGGTGACGGGCGCTTCGAAAGGCATTGGTGCAGCTATCGCCATGACTTTCGCGGCGGCCGGTGCTCGGGTGGTGGTGAATTATTTACAGGATGAAGTTGGCGCGGCAGATGTGGTCACCGACATCCGTGCGTTAGGAAGCGATGCCATCGCCGTACAAGCCGATATATCACGCGAAGCCGATGTGCTGCGCTTGTTCGCTAGCAGCATTGAGCAGTTTGGCGCCCCCGATATTGTGGTCAATAACGCCGGCATTTTTCACCACGGTGAGTTTGCCGATCTCAGCGTGAACGAGATGCAGCGACAACTTAGCGTTAACTTACTTGGCACTTTATTGGTGTGTCAGCAGGCAGCAAAACACTTCCCCTCACGCGGCGGCTCAATCATTAACCTGAGTGCACTGAATAGCCAACGCAGCACGCCGGGATCGGTGCTTTGGGCAGCGACCAAAGGCGCGATTGATACGTTGACGCAAGGGCTTGCGCGCGAATTGGGCCCACGCAACATTCGCGTGAATGCGCTAGCGCCTGGCATCATTTTGACCGAAGGTTTGCTGGCGGCGAAGAAGATGCACCCCGAGTTGAAAGCGCAGCTTATTGCCGCAACGCCGCTTGGACGCTTTGGCTTGCCGGAAGATGTTGCGCAGGTTGCGCTGTTTTTGGCGTCGGAAGAAGCCGCTTATGTCAGTGGCGAAAGAGTGCTGATTGCCGGCGGAGTGTAAAGTTTAATTTCCACAGGCATAAAAAAAGGGACGCATCAGCGTCCCTTTTTATTTTTTTAAGCGTTTATCGCTTATGCATCACGACGACGTGGTGCAGCTGCGCCTTCCGGGCGTGGACCACGACCGCCTTCACGGCTGAAGCGTCCGCCTTCACGGCCACCTTCACGACGCTCAGAGAAACGACGTGGAGCGCCTTCGCCACCACGCGGTGCGCCATTGCCACGACGTTCGCCGCCAGCAGATGGACGACGTTCGCTACGCTCGTGCACCGGTGCATCACCCATCAACTGCATATTCATCGGCTTGTTCAGAATACGGGTACGAGTGAAGTGCTGCAGCACTTCGCCCGGCATGCCTTTCGGCAGCTCGATAGTTGAGTGAGTACCAAACAGCTTGATGTTGCCGATGTAACGGCTGCTGATGTCGCCTTCGTTAGCGATCGCGCCAACGATATGACGAACTTCAACACCATCATCACGGCCCACTTCAATGCGATACAGCTGCATTTCGCCAACGTCACGACGTTCACGACGTGGACGATCGCCATCGCGGCTGTCACGGCTTTCGCGTGGACCACGAGAATCGCGTGAATCACGACGATCACCACGGTCTGGACGATCGCTGAACTCACGACGCGCTGGACGCGGAGCTTCTGGTGGCAGAATCAGTGGACGTTCGCCCTGAGCCATTTTCAGCAATGCTGCGGCCAAGGTTTCGATGTCCAGATCTTCACCCGGCTGCATTTTGCTCAGCAGCGCGCGATATTGATCCAGATCGCTGCTTTCCAGCTGCTGCTGTACTTTAGCAGCGAACTTAGCCAGACGACGCTCACCCAGCAGTTCTGCGTTTGGCAGCTCAACTTCTGGAATAGTCAGCTTCATGGTGCGTTCGATGTTACGCAGCAGACGACGCTCGCGGTTCTCAACGAACAGCAATGCGCGACCTGCACGGCCTGCACGACCGGTACGGCCGATACGGTGAACGTAAGATTCAGCATCCATTGGGATGTCGAAGTTCACTACCAGGCTGATACGCTCAACGTCCAGACCACGTGCAGCAACGTCGGTGGCGATCAGGATGTCGAGACGACCATCTTTCAAACGCTCCAGCGTCTGCTCACGCAGAGCCTGGTTCATGTCACCGTTCAGTGCAGCGCTGTTATAACCGCTGCGCTCCAGCGCTTCGGCCACTTCCAGCGTGGCATTTTTGGTGCGCACGAAGATGATGGCTGCATCGAAATCTTCCGCTTCCAGGAAGCGAACCAGCGCGTCAGTTTTACGGCCGTAAGCGGTCCAGTAAGACTGAGAAATGTCTGGGCGCGTAGTCAGGCTTGACTGGATGCGCACTTCCTGCGGATCTTTCATGAAACGCTTGGTAATACGACGAATCGCTTCTGGCATGGTTGCTGAGAACAGCGCGGTCTGATGACCGTCTGGAATCTGCGCCATGATGGTTTCAACGTCTTCGATGAAGCCCATACGCAGCATTTCATCAGCTTCGTCCAGCACCAGACCGCGCAGGTTAGACAGATCTAACGTGCCACGTTTCAGGTGATCCAGCAGACGACCAGGCGTACCCACAACAACTTGTGGTCCCTGACGCAATGCGCGCAGCTGTACGTCATAACGTTGGCCACCGTACAGGGCTACAACGTTAATGCCACGCATGTGTTTAGAGAATTCAGTGACGGCTTCAGCAACCTGTACCGCCAATTCGCGGGTCGGTGCCAGCACCAAAATTTGCGGTGCTTTAACAGTAGGATCAATGTTGTTCAGCAGCGGCAAGGAGAATGCCGCGGTTTTACCACTACCGGTCTGCGCCATACCCAACACATCACGGCCAGCCAGCAGGTGAGGAATACACTCAGCCTGGATTGGAGAAGGCTTAACGTAGCCCATACCGTTCAGTGATTCGAGGATGTCGGCGTTCAGGCCAAGGTCAGCAAAAGTGGTTTGAATATCAGTCATGTAGTACACGTGCCTCTTAGATTGCGGCGGCCAGTCTACATAACTCGTCGTGAAAATTTTCAGTCATTTTCATCAAAAAGTGTGAACCGGCTCAAATTAGAAGTTTTGACGAACAGAAAAGCCCTCATCTCTGAAGATGATGACTTTACAGGTATTCAGGCAATAAAAGTTCGTCAGCTATTGCTGGTCAGATTCTGATAAATCGTCTTGTGTCTGGCCGAGTTGCGCCAGTTCCAACAATGCGTATCGGTGTTCAACAAAGTTGTTTACGTTGTTGGCCACCGCCAGTTTGAACAACGCTTTCGCGTCGTCCTTCTCCCCCAGACTTAGGTAGTACTTACCTAAATAGAAGTTGGTTTCACTGAGATGTTCAGCGAGCGAGGTGTTATCCGTTGCGTCCGCCTTGAGACGTTCCATCAGCGTTTTTTCACTGATGTCGCCAAGGTAGAACTCGACAATATTCCATCCCCATTGATCGCGAACCGCTTTGTCATGACGCTGTCTCAGCGTAACTTTTGCCTTGTCGGCATCCATATCGCTTTCAACGAGATAGAGCCAAAGGCTGCGGAATGGATCGTTAGGATCGTCTTGATAAAACGCCAGCAGATCATCTTGCGCTAACTTGTATCGACCGCCGTAATAGAGGGCGATACCACGGTTTAAATGCGCATAGTTGTAAGTTGGATCAAGCTCAAGTACAGAATCAAACGCTTCATAGGCAGCATCAAAATTGCCTGCCTGCGTTAAATATATGCCGAGGTAATTAAATACTTCAGGCATATCTGGTCTTATAGACAGCGCTTGCGAAAAATCGTTCCGCGCTAGTGCCCTCAGACCCAAACTATCATACAACACTCCGCGCTCATATAATAGCTGTGCGCGTTCATCATCGGTAAGGGCACGACTGGCAAGAATTTGTTCCATGCGCGCCAGGATCACCTCTTGCTGCAGTGTGGGCTGCAAAGGTACTGCCAGAACTTCGTTCTTACGCCAATTGGAGTTGCTGCATCCTGCCAGCGTGATAGCTGTCGCAACAAAACACCAGCGCAAAAAAGGCTTCATTTCCCACTCCCGAATACAAACATTGGGACAACCATCCTGTCATCCTCCTGCTGTGCACAAGGATTCCCGCCCTCGCGATGATCTAAACACCTCTCCCCGCAAAGCAGAGAGAGGCCAATCGGTAAACGCTTACTCGGCGTCAGGTGCATTCGTCGCAGCGGTAGCAACTTCTTCCGCTGGTTTCTGCTCTGTCGCTTCTTTGATGCTCAGGCGTACGCGGCCTTGACGGTCCACTTCCATCACTTTAACTGGAACTTCCTGACCCATCTGCAGGTAATCAGTCACTTTCTCAACACGCTTGTCTGCGATCTGAGAAATATGTACCAAACCTTCTTTACCGCCGCCGATTGCCACGAAGGCACCGAAATCAACGATACGCGTTACTTTACCAGAGTAGATACGGCCAACTTCGATCTCAGCTGTGATCTCTTCGATGCGACGAATCGCTTCTTTGGCTTTCAGGCCATCCGTTGCAGCGATCTTCACGGTGCCATCATCTTCGATTTCGATGGTGGTGCCGGTTTCTTCAGTCAGCGCACGGATCACTGAACCGCCTTTACCGATAACATCTTTGATCTTGTCTGAATTGATCTTGATGGTGTAAATGCGCGGTGCGAACTCAGAGATTTCCTGACGCGGTGTGCTGATTGCCTGCTCCATCACGCCAAGGATGTGCAGACGCGCACCTTTAGCCTGGTTCAGTGCAACTTGCATAATTTCGCGGGTGATGCCTTCAATTTTGATATCCATCTGCAATGCAGTGATACCGTCGCGGCTACCCGCAACTTTGAAGTCCATATCACCAAGGTGATCTTCGTCGCCAAGGATGTCAGACAGAACCACGAAGTTATCGGCTTCTTTAACCAAGCCCATCGCGATGCCGGCTACGGCCGCTTTGATTGGTACGCCAGCGTCCATCAGTGCCAGTGAAGCACCGCACACGGAAGCCATTGACGAAGAGCCGTTTGATTCGGTGATTTCGGATACCACACGCACGGTGTATGGGAAATCAGCTGGCTTAGGCATTACTGCCAACACGCCACGCTTCGCCAGGCGACCATGACCAATTTCGCGACGCTTCGGTGAGCCAACCATACCGGTTTCGCCCACGCAGTACGGAGGGAAGTTGTAGTGGAACAGGAAGCTGTCAGTACGCTCGCCCATCAACTCATCCAGGTTCTGCGCATCACGTGCAGTACCCAAGGTTGCGGTAACCAGCGCCTGCGTTTCACCACGGGTAAACAGTGAAGAACCGTGGGTACGTGGCAGTACGCCAGTGCGCACATCCAGACCACGGATCATATCTTTTTCACGGCCATCGATACGCGGCTCGCCACGGATAATGCGGCTACGAACAACACTCTTCTCGAGATCGTGAACGATGTCAGCGATTTCGCCTGCGTCCAGCGTTTCGTCTTCAGCTTGCAGCGCGGCAATGGTCGCATCTTTTACTGCGCCAACCTGCGTGTAACGCTCTTGCTTATCAGTGATGCGATACGCATCGCTGATGCCCGCTTCTGCCAATGCAGTAACACGCGAAATCAATGCATCGTTAGTTGGCAGTGGCTGCCAATCCCAACGTGGTTTGCCTGCTTCAGCAACCAGCGCATTGATGTTTTCGATAACCACTTGCTGCTGATCGTGACCAAATACCACCGCACCCAGCATCTGCTCTTCGGTCAGAATTTCGGCTTCAGATTCCACCATCAGTACGGCGTTCTGTGTACCTGCAACCACCAGATCCAGACGAGAAGTTTTGATTTCGTCTGCGGTTGGGTTCAGCACGTACTGATCGTTGATGTAACCCACACGAGCTGCGCCGATTGGGCCGTTGAATGGCAGACCAGACAGCGCCAGTGCAGCAGAAGCACCAATCATTGCCACGATATCTGGGTTAACTTGTGGGTTAACAGAGACAACGGTCGCGATAACCTGAACTTCGTTAATGAAGCCTTCTGGGAACAGCGGACGCACTGGACGGTCAATCAGACGTGAAATCAGCGTTTCACCTTCGCTTGGACGGCCTTCACGACGGAAGAAGCTACCCGGGATACGACCAGCAGCGTAAGTACGCTCCTGATAGTTAACCGTCAGCGGGAAGAAATCCTGACCTGGTTTAGTTTTTTTCTGACCAACAACGGTAACGAATACAGCAGTGTCATCCATGCTCGCCATAACTGCAGCGGTGGCCTGGCGCGCCATCATGCCGGTTTCCAGCGTGACGGTATGCTGACCATATTGGAATTTGCGTACGATCGGGTTCAGCAAAATTTGAGTCCTTAAATTCAGGGGCGCTGCCCATTCTGGCGCGCCGGGGATTACCGATCTTCAGTTGCATCCTCGCGACTAATGACAACCTTAACCGCCCATGCGGTAAAGCCTCTCATTAGCCGCGCGAACCTCTGCAAGCAAAGATCACTCTCTGCAACAATACATGAGTTTGGTCCGGATTGCTGCGGATTGCTCGAAAAAAGGGGCCATAAAGGCCCCCTTTTCGCGAAACTCGCACAAATCTGATCGTCAGATGCGTTTTTTTGCATACTGCATGCGCTACATCCTTGATCAGATTCTTCAGACTTAGCGACGCAGACCCAGGCTTTCGATCAGACCGGTGTAACGTGCAACATCTTTACGCTTCAGGTAGTCCAGCAGCTTACGACGCTGAGATACCATGCGCAGCAGACCGCGACGGCTGTGGTGATCTTTTTTATGCTCAGAGAAGTGACCCTGCAGGTGATTGATCTGAGCAGTCAGCAGAGCAACCTGAACTTCAGTTGAACCGCTGTCATTGGTACCACGACCGTATTTAGCAACGATCTCTGCTTTAGCTTCTACGCTTAGAGACATAATAAACTCCAGTAAAAAATGAATGTATGGGTGCCGATCTCTAATTCAGCAGCCCGCTTTTAAAGCCGCGCCATTCTACTCTTCGCCCGATAGCAACGCAAATGCGCCGTTACGTCAGATTTGAGTCCTTTGATTACGCGGGAAATTCTACCACCAGACGACGCGGCGCCACGCGCCCATCGTCCGCGATTTCGGCCATACCGATAAATTTGCGCTCGTCACCTTCGGTCACGCGCACCAATCCTTGTTCAGGCGCATCTGCTACCTGAACCGGCATACCTTGTTTGAAATACACCGCCACTGCAGGCAATAAATTCACAACCGGGAACTCTTCCGCTGGGCTATCCATCGGCAACAACAACGCATCAAGCGCGCTGTAATCCGACGTTTCCGCTGCATTCACCGTGGCTGCGATTTCTTGCAACTGCTCCAACGTCACCATGCGTTCAATCGGATACCGCGCTACTTGCAAACGACGCAGCATGATCACATGTGCCCCGCAGCCAAGTCGCTCACCGAGATCGTCAATGATGGTGCGGATATAAGTACCTTTGGAAACATGAATTTCCAATTCTAATTCATCGCCTTCCCAGCGAATAAATTGCAGCTCAAACACCTTAATCGGACGCGCTTCACGCGGCACGGTAATGCCTTCGCGTGCGTATTCGTACAGCTTACGTCCTTGATACTTCAGCGCAGAGAACATGGTCGGCACCTGCATGGTGTCGCCACGGAAGTACTCCAGCGCCGCATCCAGTGCAGCTTGATCAAAAGTAATCGCGCGGGTTTCAACGATATTGCCATCGGCATCTGACGTATCGGTTCGCTCGCCGAGGCGGGCAATCACGCGATAACGTTTGTCAGAATCGAGCAAATATTGTGAAAATTTGGTGGCTTCACCGAGGCAAACCGGCAGCATGCCGGTCGCCAGCGGATCGAGTGCGCCGGTGTGGCCCGCTTTGTTGGCATTGAACAGACGTTTTACTTTCTGCAGCACATCGTTGGAGGATGCACCTTGATGCTTATCGAGCAGAAACACACCGTGGACGTCGCGACCGCGACGACGAGGACGACTCATTAGTCCTCCTTGTCATCTTCCGCCGGGCTATCGCCACGACGCTCAACATCGCTCTTGATGACGTTGCTGACGAGGTTCGACATGCGCATGCCTTCGATCAACGAATTGTCGTAGAAGAAGGTCAGTTCCGGCACGATACGCAGACGCATCGCTTTTCCAACCAGCGTACGAATATAGCCAGAAGCTTCTTTCAACGCCTTCAGACCGTTTTGCACCGCTTCTTCGTCTTTATCATTCAAAAAGGTCACGAACACTTTGGCATAGGCCAGATCACGGGACACTTCAACGCCCGAAACCGTCACCATCATGCCGAGACGTGGATCTTTAATTTCACGCTGCAGGATAATTGCGATCTCTTTCTGCAACTCCTGAGAAACGCGCTGTGGGCGGCCAAATTCTTTTGCCATTATTCTTTCTCCCAAATAATTCGGGAGGCCAGTGGCCTCCCAAATTGCAACACATCAAATGATAATCAATCGATGGTGCGTTTAATTTCAATCACTTCGAAGACTTCAATCATATCGCCAACGCGAACGTCGTTGTAGTTCTTCACGCCGATACCACATTCCATGCCGTTACGAACTTCGTTGACGTCATCTTTGAAGCGACGCAGAGATTCCAGCTCGCCTTCATAGATAACCACGTTGTCACGCAGTACGCGGATTGGGTTGTGACGTTTGATGTTACCTTCGGTGACCATACAGCCCGCGATAGCGCCAAACTTCGGTGATTTAAACACGTCACGTACCGCAGCCAGACCGATAATCTGCTGTTTGAACTCCGGTGCCAACATGCCGCTCATTGCCGCTTTCACTTCGTCGATCAGATTATAGATGACGGAGTAGTAACGCAGGTCAACGTTTTCAGCGTCAATCACGCGACGAGCAGATGCATCAGCACGCACGTTGAAGCCAAGGATGATTGCGTTTGAAGCGGCTGCCAGCGTGGCGTCGGTTTCGGTGATACCACCTACACCAGAACCGATGATGCGTACTTTCACTTCGTCGGTAGAGAGTTTCAGCAAGGAATCGGAGATCGCTTCCACAGAACCCTGTACGTCAGATTTCAATACGATGTTCAGCTCAGACACTTCGCCTTCAGTCATGTTGGCGAACATGTTCTCCAACTTAGACTTCTGCTGACGCGCCAGCTTAACTTCACGGAATTTGCCCTGACGATACAGTGCAACTTCACGCGCTTTCTTCTCATCACGAACTACGGTCGCTTCATCACCCGCTGCTGGCACACCAGACAGACCGAGGATTTCCACTGGAATCGATGGACCCGCTTCCAGTACTTCACGACCCATTTCGTCACGCATCGCACGAACACGGCCATATTCGAAGCCGCACAGCACGATGTCGCCTTTGTTCAGCGTACCTTCACGCACCAGCACGGTTGCAACCGGACCACGACCTTTGTCGAGGAACGATTCGATGACCACGCCGCTCGCCATACCTTCACGGATAGCGGAGAGTTCCAGAACTTCTGCTTGCAGCAGAATCGCATTCAGCAGGTCGTCGATACCAGTACCGGCTTTCGCAGAGACGTTAACGAACATGTTCTCACCGCCCCACTCTTCCGGAAGAATTCCGTATTGGGTCAGTTCGTTCTTAACGCGATCTGGATCAGCGTCTGGCTTATCACATTTGTTCACTGCAACGACCACTGGCACGCCCGCAGCTTTCGCATGCTGGATCGCTTCGATGGTCTGCGGCATCACGCCGTCATCAGCAGCAACAACGAGGATAACGATATCCGTTGCTTGCGCACCACGAGCACGCATTGCGGTAAACGCGGCGTGGCCCGGGGTATCCAGGAAGGTGATCATCCCGTTTTCAGTTTCAACGTGATAAGCACCGATGTGCTGGGTAATACCGCCGGCTTCACCAGATGCCACTTTCGTTGAACGAATGTAGTCAAGCAGTGAGGTTTTACCGTGGTCAACGTGACCCATGATGGTAACGACTGGAGCACGTGACTCCTGCGCTGCATCAGTATCACGATCGTCCATTACCGCTTCTTCCAGCTCATTCTCGCGACGCAGGATCACTTTGTGACCCATTTCTTCCGCGACCATCTGAGCGGTTTCCTGGTCGATGACCTGGTTAATGGTCGCCATCGCGCCCATTTTCATCATGGCTTTAACAACCAGAGAACCTTTAATCGCCATTTTGTTGGCCAGTTCAGCCACGGTAATGGTTTCACCGATGACAACATCGCGGTTCACCGCTTGTGCTGGCTTGTTGAAGCCCTGCTGCAAGGTGCTTGGTTTGCGATGCTTACCGCCTTTACCACCACGAACCTGCGCACGCGCTTCTTCACGGTCAGTTTTGGCTTCAGAATGCTTGTTGCCTTTCTTCACCGGGCGAGCAGCTTTAGTGGTGCGTGCACGTGCACGGCCAGCTTCAACTTGACGATCGTTTTCGTCTTCAGCCTGACGGGCGTGAGTCGAGGTGGTGACGTGATAGTCGCCTTTATCCTCTTCTTCCGGTTTTTCCCATTCAGCGGCTTTTTCTTCAGCCAGGCGGCGCGCTTCTTCTGCCACACGGCGAGCGTCTTCTTCCAGCTTACGGCGTGCTTCTTCTTCTGCTTTACGTTTCAGTTCAGCAGCTTCGGCTTCACGACGGGCTTTATCAGACTGCGCAGCCTTGGCTACTGTGTCGGTAGGTTGATTAGTCACTTTCTCTTTTTCCGCTGCTTCACGTTTAGCCTTGTCAGCGGCTTCGCGCTTGGCTTTGTCTTCGGCTTCACGTTGCGCTTTCTGTTCAGCTTCGCGACGGGCTTGTTCTTCCGCCTCGCGACGCGCCTGCTCTTCCGCTTCACGCTGCGCCTCGGCTTCTGCTTCCGCCTGAGCTTGCTCAGACTCTGCATCACCTTTCACGTATGTGCGTTTTTTGCGGACTTCGATTTGTACCGACTTACTTTTACCCCCGGTGACGGGAATATTCAAGGTGCTGCGCGTCTTGCGCTGCAAAGTCAGCTTGCTTGAACCGGTCTGACCGTGCTCACGATTCAGGTGAGACAGTAAGGTTTCTTTCTCTTGCTGGGACACCGCATCGTTCTCAGACTTGCGGATCCCTGCATCAGCAAATTGCTGTACCAGGCGATCGACCGGGGTCTGAATTTCGGCGGCCAGCGATTTTACGGTTACATCTGTCATGCTGTTCCTTCCTGTTATTACGCGTCATCGCCGAACCAGCAGATATTACGTGCAGCCATAATCAGCGCACCGGCTTTCTCGTCATCCAGCCCTTCAATATCCGTCAGATCGTCAACACCTTGCTCAGCGAGATCTTCCAGCGTGCAAACGCCTTTCGACGCCAGGCGATACGCCAGCGCACGATCCAAGCCCTCAAGATTCAGAAGATCCTCAGCGGGCTCCTGATTACCAAGGCTCTCTTCTTTCGCTAATGCCAGGGTGGTTAACGCATTTTTTGCTCGTTCACGCAGGGCTTCAATGGTCTCTTCATCGAGGCCGTCGATTTCCAGCAGCTCGTTGATTGGCACATAAGCCAATTCTTCCAGCGAAGAGAAGCCCTCTTCCACCAGAATGGTGGCGAACTCTTCGTCGATGTCGAGATGTTTGGTGAACATATCGATCGCTGCGTGGGCTTCAGCTTGATGCTTAGCTTGCAGATCATCGACGGTCATCACGTTCAGTTCCCAACCGCTCAGTTGGGAAGCCAGACGCACGTTTTGGCCGTTACGGCCGATCGCCTGAGCCAGATTGCCGGCTTCAACAGCGATATCCATGGTGTGATTGTCTTCATCCACCACAATTGACGCCACATCAGCTGGCGCCATGGCGTTGATCACGAACTGCGCTGGGTTGTCGTCCCACAACACAATGTCGATACGCTCGCCACCCAGCTCGCTCGAAACCGCCTGTACACGCGCACCGCGCATACCGACGCAAGCGCCTACTGGATCAATACGTTTATCGTTGGTTTTCACCGCGATTTTGGCGCGTGAACCCGGATCGCGTGCTGCCGCTTTGATCTCGAGAACTTCTTCGCCAATTTCTGGTACCTCAATGCGGAACAACTCAATCAGCATTTCCGGCTTAGAACGGGTGACGAACAGCTGCGCGCCACGCGCTTCAGGGCGGACGGCGTACAGCACGCCGCGGATGCGGTCGCCTGGACGGAAGTTTTCACGCGGCAGCATGTCTTCGCGCATGATCACGGCTTCAGCATTGCTGCCGAGGTCGAGTGAAATGTTGTCGCGGTTTACTTTCTTCACCACGCCGGTGATGATTTCGCCTTCGTGCTGACGGAACTGATCAACCACCATTGCGCGCTCAGCTTCGCGCACTTTCTGCACGATAACCTGCTTAGCAGTTTGGGTGGTGATACGGTCAAAGGTGACAGATTCAATCTGATCTTCGACATATTCGCCCAGATTGAACGCTTCGTCTTCGTAACGGGCTGCATCCAGCGTGATCTCGCGAGTCGGCTGCGTGACTTCTTCCACAATCTGCCAGCGACGGAAGGTGTCGAAATCGCCGCTGCGACGGTCAATGCTGACACGCACTTCGATCTCTTGCTCATACTTCTTTTTGGTCGCAGTGGCCAAAGCGCTTTCCAGCGCTTCGAAGATTTTCTCACGCGGCAGGGCTTTTTCGTTAGAAACGGCTTCTACTACAGCTAAGATCTCTTTGTTCATCCTGGTTAGCCTCAATCCGGACTTTTAAAAGTGGGGGACCAGGTTCGCTTTCTGAATGTTGCTCAGCGCGAACACTTCATCGTTACCCTCAACGGTCACCGTAATCATCTCGCCCTCAACAGACTTGATAATGCCCTGCCATTTACGGCGGTTTTGTACGGCCATGCGTAGTACCAGGCTCACCTCGTCACCGACAAAACGTGCATAGTGTTCAGCAGTGAAAAGAGGACGTTCGAGACCCGGCGAGGAAACTTCAAGGTTGTAAGCCACGGTAATAGGATCTTCCACATCCATTACTGCGCTGACCTGGTGGCTAACATCGGCGCAATCATCAACATTGATACCCTCTTCACTATCAATATAGATGCGCAAGGTTGATGTGCGACCACGAATAAACTCGATACCGACTAATTCGTAGCCAAGCGCTTCTACTGGAGCAGAGATCAACTCTGTCAATTTTTGCTCTAATGTGGACAAGCCCACCCCCAAGACATAAAAAAAGGGCCTATAGCCCAGTGTTTCGATTTCCTGATAACAAAAAACCCCGAATATTCGGGGCTTTTTGTGACTGGACCCTGTACGCCGCATAGCGGCTTCGGAGCACAAATCCAAAAGAATTTTTTTCAAAACTCACTGAGAGTGCGTCCGTCGATGCATACAGTATATTTGAAAAAGAACTCTAAGGGAAAGTGGTTGCGGGGGCCGGATTTGAACCGACGACCTTCGGGTTATGAGCCCGACGAGCTACCAGGCTGCTCCACCCCGCGTCCGAAAACGTGGCGAATAATACGCCGACCTTGCAAAAAATGCAAGTTAAACTGAGATTTGGTACCGAGGACGGGACTTGAACCCGTAAGCCCTTTCGAGCACTACCACCTCAAGGTAGCGTGTCTACCAATTTCACCACCTCGGTACTGCACTAGACTGCGACGTTGTGTTGTCGCACTACAGCGTTGACGATCTTACTGCGGGATATCGTTGCCCGGGGTTGCCGGTTTAGCTGGCTGAGTCTGCTGTTCAGACTGCGCCGGCGCAGTGAGGTTATCCCACTCACTACCTTTGGCTGTTTTATTACTGTTCAGGTTACCCAGAACCAAGCTGATGATGAAGAACAGCGTAGCCAGTACTGCGGTCATGCGAGTCATAAAGTTGCCAGACCCATTTGAACCGAACAGCGTACCAGAAGCGCCCGCACCGAATGAGGCTCCCATATCAGCGCCTTTGCCTTGTTGCAGCATGATCAAACCCACGAGGCCAATCGCTACAATAAGGAAAACAACTAACAGAGCTTCGTACATAATCAACCTGTTTCCTTGCGCGTTATCTGCACAGTTAAAGCTTCAACCAATATCGATGGGGAGTTTCGTCATCACCCATCAGAAGCGGGTGTGAATACTAACCAATGGCACATACCTCTGCAAGTGCAATTTTCACC
The DNA here is from genome assembly GCF_059412405.1 of Pantoea sp. CFCC18179. NCBI lineage: Bacteria > Pseudomonadati > Pseudomonadota > Gammaproteobacteria > Enterobacterales > Erwiniaceae > Pantoea > Pantoea sp. CFCC18179. The sequence goes on along the minus strand of NZ_JBNBPM010000004.1, from coordinate 294,998 downwards.
AACGCTTTCGATTGCGGAAAAAAGCACCATCACGGTGATTTTGCAGGCGGAAAGGTGAAAACCCCTCCGCCTTTTATGCCTTAAACCGCTTTTACCGCATCGGCAATTTTATGGGCCAATTCGGTGACCTGAGCCTCATCTTCACCTTCCACCATCACACGAATCAGCGGTTCAGTGCCCGATTTGCGCAGCAACACACGGCCACGGCCCGCCAGAGCTTTTTCCGCTTCGGCAGTCACCGCTTTCACGCTGTCGCTTTCCAGCGGATCATGCTCACCCGCAAAACGCACGTTGACCAAAATTTGCGGCAGCATTTTCATACCGCTACACAAATCATGCAGTGTCATGTGGTTGCGTACAATTGCAGTAAGTACTTGCAAACTTGCTACAATACCATCGCCGGTGCTGATTTTGTCTAGCAGGATGACGTGCCCGGAATTCTCCGCGCCCATACGCCAACCCTTCTCCTGCATTTTTTCCAGCACATAACGATCGCCCACTTTCGCGCGCGTAAAGGGAATTCCCAACTGCTTCAACGCCAGCTCAAGTCCCATGTTGCTCATCAAGGTGCCAACCACGCCGCCGCGCAGCTGGCCCTGGCGCAATGCTTCACGCGCGATGATGTAGAGAATCTGGTCGCCATCAACCTTCTGGCCCAGGTGATCAACCATCATGATGCGGTCGCCATCACCATCGTAAGCCAAACCCAAATCGGCTTTCTCTTCCAGCACGCGCGCCTGCAGCATGCGCAAGTCAGTCGCACCGCACTCTTTATTGATGTTCATGCCATCTGGTTGAACGCCAATCGCGATCACTTTCGCACCCAGCTCGCGCAGCACATTTGGCGCAATGTGATAGGTCGCGCCGTTCGCGCAATCCACTACAATTTTTAAGCCGTTGAGGCTCAGTTCGCTGGGGAATGTGCCTTTGCAAAACTCGATGTAACGTCCCGCCGCATCGACAATACGGCTGGCACGGCCCAGTTCGGCGGATTCCACGCAGGTAATTGGCTTTTCCAACTCGAGTTCGATTGCTTCTTCCACTTCGTCAGGTAATTTCGTGCCTTCGGCAGAGAAGAATTTAATGCCATTATCATCAAACGGATTATGCGAAGCCGAAATCACAATGCCGGCTTCGGCGCGGAAAGTACGCGTCAAATAAGCAATCGCTGGAGTTGGCATCGGTCCGGTAAACGCCGCAGATAACCCCGCGGCCGCTAAACCCGCTTCCAATGCCGATTCCAGCATGTAGCCAGAAATACGCGTATCTTTGCCAATCAACACTTTCCTGGAGCCAGAACGCGCCAGCACTTTACCGGCGGCGAAACCCAGTTTGAGAACAAAATCAGGGGTAATCGGTGCTTCACCGACTTTGCCGCGAATACCATCTGTACCGAAATATTTACGATTACTCATGCCTTTATCCTTTTGCTCTCCGTGTCGCTTCGACAACGCGCATCGCTTCGACAGTCTCTTTCACATCATGCACGCGAATAATTTGTGCCCCTTGCATAGCAGCAATCACCGCACAGCTCAGGCTTCCGGTCAGGCGTTGCCCTGGACCGACATTTAACAGTTGGCCAATCATCGACTTACGTGACATCCCCACCAGCAACGGCAAACCGTAATGATGGAAGTGACTCAGATGTGCCAACAGTTCATAGTTGTGGCTGAGATTCTTACCGAAACCAAAGCCAGGATCGAGCAGCAGATTATCTTTTTTTATCCCGGCGGCTTCGCAACGGGCGATCTGTGCAGCGAAGTAAGCGTCCACTTCGCTAACAATGTTCTGATATTCCGGCGCTTGCTGCATGGTGCGCGGTTCACCTTGCATATGCATCAAACATACGGGCAAGCCGGTTTCTGCGGCTGCAACCAGCGCGCCTGGCTCGGACAAAGAGCGAATATCATTAATGATGTGAGCGCCCACTCGCGCCGCTTCCTTAATCACTTCAGCTTTCGACGTATCGACGGAAATCCATACTTCAAATCGCTGCGCTATGGCTTCCACCACTGGAATTACGCGCTCCAGCTCCTTTTCTACGCTGACTTCATCCGCGCCCGGACGAGTTGATTCACCACCAACATCAATGATAGTGGCACCTGCATTTACCATCTCGTTGGTATGTGTCAGCGCATCAACCAGTGTGTTGTGGATTCCACCATCAGAAAAGGAGTCTGGCGTGACATTTAAAATGCCCATCACATGGGGAAAAGAGAGATCGAGATGGGAATCACGGGCAAACAACTTCATGGTGAAAATCTCCTGCAGGGATCGCTAAATCTAAAAATGAAAAACCCCGGACTTGCCGGGGTTTGCATTATAACCATCAGTGCGAGCTGTAACGCTAGCGGATGCATGCACATCACGCTAGCTTGCCATCACATAACCTTGTCAGAACCCGGTGTTTTCGGGTCATCAACAGGACGTGGGGCCTGCGTAGAGTCACCGTTACCCACAGCAACTTTCGCTTCTTCCCAACCTGCTGGCGGACGCACTTCACGGCGTGCCATCAGATCGCTGATTTGCGGCGCATCAATGGTTTCATACTTCATCAGCGCATCTTTCATCGCGTGAAGGATGTCCATGTTTTCATTCAGAATACGGCGAGCACGTTGGTAGTTCGTATCGATAAGGTGTTTAACTTCCTGGTCGATAATACGCGCCGTTTCATCAGACATGTGTTTCGCTTTAGCCACTGAACGGCCGAGGAACACTTCGCCCTCTTCTTCAGCATAAAGCAATGGACCCAGCTTCTCAGAGAAGCCCCACTGCGTAACCATGTTGCGTGCTACGCTGGTTGCCATTTTGATGTCAGAAGAAGCACCGGTTGAAACATAATCCGGACCGTAAATGATCTCTTCAGCCAGACGTCCACCGTAAGCCACCGAAATACGGCTTTCCAGTTTCTGACGATTAGCGCTGATCTCATCACCAACCGGCAAGAAGAACGCCACACCCAACGCGCGACCGCGTGGGATAATCGTCACTTTGTGCACCGGATCGTAACCTGGCACCAAAGTACCGACGATAGCGTGACCGGCTTCATGATACGCCGTAGATTCTTTCTGCTCTTCGGTCATCACCATGGAGCGACGTTCCGCACCCATCATGATTTTGTCTTTGGCTTTTTCAAACTCAACCATCGAAACCACGCGCTTATTGCCGCGAGCAGCAAACAAGGCAGCTTCGTTGACTAAGTTCGCCAGATCCGCACCAGAGAAGCCCGGCGTACCACGTGCGATAACAGAAGGATCCATATCCGTTGCCAATGGCACACGACGCATATGCACTTTCAGGATCTGCTCACGACCACGCACATCTGGCAAGCCAACCACAACCTGACGGTCAAAACGGCCTGGACGCAGCAGCGCTGGGTCAAGTACGTCTGGACGGTTAGTTGCGGCGATAACGATGATGCCTTCATTACCTTCAAAACCATCCATCTCAACCAGCATCTGGTTCAGCGTTTGTTCACGCTCATCGTGACCACCGCCTAAACCGGCACCACGTTGACGACCAACCGCATCGATTTCATCGATAAAGATGATGCACGGTGCCGCTTTCTTCGCTTGTTCGAACATGTCGCGCACACGAGACGCACCGACACCGACGAACATTTCTACGAAGTCAGAACCTGAGATGGTGAAGAACGGTACTTTCGCTTCGCCAGCTATCGCTTTCGCCAGCAAGGTTTTACCGGTACCCGGAGGGCCGACCATCAGGACGCCTTTCGGGATTTTGCCGCCCAGTTTCTGGAAACGGCTCGGCTCACGTAAGTACTCAACCAGCTCACCGACTTCTTCTTTGGCCTCATCACAACCGGCCACATCAGCGAACGTGGTTTTGATCTGATCTTCGGTCAACATGCGGGCTTTGCTCTTGCCGAAGGACATCGCGCCCTTGCCGCCGCCGCCCTGCATCTGCCGCATAAAGAAGATCCACACGCCAATCAGCAGCAGCATTGGGAACCAGGAGATGAAGATTGAAGCCAACAGGCTTGGTTCTTCCGGCGGTTCGCCCACTACTTTGACGTTTTTAGTCAACAGGTTATCGAGTAACTTAGGATCGTTGACGGGGATATAGGTGGTGTATTTATTGCTGTCTTTTTTGACAACGTTAATCTCACGCCCGTTAATTCGTGCCTCGCGGACCTGATCTTGGTTCACTTCCGATAGGAAAGTTGAATAATCAACCCTACGGCCATTCGACTCGCTGGGCCCAAAGCTCTGGAATACAGACATCAGCACGACCGCGATGACTAACCAGAGAATCAGGTTTTTCGCCATGTCACTCAAGGGATTAACCTCATATTACAACGATGTTAACAGACAGCGTAGGGTACTATAGATCCTTCATACCTGGAATCGCAGTGCGGATGATTTTGCTTGTTTACTCTTAATTCAGAATTAGACATCAGAGTAAACGCATTGGTCGTCTTGCTTTGATTCCAGTCATTCGGGCTACAGTTTGCGCCCCGTCGCCACAATGTACACTTCGCGCGAACGTAATCGCGAAGCGTCCGGCTTACGAATTTTCACTTTCGTAAACAGGGAGCGAATTTCCCGCAGGTATTCATCGAAGCCATCTCCCTGAAACACTTTCACTACAAAACTGCCGCCTGGTGCCAGGATATCCCGGCACATTTCCAGCGCCAATTCTACCAAATACATCGAACGTGGAATATCAACCGCCGGTGTACCGCTCATGTTCGGCGCCATGTCAGACATGACCACCTGCACCTTTTGGTCGCCTACGCGCTCCAGCAAGGCATTGAGCACTGCTTCGTCACGAAAATCGCCCTGCAAAAAATCAACGCCAACAATCGGGTCCATTGGTAACAGATCGCAGGCAATGATACGACCACTTGATCCAATAAGCTGTACCACATATTGCGACCAACCGCCGGGTGCAGCACCCAAGTCGACAACCGTCATACCGGGTTTGAAAATCTTGTCACCCTGCTGAATTTCTTCAAGTTTAAACCAGGCACGCGAACGTAACCCTTTTTTCTGTGCTTGCAGCACATATTTATCGCTAAAGTGTTCCTGAAGCCAGCGACTGGAACTGGCCGAACGCTTTTTACCCGTCATAATTTTTCCAATTAAATCGTCATCGTAGCGATAAATCAGCACGCAATGGTCGCGTTGATTTGGCGATATACCCGAGATGGCGGTAGAATGAACCGTTTTCAATCCCTGAGTAAGCAAAAAATACGATGAATCTGAGTACCAAACAAAAACAGCACCTGAAAGGCCTTGCCCATCCGCTTAAGCCGGTTGTCATGCTGGGCGGTAATGGCTTGACCGAAGGCGTGCTCGCCGAAATCGAACTGGCGCTCGAGCATCACGAATTGATCAAGGTAAAAATTGCCTCGGAAGATCGTGAAACCAAGCAGCTGATCGTTGACGCAATCGTACGTGAAACCAAAGCAAGCAACGTACAGGTCATCGGCAACACGCTGGTGCTGTATCGCCCTGCTAAAGAGCGCAAAATCACTCTTCCGCGTTAATCATGCCTTTAAAGGCGGCGACGGGCAAAGAAAGTGCCACGCTCCTGCATGGGATAAAAGGCCGCAATGCGGCCTTTTTCCTTTCTTTACAATATGCAGCGACATATTTCAAAGCGTAGCAATATCTTAAAGGTATTCCACCTTCAGGACTTCATATTCCACTTTCCCGCCAGGCGTATTCACGATAGCAATATCATCGGCTTCTTTACCGATCAAACCACGCGCCATCGGCGAATTCACTGAAATCAGGTTCTGCTTGAAGTCAGCTTCATCGTCACCCACGATGCGGTAGGTGAACTCTTCATCCGTATCCAGATTGAGCACGCTCACCGTTGCGCCAAAAATCACGCGGCCGGTTTTCGGCATTGCAGTAACATCAATCACTTGCGCATTAGAGAGCTTAGCTTCGATCTCCTGAATACGACCCTCGCAAAAACCTTGTTCCTCGCGAGCCGCATGATATTCGGCATTCTCTTTCAAATCGCCGTGCTCACGGGCTGTGGCGATGGAGGCGATAATGCGCGGACGCTTCACGGATTTCAGTTCGTTCAGCTCTTCGCGCAGCTTCTCAGCGCCTTTCAACGTCATCGGAATCTGATTCATTTTTGGCTCCTCGTCATCTATCCTGGTTAACGGCGTCATCCTGACCGGTGACAGCAGAAAACAGCTTCTGCGGCGCGTTACCTCTTTTCACAAGCAAAAGAAGCCTGACCCGGAAAGCTTTCCGGGTCAGGTTCGGTTTTGCATTTTGATACGTATTTTACCCCAGAGTTCCCTGTGGGTCATCGTTTACTTTGCACCGTCCGGGGACGTAGTATTGACGCCTTCACCCGCTAGTTACCGCGAGATTATGCGATTTTCACGACTTGTTACCGGACTAACCTGTGCGTTTATGCTGCAGGCACAAGCAGCTCCCGTTGAAGAATACATGCAGTATTTGCCCGACGGCGCAAACCTGGCGCTGATGGTACAAAAAGTCGGCGCATCCACTCCGATCATCGATTACCACGGCAAACAAATGGCGCTACCGGCCAGTACCATGAAAGTGGTCACGGCATTGGCAGCATTACTGGAACTCGGCCCTGACTTCCGTTTTCAGACCACCATGGAAACCAAAGGCGCGATCAGTGATGGCACGCTGAATGGCGATTTGGTGGCGCGCTTTGGCGGCGATCCAACCTTAAGCCGCCAGGATCTACGCAATATGGTCGCCGCGCTGAAAAAGCAAGGTATCAACCATATCAAAGGCAATTTGGTGGTCGACACCTCCGTATTTGCCAGCCACGACATGGCGCCGGGTTGGCCGTGGAATGACTTAACGCAATGCTTCAGTGCACCGCCGGGCGCGGCTATCGTTGATAAAAACTGCTTCTCAGTTTCGCTGTACAGCGCCAATACGCCGGGCGAAAACGCCTTTGTGCGCATCGCGTCCTATTATCCGGCGCATATGTTCAGTCAGGTGCGCACCATTGGACGTAACAGCGGCGATGGACAATATTGCGAGCTGGATGTCGTGCCTGGTGAACTCAATCGCTACACCTTAACCGGCTGTATGCGTCAACGTTCAGAGCCGTTGCCGCTGGCGTTTGCGGTACAAGATGGTGCGGCGTGGGCCGGTGAGATTCTCAAAGCCGAGCTGCGTGCCGCCGATATCGATTACAGCGGGCATTTAGTGCGTCAGTCGCAAGTGACCTCGCCGGGCACGGTGCTTGCTTCAACGCAATCGCAGCCATTGCATAATTTGCTGCACACCATGTTGAAAAAATCGGACAACATGATCGCCGATACCGTGTTCCGCACCATTGGCCACCACTATTTCAACGTACCGGGCACCTTCCGTGCTGGTTCTGATGCGGTGCGACGTATCCTGCGTGAAAAAGCCGGCGTTGATCTCGGCAACAGCATTCAGGTTGATGGTTCTGGTTTGTCGCGTCACGATTTGATCGCGCCGGACACCATGATGCAAGTGCTGCAATACATCGCCAAAAACGATGCAACGCTCGACTACATCTCGATGCTGCCGCTGGCCGGTTACAACGGCACGCTGCAATATCGCGGCGGTCTGCACGAAGCCGGATTGGATGGTAAAGTGTCGGCGAAAACCGGTTCACTGCAAGGCGTCTATAATCTGGCTGGATTCATCACTACTTCGAGCGGCGCGCGCGTGGCTTTCGTGCAGTTCCTGTCCGGTTACGCTGTGCCACCGGAAGATCAGAAAACGCGCCGCATTCCGCTGGTACGTTTTGAAAGCCGCCTCTATACGGATATCAACAAGAACAACTAATGAAACTGCTGATAGTTGAAGATGATGCACTGTTGCAATCGGGCCTTGCGCAAGCGTTAACTGCGCAAGGTTACGCCATTGACTGCGCCACCACCGCGGCGGAAAGCAACGCGTTGCTGCGCAGCGGCCAATACAGTTTGATCGTGCTCGATCTGGGTCTGCCGGATCGTGATGGTGCATCATTGCTGCGTCAATGGCGCCGCGATGGCATCGCCGTACCGGTATTGATTCTCACGGCGCGCGATGCGCTCGAGGATCGCGTCGATGGTTTAGATGCCGGCGCCGATGATTATCTGGTGAAGCCGTTTGCACTGGTTGAGTTACAGGCACGCGTGCGGGCGCTGATTCGTCGCTATCAAGGTCACAGCGATAACCTGCTGCAACAAGGCGATCTGACGCTTAACCTGAGTTCGCAGCAGGTGTTGCTGGAAAGCATTCCGCTGGAAATCACGCCGAAAGAGTTCGCGCTGTTGACGCGTTTGCTGATGCGCGTGGGTCAAAACGTGCACCGTGAAACCTTGCAACAAGATCTGTATAGCTGGAACGACGATCCCGGATCCAACACACTGGAAGTTCACGTCCACAATCTGCGCCGCAAACTGGGTAAAGATCGTATCAAAACCGTGCGCGGCGTCGGCTACCGTTTGGAAATTCGCGAATGAACAGCATGCGTCAGCGGTTACTGATCATGCTGGCGCTGATTCTCCTCACCTGTCAGGTGATGAGCGCCGTGTGGCTATGGCACGAAAGCCGCGAACAGATCAGCTTTTTAGTCAATGAAACCCTCTCTGCGCAGGCGCGCAATGAACGCGTGGAAGGCGAAATTCGTGAGGCCATCGCCTCGCTGTTATTGCCTTCACTTGTGATGGTCGCGCTGACCTTGCTGCTGTCATTCTGGGCGATCAACTGGATCATCCGTCCTCTGCGATCGCTGCAAGATAGCCTGGCACATCGTTCAGCCGATAATTTAACACCGCTGCCGATCTATTCTGAAATGGATGAGATCGTGGCGGTAACGTCGTCGATCAACCAACTTTTCTCGCGACTCGATCACACGCTCCAGCAAGAACGCTTATTCACCGCCGATGCGGCGCATGAACTGCGCACCCCGCTGGCAGGATTGCGCCTGCATCTTGAATTGCTGCATCAACAAAATGTGCCGCAAAGCGAAATGCTGATTGAACGCATCGATCAGTTGATGCACACCGTTGAGCAGTTGCTGATGCTATCACGCGCCGGGCAAGCGCTGGCGGGCGGCCATTACCAGCAATTGTTGTGGCAAAAAGACATCATGCATCCGCTGATACCGGAAATGGCCGAGCTGTATCAGCAGCGTCAGCAAACGCTGCATTGGCCTCAGAGCAAAGATGTGCCGCAGCAAGGCGAAGCGGTGTTACTGCGTTTGATGCTGCGCAACTTGCTGGAAAACGCCTCGCGCTACAGCCCGGAAGGCAGCGAAGTGACGGTGAAAATGCAGCAGGATAAGCAACAAACCATCATCGAAGTATGGGATCACGGGCCTGGCATTGATGCTTCGGCGGCTGAAGAGTTAACTCAGGCGTTTCGTCGGCGCGATCAACGTTATGGCGGCAGCGGCTTAGGTTTGAACATCGTGCTGCGCATCGTGCAGATGCATCGCGGCAAGTTGGAACTGATTAATCGTGAAGAGTGCAGCGGACTGATTGCCCGCTGCACGTTACCGCATCAACTGATTGGCTAAATGCCGTTAGAAGTGGGTATTCAGGCTCATGTAATAGGTACGGCCTGATTCGTTGTAGGTATTCGCTCCCGCGCCATACAGATAGGCACCGGTCGTCGCATTGCCGGTGGTTTGCGCATTGCCTTCACGGTAATGGCGCTTATCAAACAGGTTATCAATGCCCAACGTCACGCTGGCGTACTTGTTGATATCGTAGGTGCCGCTCATACCGATTATTGAATAAGGGCTGACTTTATCCGCCGCGCTGCCGGTTACCGGCTGACCTTTGTAATCATACTTCTTCGGCGTTTGCGTGCCGTACCAGGTCAAGGTAGTTTGCAGCGACAGATCCTGCGTCGCCTGCCAGCTCAGTGTCGAGTTCAGCGTGTATTCAGGAATCACCGATAAACGATCGCCGGTCTCTTTGTTCTTGCTTTGCAGCATATAGGTGAAGTTGTTATTCCACGTCACGCTGTCTGAGAACGGTACGTTTACGGTACCTTCCAGCCCTTCCACCACCGCTTTCGGTACGTTTTCCCATTTATAAATATCGGTGGTGCCATTTGAGGCTTTGCCCGATGGCGCATAACCCGCTTCGATCTTGTTGCGATAATCATTGCGGAACCAGGTCAAGCCCGCCTGATAACCTTCATGCTTCCACTCCAGCCCAACTTCTTTGTTGATGCTGTTTTCGCCTTTCAGGTCTGAGTTGCCTTGCAGATAACACGCGCCGGTGCTGGCGGCACAACCCTGGCCGTTGCTGTACAGCAAATAGTTCGGGTTGGTTTGATACAGGCTTGGCGCTTTATAAGCACGTCCGATGCCCATCTTCAGCGTGAAGTCATCGCCCAAACCTTGCGACAGGTTGAGCGACGGGCTCCAGTTGTTGCCAACAATCGAATGATGATCGAAACGCAGGCTTGGCGTCAGCATGGTGCTGTCGGTCAGCTCCATATTGTCTTCGGCAAACAGCGAGAAGATTTCTGCCTGTGAATACGGGCTGCGACCGGTATTCGAGATGCCCGGCACCGCACCGTAATTGGCTGCCTGAGTCGTCGATGAAGGATCTTTCATCTGCTGCTGGTTCCATTCGGTGCCCAGCGTAGCGGTTTGATTGATCAGCCATTCGAACGGAATGCTGACTTCGCTGTGCAGCAGCAAATCATCCAATTGAATGGTGTTGAAACCGCTATTGGAGAAGATACCTTCGGTACCGCCCGCCAATCCTTCGTTAATGCGGGTGTTACGGGTTTTCTCGTAACGCGCGTAAGTGTTGGTGCTCACGCCGTTGTCCCATGCACCGGTCCACTTCAGCGCCACGTTTTGACGATACAGGCGGTTGGTTTCATCGCCATACAGACTTTTCACCAGCGCGCTGGTGTTGGTGTTTTGAGTATCGCCAGCATACAAGTTGCCCTGGCGGCTGTAACCCGCTTGCAGCTCCAGCGTTTGCATCGGCGCAAATGCCCAGCTGAGTAAGGCATTGATATCTTTATTAACCGAACCTTCACGACCCGATGGATAACTGCCCGCATAGCTGCCGGTACGCGCCGCCGCATGCCCTTCGTTGATGTCATACGCATCGGCCTGGGTTTTGGCTAAACCGCCGTACAAACGGAAATTGAAATCATCGCCCAGCGGACCTTCGAGGCTGAAGTTGGTGCGTTTGGTCGCCCCTTCCGCCTTGTGTTCTGGCACGTTGTAATAGGTGTTCCACGAACCGTGCCACTGCTGGTCGGTCTGTTTTTTGGTGATGATATTCACCACGCCGCCCGCCGCGCCGTTACCGTAACGCACTGCGGCCGGTCCGCGGATCACGTCGATATGATCGATCATCTCCGGCGGCACCCAGTTGGTATCGCCACGCGTATCACGCTCGCCACGCCAGCCTAAACGCACCGAGTTACGGCTGGTGATTGGCATGCCATCCACCATGATCAAGGTGTTTTCCGGCCCCATACCACGAATATCGATCTGGCGATTATTGCCGCGTTGGCCGCTGGTCGAGTTACCGGTTAGGTTCACGCCCGGCATAGTACGGATGATTTCCGACACATCGCGTGCAGGCGGATGCTTTTTAATTTCGTCGGCGGTAATGGTCGAGACGCCCGGCGCTTGCAGGTTTTGCTGCTGCGCAGTAACCATCAACGTGCCGCCGTCGGTGGAGGATGTTTCGCTGCTGGCTGAAGTCTTGCTGGAAGAAGTGTCTGCTGCCCAAACGCTGCTGGAAAGCAGTGAGGCGCTGAGCCCCAGTTCAATCAGAATGGCTAATGATAAGCGTGAATAATTTTTCATTTTTGCGTTCCTGGATGGCCAGTTGAAGCGGTTGGATGCGTAGCTGGCGAGCCGGTAAGAAGATCCCTGTCCATATCGCGCCGCGTTCCAAACCCTTCAAACCATCCGTAGCGCAACCTTACCGAATGGGTAAGTGTTGGGCGGAACAGGCGTGCTCTTTTGAGCGCAGCCACCCTATTGCAAATGCAAATAATTATCAATAGTATTATCCATCAAGCTTATGTAAATCTTCGCGACAACCGCAACTGGCAGCCCTATGACCTGGCGAAATGATGTAACCGGCAGTGAAGCCTGGTGGCAGGCGCAACAATCCCAAGGCATTCCCCGTATTGAGTTAGCTGAAGATGGCCAGTGTCAGGTCACCTTCTTCTGGCGCGACCCGCAGGGGGATGAAAGACAATCGGCGACGCAGCGCGTATGGATCAACATCACCGGCGTGACCGATCACCACCAGCGCCGCCCACCGCAATCGTTGATGCGCGTCTCCGGTACCAACGTGTGGTATTGGCAAACCTCGCTGCCCGCCAATTGGCGCGGCAGCTACTGCTTGATGCCCGATCAACAAGCCACGGACTTTTCCGGCGAAGCGGACATGGCCAATTTGCGTAACTGGTGGCGCGACAAATTCCCCACAGCACAAGCAGACCCGCTCAATTCGCTGCGCGGCTGGTCCGGCGGTCGTGGCATGAACGTATCGCCGCTGCATCTGCCGCAGGCACCCGATCAACAGATTTGGCAAGCGATCGACAACGGCAACGCGCCGACGATGCCTTTACAGGAAATTGAGTGGCATAGCGCGATTCTCGGCAATAGCCGCAAGGTATGGATCTACACCAGCGGCGAAGCGGATGCTACACAGCGCCCGCTGGCAATTTTGCTCGATGGGCAATTTTGGGCGCACAGCATGCCGATCGCTGGACCGTTGCAACAGCTCACTGATGAAGGTCAGTTGCCGCCCGCGGTGTACGTGTTTATCGACATCATTGACCGCGAACATCGCAGCCGTGAACTGCCGTGCCATGCCCCATTCTGGCAAGCAGTGCAGCAAGAATTGCTGCCGCAGATTGCCCGCTCCACGCCCTATCGCCAGCAAGCCGACAGCACCGTGGTTGCCGGGCAAAGTTTTGGCGGCCTCGCGTCAGTCTTTGCCGCGCTGCACTGGCCGGAAATCTTCGGCAATGCGCTTAGCCTTTCTGGTTCTTTCTGGTGGCCGGAACGCGGCAATCCGCACGGCTGGCTTTTACAGGCGCTGGAGAGCGGCCTCGCACCGCGTTATCCGCTGCGTTTCTGGCTGGAAGCCGGCAAACGCGAAGGCTTGATTTTGCAAGCCAATCAACAGCTGCAACAGCGACTGCACGCGGCCGGTTATCAGGTGAATTACCTGCCGGTAGAAGGCGGCCATGACGCGCTCTGCTGGCGCGGCGGCCTGCTCAGTGGCTTACAAGCGCTGTGGCGCACAACGGAGCAACCATGTCCGAATCTTTGATGAATCCTCATATGACTGACCAACAAACCCTGCCATTAGTGGCGGCACAGCCCGGCATCTGGATCGCCGATCAATTAACGCCGCACCACAACGCCTATGCGGTAGCGCATTATGTTGAATTGCGTGGCGAGATCGACAGCGCCTTGCTGGCTGAGGCCATCGTCGCGGGCATGCAGGAAGCCGATACGCTCAACATGGCGTTTGGCGAGATTGAAGGCGAAGCGGTGCAGTGGTCACAGCCACAAAATTTTCATCCGCCGCAGATTATCGATCTGCGCGACGAAATGGATGCCGCCACCACCGCGCGCAACATGATGCGCGACGACATGAATGGCGATCTACGCGTACTCAGCGGCGCAAAACTGTGGCATCACCACGTGTTCCGTCTCGATGATCAACATTGGTTCTGGTATCAGCGTTATCACCATTTGGTGGTAGACGGTTTCAGCTTTACCGCGCTGACACGCCGCATCGCCAATTTGTATAGCGCGGCGCTACGCCAGCAAGCCGCCGAGCCAACGCCGTTTATTCCGTTCAGTGAAGTGGTTGAAGAGTATCAGCGCTATCGCGAATCGTCGTCGTATGCGCGTGACGGACAATTCTGGCGTGACAAAGGCGCAGCGCTGCCCTCACCGGCTTCGATTTCGCCACTGCCGCTGGCTGGACAACATGCCAGCACCGATTTGCTGCGCCACAGCGTCACGTTGGATCGCACCACCTTCCACACGCTGACGCAGCAACATCCGCAATCCAGCGCCGCCGATCTGGCTTTTGCGTTGGTCGCTCTGTGGCTGGCGCGTCTCAGCGGTCAAAACGACTTTGCGGCGGGCTTTATCTTTATGCGCCGCATCGGCTCGGCGGCGTTGTGTGCTACCGGCCCGGTGATCAACGTGCTGCCGATGGCGGTGCATTACGATCCGACGCAACCGCTCAGCGCGCTCGCCGCACAACTGGCGGGCGAAGTGAAAAAGATGCGCCGCCACCAGCGCTATGATGCGGAACAGGTGCAGCGCGATCTGGGGCGTCTCGGCGATGGCGATCCGCTATATGGCCCAGTGATCAATTTGAAGATGTTTGATTATCAACTTGATTTCAATGGCGTCGAAGGCATCACTCACCAGCTGGCTTCCGGGCCGGTGCGCGACTTAGAAATCGCGATTTATATCAGTGAACACGGCGAGTTGACACTGGAGTTGCTCGCCAATGCCGAGCGCTATAGCGAAGCCACTTTGCAGCGCCATGCCAGCCGCTTTGCACTGTTGCTGGAACAATTGGCCGAACAGCCACAACGCCCGTGCGGCGAGCTCGATCTACTCACCGATGAAGAGCATGCACAGATCGCGGACATCAACCAAACCGCCTATCCGCTGCCGCCGGAGACGTTAGCATCGTTGTTGGCTAAGCAAGCTGAACGCACGCCGGATGCGCCAGCATTGGCCGATGAACATCATCAATTAAGCTATCGCGCAATGCAGCAGCAAGTGTTTGCACTGGCAGCCGATCTTACTGCTGCCGGTGTGCAGCGTGGCGATATCGTCGCGGTTGCCCTGCCGCGTTCGGTGCAACTTTCGCTGGCGTTGCAGGCGATTGTGTCGCTCGGCGCTGCGTATTTGCCGCTGGATACCGGCTATCCGGATGAGCGTTTACAGCTAATGCTGGAAGATGCCACACCGAAAACCCTGATCACTTGCGCGGCACTCAGCGCGCGTTTTAACGCCATTGCAGCGGTGCAGCAACAGCATTTTGATGCGCTGTACAGCAACCTCAACGCCACGCCGCCCGCCAGCGCGCCGACGCCACAAGATGGCGCCTACATCATTTACACCTCGGGTTCGACCGGACGGCCAAAAGGCGTGCTGGTTGGCCATGAAGCCATCGTCAACCGCCTGCTGTGGATGCAGGATCACTATCCGCTGCAAGCCGATGATGTGGTTCTGCAGAAAACCCCGAGCAGCTTCGATGTTTCAGTGTGGGAATTCTTCTGGCCGCTGCTGGTTGGCGCGCAATTGGTGATGGCGCCGCCCGAAGCGCATCGCGATCCTGAAGCGCTGCAACAACTGTTTGCCCGCTACAAAGTCACCACCACGCACTTCGTACCCTCGATGCTGGCGGCCTTTGTGGCGGCGCTTGATGATCAACCGGCGATTGCCTGCTGCGCTAGCCTGCGTAACGTATTTTGTAGCGGTGAAGCGCTGCCAACCGACTTGTCACGCGAATGGGAAACATTGACGCAAGTGCCGCTGCACAACCTTTACGGCCCAACTGAAGCCGCGGTGGATGTCAGCTGGTATCCGGCCTTTGGCGAAGCGCTAGCCGCAGTTGAAGGTGCCAGCGTGCCGATTGGTTTCCCAGTGTGGAATACCGGTCTGCGCATTCTGGATGCCCGCATGCAACCGGTGCCGCCTGGCGTCGCAGGCGATCTCTATTTAACCGGCGTGCAACTGGCGCACGGTTATCTCGGCCAGCCCGAACTGACCGCCAGCCGCTTTATCGCCGATCCGTTCTGTCCCGGTGAACGCATGTATCTTACCGGCGACGTGGCGCGCTGGCTGGATAACGGCGCGGTGGAATATCTTGGCCGCAGCGACGATCAGCTTAAAATTCGTGGTCAACGCATCGAGCTAAATGAAATTGACCATGTGCTGAGCGCGCAACCCGGCATTGAGCAAGCGGTGACGCACGCGGTGGTGCTGGGTGGCGCAGCCGCGCAAGGTGATGCGCGCCAGTTGGTCGGTTATGTGATCGCCGCGCAACCGGTTGATGGTGAAGCGCTACGCCATGCATTGGCGCAGCGCTTGCCTGCACACATGGTGCCGGTGGCGATTGTGCAGTTGGATGCGTTCCCGCTCAGCAGCAATGGCAAGTTGGATCGCAAAGCGCTGCCATTGCCGCAATCGCCTGCAACTCACGCTGGACGCGCACCGCATGCCGGGCTAGAAACCCTGTTAGCTAAGGCGTTCTGCCAACTGCTGGCGCGTGAAACCATCAGTGCGCAGGATGACTTTTTCGCCCTTGGCGGCCATTCATTGCTGGCGATGCGTTTAGCCGCGCAATTGCGTCGTGAACTGCAACAGCCGGTGTCGGTGGGGCAAATCATGGTGGCATCAACGGTGGAAAAACTGGCGACGTTACTCGGTGATGCACAATCGCATCAGCAGGCTGGATTTGAAGCGTTGCTGCCGCTGCGCCAAGGTGACGGACCGACGCTGTTCTGCTTCCATCCCGCTTCCGGCTTTGCCTGGCAGTTCAGTATCCTGCAACGCTATCTCGATACGCGTTGGTCACTGGTCGGCATTCAATCACCGAATACCGATAGCCCGCTGAATCAAAGTGCCCATCTGGATGAGGTGTGCGAGGCGCATCTAAAAACCCTGCGCGAAGTGCAGCCGCACGGACCGTATTATTTCCTCGGCTATTCACTTGGCGGCACGCTGGCGCAAGGCATTGCAGCGCGGTTGACCGAAGCGGGCGAAGAAGTGGCGTTTTTAGGCCTGCTGGATACGTGGCCACCAGAAACGCAGAACTGGGATGAAAAGCGCGGTGAGAATGTGCTGGATCCGGCGGTGCTGGCAGAGGTGAATCGCGAACGTGAACAGTTTATTGCTGCTCAACGTCATCAAGCCGGCGAAGAGATGCGCGCAATGTTCGATAGCATTGAAGCCAATTACGCCAGCTCCGTACGCCTGCTAGCCACGGCGCGCAGTGCGCGTTTCAACGGGCGCGCCACGCTGTTCCTCGCCGAGCAAACGCAGCAGCCAGGGCAAGATGCGCGCCGCGCCTGGGCGCCTTATGTTGATGAGCTGGAGGTGTGGCCGATGGATTGTGCGCACGTGGAGATCATTTCACCGCAAATGTTCGAGCAGATTGGGCCGTTGTTGCAGCGGTTATTGAGGTAATTCGATAGAAGGTCGCCAAAAATGGCGACCCTACGATGTTTTGGTGCAATTTTGTAGGGTAGCCATTTATGGTGACCTCCCTTCCTAGCGCCCGCTTCCCAACGGCACAATCATCGGCGTATGCGCCACCGGATCATCAACAATCACGCAGCGTAAGCCATACACCTGCTCAATCAACTCAGGCGTAACAATCTCCGCCGGTTTCCCCTCAGCGACAATCTTGCCAGCGCGCATCGCAATCAAATGCGTAGCATAACGACAGGCGTGATTGAGATCGTGCAGCACCACCACCAGCGTGCGCCCATGTTGCTGGTTCAATTTCTGCATCAACTCCAGCAGCTCAATTTGATGGGTGATATCCAGCCAGGTGGTCGGCTCATCCAGCAGCAGCAACGGCGTTTGCTGCGCCAGCACCATGGCAATCCACACGCGCTGGCGCTGCCCTCCCGATAAGGTATCCACAGCTTGCTGCGCCAAATCTGCCACACCGGTTGCCTGCATCGCTTGCTGCACCGCCATTTCATCCTCTTCACGCCAACGACCAAACAGCGCCTGATGCGGATAGCGTCCACGCGCCACCAACTCGGTTACGCTGATGCCCGCTGGAGCATTGGAACTTTGCGGCAGCAAACCCAGACGCCGCGCCACCTCTTTGGTGGGATAACGGGCAATCGCCTCGCCATCCAGCAGCACTTCACCTTTGATTGGCGTGTGTAAACGACTTAGCGTTCGTAGCAGCGTCGATTTACCACAGGCGTTGGGGCCAATAATCACCGTTAGCTCACCTTCGGGGATCGCCACCGACAGATTTTCTGCCACCACTTTTTTGTCGTAGCCCAGCGTCAGGTTATCGCCGCGCAGACGTGAAGGAATATCAATCATTGGCGTCGCGCCTCCCGCACCAGTAAAGCAATCAAGTAAATTCCGCCGAGGCTGACGGTAATCACGCCGACCGGCAATTGATAGGGCAAGAACAGATGCTGTGCGGCGAAGTCCGCGGCGATCAGCAACAGCGCACCACACAGTGCCGCCAGCGGCAATCCACCGCCGAGACGACGGGCAATTTGCGGTGCCAGTAGTGCAACAAATGAAATCGGGCCGACCAACGCCGTCGAAGCCGCGGTTAACACCACGCCAATCAGCATCAGCCACATCCGGCTGCGTTCCACCGGCACGCCGAGCGCGCACGCTGTATCGTCGCCCATCTCCAGCAAACGCATACGTCGCGCCAGTAATGCCGTCAGCGCCAATGCCAGCAACAGCACCACAATCACCGCTGGCGTTTTCGCCCACGTAATGCCGTTGAGCGAGCCGGCGCTCCATAAACCGGCACTCAGCGCCGATTCCAGCGATGCACTGATAATCAGCCATGCATTCAACGCCATTAGCAACGCACGCACGCTGATGCCAACAATGATCAGACGGAAAGTTTCCACGCCGTTACGCCAAGCAAACAGATACACCAACGCCGCAGTCGCGATGCCACCGATTAGCGCCGCGCTGGTCATCGCCGTAATACTTTGATTGAACAGCACCAGCGCCACCAGCACACCGCTGTAAGCGCCAGTATTGAAGCCGAGAATATCTGGGCTGCCGAGCGGATTTCGCAGCAACGACTGGAAAATGGCCCCGCTGATACCGAGCGCGGCGCCAATCAGCAATGCCATCAACACGCGCGGTAAGCGCCATTCCAGCACGATCAGTTTGACGTTGCTGGCACCTCCGCCAGTCAGCATTTGCCAGATCTGTTCGCCGCTGATCGGCAACGCGCCGCGCGTCATCGCCAGATAAGCCAGCCAGCCGCAGGCAAGCAACAGCCATAATGCATGTATCCCGGCGCGGCGCGTCATAAGCCACCTCGCCCTAATTTGCGCCGCACCAGCACAATCAGCATCGGCGCACCAAGCATCGCGGTGACGATGGAAACCCGCAACTCGCCCGCCACCAGCAAACGGCCAATAATATCCGCCGCCAGCAACAAAATGGGCGTGATCAGCGCCGTGGCAGGCAGCATCCAGCGATGATCGTTGCCCACCAACCAGCGGGCAAAATGCGGCGTCATCAAGCCTATAAAGGCTATCGGGCCAACGGCGGCTGTCGCTGCGCCGCACAGCAACGCAATGGCCAGCAATCCCAGCAGTTGCGTGCGTGCCACCCGCGTGCCGAGCGCGGTCGCCATGTCGCCGCCCATGCTCAAACTGTTCAGCGCCTGCGACAGACAAATCGCCAGCACGCTGCCGACCAGTACTGCCGGGAACAAGGTGCGTAACACGGCAAAATTGCGGATATCCAGCGAACCGCTGTGCCAGAAGCGCAAATGATCATAGATGTCGGGATTGAGCAGCGAGAGACCCGAGGTTAATCCTTCCAGCACCGCCCCCAACGCCACGCCCGCTAACGTCAGACGCACCGGATTAACGCGCCCGCCGCCAATCGCACCAGTCATCGCCACCAGCAATGACGCCAGCAGCGCGCCGCCAAAGGCGAAACCAAGCCAATCCGCTGGAGAGTCAGCACCAAATAGCGCAATGCCAATCACCACCGCGAAACTGGCACCGGCGTTGATACCCAGAATGCCGGGATCGGCCAGCGGGTTGCGCGTCAGGCTTTGCATCAATGCGCCAGCCAAGCCCAGCGCGACGCCCGCCAGCAAACCGGCTAGCGTGCGTGGCAGGCGCGCATCGCGCACAATCACACATTCCGCACTGTGACAGGAGGTGGTAAGCGAATGATAAACATCGGGAAGCGGTATCGATTTTGCCCCCAGCATCAGGCTGAGAGCGATAAGGAGCATTAGCAGAATCCCTGAACCTGCCAATGCGCGGAACTGGCGCATAGCGTCTAAACCTTCAATGTTCAACATCGTTACCTGGGTAACGCAATTTGATAATGGTTATCGTTATTACTCGCGTTTAGCTATGTTACCATGACTCGCCTCGCGGATGATGAGGAAAATTGGTGCAATAAGGCGACGACATGAACAAATCCTCCCACTTTATCGATCTCACACTGCTGAAAACCCATCCGGCTTTTCGCGCGGTATTTATTGCGCGTTTTATCTCAATCGTTGCGCTCGGCATGCTCGCCGTGGCGGTGCCGGTACAAATTCAGCACCTGACAAATTCGCCGTTATTAGTGGGATTGGCGGTGACATTAGCCGCGTCTGGCATGTTTATCGGCTTATTAGTTGGCGGCGTATTAGCTGATCGCCATGAACGTAAAAAGCTGATTCTGATAGCGCGTTCCACCTGCGGCTTAGGCTTTATTGCACTGGCGATCAACGCTGCGCTGCCAGACCCCTCATTAATCGCCGTCTATTTGCTCGGTTTCTGGGATGGCTTTTTCGGCGCAATTGGCGTTACCGCGCTGTTGGCGGCGACTCCAGCGTTGGTTGGGCGGGAAAACATCATGCAAGCCGGTGCCATTACCATGCTGACGGTACGCTTCGGCTCAATTTTATCGCCCGCGATTGCCGGGCTGGTGATTGCGCACGGCGGCGTGACCTGGAACTACGCGCTGGCGGCGTTTGGCACGCTGCTGACGGTGTTAACCCTGCTGAAATTACCGACGTTGCCGCCTCCGCCACAGCCGCGCGAGCATCCACTGAAATCGCTGGCGGCCGGCGTGCAGTTTCTGTTTGCCAGCCCGATTGTCGGCATGGTGGCGTTGATTGGCGCATTGGTGACTTTAGCCAGCGCGGTGCGCGTGCTTTATCCCTCATTAGCACCACATTGGTCAGTCAGCGCTGACCAGCTTGGTTTGATGTACGCCGCGGTGCCGCTCGGAGCCGCTGTCGGCGCATTCACCAGTGGCAAGCTGAAACACGCCGCGCGTCCGGGCCAATTGGTGTTGAGCAGCGCAATAGCGGCATTTATCGCCCTCGGCTTGTTCAGTTTGATGCCCAATCTGCCGCTAGCGCTGCTGTGTTTAGTGGCATTCGGCTACTTCAGCGCCATCAATAGCCTGGTGCAATACGCCATGATTCAGGCGCTAACGCCAGACCATTTATTGGGCCGCATTAATAGCTTATGGACCGCGCAGAACGTCACCGGCGATGCGTTGGGTGCGGCGGTAATTGGCGCGATGGGATCGTGGTTGCTGCCCGCGCAGGCCGCCGCTGTGTTTGGCTGCGCGGCGGCGCTGCTTGGCATCGTGATGTGGTTGGTGATGGGACGCTTACGTCGTTACGCTCCGCCAGAGCTAGCGGAACAGCCATCATGATTTAACGAACAGTTTCTCTAGACGCGCGAGCAAATTGCTGGCGCTGTAGTAATCGAGGCGGAACGAATCCACGCCCAGCGAGTAAACCTGCTTACCCTGCACCGCGGCGTTTTGTGCCAGGAACGGATTACTCAGCACCGATTGCGTGGTTTTGTCGTCGGCGGCAAACAGCAGGAAGGTTTTACCAGACAGTCCGCTGGCGACGTTTTCGCCCGATAGCTGAATGATGTCTTTACGCTGCCCCATGCTGTGGCCCTGCTGCACGCTAGCTGGTGGCTTCGCCAGCGTGAAGCCGAGTTGTTCCAGCAACTTGCCCTGCGCCGATGCAGCGGTCCACAGATTGACCGCGCGCCCGTCGCCATTCCACACCATGGCGGAAACCGGCTGCGGTGGCAGCGAGATGGCTTTTTTCAGCGCCATTTCGCGATCGTCGAAGGCTTTGATGCGCTGCGCTGCCTGCACTTCGTGACCGGTGGCTTTGCCTAACAGCGTAACGACATCCTGCCAGCTTTTGTCGTCGTAATTGACCACCAGCGTTGGCGCGATAGCAGAGAATTGATCGGCAAGTTTGATCGCTGAATCGTTGCCGGTAGCGCTGACGATAATCAGGTCCGGCGCTTCAGCCGCCACAGCTTCAGCGTTGGGTTCGCCGATGTAAAGGCGCTTAAGTTGCTGCTGTTTAGCGACATCGCTCCATTGGCGGAAGAAACCCTGATCGTCAGCCAAACGGCTGTTGGGCGCAGTGGCGCCAGACGCAATGACCGGCGCATCAATCGCCAGCAGCGATCCGGTTAAGGTGACGCTGGTGGAAACAATGCGCTGCGGCGCCTGGTTTAGCGTGAGGGTTCCGTTGGCACCTTGCAGCGTGCGCGGCCAACCTTGCTCGGCATGCGCCACGCTGGTGAAAGTCTGGAAAACACACAATAGGGCTGCAATGCCCCAAAAGCCGCATTTATTCATAAGTTTTGGTCCACTTTTTAGCATATTGCCCTGGTCAGCTTGAGTACCCGATTACGCTTAAACGCGGTGGAAATCCCGCGAATGGATTGACACGTTTGCCCAATCGACGTAGGTTACAGGCCAATAATAAAAATGATAATCATTCTTAATAATCTTATCATTTATAGGTGAAAATTATGGTGGAATCTTCCACGTTTGAAAATGCCTGGCTGAAGGATTATTCCGCGTTATGCCGTGGCTTCCTGTTTACCTCGCCGTGGCGCAGTTTGGCGACGCAAGGCTGCTATACCACGATTACCGCGCCGGTCAATGATGCTGCCTCGCTGCACGGTGAGTTCCAACAACAGTTGCGTCAGCACTTTGCGGCGGCAAAAAAACAGGGCATCGCCAATCCGATTCTGGTCGGCGCCATCCCCTTTGATGTCAGCCAACCAGCGGCGCTGTTTATTCCTGAATCGCATCAGATGTTTAACCGCGCCGACCTGCAAAATGCGCTGCCCGCCAATCTCAACGACTTGCCGCAGGTACGCCGACGCGCTGCGGTGCCGGAACACGATGTGTTCGTCAAGATGGTGGCGGATGCGGTGGCTGCCACGCAGCGCGGCGACCTCGACAAAGTGGTGCTGTCGCGCTTGATGGATATCGTTACCGATCAGCCGGTGGATACCGCTGCGCTGATGCAACGCGTGATTGCGCAAAACCCCAATAGCTACCATTTCCATCTGCCGCTGCCACAAGGCGGTGCGCTGATTGGTGCCAGCCCAGAGCTGATGCTGCGCAAGCAAGGGCGCGATTTCAGTTCTTGTCCACTCGCCGGGTCGGCACGTCGCGATCATCGCGATGCTCAGCAGGATCGTGCCGCTGGTGAATCGTTGATGGGTTCGGGCAAAGATCGTCACGAACATAAGCTGGTCACCGATGCCATGCGTGACACGCTGCAAACACGCAGCCGCGTGTTGTCGGTGCCGACCATTCCATCGTTAATCACCACCGCCACCTTGTGGCATTTGGCAACGCAGATCGACGGCGAAGTACGGGATGAAGCAGAAAATGCGCTGTCACTGGCCTGCTTGTTGCATCCAACGCCGGCGCTGAGCGGTTTCCCACATCAACGTGCACAGCAGTTGATTCAACAGCTGGAACCGTTTGATCGTCAGTTGTTTGGCGGCATCGTCGGCTGGTGCGATAGCGAAGGTAACGGCGAATGGGTGGTGACGATTCGTTGCGGCACCGTGCACGGCTCGCGTGTGCGTCTATTTGCGGGTGCAGGCATTGTGGCCGACTCGCAACCCGAATCTGAGTGGCGCGAGACCGGCGTGAAGCTGGATACCATGTTGCGCGCTTTTGGACTGCAATAAAGGAAACCGCATGAGCATTCCCTATACCCGCTGGCCGGATGATCTGGCTGCGCGCTATCGTGACAAAGGCTATTGGCTAGACGTGCCGATGACCGACATTCTGGCGCGCCATCAACATAACGATGCCATTGCCGTAATTGATGGCGATCGCCAAATCAGCTACCGCGAAATGGATACACTGAGCAGCAACCTCGCCGCCGCATTGCAACGTCGCGGCCTGCAAAATGGCGATACCGCATTGGTACAATTGGGCAACGTGGCTGATTTCTATATCACGGTGTTTGCGCTGTTCAAGTTGGGTGTGGCCTCGGTGTTCGCGCTGTTTAGCCATCAACGCACCGAACTCAGTGCTTATGCCGCGCAGATCAAACCGAAATTATTGATCGCCGATCGCAGCCACGCGTTGTTTGCGGATGATGCGTTTATCAGTACGCTGTGCGCAGCGCAGCCTGCGCTGCAACAGGTGATTCTGCGCAATGACTATAAGCCAGAAAACACCCTGGAATCCTTGATGGCGGAAGTGGCAGGTGATTACCACGCCACGCCAACCGCTGCCGATGAAGTGGCTTTTTTCCAGTTGTCCGGCGGCAGCACCGGCACGCCAAAACTGATTCCACGCACCCATAACGACTATTACTACAGCATCCGCGCCAGCGATGAGATTTGCCAGATTACTGCCGAAACCCGCTATCTCATCGCCCTGCCCGCACCGCATAACTTCGCCATGAGTTCACCCGGTTCGCTTGGCGTGTTTTACGCCGGTGGACAAGTGATTTTGGCTGCCGATCCGAGCGCTACGCAGTGTTTCCCGTTAATCGAGCAACATCAGGTCACCGATACCGGTTTGGTACCGCCAGCGGTCAGTTTGTGGCTGCAAGCGATTCAGGAATGGGGCAGCAATAAACAGCTGGCTTCGCTGCAACGCATTCAGGTCGGCGGTGCCAAGTTAGGTGAAACGCTGGCGGCGCGCATTCAATCTGAGATTGGCTGCCAGTTGCAGCAGGTATTTGGCATGGCGGAAGGTCTGGTGAATTACACCCGCTTCGGCGATGACGAGAAAACCATCCTCACCACCCAAGGTCGCCCCATTTCCGAGGATGATGAAGTCTGGGTGGCGGATGAACACGGCAACGCGCTGCCGACCGGCAGCATTGGTCGCCTGATGACGCGCGGCCCGTACACCTTTCGCGGCTATTACAACAGCCCGGAACACAATGCCGCCAGCTTCGATGCCAACGGTTTCTACTGTTCCGGCGATCTGATTGAGATCAACGCCCAAGGCTACATCACGGTGCAAGGACGCGAGAAGGATCAGATCAACCGCGGCGGCGAGAAGATCGCGGCGGAAGAGATCGAGAATCTGTTACAGCGCCATCCTGATGTCATCCACGCCGCGCTGGTATCAATGAATGATGAGTTGATGGGTGAAAAGAGCTGCGCCTTTATTGTCGCCAGCCAACCGATTAAAGCCGTGGCGCTGCGTCGCCATCTACGTGAACTGGGCGTGGCCGAGTTCAAATTACCCGATCGTATTACCTGCGTAGATGCCCTGCCGCTGACACCCGTCGGCAAGGTGGATAAAAAACGTTTACGCCAACAGCTTGCCGATCAACAAGCGCAAGCCTGACCTGCTCCGGAGATTGTAATGGCTATTCCAAAACTCACTGCTTATGCGCTGCCTGCGGCGACCGAACTGCCTACCAACAAGGTGAAATGGACAGTTGAACCGCAACGGGCGGCGTTGCTGATCCACGATATGCAGGCTTACTTCCTCAATTTTTGGGGCGAAGACAGCCCGCTGGTGAAGCAGGTGGTGGAAAACATCGCGCGCCTGCGTGCGTACTGCAAAGCACAAGGCATTCCGGTGTTTTATACCGCTCAGCCCAATGCGCAGAGCGATGCCGATCGTGCACTGCTCAACGATATGTGGGGACCGGGACTGAATAAACATCCTGATCAGCAAAAGATCGTGGATGCGCTCGCGCCGGATCAGGACGACCAGGTGCTGACCAAATGGCGTTACAGCGCCTTTGTGCGTTCGCCGCTGGAATCGATCCTGCAAGAAATGGGGCGCGATCAGTTGATCATTACCGGCGTGTACGCACACATCGGCTGCCTGACTACCGCTACTGACGCCTTCATGCGTAACATCCAGCCATTTATGGTGGCGGATGCGCTGGCCGACTTCACACGTGAAGAACACATGATGGCGTTGACGTATACCGCAGGTCGCAGCGGCAAAGTGGTGATGACCAATGAGCTAATGCCGTTACCGCTGAGCAAAGACGCGTTGCGCGCATTGATTCTGCCGCTGCTGGAAGATGACGAGGTGCCGGAAGATGATGAAAATCTGATTGATTACGGCCTGGATTCAGTGCGTGTGATGGCGCTGGCAGCGCGCTGGCGTCAGGTGCACCACGATATTGATTTCGTTAGCCTGGCAAAAAATCCCACCATTGATGGCTGGTGGGCACTGCTTTCACGAGTGCCAGCCAAATGAGTACGACATTCGATTTCAGTGGAAAGATTGTTTGGGTAACCGGCGCGGGAAAAGGCATTGGTTATCATACTGCGTTGAGTTTCCATCAGGCTGGCGCGCAGGTGATCGGCTTTGATCTGCGTTTTGATCAGGCCGATTACCCCTTTACCACCCAGGTTTTGGATGTGGCGAATGCGACAGAAGTCAAAGCGGTTTGCCAGCGTTTGTTGGCAGATCAACCGCGGTTGGACGTGTTGGTGAACGGTGCCGGGATCCTGCGCATTGGCAGCACCGATGCATTGTCGTTCGACGACTGGCAAGCGTGCCTGACAGTGAATGCCGGTGGCGCATTCAACCTGTTTCAGCAGACCTTGCCGGTGTTTCGCCAGCAGCGCGCGGGCGCGATTGTCACCATCGCGTCTAATGCCGCGCACGCGCCGCGTCTCGGCATGTCGGCGTATGGCGCTTCGAAAGCCGCGTTGCGCAGCTTGTGCCTGACGGTGGGTTTGGAAATGGCGCCGTTCGGCGTGCGCTGTAACATCGTGTCGCCGGGTTCAACCGACACCGATATGCAGCGTAGCTTGTGGCATACGCCAGAAGCCGAGCAGGAGATGATCAACGGCTTCCCGGATCAGTACAAGCTGGGGATCCCGCTGCGTAAGATCGCCAAACCACAAGAGATCGTAGCGAATGTGATGTTCCTCGCCTCGGATCTTGCCAGCCACGTGGTGTTGCAGGATATTGTGGTCGATGGTGGCGCAACGCTGGGATCTTAATAGATGGCAATTTGGAAACGTTCGGTCGATCTTGAAACGCTAAATCAGCTTGGTGACAACTCGCTGGTGTCGCATCTCGGCATCATGTTTACCGTGATCGGCGAGGATTACCTCGAAGCGACGATGCCGGTGGATGCACGAACGCAGCAGCCGTTTGGCCTGCTGCACGGTGGCGCTTCCGTGGTGCTGGCGGAATCGATGGGTTCGATTGCTGGCTATCTCAGCATCGAGGAAGGCAAAAGCGTGGTCGGCATTGAAGTAAGCGCCAGCCATCATCGTGCAGTAAGCAGCGGTGTAGTGCGCGGGATTTGCCGCCCGCTGCACCTTGGCGCGCGCAATCAAAGCTGGCAGATTGAGATTCGTAATGCCCGCGATCAACTGTGCTGTAGTTCGCGATTGACGGTGGCGGTGCTAGATTAGCTATTTGAAAAAGCGCATAAAAAAAGCGGCCATCTGGCCGCTTTCTCGTGGGTGATTAACGCTGGTAAATGATTTCGACGCCTTCGTCGTCCTCTTCGTCCCAGTCATCATCCCAATCGTCGTCTTCTTCCACTTCCTGCGCCGTTTCCATCGCTTCACGGTGATAGTCATCCCACATGAAGGCGACTTTCTCCGGCTCTTTGGCTTCTTCTTCGGCTTCTTTTGGATTCTCGATGATAAAGCTCATCACATCCCAGCAAAGATCTTTCACGCCATCATGGCTAGCCGCAGAAATCAGGTAGTATTTCTCTTCCCAGCCCAATGCTTCCGCTACCGCTTTGGCGCGGCTTTCCGCTTCTTCGCGGCTCAGCAGGTCACATTTGTTGAACACCAACCAACGTGGCTTCTGGAACAGTTTGTCGCTGTATTTTTCCAGTTCGCCGAGAATGATGCGGGCATTTTCTACCGGATCAGATTCGTCGATTGGGGCCAGATCGATGAGGTGCAACAGCACGCGGCAACGCTCAAGGTGTTTCAGGAAGCGAATACCCAAGCCTGCGCCATCCGCAGCGCCTTCAATCAGACCAGGAATATCGGCGACCACAAAGCTCTTTTCGCTGTCCATACGCACCACGCCAAGGCTTGGTACCAAGGTGGTGAACGGATAATCCGCCACTTTTGGCTTCGCGGCAGAGACCGAACGAATAAAGGTCGATTTACCGGCGTTAGGCAAGCCGAGCATGCCCACGTCAGCCAACAGCATCAGTTCCAGTTGCAGATCGCGCTTTTCGCCCGGTGTGCCCATGGTTTTCTGGCGCGGTGAACGGTTAACTGATGATTTGAAACGGGTGTTGCCCAAACCATGCCAGCCGCCTTTCGCGACCATTAGCTTCTGCTCATGGCGCGTCATGTCGCCCAGCGTTTCGCCTGTACCTTGGTCAATAACGCGTGTACCGACCGGCACTTTAACAATGATGTCTTTACCACGTTTGCCGGTGCAATCACGGCTCTGGCCATTCTGACCACGTTCTGCGCGGAAAGACTTTTCAAAGCGATAATCGATTAGGGTGTTGAGGTTTTCATCCGCCAACAGATATACGTCGCCGCCGTCGCCGCCGTCGCCGCCATCTGGACCGCCTCTTGGAATATATTTTTCACGGCGGAAGCTTACGCAACCGTTGCCGCCATCACCCGCGACCGCAAGGATCGTCGCTTCATCTACAAACTTCATTTTATTTCTCCGTCACGCTGTCGTTCGCGGCAGCATGCAGGCTGCGAACGGGTCCGCCAGGGTCTTCTGCGCTGACCGACGGCGGATAATACAAGATTGGCAAAGCCAAGAGTACATAAATTGTACAACAACTGCGCTGCAACGTCGCTGTTAACCAGCAGAATGTAAAAAGCCCCGCAAAGCTGCGGGGCCTTTCATTCGTGTATTCAGACGGTAAACGTCTGCAGCACGACAACCTTACTCAGCAACGATGCTGATATATTTACGGTTGTTCGGGCCTTTTACTTCGAATTTAACTTTGCCGTCTGCGGTAGCAAACAGGGTGTGGTCACGACCACAACCTACATTGCTGCCTGCGTGGAATTTGGTGCCACGCTGACGAACGATGATGCTACCTGCCAAAACAGATTCGCCACCGAAACGTTTTACACCCAGACGTTTTGCGTTGGAGTCGCGACCGTTACGGGTCGAGCCACCAGCCTTCTTATGTGCCATTTGTCAGATCTCCTCTTACGCGCCGATCACAGTGATTTTCACATCTGTGAACCACTGACGGTGACCAGCTTGCTTACGGTAGTGTTTACGACGACGAAACTTAACGATTTTAATTTTCTCGCCACGACCGTGAGCAACAACTTCTGCTTTGATCACACCGCCTGAAACCAGTGGCGCGCCGATTTTCACGTCTTCGCCATTTGCGATCATCAGAACCTGGTCAAACTCAATGGTTTCACCGGTTGCGATGTCCAGCTTTTCCAAGCGAACGGTCTGACCTTCGCTTACTCGGTGTTGTTTACCACCACTTTGGAAAACCGCGTACATATAAAACTCCGCTTCTGCGCGTGCCTTTCTTGTTGATCAGGCGGCGCGATAAATATTCACAATAGGGCGCGAATTCTACGCAATACTCCAGCAGAAGACAAGAGCACTTTGCACTCTCTTGCAGAAAAAAAGCGCAAGGCGAATGCAAACGTTTCGCAACCCGTTTTTTCAAGTACAATCAGTAACAGATTACCTGAACTCACGCTGTGTAAAGCGCTTACCATGCAAAAAACGAGTAAAGCTGAAAAGACGAATGAACTTAGAACAGATTAACGAATTAACCGCGCAGGACATGGCGGCCGTCAACCAGACCATCCTCGAACAGCTGAATTCAGAAGTCTCACTGATTAACCAGTTAGGCTATTACATCATCAGCGGCGGGGGAAAACGCATCCGTCCGATGATCGCTGTGCTTTCAGCACGAGCACTGAATTATCAGGGAACGTTGCATATTACCAATGCGGCGCTGATCGAATTTATCCATACGGCGACGCTGCTGCACGATGATGTGGTGGATGAATCCGATATGCGCCGTGGCAAAGCCACCGCCAATGCGGCATTCGGCAATGCAGCCAGCGTGTTGGTCGGCGATTTCATTTACACCCGCTCATTCCAGATGATGACCAGCATGGGATCCTTGAAGATCCTTGCGTTAATGTCGGAAGCGGTGAATGTGATCGCCGAGGGTGAAGTGTTGCAATTAATGAACTGCAACGATCCCGACATCACCGAAGAAAGCTACATGCGGGTGATTTACAGCAAAACAGCCCGCTTGTTCGAAGCTGCTTCCCAAGCCTCTGCGATCCTGGCCGATGCCACACCCGCGCAGGAAAAAGCCTTGCAGGATTATGGGCGCTATCTTGGCACCGCTTTCCAGTTAATTGACGATTTGCTGGATTACAGCGCAGATGGCGAAACGCTGGGTAAAAACACCGGCGATGACCTGAGCGAAGGCAAGCCAACGTTGCCATTGCTGCATGCCATGCACAATGGTACGCCTGAACAGGCGCAGATGATTCGTAAAGCCATCGAAGAAGGCAATGGCCGCCATTTGCTGGAACCCGTTCTGGCTGCAATGCAGCAAACCTGTTCTCTGGAATGGACGCGCAAACGCGCTGAAGAAGAGGCGGATAAAGCCATCGCTGCATTACAAGTGTTGCCAGAAAGCCCGTGGCGCAGTGCGCTTGAAGCGCTCGCGCATATGTCAGTACAACGCGACTTCTAATCTTTTAAGGGGCCAACTCTGGCCCCTTTTCTGCTTCACCCTTCTCCTCTTTCGCTTACATCCATTGCATCGCTTTTGCGAAAAGCGGCGCACTTTCGTGCAGTTGCTAAACAATAACTGGAAACTTATAGGAATCATTTGCTATAAAAACGCAGGTTTTTTCCAGATATCTCTGCGACGGGAAATTTTCAGCAGAGATGAAGCAGTAACACGGACACGGAGAGAAAAGTTATGTACCCAAGGAAAGAGGATTGGCATCCGGCAGATATCATTGCTGCGCTGCGCAAGAAAGGCACGTCGCTGGCGGCATTATCACGTGACTCAGGATTGAGTTCGTCAACGCTGGCGAATGCGCTCTCAAGGCCCTGGCCGAAAGGTGAGTGGCTGATTGCTAATGCGATCAAAGTCCATCCGTCAGAGATCTGGCCAAGCCGCTACTTTGATCCTGTCACCAGTCGATTACTGGATCGCAAGAAACGCATACGATCGCCAAAGGATCGCAAAGAGATCTAGCAATATGCAGATGAAAAAAAACCAGCCGCGTTGCCGTGACTGGTTTTTTAATGCTCAAAGCCGAGATTACTCGCCGCTTACGCGCTCGATATTCGCACCCATCGCTTTCAATTTGTCTTCGATGTGCTCATAGCCGCGATCGATGTGATAGATACGATCAACCAACGTAGTGCCTTCGGCAATACAACCCGCCAGCACCAAACTCGCTGATGCACGCAAATCGGTGGCCATGACCTGCGCGCCCGACAGCGTTTCAACACCGTGACAAATCGCCGTGTTGCTCTCGATTTCCGCATGTCCACCCATACGAATCAGTTCAGGGATGTGCATGAAGCGGTTTTCAAAGATGGTTTCGGTGATAACACCCGTACCTTCCGCCACCATGTTCAGCAAGGTGAACTGTGCTTGCATGTCAGTTGGGAAGCCCGGATGTGGCGCAGTGCGGACGTTAACCGCTTTTGGCCGCTTGCCGTGCATGTCGAGGCTGATCCAGTCTTCACCGGTTTCGATTTCAGCACCGGCATCACGCAGCTTGGCCAGTACCGCATCCAGCGTATCGGGTTGCGCTTTATGGCAAACCACTTTGCCGCGTGAAATCGCGGCCGCCACCAGGAAAGTCCCGGTTTCGATGCGATCTGGCAACACGCGATATACGCCGCCGCCCAGACGTTCAACACCTTCAATGGTGATTTTGTCGGTGCCCGCACCGCTAATTTTTGCACCCAGCGTGTTGAGGAAGTTTGCCGTATCGACAATTTCCGGCTCACGTGCCGCATTTTCAATAATCGTGGTGCCGGTCGCTAACGTAGCGGCGCTCATGATGGTCACAGTGGCACCAACGCTCACTTTGTCCATCACGATGTGGGCGCCTTTCAGGCGACCATTAACTGACGCCTTAACGTAGCCTTCTTCCAGTTTGATTTCCGCACCCAGCTGTTCCAGACCAGTAATGTGCAGATCGACCGGACGCGCACCGATGGCGCAACCGCCCGGCAGCGAGACCTGGCCCTGACCAAAACGTGCCACTAATGGACCCAGCGCCCAAATCGAAGCACGCATGGTTTTCACCAGATCGTAAGGCGCACTGAAAACATTAACTTCGCGAGCATCAACGTGGACCGAACCATTGCGCTCGACGCGCGCACCCAGCAGATTCAGCAGCTTCATGGTGGTATCGATATCACGCAGCTTCGGCACGTTCTGAATCTCTACCGGCTCTTCAGCCAGCAGGGCAGCAAACAGAATCGGTAACGCAGCATTCTTCGCCCCGGAAATGGTCACTTCACCACTTAAACGAGTGGGGCCTTGCACACGAAATTTGTCCATTAACACGGCTCTCAATTATCTATCAACAAAACAACCGGTGAAGCACTTAGAAACCGTTGAGTTTACGGTCGCGCGCCCACTCGGCTGGGGTATAAGTTTTGATGGAAACCGCATGAATACGGTTATCCGCAATGTATTCCATCAGCGGCGCATACACAGCCTGCTGCTTCTTCACGCGACTCAGTTCGCCGAACATTTCACCCACCGCGATGACCTGAAAATGACTGCCATCGTTGCTGAGTACGTGTACTTCTTCTAATGCCAGCGCCTGCATCAGCACGGCTTGAACTTCACTATTTTCCATCGCTCGTTGCTTCACTTAATAATAATAAGGCTGCCATCTTAGAGGAAAGCGCCTGACTCTTAAATACGCAAAAGCCCCTGAAAAAATCAGGGGCTTAGCATCGACAACCGAAGATCAGGCGATTTTTTCCGCAGAAACAATAATCTGCTGTAAGTTGTACAGCGTAATTAATGACTGGAGTTTATCGGAGATCCCGGTGAAAAGCGGTGCGCTACCTTGCGCGCGCGCGATTTCGCGCAAATGCACCAGCAGCGCCAAACCAGATGAATCCACCCTTTCCAGCGCCGCGACATCAATGGTGTTGATGTCCACCATCGCGGTATCACGCTCGTGCCACAAAGTTAGCAAGGTATCACGATCTAATTTGCCGCTTAACGCCAGCGTGCTGGCAGTGCGCTGCCAGCGTAACGGTTCGCTCATTATTGCTTTTTATCCAGGGTGATCGGCTGAGCAGCATAGGTTTTCAACTGCGCGGTCAGGCCATCAATGCCTTTAGTACGCAACAAGTCGCCCCACTCATTCTGTTTGGTGGTGATCATGCTGATCCCTTCGGCCACCATGTCATACGCCTGCCAGTTGCCAGTTTGGCTGTTCTTACGCCATTGGAAATCAAGGCGCACCGGCGGGCGACCATTAGGATCAACGATAGTGACGCGAATCGCCACGATATTGGCATCACCCAGCGGCTGCTCTGGCTGAATCTGATAAGTCTGACCGTTGTACAGCGCCAGCGCCTGGCCATAAGCCTGCGCCAGATAATCACCGAAAGCCGCAAAGTACGCTTCACGCTGAGCCGGTGTGGCATCACGGTAGTAGCGGCCCAGCACCAATGCGCCAGCGTATTTCACCTGCACATAGGGCATTAATTCCTGACGCACGATTTCGCGCAGATAGTTCGGATCTTGTTTGATCTTCGGCTGTTCATTCTTCAGACGCGTGAAGGTCTTCGCCGCCGCTTCGTCCATCTGCTTATAGGGATTGCTCTGGTCAGACGCCGCGTTGGCAGCCAGCGGTACGATTGCCAACATGGCAACCATCAGTAAACGTTTAAACATCATGTTTTACCTCGTAAGTTATTCCGTTGTTGCAGGTGCTGCGGGTGCAGGCGCGCTCTCTGCACCTTGAGATTTATCGTCGTTTTTATTATCGCCGCTCTTATAGAGGAATTGGCCGATCAAGTCTTCCAGCACCAACGCCGATTTGGTATCGCGGATGGTGCCGCCATCTTTCAGCATCGCCGAACCTAATTCGGGATCGTCAAAACCTAAGTTGAGCGCCAGGAACTGCTCGCCGAGCAGCCCTTGGGTGCGGATGGCCAGTGAACTGGTATCCGGAATCTTGTTGGCGTAATCCTCGCTGATATCCATGGTGATGCGCGGCGACAAGGTTTTCTCGTCCAGAGAGATGTCGGCTACGCGTCCCACCAATACACCACCGATTTTAACCGGGGAACTGACTTTCAAACCGCCGATGTTATCGAAGGTGGCATACAGCTTCCAGGTAGGTTGCGTACCAAATGATTTGAGGTCGGCAACGCGCAGTGCGAGGAACAACAATGCCAGCAGTGCCGCCAGCATGAAGACGCCAACCCAGATTTCGTTTTTCTTGCTTTGCATTGCATCAATTCCCAAACATCAGTGCTGTCAGCACAAAATCCAAACCGAGTACCGCCAGTGAAGCATGCACCACGGTACGCGTCGTCGCCCGACTGATTCCCTCAGAGGTCGGGATGGCATCATAGCCATTAAACAGCGCAATCCAGGTTACCGTGACGGCAAAGACCGCGCTTTTGATAATGCAGTTAACGACATCAGAGCGGAAATCGACCGCATTCTGCATCGCCGACCAGAAGAAGCCAGGATCGATTCCCTTCCAGCTCACGCCGACCAGCGCGCCACCCGCCACACCGACGGCGGTGAAGATCAGCGCCAGCAACGGCATGCTAATGAAACCGGCCCAGAAACGTGGCGAAACCACGCGACGCAGCGGATCAACCGCCATCATCTCCATACTGGAGAGCTGTTCTGTGGCTTTCATCAGACCGATTTCAGCAGTCAGCGCCGAACCAGCACGCCCCGCAAACAACAATGCCGTGACCACTGGACCCAGTTCACGCAGCAGCGACAGCGCTACCAACATGCCAAGGCTAGTTTCCGCATTGTAAGTGGTTAACACCAGATAGCCCTGTAAACCCAGCACCATGCCGATGAACAGGCCGGAAACCACGATGATCAACAGCGACAACACGCCCACGCTGTACAGCTGTTTTACCAGCAGCGGGGCATGGCGACGAAACGCCGGTTTGCCCACCAGCGCATGAAATAGCATGAGGCCTGCGCGGCCAAAAGCGGCACAAGTGTTAATTCCCTGACGTCCTAATGACGCCAGCGCCCGTAACAACATCAGCTTACGTTCTCCCTGCGCGGGTTAAGTCGCTGAGGTAATCCCCAGCGGCAAAACGGAACGGAACTGGGCCGTCCGCATGACCCTCGATAAACTGGCGCACACGCGGATCGGGATTCTCCCTCAGTTCCGGTGCACTGCCCTGAGCAATAATTTTTTGTCCGGCAACAATATAGGCATGATCGGCAATGCTCAATACCTCAGGCACATCGTGTGAAACCACAATGCAGGTTAGGCCCAAGGCATGGTTGAGTTCATCAATTAACTTTACCAACACGCCCATGGTGATCGGGTCCTGGCCGACAAACGGCTCATCAAACATGATCAGCTCTGGTTCAAGCGCAATCGCACGCGCCAGTGCCGCACGGCGCGCCATCCCGCCAGAGAGTTCAGCCGGCATCAGCTTAGCCGCGCCGCGCAAACCAACCGCTTCCAGCTTCATTAATACCGTGCTGTGCAGTAATTCTGGCGGCAACTGCGTATGCTCACGTAACGGCCAGGCAACGTTTTCGTAGACGTTAAGGTCGGTGAAAAGTGCCCCTGACTGGAACAACATGCTCATCTTTTTACGCACTTCATACAATTTAGTGCGGGAAAGCGTCGGGATATTGTGTTCGCGGAACCAAATCTCGCCTTTGTCAGGCTGCAATTGCCCGCCGATCAGACGCAAGAGCGTGGTTTTACCAATGCCAGACGGTCCCATAATTGCGGTCACTTTACCGGCAGGCACGGTTAACGAGATGTCGTCGAAGATGGTACGATCTCCGCGCGTGAAACTGACGCCACGAACCTCAACCAGATTCGTTTGCTGCTGGATCATCTTTACCTCTTTATGCGGGTCGGGCGTTTTCAAAGCGATGGATGTTAGCCTGTTAGCCCCAAATGCACGATAGTTTTACAGAAACTTACCCACTTGGTGTGGCGAAAACGGCCTTAAAATTTACTTTTGCCTCTCAGACAGTCAAAATCAGCGCCTGTTACCGCGTGCAGACTGTATTTCGCTGTCGGACAAGGTTCGCCGACACATCCATCCATCAAGGATTTTTAATGTTCGTAGCTTCTGCCTTGCTGTTTATCGGATTGATTTTATTGGTTTACGGTGCCGACCGTTTGGTGTTTAGCGCCGCGATCCTCTGTCGATCCTTTGGCATCCCGCCGCTGATCATTGGCATGACGGTGGTCAGCATTGGCACATCACTGCCGGAATTGATTGTCTCGTTCTCAGCCGCGCAGCATGGACAGATGGATTTAGCCGTTGGCACCGCGCTGGGTTCCAACATAACCAACATTCTCTTGATTCTTGGTGGCGCCGCACTGCTGCACCCCTTAACGGTACACTCCAATCTCATTCGGCGCGAACTACCATTAATGCTGCTAGTCTCACTGCTCAGCGGCATCATGCTATTTGACAACTATCTCAGCCGACTCGATGGTGCAGCACTTTTGCTGATTGCATTGGGTTATTTGCTGGTGGTGATACGCATTGCCCGCCGCGCGGAACGTGATAATAACGACACCTTGACCCGCGAACAGTTGGCCGAACTGCCGCGCGATGAAGCCGGAAATACCGTGGCCTTTTTGTGGCTGGCGGTGGCGCTGATTATTCTGCCGATGTCGACGCGTATGGTGATCGACAATGCCACCGTGTTTGCTGACTACTTTGGCGTGAGCGAACTGGTCATGGGTTTAACGCTGATTGCGGTCGGCACCAGCCTGCCAGAACTGGCTACTGTGGTCGCGGGCGCATTGAAGGGTGAAGACGATATCGCCATTGGTAATCTGATCGGCGCCAATATTTTTAACCTGGCGATTGTGCTCGGCCTGCCTGCGTTAATTCATCCGGGCAGCGTTGATCTGCATGCCTTC
The DNA here is from genome assembly GCF_059412405.1 of Pantoea sp. CFCC18179. Taxonomy (NCBI): domain Bacteria; kingdom Pseudomonadati; phylum Pseudomonadota; class Gammaproteobacteria; order Enterobacterales; family Erwiniaceae; genus Pantoea; species Pantoea sp. CFCC18179. The sequence continues at coordinate 257,922 of NZ_JBNBPM010000004.1, read as the reverse complement.
GCACGTGATTACTGGGTGATGCTCGGCGTGAGCGTGCTGTTCGCCCTACTTTGCCTACTGCGTAAGCGTCGCATTGGACGCACCGCCGGCATTTTATTGTTAACGGGATTTGTCGTATGGGTTCTGTGGCTGTGGCTCAGCCCTACGCTTCTCGCAAGTTATTAAGGACGGACTGACCATGTCACATCAGCAACCGGATTTCGACTTCCAGCAAGCGGGCAAAGCCGTGCTGCGCATTGAGCGCGAAGGGCTGGAGCAACTTGATCAATATATCAATGATGATTTCAGCCGCGCCTGCGCGATGATCTTCGCCTGCCGCGGCAAAGTCGTGGTGATGGGCATGGGAAAATCCGGTCATATCGGCAAAAAGATGGCGGCGACCTTTGCCAGTACCGGTACGCCGGCCTTCTTTGTTCATCCCGGTGAAGCCAGCCACGGCGATCTCGGCATGGTCAGCACCAATGACGTGGTCATTGCGATATCCAACAGTGGCGAATCCGGTGAGATTCTGGCGTTGATTCCCGTGCTTAAGCGCCAGAAAGTGCAGCTCATCTGCATTACCGGCCGCCCGGAAAGCGCCATGAGCCGCGCCTCGGACGTGCATCTCTGCGTAAACGTGCCGCAGGAAGCGTGTCCGCTTGGCCTTGCGCCCACCACCAGCACCACCGCGACGTTAGTGATGGGCGATGCCCTTGCGGTGGCGTTGCTGGAAGCGCGCGGCTTTACGCAGGAAGATTTTGCCTTGTCGCATCCCGGCGGCGCGTTGGGACGCAAACTGCTGCTGCACGTTAGCGATATCATGCACAGCGGCGATGAAATTCCGCATGTCAGCCGCGATGCTTCGATGCGCGATGCACTGTTGGAAATCACCCGCAAAAACCTCGGCTTGACGGTAATTGTCGATGACCTGATGAAAATCGAAGGCATCTTCACCGATGGTGACTTACGCCGCGTGTTCGATATGGGCATCGATTTCCAAAAGGCCAGCATTCAGGATGTGATGACCAGCGGCGGCATTCGCGTAAGGCCGAATATGCTGGCAGTTGATGCACTGAATCTGATGCAAAACAAAAACATCACCGTCCTGCTGGTCGCCGATGACGATCGCCTGCTCGGTGTGGTACATATGCATGACATGCTGCGCGCTGGCGTAGTTTGAACGGGAACAAAAAATGAGTGCTGAAACCGCGATGGTCGAGACCTGCTACGGCCCGGTAAGCGCAGCCGTAATGGCGCGGGCCGCGCAAATTCGCCTGCTGATTTGTGACGTCGATGGCGTGATGTCAGATGGCGTGATTTATATGGGCAATAGCGGCGAAGAGCTTAAGGCGTTTAACGTGCGCGATGGTTATGGCGTGCGATGCCTGCTGACCTCCGGCGTCGAAGTGGCTATTATTACCGGCCGCAAAGCAAAACTGCTGGAAGATCGCTGTAAGACGCTCGGCATTACGCATCTTTACCAGGGGCAATCGGATAAGCTTTTGGCCTGGCGTGAACTCCTGGATAAACTGTCACTCACTGCCGATCAGGTGGCCTACATTGGCGATGATCTGATTGACTGGCCGGTAATGGCGCAAGCAGGTTTGAGTGTGGCGGTGGCCGATGCCCACCCAATTTTGCTGCCGCGCGCGCATTACGTTACGCGTATTGCCGGTGGTCGTGGCGCAGTGCGTGAATTGTGCGATCTGATTTTGATGGCACAGAACAAATTTGAGGATGCCAAAGGGCAATCTATATGAGTAAGAGCAGGCGTTGGATGACGCTGATTCTGGCCTTGATCGCCCTGGTGCTGATCGGCTGGAATCTCACCAACCAGGATGACAATAAAACGCCGGTGGCGACCAACGATCAAGAGCCGACGTACACCAGCGAAAAATCCAATACGGTGGTATATAACCCGACGGGCGCGCTGGGCTACAAACTGATCTCGGATAAAGTGACCTACTTTTCTGCCGATGAGGTAAGTTGGTTTGATAATCCGGTCATGACCACCTATGACGAAAATAAAGTGCCAACCTGGTCAGTACGCTCCGATAAAGCCAAGCTGACGAAAGATCGCATGCTTTATCTTTATGGTCATGTTGTCGTTAATACGTTGACTCAGGATTCACAACTTGAGCGTATCCTTACCGATAACGCGCAGGTTAATTTGGTCACCCAGGATGTGACGTCTGACGATCAAGTCACCCTTTTTGGCCGCAGTTTTAATTCCACTGGCACGAAGATGCGCGGCAACTTACGGACGAAGAATGCTGAGCTGCTTGAAAAGGTCAAAACTTCCTATGAAATCCAAAATGAACAAAAACAGCCTTAAGTTATTGCTGGTGAGTACGCTGCTGGCGACGAGTTTACCTGCACTGGCGTTGACCGGCGATTCAGACAAACCGGTTAATATCGATTCCGTTAATCAAGCATTGGACCTGCAAGGTAATGTCGCGACCTTCACTGGCAACGTGATCGTTACTCAAGGTTCTATCAAGATCACCGCGGATAAAGTGGTGGTCACGCGTCCAGGTGGCGACAGCAAAAAAACCATCGTGGATGCTTACGGTAATCCCGCCACTTTCTATCAAATGCAGGACAGCGGCAAACCAGTGCAGGGTCACGCTTCGAAACTGCATTACGAATTGGCCAACGATTTTGTTGAATTGACCGGCAACGCTTACATTCAGCAGCTGGACAGCAACATCAAAGGCGACCGCATCACTTACCTGGTGAAAGAGCAGAAAATGCAGGCTTACAGCCAGGGTGAGAGCAAGCGTGTGACCACCGTTCTGGTACCGTCGCAGCTGCAGGATAAAAACGGTTCGTCTGCGAGCCCTAAAAAGAGTAATTGATTGCTATGGCCACACTGATCGCTGAAAACCTGGCGAAAGCCTACAAAGGCCGCCGCGTGGTGGAAGATGTTAGCCTGCAGGTGAAATCCGGCGAAATTGTCGGCCTGCTTGGCCCAAACGGTGCCGGTAAAACCACCACCTTTTACATGGTTGTGGGCATTGTGCCGCGCGATGCCGGCCGCATCGTGATTGATGACGAAGACATCAGTATTCTGCCGCTGCATGCCCGTGCACGTCGCGGTATCGGTTATCTGCCGCAGGAAGCGTCAATTTTCCGTCGCTTGAGTGTTTACGACAACCTGATGGCGGTTCTGCAGATTCGTGATGACCTGACGGAAGAACAGCGTCAGGATCGCGCCAACGAACTGATGGAAGAGTTCCACATTGGGCATTTGCGCGACAGCATGGGGCAAGCGCTGTCAGGTGGTGAACGTCGTCGTGTGGAAATCGCCCGCGCGCTGGCCGCCAATCCGAAATTTATCCTGCTGGATGAACCTTTTGCCGGGGTTGACCCGATTTCGGTTATCGATATCAAGAAAATCATCGAGCATTTGCGTGACAGCGGCCTTGGCGTGCTGATTACTGACCATAACGTGCGTGAAACCCTCGCCGTGTGTGAACGCGCTTATATCGTCAGCCAGGGCCATTTAATTGCCCATGGCACGCCTGATGAAATTCTTGTAGATGAGCAGGTTAAGCGTGTTTATTTGGGCGAAGAGTTCAGACTCTGATAAGGTGTCGTAACACCCTACGTTTGCTTAGGAAATTCTAATCGAATTATGAAGCAAGGTTTGCAACTCAGGCTCAGCCAACAACTGGCGATGACTCCACAGCTGCAGCAAGCAATTCGCTTGTTGCAGCTTTCTACGCTTGAACTCCAGCAAGAACTGCAACTGGCGCTGGAAAGCAATCCGCTGCTTGAACAAACCGATCTGCATGAAGAAGTCGACGCGCGCGAATTTCAGGAACAGGAAAGCGATTCGTTAGACACGCGAGAAGCGCTTGAACAGAAAGACATGCCGGATGAGCTGCCACTTGATGCCACCTGGGATGAAATTTACACCGCGGGAACCCCTTCAGGCACCGGCACCGATTATCAAGATGATGAACTGCCGGTTTATCAAGGCGAAACCACCCAATCGCTACAGGATTACCTGATGTGGCAGGTGGAGTTAACGCCGTTTTCTGACACCGATCGCGCCATCGCCACGTCGATTGTCGATGCTATCGACGATACCGGCTATCTCACCGTCAGCTTACAAGACATTTATGACAGTATTGGTGACGAAGAGCTGGCGCTGGATGAAGTTGAAGCGGTGCTGAAACGCGTGCAACGTTTCGATCCGGTCGGCGTCGGTGCACGTGATTTACGTGATTGCCTGCTGGTACAACTCTCGCAATACGCCGCTGACACGCCGATGTTGGCAGAAGCGCGCTTGATTGTAAGCGAACATCTCGATCTGCTGGCAAACCACGATTTCCGCAGCCTGATGCGTGTGACACGCCTGAAAGAAGAAGTGCTTAAGGATGCGATGATGCTGATTCAGTCGCTTGATCCGCGTCCCGGCCAATCGATCAACACCAGCGAACCGGAATATGTGATTCCCGATGTGCTGGTGCGCAAAATCCATAAACGCTGGACGGTTGAACTCAATTCCGACAGCATGCCGCGTCTGAAAATCAATCAGCAATATGCGGCGATGGGCGGCGCGGGTCGCAATGACAGCGACAATCAATATATCCGCAGTAATTTACAGGAAGCCAAGTGGCTGATTAAGAGCCTGGAGAGCCGTAACGACACGCTGCTGAAAGTGACACGTTGTATCGTTGAACAGCAGCAGGCGTTTTTTGAGCAGGGCGAGGAGTACATGCGTCCAATGGTGCTGGCAGATATTGCCCAGGCTGTTGATATGCATGAATCCACGATTTCCCGCGTGACCACGCAGAAGTATTTGCACAGCCCGCGTGGCATCTTTGAGCTGAAGTATTTTTTCTCCAGTCACGTCAACACCGAAGGCGGCGGCGAAGCCTCGTCCACGGCGATTCGTGCGTTGGTGAAAAAATTGATCTCCGCGGAAAACCCCGCAAAACCCTTGAGCGACAGCAAACTGACCTCCATGTTATCCGATCAGGGCATCATGGTAGCGCGACGTACGGTTGCTAAATATCGCGAGTCTTTATCGATACCGCCATCAAATCAGCGTAAACAGTTGGTTTGACCGAACGAAGAAGGAAGACCTATGCAGCTAAACCTTACCGGACTTAACGTTGAGATTACCGAACCTCTACGCGAATTTGTAAATACCAAATTTGCCAAACTGGAACACTATTTTGATCGTATCAATCAGGTTTATATTGTTCTAAAAGTAGAGAAGGTGACGCAGATTGCAGATGCAACACTGCACGTCAACGGCGGGGAGCTGCACGCCACATCGGAAGCGGAAGACATGTACGCGGCCATCGACGGGTTAATCGATAAGCTTTCCCGTCAGCTGACCAAACATAAAGACAAACTGAAAAAACACTAACCTTCACGCTTGCAGAGTGCTGACTGATTCGGCACTTAGAGCAAAGATGGGGCGGATTGTACCGCCCCGTTTTGTCATCTGCGCAAGCGCCAGCGGGCTAAAGGCAATGAAATCAATTGCCTGATTCTCGCGGCTAAGTGAACTCGCAAGTGAAACGATGATGAACAACGATCTGACACTGGAATTGAGCTCGGTCCTTTCACTGGACTGTACCCGTAGCGGCGTACACTGCCAGAGTAAAAAACGCGCGCTGGAAATTATCAGCGAGCTGGCAGCGAAGCAGCTCAATCTGCCGCACCAGACGCTTTTCGAAGCAATCCTGACCCGCGAACGGATGGGCAGTACCGGCATTGGCAACGGCATCGCCATTCCCCATGGCAAGCTGGAGGAAGATACTTTGCGTGCCGTAGGCGTGTTTATCAGCCTTGATCAGCCGATTGCTTTTGATGCGGTCGATAATCAACCGGTTGACCTGCTGTTTGCCCTGCTGGTGCCTGCGGACCAGTGTAAAACCCACTTGCACACGCTTTCGCTGGTCGCCAAACGGCTGGCGGATAAAACCGTTTGTCGCCGTTTACGCGCGGCACAAAGCGACGAAGAGCTCTACGCCATTATCACAGAAGCTCAGGAAGAACACTCTTAAGCGACAAACACTTTTACCGGCGTTTTCGCCGGTTTAAAACGGGAGAAATGTGATGGTGCTGATGATCGTTAGCGGTCGGTCAGGCTCGGGAAAATCAGTCGCGCTGCGTGCCCTTGAAGATATGGGCTTTTACTGTGTCGATAACTTACCGGTGGTGTTATTGCCGGAGCTGGCGAATACCTTAACCGAACGCAATATCTCTGCGGCAGTTAGCATTGACGTGCGCAACATGCCGGAATCACCGGAGATTTTTGAAACCGCTCTGAATAATCTGCCGGATTCTTTTTCACCCCAGTTGCTGTTCCTGGATGCCGATCGCAATACTTTGATCCGCCGCTACAGCGACACGCGCCGCCTGCATCCGCTTTCCAGCAAAAACTTGTCATTGGAAAGCGCCATCGACGAAGAGAGTGATCTGCTGGAGCCGCTGCGTTCACGCGCCGATCTGATCATCGATACCTCTGAAATGTCAGTGCATGAATTGGCGGAAATGCTGCGTACACGCTTGCTCGGCAAACGTGAGCGTGAGTTGACCATGGTATTTGAGTCCTTTGGCTTCAAGCACGGCATTCCGATCGATGCAGATTATGTGTTCGATGTGCGTTTCCTGCCGAATCCGCACTGGGATCCGAAACTGCGCCCAATGACCGGCTTGGATCGCCCTGTCGCGGCCTTCCTTGATCGCCATACTGAAGTGCATAACTTCATCTATCAAACGCGCAGCTATCTGGAATTGTGGCTGCCGATGCTGGAAACCAACAACCGCAGCTACCTGACGGTTGCCATTGGTTGTACCGGCGGCAAACATCGTTCAGTGTATATCGCCGAGCAACTGGCAGATTATTTCCGTTCACGCGGTAAAAACGTGCAATCTCGTCATCGTACTTTGGAAAAGCGCAAATCATGACCGTGAAGCAAACCGTTGAAATTCGTAACAAACTGGGCATGCATGCACGCCCAGCAATGAAGCTGTTTGAGCTGGTGCAGAGTTTTGATGCGGAAGTGCTGCTGCGCAACGAATCGGGCACCGAAGCAGAAGCCAGCAGCGTAATTGCGCTGCTAATGCTTGATTCAGCCAAAGGCGGCCATATCGAAATTGAAGCCAGCGGCCCACAAGAAGAGCAGGCACTGGCGGCGGTCATCGAACTGTTTGAAGCGGGTTTCGACGAAGACTAAACGTTTTAGTGCAGCTTGTAGCGATTCAAGAAACCTTCCCCGCCCAACTGCCGCATCTGGCGCATAATCCACTGCTGCCGCTGACGAATATAGCCAGAAGGTGCATCTGCGCGGAAGCGAATGGGGTTGGGTAGTACCGCAGCCAACAGCGCGGCTTCAGACATAGTCAGCTGGCTGGCGGGTTTCTTGAAATAACGCTGCGACGCCTCTTCCACGCCGAATACGCCGTTACCAAATTCTGCAATATTGAGATAAACCGTCAGAATTCGGCGTTTGGTCCACACCGTTTCAATCCCAACCGTTAAGCCCGCCTCCAACCCTTTGCGCAGCCAACTCCGTCCATCCCACAAAAAGAGATTCTTTGCTGTTTGCTGTGACAAGGTCGATGCGCCGCGCATGCGTTCATTGCCATCGTTATCCAGCACCGATTGAATGGCATCAACATCAAAACCCCAATGCTCGGGAAATTTTTGATCCTCAGATGCGATTACCGCCAGCGCCATCCACGGCGAGATTTCATCCATGCCAACCCAATCTGAGTGTGCAACATAATCAAACTGGCCGGTAAACCAGGCACCGATTTGCCGCTCGACCATGACGGCGGAGAACGGCACTGGAATAAATGCAAACAGCAGAATGCCCGCTAACCAGATGCCCAGCCAAGCCAACAGAACTTTTGCAATCAGCACTTTAATGCGTTTTCCCAGCTTCCCTTTACTCTTACTCATGCAATTATCTCTTACCTGTTCCCTGCATTAATCAATCACTCGAGTCACAATATCAAACACCCGTAATTGACCGCTAAAATTTATCCTCATTCATCTAACTCTTTCAGGGTAAATTGTTGCCAAAGCAATCAACGTTCCTCTATTAGAGCCATTTACATCAAGCACTTCCGATAAAAAGGAATCGGTTCCATTGCATTATAACCACCACAATAACGCGCTGAAGATACTTAACTGAATGTGATATTGCTCACGTAAAATCTTTCACATCGCTTAACTATAATATTTAGTAGTCTTCGAGGATGTTCATTGATAAGCGAGACCATTCTGAAAAACGCGACTAATTCGCCTGCATCTCAGCCACATTTACTGTCAATATTGGTAAAGCGTTTTACCACGCTTTAGGTTTACATTATTCGGTACAGTGTAAACTGGAACTTTCTGCTGAGGGTTTCCAAAACGTTTTGGATAACCGTGCATAAATCCCAACATTATCAATATATATCAGCATGTTAATCTAACTTAGCACCAATTTTTTGTCGGATTTGGATTTTCGCTGCTGCTTGCAGGCTTTTCCTGCTGATGAGTGAAGCAAAACCAGGCAAAAAGTAGAACATTTGGTCAAAAAGAGTACAATATGGCAAAGAAATTAATTCCTTGCTTGACTGTGTCAGCAAATTAATGTTTTCTGTATTTAATCGCTGCTCAACATCACACAATTTAATGAATCTTGTCGCAAGCGTTGGCGAATTTGTTAAGGTGATTTGGAAGCGTTAACCAATACCAAACTGTTGCTTTTTGATTCGATTTCCAATAATAGCAGCAGTACCCATTTCCCTGGTGTTGGCGCAGTATTCGCGCACCCCAGTTTCGACTGGGGTCATTTTTTTCTAGCGTCCTATGATTTTTCACGCTCAGCGACCCAATCACGTAACACTTCCACGTCCTTCCGCCACTCTTGTTTAAGTTCGTCGATCCACTCTTGTACGTTGTCCCACCATGCTGGCAATTCCGGCGACTGAATTTGTTTGGCCAATTGCTGTAAATGCAGCAAACCCACTGAACCGGCTGCACCTTTAATCTTGTGACCTTCCTCGGCAATGCCTTTTTGATCGCGCGCCATCATGTTGGAATCCAACACATCCAGATAGCCCGGCATCATCTGTTCAAACATAGTAAGACTTTGGGTAATCAGACCCGGGCCGACCAACTCGATGTATTGCTCCAGCATTGCCACATCCAACAGCGTGCGAGATTGCTCGGTTGCAGAACTGCTGGCGAGCTCTTCTTGCTCCGGCTGATAATCCCAGAACTTTTTGATCATCGCGGTCAACGCTGGCACAGCTAGCGGCTTGCTCAGCACATCGTCCATACCGGCATCGAGATACTCTTTTTTGTCCTTCAACACGTTGGCCGTCAACGCCACCAGCGGCGGCAGTGATTTACCGCCATGACGCTGATGAATCGCGCGTGAGACATCCAGGCCAGTCATGTCAGGCAATTGAATGTCGAGCAGGACTAAATCGAACTCTTGCGGATCAAACATCGCCAACGCGTCGGTCCCAGTCATCGCCACTTCAACGCTGCAACCCAATTTTTCTAACACCGAACGCGCCACAATGACGTTGAGCTCGATATCCTCCACCAGCAGCACATGCAGCGCCGGCAGCGGCATGCTGTCGTCCAGATTGTCGTCTTCGACTTCCTCAGCAACGCGTGGCGCGTTGATCTCAACGGTGAAGCATGAACCTTGCCCGGCAACGCTGCTGACGCTGATATCGCCGCCCATCGCTTGTGCCAGGCGACGTGAAACCGCCAAACCAATGCCGGTGCCGGTTGCTGGTTTGCCGCCGTGTTGATCTTTCACCTGGTAATACATGGCGAAGATCTTATCTTGCTCCTCTTGCGGAATTCCCATGCCGGAGTCCTGCACCTCGAAGTGCAGCGTTTCATCCTGACGATAAGCCACACGTACCACGATTTCGCCCTGCTGGGTGAATTTCACTGCATTACCAATCAGGTTCCACAGAATCTGGCGCAGGCGCGTCCCATCCGCCGAGATTTTATGGGGCAGCGGCAATTCTGGCGCCATGACAAACTTCAGCCCTTTTGGCTGCGCCAACAGACCGGAAAGATTTTCCAAATCAGCGAGGAAACCGGTGAAGTCCAGCGGTTGATTATCCAACTGCACTTTGCGTCGCTCGATTTTGTCCACCTCAATAACATCATTGAAGATATTGCCCAGCGTGATGGCCGAAACGTGGATGGTTTTGAGGTATTTCAACTGTTCCTGATTGAGATCGGTATCCAGCAGGATGCGACTCAGCCCAACAATGCCATTGAGCGGCGTACGCAGCTCGTGGCTAATCGTAGAAATGAAGGTGGTCTTCTCGCGGCTGGCGTTCTCCAGCGCGTCCTGATAGCGCTTACGCTCAGTAATATCACGACCAAAGCCCATCAGGCCGCTGCGTTTACCTACGCGGTCGTAATACGGCACTTTTCGGATTTCGAAGCAGGCTTTGCGCCCGTCTGGGTATTGCAGCCACTGCTCGTAAGTCAGCGACACATTATGGCGGAATACCTTCTCATCGGTTTCCAGCACTTTGGTTGCTGCTTCATCGTCGTAGATATCGCGCGGCGTCAGGCCAATCAACTGCTTTTCGCTCATACCGGTGAGCAACTCCATTGCGCGGTTACAGCCAGAGAATTGCTTATCAATATTGCGGTAGAACACTAAATCCGGCGAAGCATCAAGGAAGGAGCGCAAGAATGAAGATTGCTGTTCGAGCTCGATTTGCGCCTGCTCACGCCGCGCCATCTCTTCACGCAGCTTATCCATTACCTGCTCGCGCGCCTGCTCAGCTTTAATACGATCGTTAATTTCCTGGTTGAGCTGCGTAATGGTCTCTTTCATCTGCTGATTCAATTCAAGATCGCGCGTGCGCATCTCTTCCAGCTTATCCACCAGCTTCGACAAGCGCTGGCGCGACTCTTCCAGTTGATCGACCACTACCGAGAGGAAATAGACCGCCCAGGGCGTAATTAACAGACCGAAGAAGATGGAGCGCACGACGTCGATGCTCTCTACATGGCCGCGCAATACCATGGTGACGGCCATCTGCACCACCATCGCCAGCACCACCAGCGCCGAGGCGAGCAGCAGTGAAAAACGCACCAGGCCAAGTTTGACCATCAAATCAACGTAATACTGCGCTAAAAGACGAATCTGTTTCATTACGAGCTCCCTGAACGAAATCTGGCTCATGATAGCGTAATTATCGCCGCACTGCGCCGCTTCACCGTGGGGTATCGCGCCGGTTGCGCCCTGTAATGGTGCATCACAACGTGATTTCGCCGACGTTCCCGGCCATATGCCTAAAGCGCTTGACTAATTCTGCCAACTGAATAATCTGGAGGGCCGCGCTTTTGCGGGCCTTATCTCAACATCCTGTGCGAATCAGCACTCTGGCAGCCAATACGCCTATTGGTTGCACTTCTTTATTGCATATCCATTCAACTTAAACGATTTTTTACGCGATCGTGGCGTGATTAATTTTACTAATAGCAGCACCATTTTGATTCAAATATGACGCCATAAGAAAAACAGATACATGCTGTGTATGATCTGCCCCCAACAGAATTTAATGCTGTTATAAGCCTACCTGCCAGCATTGTTTAGATATTAGAGGGCTAGCTCACAGTGAGACGGCTCACACTTCCTGGGGGAATGCGCAGCGGTTAATTGACATATATTTACGCAATAAAACCTTCACATTCATGATGTTAACGCGCGAAAGTGCTATTTCCCCTCAACAAAGCGGGCTATTTGACCTGAGTTCGCTTTCCCGATAAGTTGGAATTCCACTGGGCGCTAGCCTGGCGGGCCTGTGTCTCGGCATATCTATGCAGCAAGAAGACTCCCTCTAGATGCAAGCTATCTCCCGTAAGAGACCGGATTAACAGAGCAGCTCATTAAGGACGTGACAACAGTGTCTTGAGAGCCCTTGCTCGGTGTTGCGACGCCCGCTCTTTATAGTGCGGCACAAGAATTGATACCGCTGCGTTAGCCATTCAGCAACGTGCCGGTACGCGAATAATGCAGGTAATGTCAAAGAAGTTAAGGAGACTCTCAATGTCCACGCAAAAACCGAATCCCTATGGTTTGTATGACCCATCAGCTGGTAGTGATAGCTGTGGTGTAGGTTTCATTACCCGTAAGGACGGCGAGCAGACCCATGAGATCCTGCAGATGGCCCACAGCGCGTTGTGCACGGTGCCGCACCGTGGCGGCATGTCTGCCGAAGGCGTGGGCGATGGTGCTGGCGTCAACGTCGATCTCTCTCTGAACTTCTTCCGCAAAGTCACTGGACTGGCGCTGGAAGCCGGCCGCTTTGGCGTCGGTAACTTCTTTGTGCCAAAAGACGCGGAACTGCGCGCTAACGCTGAGCGTTTAGTAGAAGAGACGCTGGCAGCACATAACTTCCCTATTCTGATCAAGCGCGACATGCCACTCGATGGCAGCGTAACGCGCCCTGCTGCCCTGCAATTCCAGCTGCCGATTGTGCAGTGGGTGTTTGCTGCACCGCAGGAGATTACCGAGCAACTCGAATTCGAGCGCCAAATTTATCGCGCATTATTGGATATCGAAGCACGCGCCTTTACGGAAAGCGAGTTTGGCGGACTGTATCCGCTGTCGCTCTCCTCGCGCACGCAGGTGTTCAAAGCACGCCTGAACTCCAACGAAGTGATTCCTTACTTCAAAGATTTGACCGATGCCGATCACCAGGTGCGCGGGCTGTTCTTCCATACCCGCTTCTCCACCAACACCGATCCGCACACCACCATGGCGCAGCCGTTCCGCCTGATGGCGCACAACGGCGAGTTGAACACCGATCGTAAAAACCGCATCGCGGAAGCAGCATTGATGCTGGCGCGCGGTAAGAAAATCGTGCGTCCAAAAGGCCAGTCAGACAGCTCGCGTCTCGACCAGAGCATTCATAGCCGTTTGATGGAAGATAACCTCGACCTGATTAACGCGGTGGTTTCGATGATGCCGCCAGCGTGGGAAAACGACACGTCGCTGTCGAATGAAGTGCGCGCCATGCTCGAATACTTCTCTTTATATGAAGAGAAGAATGATGGCCCCGCTGCGCTGATCTTCGGTAACGGCGAAGTGATTGGTGCGCGTCTTGACCGCCTCGGCTTGCGCCCGCTGCGTTCAGTGGAAACGGCTGAATACATCGGTGCGATGTCAGAAGCAGGCCAGATTGCTTTCCCACCAGAAAGCGTGTTGCGTCGCGGTCGTATCGAAGCGGGCGGCATGCTCTATTACGATCACAAAGAAAAACGCTCTTACACTACGGTGGAAGCGCTGGAAAAACTGGCTGCCGAGAAGGATTACCTCTCGCTGCTGAGCAAAGCGCGCGTGGATCTTGGCGATCTGCCAGAGATTCAGGCGGAGCAGCTTGGCTCGCCGCTGCGTTATCGTGGTGACCTCAAAACCTATCAGCGTTTTGTTGCTTACTACTACAACCAGGAAAGCTTCAAATTCATGATGGACCCGATGCTGCAAACCGGCGCTGAGAAGATCTCCGCGATGGGTTACGGCAACGCCATCAACGGCCTGTCCGACCACGAAGGCGGCATGGCGCACTACTTCTCGCAACGTTTTGCGCAGGTCACTAACCCGCCGCTGGACTCCATTCGTGAAGCGGACGGCATGACGCTGCGCGTAGCCTTGGGTGCCAAGCCGCATCTGGGCCGCAGCAAAGGCCAGCAAATCATTGTGCCAACGCCGATTCTGACGCACCTCGACATGCTGCGTCTGCGCGAGCAAACCGTTGCCCCATACAAACGCTTCGAGATGCTGTATGAGCCGGTGGTTGGCAAAGATATCGTCAGTCGTGCAGCCAACGCCAATGCGCTGGAAAAAGCCATTGATGATTTAGCCCAGCAAGTGGTGGATTTTGCGCGCCAGCAAGGCGGCATCGCGGTGATCACCGATCGCCACATTTCATCGACGCACGCGGCAATCCCAATGCTGCTGATGGTTTCCGCCATCAACCAACGTCTGGTGCAGGAAGGTCTGCGCCTGGATGTCTCGCTGGTGGTAGAAAGCGGACAAAGCATCTCTTCACACCACATTGCTGCAACGCTGGGCTTTGGGGCATCAGCGGTTTATCCGCTGGGCGTACAGATGCGTGCCGAAGAGAAATTTGGTGAAGGCGTCGAGGGCAACAAAGCCTTTAAACGCTATGCCAAAGCGGCAGAAAAAGCCTTGATGAAAACCATGGGCAAAGTCGGCCTGTGTACCGTTGAGAGCTACAGCTGTGGTGAATTCTTCGAGCCAAACTTCCTCGATACCGAAGATCCGGTGCTGAAGAAATACTTCCCGAATATCAAAACCCCAGTTGGCGGCGCGGGCTTCCCGGCTATCGCACAGATGGCGGTGGATTGGCATCAAAGTGCACTGAAAATTCAGGGCGAAGCCGAAGTACCGTTGCTGGGTCTGTTTAAAGAGCGTGCGGAAGGTGCGGGCCACTCTTACGGCACCATCGCGGTTCGTACCTTTATTGATATGACGGAACAACCGATTCGCTTCGCCAATAAAGAGCGCGAAGAGGACAACTTCATTCGTCTGATGACGCTGGCCAAACTGGATAACGCATTCAACATCAAAGCCGATGCCTTTAAAGACAGCAGCTTCGAGCGTATCCCGAATGAGGTGATTGATACCTTTGCGATCACGCCGGATTATCGCCAGTTCTCCAGCCTGATGTACGTCGAGCGTAAACGCCGTCCAGCCGCGCTGCGTGACATCCTGGCGCTGCCGTGCGACCTGACGCATGTTGATAGCGAAGCCGAATTTGGCCGCAAACTCGGTCGTTACTCATTGGTAAACAACGGCTTTGCGACACGCGGCCTGAAGTGCGAAGCGGTGAATGGCAGCTTGAATCAATTCGAACTGCGTTTGATCGATGCGATTGCCGGCCTGAAACCAGAAAACGAGCGTCTGGAAGCGTTGGCGCGCGCACTGAAAACCCGTTTCATCGACAATATCGAAAGCACCAACGTGGCGGATGGCGTGCTGCACATCACCGCTTACGGCAAAGCGGCTGATTATCTGTCGCTGATCTTCACCGCGCTGCCTTCGCTGCCGTTGGAAGAGGTTCAACCGGCACACGAAATCACCCGCACCTTCGCCTCTGGTGCGATGAGCCACGGTGCGCTGGTTGCGCCTGCCCACGAAGCAGTGGCGCACGGCACCAACATGGTGGGCGGCATGAGTAACTGTGGTGAAGGTGGCGAGCACTATTCGCGTCACGGCACCATCCGTGCATCGCGCATCAAACAGCTGGCGTCCGGTCGTTTTGGTGTGTGGGCGGCGTATCTGGCCGACCCAATGCTGGAAGAGCTGGAAATCAAAATCGGTCAAGGCGCGAAGCCAGGTGAAGGCGGACAGTTGCCAGCGCCGAAAGTCACGGTGGAGATCGCCGCAGCACGTGGCGGTACGCCGGGTGTGGAGCTGGTTTCACCGCCGCCGCATCACGATACCTATTCAATCGAAGACTTGGCGCAGCTGATTCACGACTGTAAAGCCGCGCGCGTGCGCGTCATCGTTAAGCTGGTTTCATCCGAAGGCATCGGCACCATCGCGGTCGGCGTGGCGAAAGCTGGCGCAGACGTAATCAACGTCGCAGGTAACACCGGCGGCACCGGCGCAGCGTCGGTAACCAGCTTGAAATATACCGGCCGTGTGGCGGAAATCGGTATCGCTGAAGTGCATCAGGCGCTTTGTGCCAATGGTCTGCGCGACAAAGTCCAACTGCGTTGCTCCGGCGCGCAGCAAACCGGCAGCGATGTGATCAAATCGGCCCTGCTCGGCGGCGATAGCTTCGAGTTCGGTACCACCGCGCTGATGATGCTGAAATGCGTGATGGCGAAAAACTGTAACGTCAAATGCCCGGCCGGTTTAACCACTAATGCCGAAGCCTTTGATGGCGATCCACGTCAGCTGGCGCAGTACTTCATCAACGTGGCGCAAGAAGTGCGTGAATTCCTGGCACGCCTTGGTCTGCGTTCACTGCGCGAAGCGCGTGGGCGTTCGGATCTGCTGCACCTGATGGATCACCCGCTGGAAGTTGGCAAGCTGGATCTGCGCGCCATGTTGACCGTGGTACCAGAGCAGAAAATTGCTAAGCCAGTATATCTGGAAAAAGATTTTGAGCTGGATGATGGCTGGGTTGAGGAGCTGAAAACCACGCTGGTTAGCCAATCAAACCGTGAAATCGCGCTGGGCGCGGGCATCACCCTGAACAACCGCAACAAGAGCGTTGGCGGTCAGTTAGCGATCGATATCGAACGTATGCTGAACCACGAATTGCCGAAGGATCAATTGGCTGCGCTGCCAGCGGTAATGAAAGACGATCGTGGACGCCATTATCTGGCACCACGCAGCGTGCTGATTCACACCAGCGGCTCTGCGGGCCAATCATTCGGCGCATTCTGCAACGATGGCATGCAAATGAAGCATTACGGCACCTGCAACGATGGCGTCGGTAAAGGCCAATGCGGCGGTGAACTGGTGGTGATGTCTCCAGGCGGCGGCGCGCAGGATAGCGACGGCAACGTGCTGATCGGTAACTTCGCACTGTTCGGCGCGACCGGCGGACGTCTGTTCGTACAAGGCCAGGCAGGTGACCGTTTCGCGGTACGTAACTCTGGTGCAACCGCGGTGGTTGAAGGCGTTGGCGATTTCTGCTGCGAATACATGACCAACGGCGCCATCCTTAACCTCGGCACCTTTGGTAAAGGCTTCGGCAACGGCATGAGCGGCGGTTTCGCTTACCAGTACGATCCGTATGGATCGCTGGCAGCTCACGCCGCAGGTGATTCCGTGCTGTTTGGCTCCATCGCTGATGAAGACGAAATGGCGCAGGTCCACAAACAAGCGGTGCTGACCATGCTGAACTGGCATCTGGAAGCGACCCAATCACCGCGCGCCAAATGGCTGCTGGATAACTGGGAAACCGAGTGCCACCACTTTGTCTATGTGATGCCGCGTTCGCTGTTGCTGTACCAAGACAGCAGCGAAATCCTGAAAGCCAAATCGCGTAAAGATTTGCTGGAAGAGCTGTCAACTTCACTGGCGGCGCATCAGGTGGCGAAATTTAAATCTGCCTGGCGCGACGGTAAAACCATCGCCAATGGCGCAGTACCGGCTTATGGCGCGACCGATACGCTGGAGATGTTTGTCCTGCTGAACAACTACACCGTGTTGAGCCTTGCCCAGCAATTGGCGCTCGGCAAACTGCCGAAAGGCACCGCGGTGGAAGATCCGGCGGTGGAAAAAGCAGTGCGTAACCTGCTGATGACCGAAGATTTCTCGCTGATCAGTAAGCTGCAACGTCACGCGCGCTCTGCAATTGAAAGCTACAGCGATGACGAACTGGCAAGCCTGATTGCCGCGAAACGTATGGCGGATTACAAAGCAGCGCTGAAACAACGCAATATTCGCTCAATGGACAGCCTCGCCACTTACGGCTGGATCATTTACCAGGATGCCTGTAACCGTGAGGTTCTTGGCCATCTGCCTGATTTCGAAGAGCTGTTTGCGCGTGCCGCACTGCCTGAAATCGCCGCTGCTGTCGGGAAACTTTCCTGATTACAGCACTAATGAATGTGTGTAATTTAGACTGAAAATTTAGAACAGGATTGAGTGCCGTACCGATGAAAATTCCTTACATTCCTGAAGATGCGCCGTTTAACGGTGAACAGAAATACTGGCTGGCGGGTTTCCTCGCCGGTCTCCATTCGCGTCTGCTGGTATTAGAAGACAAGCAGAGCGCACCGGCTGCGGGTGCCAGCACCAATACGCAGCTGCATATTCTGTTCGGTTCGCAGACCGGCAATGCCGAAGCGCTGTCGCAAACTGCCGCTAAAGCCGCACGCGCCAAAGGTTTGGTGCCGGTGGTGCAAGCGCTGGGCGAAGTGGATCTGGATGTGTTCGCTACCATGCGCCACGTGTTGATCGTGACGTCGACTTACGGCGAAGGCGAAATGCCGGACAACGCCCAGCTGTTCTGGAATGCGATTTCAGCCAGCACCGCGCCGCGTCTGGAGCAAATGCACTTTGCGGTATTGGCGATTGGCGATACCGGCTATGACGGTTTCTGCCAGGCCGGTAAATTCATCGATATGCGTCTGGAGCAGTTGGGCGCCAAACGCGTTGCGGATCGTATCGACTGCGATATCGACTACGAAGAGCCATCCAGCGAATGGATTGGTACTGCAATGCCACAGTTTGCTGCCAGTGCCGGCAGCAGCGGTACGGCATTAGAAAGCGCGCCAGAAGCGCCAGTGATTCCAGGCAGCAACAAGCAGAACCCGTATGCCGCCGCGCTGGCGACTAACAAGCGCCTTTCTGCTGAAGAATCTGCCAAAGATATTCGTCACTTTGAGTTCGACCTCACCGACAGCGGTCTGAAGTATGAAGCCGGTGATGCGCTGGGTGTTATCCCTGTGAACGACGCGGCATTGGTATCGCTGCTGCTGACCGAACTGAAAGCGGACTACGAAACGCCAGTGCCGAGCTTTGATCGTAACCTTGGCGATTTACTGACTTATCAGTTTGAAATCTCTGAGCCGTCACGCAAGTTGATTGAGTGGGTTGGACAACACACCACCAACCAGGAACTGCGTCACGTATTGCAGCATGACGATAAAGACACGCTGGCCGTTTGGCTGTGGGGCAAAGACACGCTGGACCTGTTGCAGCTTGAGCTGACACGCAGCTTGTCGGTGCCAGAATTCGTTGCCATGTTGCGTCCATTACAGCATCGTGCGTACTCGATCTCTTCAAGCTCCAAAGCGCATCCAAACCAGGTTCACCTGACTATCGCTTCCGTGCGCTATCACAGCGGCGGCCGCGAGCGTAAAGGCGTGTGCTCAACCTATCTGGCAGAACGCGTGCGTCGCGGCGAGAAGCCGGCGATCTTCATCTCGCCAAACAAAGCGTTCCGCGTGCCAGCTAACGGCAATGCACCGCTGATCATGGTTGGACCTGGCACCGGTATCGCACCGTTCCGCGCATTCCTGCAGGAACGTCAGGCGACTGGCGCAGAAGGTAAAAACTGGTTGTTCTTCGGTGACCAACATCAGGCACACGATTACATCTACGAAGAAGAGCTGAGCGCATGGCAGGAGAAAGGTTTGCTGACCAACCTCGACCTGGCATTCTCACGCGATCAGGAAGAGAAGATTTACGTGCAGAACCGCATGCTGGAGAAAGGCGCTGAACTTTACGCCTGGCTGCAAGATGGCGCTTACTTCTACGTGTGTGGCGATGCATCGCGTATGGCGAAAGATGTTGATGCGGCGCTGTATGAAGTGGTTCGTCAGTTTGGTGGCTTGTCCAGCGAACGTGCCGCTGCTTACGTTGATCAGTTGAAGAAAGATAAACGTTATCTGCGCGACGTCTACTAAGCGTGCAGGTATAAAAAAACGGGCCAAATGGCCCGTTTTTTATTTCTGATGGTTTACTTCACAACACGCAGTGAAGGACGTCCGCCACGCGGCGGCGGTTCATCATCTGGCGAGTGATCATCATTATCAGTCGCATCATCCGGGCGATCGCCATCAATCACAGACATCATCGTCTCTTCCTGACCGCCTTCCTGTTCGTCGGTAGCCAACTCGTAAGCCGGTTCCGGTTCGAACATGGTGCCTGCGCCATTTTCACGCGCATAAATCGCCAGAACCGCAGCCATCGGCACAGAAACCTGACGCGGTACGCCACCGAAGCGCGCATTAAAACGCACTTCATCATTGGCGAGGTCAAGATTGCCAACCGCACGTGGCGCGATGTTCAGAACGATCTGCCCATCACGCGCATATTCCAGCGGCACCTGCACACCAGGCAGATTGATGTCGACCACCAGATGCGGCGTCAGCTGGTTGTCTAGCAACCAGTCATAAAACGCACGCAGCAAATATGGACGACGCGCCGTTAGTTGCGACATTTCCATACATTAGCCCCGGGCTTGCAGGCGCATTTCACGTTCTGCTTCGGTCAGTGACGCCAGGAATGAGTCACGCTCAAACACACGCGTCATATAGCCTTTCAGCTCTTTAGAACCTGCGCCAGAGAGGTCAACACCCATCTGCGGCAGACGCCACAGCAGCGGTGCTAGATAGCAGTCAACCAGGCTGAACTCTTCGCTCATAAAGAATGGCGTGCGCGCGAACAGTGGCGCAATCGCCAGCAGCTCTTCACGCAATTGCTTGCGCGCTGCATCCGCTTCCGCACCGTTGGTTGTTTCGATGGTGCGCATCAGGCTGTACCAATCCTGCTCGATACGATGCATCATCAGACGGCTTTCACCGCGCGCCACCGGATACACCGGCATCAGCGGTGGATGCGGGAAACGCTCATCCAGGTATTCCATGATGATGCGTGATTCATACAGCGTCAGTTCACGGTCGACCAGCGTAGGAACGGTGCGGTACGGGTTGAGGTCAATCAGATCCTGCGGCAGGTTATCCATTTCAACCTGCTCGATCTCCACGCTGACGCCCTTCTCAGCCAGTACGATGCGTACTTGATGGCTGAAAATGTCAGTCGGACCAGAAAACAGCGTCATTACCGAACGTTTGTTGGCAGCGACAGCCATGAAAACCTCCAAGTTTGTTCACAAAAAGATACTGCGAATAGCCAACCACGCGGCGACTCACCGGCTCATCAGATTCGCCTACCGTCAGCGTTAGTGGCCTCGTCCGGTCTTCCCGACAGGAACGATAAGCACAACACTGCGTCTCGCAGGCGCAAAGTGACAGTGAGTTTACCAGATTTTGAACAGCTTGTGGGGCGGGCATGATGATTTGCAGGCAAATTGCGGGCAAAGCTCGCGTTTTTCACGCGAAACCGTAGAAATCAGGCAATAAAAAACCCGCCGAAGCGGGTTTTTTGAGCGAACTGTAACTGCCGAAGCAGCAACAAATTAACGCTTGGAGAACTGCGGACGACGACGTGCTTTACGCAGGCCGACTTTCTTACGTTCAACTTCACGCGCATCACGGGTAACGAAGCCCGCTTTACGCAGTTCAGAACGCAGAGACTCGTCGTACTCCATCAGAGCGCGTGTGATACCGTGACGGATCGCACCAGCCTGACCAGAAATACCACCACCTTTAACGGTGATGTACAGGTCAAATTTACCAACCATATCAACCAGTTCCAGCGGCTGACGCACGACCATGCGTGCAGTCTCGCGACCGAAATACTGCTCCAAAGAGCGCTGGTTAATTACGATGTTACCGCTGCCCGGCTTGATGAAGACGCGAGCGGCAGAGCTTTTGCGGCGACCAGTGCCGTAGTTTTGAGTTTCAGCCATTGCCTATAATCCCGATTAAATGTCAAGAACTTGCGGTTGCTGCGCCGCGTGGTTGTGCTCGTTGCCTGCGTAAACTTTCAGTTTACGGTACATAGCACGACCCAGTGGGCCTTTCGGCAGCATGCCTTTAACCGCGATTTCAATCACACGCTCAGGACGGCGCTCGATCATCTCTGCAAAGGTCGCTTGCTTGATACCACCGATGTGGCCAGTGTGGTGATAGTAAATCTTGTCAGTACGCTTGTTGCCGGTTACAGCAACTTTTTCTGCGTTCAGAACGATGATGTAATCACCGGTATCAACGTGCGGAGTGTATTCCGCTTTGTGCTTACCACGCAGACGGCGTGCCAGTTCAGTCGCCAGGCGACCCAAGGTTTTGCCAGTTGCGTCAACAACATACCAGTCACGCTGTACGGTTTCTGGTTTAGCTGTAAAAGTTTTCATTGAAAAGCTTACCCAAATAAAAAGTTACACGTTGGTGAAATCCCAAACGCTAAGTAAACGATTGAGGCTCACACGACCATTTTGCCCAGCAAGCCACCCCTTCAAGTGAGTTACCGGATCACATCGAGTTCTTGGGAAAGAAAACCGATGCTGTAACGTGGGGTCGCAAGATTATAGAGAAGTCGAACTCAAAGATCGAACCTTTTTGCATCTAAATCCTGCGATTTCTGCCACGCCATCAGGGCAGATGCGGCAGACGCAAATACTCTTCGCTTTGCATCTCCTGCAAACGCGACAAGCAGCGTTGATACTCAAACTTCAAGCGCGTGCCCTGATAAATTTCAAACAGTGACGTTTCCGCTGCCACCACCAGTTTCACGTGGCGTTCATAGAACTCATCGACCAGCGCCAGGAAGCGCCGCGCCTGATCTTCCGTCTTGTAAATCATCACCGGCACATCATACAACAACACACTGTGGAAGCGGCGTGAAAGCTCAATATAGTCATGCTGGCTGCGCCCTTCACCGCACAGCGCGAGGAAATTGATCGCCAGCACGCCCTCTTCCACACCCAGCGTGGGCATTTGGCGATGGTTGATTTCCAGCACTGGCGCGTTTTCACGCGGCTTACCTGACAGCGCGCGGAACATACGCTCCATCTCCGCATGTGTGGCATCGTTGAGCGGGAAGTTCCACAGATGCGCCGACGTCAGCGTGCGCAGACGATAGTCGATGCCAGCATCAACGTTCATCACGTCGCAGTGACGCTTAATCTGTTCAATCGCTGGCAGGAAACGCGGACGCTGCAAACCATTGCGATACAGATCGTCTGGCGGAATATTCGAGGTCGCAACCAATGAAATGCCGCGCGCGAACAGTGCTTCCATCAAGGTGCCAAGTAACATCGCATCCGTAATGTCGGAGACAAAAAACTCATCGAAACAGAGGATATCGGTTTCAGCTTTAAAGCGATCGGCGACAATCAGCAGCGGATCGCTGTGGCCTTGCAACTGCGTCAGTTCTTGGTGAACACGCAGCATAAAGCGGTGAAAATGCAGGCGCATTTTGCGGTCGCCAGGAATTGACTGAAAAAATAAGTCCATCACCCAGGTTTTACCGCGCCCGACGCCGCCCCACATATATAGGCCGCGCACCGGCGTTTCATTCACACTTTTTTCTTTATTCATCATCTTAGACAAACGCCCAAACAGGCCTTTGCTTGCCGGCTCAACGTGTTGCTGGCGGGCAATCAATCCTTGCTGGATGGCATCTAAGCGGGTAATGGCGTCTCGTTGTACGTCATCTGGGCGGAACTCGCCCTGCGACAGCGCCTGCTCATAACGGGCAAGCGGAGATGAGGTTTGCATGGTTCTCTCAGAATCCCTGAAAAAGTCCGATTCACGGGTCGGTTGACGAAAATTAGGCCGCTCTACACTAAGCGATGCAGCCCGATAGTTCCACTTCCATGAGATTATTGGGTATAGTGACTGCTATTGAAGTTGATGTTGCAGCAAAAGCAATGCCCTACGAAACAACGGAAATTACACGGGAGTCATTATGACCTGGGAATACGGGCTGATTGGTTTAGTGATTGGCATTATTGTCGGCGCGGTAGTGATGCGTTTTGGCAACAAGAAATTGCGCGAACAGCGCAGCATGCAGTATGAGTTGGAAAAAACCAAAGCTGAGCTGGCGGATTACCGCGAGGAGCTCACTAACCACTTTGCACGCAGCGCCGAGCTGCTGGACAACATGGCGCATGATTATCGCCAGCTGTACCAGCACATGGCGAAGGGATCTAACGATCTGCTGCCAAATCTGCCTGGCGAGAAAAATCCGTTTGCTTACCAGTTAACGGAAGCCGAAGCAGACAACGATCAGGCGCCGGTACAAATGCCGCGCGATTACTCTGATGGCGCATCCGGTCTGCTGCGCGGCAGCGATCGCACTCCGCGTAACTAATCCTTTTGGGGCACAGCTTAGCTGTGCCCTTTTTGTTTTCCGAACCGTTGCCCCAAACTACTGTCACAATTTTTATACCCTAAATAATTCTAATTGCAGGAAGGCGGCAAACGAGAGAATCCCGCTGAGCTTACTTTCGTAAGCGATTCGGGTGAGCGAGAGCAGTCAACGCGCCTGCAGTTTGAAGTATGACGGGTATATCCCTTTTCGCAGCGAGAGCGTTAAAGCAATGAAAAAACAAGCACGACTGTTGAGCGCATTAGCCTTGAGTATTGGGATGAGTTTGGCTGCGGCACCAAGCGCGCTAGCGACTCTGCCCGCACAGATTCAGGGACAAGCATTGCCAAGCCTGGCGCCGATGCTGGAAAAAGTTCTGCCCGCGGTAGTCAGCGTGCGTGTTGAAGGCACCGATAGTGGCCAGCAAGCGCAGGATATTCCTGAACCGCTGAAGCGCTTTTTCGGCCAGGCGCCAGGCCAAGCGCAGCCGCAGCCCTTTGAAGGCTTGGGCTCCGGCGTAATCATTGATGCCGCCAAAGGCTACATCCTCACCAACAACCATGTGGTCAGCAACGCGGATAAAATCAGCGTTCAACTGGGCGATGGCAATGAATATGACGCCAAGTTGATTGGTCACGATGAGCAAACTGACATCGCGTTGATTCAGGTTGAAGGCGCGAAAAATCTGACGCAGATAAAAATCGCCGATTCTGATTCGTTGAAAGTCGGTGATTTTGCGGTGGCGATCGGCAACCCGTTTGGTCTGGGTCAAACCGCGACATCGGGCATCATCTCTGCGCTGGGTCGTAGCGGTTTGAATCTGGAAGGGCTGGAAAACTTTATCCAGACTGACGCGGCAATTAACCGCGGCAACTCCGGCGGCGCGCTAGTCAATCTCAATGGCGAGTTGATTGGTATTAACACCGCGATTCTGGCTTCCAGTGGCGGCAACATCGGCATTGGTTTCGCGATCCCAGCCAACATGGCGATGAATCTCGCGCAGCAGCTGATCCAGTTCGGTGAAGTGAAACGCGGCCAATTAGGCATTAAAGGCACCGAAATGACGCCTGATATCGCCAAGGCGTTTAACGTTGATGCGCAGCGCGGTGCTTTTGTTTCCGAAGTATTGCCAAAATCGGCGGCCGAGAAAGCGGGCATCAAAGCGGGCGATATTATCACCGCAATCAATGACAAACCGATCACCAGCTTTGCCGAATTACGCGTGAAAGTGGGTACCACCCCGCCAGGCCAGGATGTGAAAATCGGCCTGCTGCGTGAAGGCAAACCGCTCACCGTTACCGTTACGCTGGAACAGAGCGCGCAAACCACCGCCAGCGCGCAACTGATGTCTCCGGCGCTGCAAGGCGCAACGCTGAGCGACGGCAATACCAAAGCCGGTGATAAAGGCGTGAAGGTCGATGCGATTGAAAAAGGCACACCAGCCGAGCAAGTCGGTTTGCAGAAAGACGATGTGATTGTTGGTGTAAACCGTAATCGCGTGGCATCGCTGGCCGAAATGCGCAAAGTGCTGGAAGGCAAGCCGCCGGTGTTAGCACTCAACGTGGTACGCGGCGACGAGAGTATTTACCTGCTTCTGCGATAATCCTCGCATCAGGCGGACAAGCAGGTGTTTGTCCGCCTTTCTCATGCTATTCTGCCCTGCGATCATTTCCGGCTTGAAATAACACCATGTTTCTTAAACTTTTGCGTGCAGTGGTGATGGGCCTGATCGTGGCGGGTTTACTGCTTGTCGCGATCCCTGCGCTGCGTATGGGCAGCAATATCACCTTTGAACATGACAACAGCGATGACGAAGCGCCCGTGAGTTTTAATCAGGGTGTGCGCCGCGCTGTGCCTGCGGTGGTCAACGTCTACAATCGCAGCGCGCACGGTAATAATAATCGCGGCATCACCACGCTGGGTTCCGGCGTGATCATGAACGTCAAAGGCTACATCCTCACGAACAAACATGTGATTAATAACGCTGACCAAATCATCGTCGCGTTGCAGGATGGCCGTTTCTTCGAAGCCACTTTGGTTGGTTCAGATGCCATGACCGATTTGGCGGTGCTGAAAATCAGCGCATCGAACCTGCCCGTGATCCCAATCAACGCCAAACGCATCGCTCACATCGGCGATATCGTGATGGCAATCGGCAATCCCTACAATCTTGGCCAAACCGTGACGCAAGGCATTATCAGCGCCACCGGACGCGTGGGATTGAGTTCATCCGGACGCCAAAATTTCCTGCAAACCGATGCCTCGATCAATCAGGGCAACTCCGGCGGTGCGCTGATTAATTCGCTGGGTGAATTGATGGGCATTAACACGCTGACGTTTGATAAAAGCAGCGATGGCGAAACACCAGAAGGGATTGGCTTTGCCATTCCGACTGCGCTGGCGAGCAAAATCATGGATAAGCTGATTCGTGATGGTCGCGTGATTCGTGGCTATATCGGCATCACCGGACGTGAACTGCCGCCGTTGCATGGACAAGGCAGTAATCTCGATCGCGTTCAAGGCATTATTGTCAGCGAAGTGACGCCGAATGGGCCAGCGGATAGCGCGGGCATTCAACCGAATGATGTGCTGCTGGAAGTGAACGGTAAACCGGCTATCTCGGCACAGGAAACCATGGATCAGGTGGCTGAAATCCGCCCAGGTTCAGTGATTGATGTGCAGGTCTTGCGCAATGAGAAAAAAATGACGCTACCGGTAACCATTCAGGAATTCCCGGAAGTCACCGCACCCGCCACCACCACGCAATAAATAAGGGCGCTGGCGCGCCCCTAATCGTTAACTGCGATCGACCGGGAAGGCGATCACTTCACTCAATGTGCTGGCTTTCAACGCCAGCATAATCAGACGATCAACGCCCAACGCCACGCCTGAACAAGCCGGCATGCCGTGCGCCAACGCATCCAACAGATTGGTATCAATCGGATGTTGCGGCAATCCGCGCGCGGCACGACGACGATTGTCCTGCTCGAAGCGCTGACGCTGCTCACGGCTATCGGTCAACTCACGGAAACCGTTCGCCAGCTCAATGCCTTTGTAATAGACCTCAAACCGCTCGGCGACGCGGTGATCCTCAGTGCTGATTTCAGCCAGCGCGGCTTGCGTGGCGGGGAAATGGTAGACGAAGCACGGCTTGTCATTACCAATCTTCGGCTCAACGCCCAACATAAACAGCAATTGCAGCAGCGTATCGCGATCTTCTTCGCGATTGGCGAGCTCGCCCTCGCCCAGCTTCTCAGCAGCTTCACGCAGTTGTGCTTTATCAGCCGACAGCGGGTCAATCTCCAGGTGGCGGATAAACGCCTGCTGATACGACAAAGATTCAGCGTTATCGCACTCCAGCACTTGTTGCATCAGATCGTCGACTTCGTTCATCAAGCGATACATATCGTAGTGCGGACGATACCATTCCAGCATGGTGAACTCGGGATTGTGATGACGTCCCGCTTCTTCATTACGGAAGCTGCGATTCATTTGATAAATCGGACCGCTACCGGCCGCCAGCAGGCGTTTCATGTGATATTCCGGACTGGTCATCAGCCACAGATCGCGCCCTTCGGCCGCGCCTGGCCCAACAAAACGCGTCTGGAACGGCACCAGATGGATGTCAGTAATGGTCGCCTGGCTCATCGCCGGAGTATCGACTTCCAGCACGCCACGATCGGCAAAGAAACGACGAATTTCCGCCATAATGGCGGCGCGTTTCAACAAATTGGCAATGGGTGCGCTCGGCTGCCAGCTTGCCGTTTCGCTCATGGTGATGACTCCTCATACAGATAAGGGAACGAAGTCTACCCGCATTGACGATGGCAAACAACGGCGCAGCAGATCGACAACGGGCAGCTATACTTAACCTGTTAAAATTAAAAAGGAATCCCCTAATGTCTCCATGGAAAACCTTGTTAGCCAGCTTAAGCGCGTTCCTTTCCGTTGCCTGCACCACCACGCCACCAAAGGGCGTGACGGTGGTAGAAGGATTCGACAGTCAACGTTATCTCGGCCAATGGTATGAAATCGCGCGCCTCGATCACCGTTTTGAACGCGGTCTGCAACAAGTCACCGCCAATTACAGCCCACGCGAAGACGGCGGCTTGAAAGTGGTAAATCGCGGCTTTAATGCGCAGAAGCAGCGCTGGCAAGAGAGCGTAGGCAAAGCCTATTTCACCGGCGATAAGCAACGCGCCTCACTTAAGGTATCGTTTTTTGGCCCGTTTTACGGCGGATATAACGTGATTGCGCTCGATCCAGATTATCGCTATGCGCTGGTGTGTGGCCCCAATCGCAGCTATCTGTGGATTTTGTCGCGCACGCCGCAACTCGACGAAAGTGTTAAGCAAAAGTTGGTTGAGCAAGCCAGAAATGCCGGGTTCCCGGTGAATGAATTGATTTGGGTGGAGCAGAAATAGATCCGGTGCGAAAGCAGCTTTCACACCGGAATGTCCTACTGTGCGCTGCGCTGAATGGCTTTACCGCCCGCCTGAACATCTTCGCCAACACCACGCGTGGTGTTGCAGGCGGTCAGAACGGAGGAGAGCACCAGCACTGAAAGAATCGCGACAATACTTTTCTTTAACATAGCCATATCCTTGTTGGTTGCAGTAAAAGTACAGCTCTTAAAGCATAGTCTTGTTCTGCAAAACTGCGGATTTAGCGGATGAAAAAAGAGAAGTGAAGGGCTTATTTATCGGCTGCGTGTGAGATAGCGCCGCCTAAATGCGAGACATCTTCACCAAAACCATGAAATGTGTTGCAGGCGCTCAAAGCGGAGGAGACCAGCAACGCAAAAACAGCAAACTTTGCCATCTTTTTCATTTTTCTGAACTCATAAAGAGAAAAAAGGCGCATCGATGATGCGCCTGATTTGACGATTATTTTACGCGTGAAACGTATTCGCCAGAACGGGTATCAACTTTAACCACTTCGCCAATCTGCACGAACAGTGGAACTTTGATTACCGCGCCAGTAGACAGTGTCGCTGGCTTGCCGCCAGTACCTGCGGTATCACCCTTCAGGCCTGGATCGGTTTCAGTCACTTCAGCTTCGATGAAGTTCGGTGGCTGAACAGCAATGGCTTTATCGTTCCACAAGGTAACGATACAATCCGCGTTGTCCTGCAACCATTTGGTCACGTCATCCAGTACTTTCGCTTCGATCTGATACTGCTCGAAAGACTCTGGGTGCATGAAGTAGAAGAAGTCGCCGTCGTTGTAAGAATATTGCAGCGTCATATCACGAACGTCTGCGCCTTCGGCAGAGTCAGTGGATTTGAAAGTCTTCTCAACGCGAGAACCCGTCAGCAGACGACGCATTTTCACACGCGCAAATGCCTGGCCTTTACCCGGTTTAACGAACTCACTGGCTTCGATGGCATATGGCTCGCCTTCGAACATGATTTTAAGACCGGGACGGAAATCGTTGCTAAGATAAGTCGCCATAAAGGCCCTCTGTAAATATTGAACTGGTAAATAGCCAAAAAAATGGCACACATTGTAACCCTAAATCCCCCCGCCAGAGAAGATTGGTTGCAGCAACTAGCTGATGTTGTCACCGAACCTGCTGAATTACTGCAACTTTTATCTCTGGATCAGCATGCAGATCTCGCTGCTGGCGCGGATGCACGCAAACTTTTCGCCCTGCGTGTGCCTCGCGCCTTCATCGCGCGCATGAAAAAAGGCGATGCGGCGGACCCGTTGCTGCTGCAAGTACTGACCAGCCGTCAGGAATTTAATGATGCGCCAGGTTATAGCACCGATCCGCTGGATGAACAAAGCAGCGTGGTGCCCGGTCTTCTGCATAAGTATAGAAACCGTGCGCTGTTATTGGTAAAAGGCGGATGCGCGGTCAATTGCCGCTACTGCTTCCGTCGCCATTTCCCTTATCAGGATAACCAAGGAAACAAGCGTAACTGGCAAGCGGCGCTTGATTACATCGCGCAACATCCCGAGTTGGATGAGATTATCTTCTCCGGCGGCGACCCGCTCATGGCGAAAGACCACGAGTTAGCATGGCTGATTGACGAGCTGGAAAAAATCCCGCATCTGAAACGCCTGCGCATTCACAGCCGCTTGCCGGTGGTGATTCCGGCGCGTATTACCGAAAAGCTGTGCCAAATGCTGGCGGAAACTCGCCTGCAAGTGTTGATGGTCAGCCATATCAACCATGCGCAGGAAATCGATGATGCGTTGCGCGATGGCATGCAGATGCTGAAACGCGCGGGCGTCACGCTGCTCAATCAAAGCGTTTTGCTGCGCGGTGTGAATGATGATGCGCAAACGCTGGCTAATCTCAGCAACGCGCTGTTCGATGCCGGCATTCTGCCGTATTACCTGCACGTGCTCGACAAGGTACAAGGCGCGGCGCATTTCTTTGTCTCGGATGAGGAAGCACGCAGGCTGGTGCGTCAGCTGCTGGCGATGGTATCGGGCTACATGGTACCGAAACTGGCGCGTGAAATTGGCGGCGAGCCCAGCAAGACTCCGCTGGATTTGCAGTTGCGTCAGGATTAAGCCAGACCAGGCTGAATGTTTCCAGTTATCCGTTCTTCTATAACAGCACCTGACCTATTCATGCACATAGTGTGCTGAGGTAAAACAGGAGCTGTTATGAAAAAAGTGGCATTAATCTTATTGGCATTATTGTCACTGAGTTTGTTTTTGACGTTCAAGGTCAAAGCCGCTGAACCTTGCGCAGATAGCAAAATGGCCGAAAAGATTCGGCCATTTCATCACGAAGCATTCAGGCAATCATGCCAGCAAAATCATGGGCACTTATAAACCTGGCCGGTCATTTTGCTATCCAGCGGTGCGAACGCAGACAGCAGATTTTGCGTTGGGCTAGTTGCTCCGTAAATCACGTTGCCGCCCATTTCCGCTGCACGGTTACGCAGATCGTTTGCCGCGCCGCGCAGTGAGCTGCCTTCGCCGCCAGAGCCACTCAGCCAGTTGCTCTGTGAGCCGGTAAGCGTGCCCAGCAACTGACATTGACTTGCAGGTTGTTGGTCGGTGAAGGTCACTCGTTCGCCGCCAGCACTCAGTTGATTGGAGCTGCTACAGCCCGCCAGCAGTAAAGTTCCGACTGCCAGTCCGAGCAAGAGGTTAATCCGCATTGTAATCCCCATTTATTATCATCAGTGTCGGGCGGCAGCGTAGCAGAAAAGCGCACTTTTTTTCTGAACATTCATTGCCCTAAACCCGTAAAGCCGAAGTATTGCGCCCTTACTTATACCTTGTTCCCCAGCAAAAGAAAAACCCCCGACCGTTTCCGATCGGGGGTTTTCCAGATGACTTAAGCAGTCAGGGGCAAATTACATCATGCCGCCCATTCCGCCCATGCCACCCATGCCGCCAGCGCCACCTAAATCAGGTGCATCGCTTTTTGGCAGGTCAGTCACCATCGCTTCGGTGGTGATCATCAGACCCGCAACAGATGAAGCGTACTGCAGTGCAGAACGGGTCACTTTAGTTGGGTCCAGGATACCGAAGTCGATCATGTTGCCGTACTCTTCAGTCTGCGCGTTGTAACCGTAGTTACCGTCGCCCGCTTTCACGTTGTTAGCAACAACAGAAGGCTCTTCGCCGGCGTTAGAAACGATCTGACGCAGTGGAGCTTCCATCGCGCGCAGCGCAACTTTGATACCCACGTTCTGATCTTCGTTGTCGCCTTTCAGGCCAGATGCAGCGATTTTCGCAGCAACGCGAACCAGCGCCACACCACCACCAGCAACTACGCCTTCTTCTACCGCAGCACGGGTTGCGTGCAGGGCATCTTCAACGCGCGCTTTCTTCTCTTTCATTTCAACTTCAGTGGCTGCGCCCACTTTCAGAACGGCAACGCCGCCTGCCAGTTTCGCTACGCGCTCCTGCAGTTTTTCTTTGTCGTAATCAGAGGTCGCTTCTTCGATCTGCTGACGAATCTGGGTTACGCGGCCAGAGATAGCACCTTGATCGCCCACGCCATCGATGATGGTAGTGGTGTCTTTGTTGATGACAACACGCTTAGCTTGACCCAGATCTTCCAGAGTCGCTTTCTCCAGCTCCATACCGATCTCTTCAGAGATCACGGTACCGCCGGTCAGGATAGCGATATCCTGCAGCATCGCTTTACGACGGTCGCCGAAGCCAGGCGCTTTAACCGCCGCAACTTTCACGATACCGCGCATGGTGTTCACCACCAACGTAGCCAGTGCTTCACCTTCCACGTCTTCTGCAATGATCAGCAGTGGCTTGCCCGCTTTCGCAACGGCTTCCAGTACTGGCAGCATTTCGCGGATGTTAGAGATTTTCTTGTCAGCCAGCAGGATGAACGGGGTTTCCAGCTCAACTGCGCCTGTTTCTGGCTTGTTGATGAAGTACGGAGACAGGTAGCCGCGATCAAACTGCATACCTTCAACCACGTCCAGCTCGTCTTGCAGGCCGGTGCCTTCTTCAACGGTGATAACGCCTTCTTTGCCTACTTTGTCCATCGCGTCAGCGATCAACGTACCAACAGTTTCGTCGGAGTTAGCAGAGATGGTACCAACCTGAGCGATAGCGCGTGAATCCTGGCAAGGAACAGACAGGGTTTTCAGCTCTTCAACTGCCGCGATAACGGCTTTATCGATACCGCGCTTCAGATCCATCGGGTTCATGCCCGCAGCCACAGCTTTCAGGCCTTCGGTGATGATAGCTTGAGCCAGAACGGTTGCGGTGGTGGTGCCGTCGCCTGCTGCGTCGTTCGCTTTAGAGGCCACTTCTTTTACCATCTGTGCGCCCATGTTTTCGAACTTGTCTTCCAGCTCGATTTCACGCGCAACAGAAACACCATCTTTGGTGATGGTCGGTGCACCAAAAGATTTATCCAGAACCACGTTACGGCCTTTCGGGCCCAGGGTAACTTTTACTGCATCTGCCAGTACGTTTACGCCACGCAGCATTTTTACGCGTGCGTCATTACCGAATTTTACGTCTTTAGCTGCCATTTCAAATATCCCTTAAATTCGTTTCGTTCAGTGAATTACGCGTAAATTACGCTTCAACAACCGCAAGGATGTCGCTTTCGGAGATGATCAGAACTTCTTCGTTATCGATTTTCTCGGTTTTAGCACCGTAGCCTTCGCTGAAAATCACCAGATCACCCACTTTCACGTCCAGTGGTTTAACGTCGCCGTTCTCCAGGATGCGGCCCTTGCCAACAGCCAGGACTTCACCACGGGTAGATTTACCCGCAGCTGAACCGGTCAGCACGATGCCGCCAGCTGATTTAGCTTCGACTTCTTTACGCTTGACGATGACGCGATCGTGCAATGGACGAATTTTCATTTGATAGCTCTCCTTTGAGAAGTCCAATCATTCATTTTTTGGGGTTGAACCGGACTGCATGGCTTCCGGCCTCGTGCTGGAAGAGATAGGGGCGATAAGTGGGCTTTCAAGGGCAAAAAATATAAATATTTTCGTTTTTGCAACAGATGGCGAAAAATGCAGCAAAAAGGCGGCTAATGCCGCCTTGTTTAGATTATTGGTCCTTGTCGTGGCCTATTTTATCCTGGTCCTTACGCTCGAACTCGCCATCCATGGTGAAGCCGCTATCCGGTCCCGCACCAGGACCGCGCCACACGCGCAGATGCGGCATCAGTTTCAGCGTCAGATGCTTTTGCACTGGCGGCAGCAACAGCAGCAAACCGAGGAAATCGGTGAAGAAACCCGGCAACAGCAGCAGGAAGCCAGAAATGATCAGCGAAACGCTTTTGGTCATCTCCGCCGCTGGGCTTTCATTGCGCGCCAGCTTCTCCTGCATCAGCCGGAAATTCTTCATGCCCTGATTTTTCACCAGCGACACACCGATACATGAGGTGAAAATCACCAGCAACATGGTGAGCAGCACGCCCAGCGCATGCGCAACCTGGATGAAAATTGAGATCTCAACCCAGGCCAATACGAAAAATATCACTAACGGTAACCAGCGCACCGAATTCTCCTGTGTGTTGGAGCTGCCCGGCAAATTTACCAGACAGCAGAAAGGGATGGTCTGCATGACCGTATAGATAGAGATGGGCATCTGGACTGGAAATTTCAACCGATCCTGCCTAATTAATCTGTCAGACTTAAAACTGAGAACTACATCACATATCGTTATTACCGCTGGGCCAGTAAATGCCCGTAAAGTGATCTGTGCACAAACAATTCTGTAACAACAGAATATGATCGTGCCCGCCAGCCCGAAGATGGATAAAATGTCGGCGCTGACATTCCACGACAATATAATCGCTTCACCTGCACGTTATTTGCCGCCCGTCCATGCGAACGCCCGGCAGTAACAAGGCAGCAATAATAAGAAGGTAATCATGGCGAATAACATTCGTATCGAAGAAGACCTGTTAGGCATGCGCGAAGTTCCGGCAGACGCTTACTACGGTGTTCATACTCTGCGTGCGATTGAGAACTTCTACATTAGTAACAACAAAATCAGTGACATACCCGAATTCGTTCGCGGTATGGTGATGGTGAAGAAAGCAGCCGCGCTTGCCAACAAAGAGCTGCAAACCATTCCTCGCAACATTGCAAACACCATTATTCAGGCCTGTGATGAAGTACTGAATAACGGTAAATGCATGGATCAGTTCCCGGTTGACGTTTATCAAGGCGGCGCGGGCACCTCGGTCAACATGAACACCAACGAAGTACTGGCGAACATCGGACTTGAGCTGATGGGCCACCAGAAAGGTGAATATCAGTACCTCAATCCCAACGATCACGTGAACAAGTGTCAGTCGACCAACGACGCTTATCCTACCGGTTTCCGTATTGCGGTTTACGCCTCGATTCTGAAACTTCTCGATGGCATCAGCCAGCTGAGCGAAGGCTTCCAGCGCAAGGCGGTTGAATTCGAAAATATCCTGAAAATGGGTCGTACCCAGTTGCAGGATGCAGTGCCGATGACGCTGGGCCAGGAGTTTCACGCGTTTAACGTACTGTTGAACGAAGAAACCCGCAGCATATTGCGCACTGCCGAACTGTTGCTGGAAGTGAACCTTGGCGCCACCGCCATCGGCACACGCCTCAACACGCCGGATGGTTATCAGCAATTAGCCGTGCAGCGTCTGGCAGAAGTCAGCAATCTGCCGGTGGTACCTGCGGAAGACTTAATCGAAGCGACCTCCGACTGCGGCGCTTACGTAATGGTGCACTCGGCGCTGAAACGTTTGGCGGTGAAACTGTCGAAAATCTGTAACGACCTGCGCCTGCTCTCATCGGGTCCGCGCGCTGGCCTGAATGAAATCAACCTGCCGGAATTGCAGGCGGGTTCATCGATCATGCCAGCCAAAGTTAACCCGGTAGTGCCGGAAGTGGTCAATCAGGTGTGCTTCAAGGTAATCGGCAACGACATCACCGTCACCATGGCGTCAGAAGCCGGTCAGTTGCAGCTCAACGTAATGGAACCGGTGATTGGCCAGGCGCTGTTTGAATCCATCAGTATCCTGACCAACGCCTGCTTCAATCTGCTGGAGAAATGCGTCAACGGCATCACCGCCAACAAAGCGGTGTGTGAAGCTTACGTGTTCAACTCAATCGGCATCGTCACCTACCTCAACCCGTACATCGGCCATCACAACGGCGACATCGTCGGTAAAATTTGTGCTGAAACCGGGAAGAGCGTACGCGAAGTGGTGTTGGAGCGCGGTTTGCTGACCGAAACCGAACTGGACGATATCTTCTCCATCCAGAACTTGATGCATCCGGCCTATAAAGCCAAACGTTATACGGACGAAAACGAACAGTAATCCGCTCCGGATCAAGTTGCCAAAAGCACGCCCCGATACAATGCGGCGTGCTTTTTTCATTTTGGCGGCTACAACTTTAAGAGTCGAAATTGATCAACGACTCAGGGAGCGGAACGAATGGTAGTAATGGAATTGATTATTGTCCTGCTAGCGATCTGGCTCGGTGCGCGTTTAGGCGGCATCGGCATTGGTTTCGCTGGCGGATTAGGTGTGCTGGCGCTGACGCTGTTTTGCGGCTTAAAGCCGGGCGCGATTCCTTTCGATGTGATCGAAATCATCATGGCGGTGATCGCCGCGATTGCCGCAATGCAGATCGCGGGCGGGCTGGATTATCTGGTGGGATTGGCAGAACGTCTGCTGCGCCGTCATCCGCGCTACGTTACCTTCCTCGCGCCGCTGGTCACCTACTTAATGACCTTGCTAGCGGGCACCGGCCACACCGCGTTCTCAACCTTGCCGGTGATTGCTGAAGTGGCAAAAGAGCAAGGCGTGCGCCCTTCTCGTCCATTATCGATTGCGGTGGTTGCCTCGCAAATTGCCATCACCGCTTCGCCGCTGTCGGCTGCGGTGGTGTTTTTCGCCTCGATTCTTGAACCGCGCGGCGTCAGTTATCTGGCGCTGCTTGGCGTGGCGATCCCTTCCACCATGGCCGCGATTTTTTGCGCCGCCATCTTTACCAGCTTCCTGGGTAAAGAATTGAAAGACGATGAAGTTTATCAGGCACGCTTAGCCAAAGGTGAAGTGAAGCTGCGCGGCGAGCAGGTTTATGACATCAAACCCGGCGCTAAACGTGCGGTGCTGCTGTTCCTTATCGGCATTGCCGCGGTGGTGCTGTACGCCACTGCGATCAGCGACAGCGTGGGCTTGATCAGCAATCCGGTGCTGCCGCGTAACGAAGCCATTGTGGTGTTTATGCTGACGGTTGCCACGCTGATTTGCCTGACCTGCAAAGTGGATACCGGCGAAATCCTCAGTGCCAGCACCTTTAAATCCGGCATGAGCGCCTGTATCTGCGTAATGGGCGTGGCGTGGCTGGGCGATACGTTTGTTAAAGCGCATCTGACCGATATCCAAACCCTGGCCGGCGACATGCTACAAGGTTATCCGTGGATGTTGGCGCTGGTGCTGTTCTTCGCCGCCACGCTGCTTTATTCGCAAGCGGCCACCACCAAAGCCTTGATGCCCGCCGCGTTGATGCTGGGCGTTTCACCGCTGGCGGCGATTGCCTCGTTTGCCGCGGTTTCCGCGCTGTTTGTACTGCCAACCTATCCAACCTTGCTAGCGGCGGTTGAAATGGATGACACCGGTTCAACCCGCATTGGTAAGTACGTCTTCAATCACTCGTTTATCATCCCCGGCGTGTTGGCAATTGCCTTCTCCGTGGCGTTCGGCTTCCTGTTTGGTAGCTTGATTTTATAGCGCCGTTACATCCTGAAAACCTCGTGGCGAGGCGGCCGTGCTATCATCGCGGCTTATTCGCCACCGGAGCTGATTCATTGGTTATGGCCGCACGACTTTTCCGCCTCGCAGGTTTGTGCCTGACGCTGGTTTTCTGCCTTTCGGCGCAAGCCTCCCTGTTTTCACCTAACAACAACAGCCGCTTTGTGCCGGTCGATCAGGCCTTTGGCTTTGATTTCAGCCAGCAAGGTAATCAGCTTACGCTGAGCTGGAAGGTGAAGGATGGCTACTATCTTTATCGCCAGCAAATTCACGTCACGCCACAGAAAGCGCAGATCGCGCCGCTGACTTTACCGCCCGGCCAGCCGCATGAAGATGAGTTCTACGGCAAAAGCGAAATCTATCCGCAAGATTTAACGCTGCCGATCACGCTGCATCAGGCCGATAACGGCGCATCGATAACCGTCACCTATCAAGGCTGCGCGGCGGCGGGATTCTGTTATCCGCCGGAAACGCGTTCCGTGCCGTTAAATGCGGTTGCCGCCAATGCTGATGCTCCCGTTGTCAGTGCTCAGCCGACAAATCAAGCTACGCCGCTGCCATTTTCCCCGCTTTGGGCGCTACTGATTGGCATTGGCGTGGCCTTCACGCCTTGCGTATTGCCGATGTATCCGCTGATCTCCAGCATCATTTTGGGTGGTCAACGCCGCTATTCGGTAGGTCGCCTGTTCGCGCTGGCGATGGTGTATGTGCAAGGCATGGCGC
The DNA here is from genome assembly GCF_059412405.1 of Pantoea sp. CFCC18179. NCBI lineage: Bacteria > Pseudomonadati > Pseudomonadota > Gammaproteobacteria > Enterobacterales > Erwiniaceae > Pantoea > Pantoea sp. CFCC18179. The sequence goes on along the minus strand of NZ_JBNBPM010000004.1, from coordinate 220,284 downwards.
TTACCTACACCGTGCTCGGCATGGTGGTTGCCGCCGCCGGATTGCGCTTCCAGGCAGCGCTGCAACATCCTTACGTGCTGATTGGCCTGTCGGTGTTGTTTATGCTGCTGGCACTGTCGATGTTTGGCTTATTCACGCTGCAACTGCCTTCCGGTCTGCAAACGCGCCTCACGCTATGGAGCAATCGCCAGCAAGGAGGATCGCTGCCGGGCGTGTTTATGATGGGCGCGCTGGCAGGATTAATCTGCTCGCCCTGCACCACCGCGCCATTGAGCGCCATTTTGCTGTACATCGCGCAAAGCGGAAATTTGTGGGCCGGTGCGGGCACATTGTGGCTGTATGCCTTCGGCATGGGCTTGCCGCTGATTGCGGTGACGATGTTTGGTAACAAGCTGCTGCCAAAAAGCGGCCCGTGGATGCAAACCGTCAAAGAAGGTTTTGGCTTTGTGATTCTGGCGCTGCCGGTGTTTCTGCTGGAACGCGTGATTGGTGATGTCTGGGGTTTACGCTTGTGGAGCCTGCTCGGCGTGGCGTTCTTCGCCTGGGCCTTCAGCCTCAGCCTGCGTGCTAACGGTAAATGGCGCGTGCTGCCGATCATCATGCTGGGTGCGGCGTTAATCGTCGCGCGTCCATTGCAGGATTTGGCGTTTGGCAGCAGCAATAACGCGCAAGCTGTGGCGCATCTGCCTTTCCAAAGCGTTGCTAGCAGCGCCCAACTGGATAGTGCGCTGCAACAGGCGCAAGGCCGCATCACCATGGTCGATCTGTACGCCGATTGGTGTGTGGCTTGCAAAGAGTTCGAGAAGTACACCTTTAGCGATGATGGCGTGCGCAGCGCGCTGAGCCAGGTGCAACTGCTGCAAGCCAACGTTACGGCCAATAACGCACAAGACAATGCGTTGTTACAGCATCTGCAAGTGTTGGGTTTACCGACCATTTTGTTCTTCGATGCACAAGGCACAGAGATCCCCAATTCACGTGTTACCGGTTTTCTCAACGCCGCCGATTTCCGCACGCATTTGCAGAATTTGCCGCGTTAAACGACACTGGTCTCAGGACACTTCCCGTTCGTGCGCGAGCGGGCCCGCATTCCAGAGGAGAGTCACTTGCAACGTGAACAAATACTCGAGCATGCGTTGAATGTGCTCGAACAAAGCGGTCTGGCCGCCACCACATCATTAACCCAGCTTGCGGGTGAAACCGGCCTTGATAGCGAACACCTGATGCGATTCTGGCCCGATCGTGATGCCCTGCTGTACGACGCACTACGTTATCACGGTCAGCAAATAGATAGCTGGCGCCGCCAGATTCAGCTCAACGAACATCTCAGCGCCGAACAAAAATTGCTGGCGCGCTATGAAGTGCTCAGCGAACACGTCAATAAAGGTCGTTTCCCCGGCTGTTTGTTCATCTCCGCCTGTAGTTTCTATCCGCAGCCCGATCACCCGGTGCATCAGCTGGCCGAGCAGCAAAAGCGCAGTTCCTGGCAGTTTACCCATGAAATTCTGGTCGATTTAGCGCTGGATAATCCCACCATGGTGGCGGATCAAATGGAGTTGATACTCGAAGGCTGTCTGAGCAAATTGCTGGTGAAACGCAACGTGCAGGATGTCGCCACCGCGCGGCGGCTGGCGGAAGATGTGCTCGGCATCGCGCTGTGCCGCAAAAATGGCGCATTGGCGTAAGGTTTTTATCCTTCTTGTCTGAAAAGCAAGCAATCAATCACGATTGCTACGCTTTTTTGACGAAAGCCGTTGACGCCTGTGAGCCATTAGGGTTTAATGCGCCCCGTTGCCCGGATAGCTCAGTCGGTAGAGCAGGGGATTGAAAATCCCCGTGTCCGTGGTTCGATTCCGCGTCCGGGCACCAACATTCTGAAAACCCAGCTTATGGCTGGGTTTTTGCTTTTCTGCGTTCAGAAAAAGTTGCCAGTTCTCTTCTGCCATCTTTCCCCTTTTTAAATTTCAATTATCCGTCCATCTCCGGTGGGCAGCTCAACATTCAAGCTAAGCTTGCCACCCAAGGCTTCCACGTATTTTTTCAAACTCGACAGTTTAACCTCATCACCTCGGGCTTCAATTGCTGCGATGGCCGGTTGAGAAATCCCCATTTTTTCAGCCAGTTGCGTCTGAGAAAGTTCTAACTCTTCCCGCAGTTGACGCAAACGGATCTCAATAATTTTTTGATCGGCCTTATTTTTAATGCGCTGCTGGGACTGAGGAGAACGCTGCGCAATGAGTTCTTCAAGTTTTGACATGAGTTAACTCCTTTAAATGCTGTGATGCTCGTTAGGCAAGTTTGTTCACCGGACTTATGCAACCCAGAATGCTTATAAACGCATCTATATAAACCAGAAGTTATATTTGTAGGGATGATTCACATCATGAATTTTGACCGGCTCTGAATTAGTCTTTCTGAAATGCGGGGCCAAACAGAAAAAAAAGCAAACAGCCTGCAATCTGAAGGCTGTTTGCTTTGAATTGCCTCCATAAAGTCCCTGATTAGATACCTCACGTTTGTAGCATCGCCAAATGTGCAATATTGAGCACTTTACCCATACATCAAGACCGCAGCACCATCGCCACTTTCCGCTGTCGATTCTCGCGCCACACCGTGAAGATCCCCGCTAGCGCCACAATCGAGGCACCCAACAAGGTGGTATTTCCCGGCAAGCTATTGAGGAACAAGTAGCCTATCAGCATCGACCACACCAGCGTGGTGTAATCAAACGGTGCCAGCAGCGAAGCATCGGCGTAGCGCAGGCTGAGCGTCACCAGAATCTGTGCCAGCCCACCAAATAAACCGCATCCCACCAGCAATAACAACTGCAATCCGCTGGGTTTGATCCAACCCAACAGCGCCGTCGCCAGGCCAATAAAAGTGGTCATCAGCGAGAAATAGAACACAATCGCGCCGGGCTTTTCGATACCGTTAAGGAAGCGGATTTGCACGTTGGAGGTGGCAGTACAGAGCGCCGCAATCAGCGCAAATGCCACGCCTAAACTGGTTGTCGCATTGCTAACGTTGCCGGAGAAAACGCCGCCGCTCGCCGCCAAACTGGAAGAGAGCATGATCAAAATGCCAGAAAGCCCCACCACCACCGCCACCCAACGCGATACGCGCACGCGCTCTTTCAACAGCATCGCCGCCATGATCACGGTAAACAGCGGCGCGGCGTAACTGAGTGCGGTGGCATCAGCCAACGAGATATACACCAGCGCCAGATAGTTAAAATACATGCCGCCGGTGCCGGAGAAACCGCGAATCAAATGTCCAAACAGATTACGCGTTTTGAGGTTTTCCAATACGTTACCCTGCATTTTTAGCCATATCAGTAGCGGGAACAGCGCCACGAAACTGCGGAAAAAAATCACCTCGCCGGTGGGAACCGCGCCGTTCAGTCCCTTTACGCAAGCCAGCATCAAGGTGGCACACAACGCGGCCAATATTTTCAGTAACACGCCAAGACGGGCATTCATCGCTTCATTCTCTGAGAGGACACGCGCTTAGCGTGGCGAGAAGCCTGCGCGCTGGATAACACTTTTTTGTTCTGCCCGAATAGAAAGAACTTATAAACCCCAGCCATATAATTTCGCTATTGCATGCAAGTGTTTCCCTCTTTTTCCCCGCAAAACAAACTCGCTATAGTCCAGAAAAGCCGTATTTCAGGCGCTCCGTCCCGGTGACGCCGTGGTATTCATCATTGAGGAAGTTCATATGACCATGAAAAGACGTACCACCATCGGGCTGGCACTGCTGCCGCTGCTGGCTGTTTCGGTTGCACATGCCGACATGATGGCGAACATCAAATCCAGCGGTGAGCTGAAGTGCGCGGTCTATTCCGACGTGCCGCCCTTCTCTTCTCCTGACCCGAAAACGCGTCAGTTAGCCGGCATGGATATCGATCTGTGTAACGCATTGGCGAAGCAGATGAACGTCAAACTGACCTTAGTGCCGACCTCAGTGGAAGCGCGCATTGCGGTGATCGCCACCGGTCGCGCGGATGTGTTGATTGCCAACCTCGCTTACACCAAAACGCGCGGCAACCAGATTCAGTTCAGCGATCCCTATTACGTTGCTAAAGAGATGCTGCTGGTGAAAGCGCCGCTGGCCGATCAGCCACTTAGCTACTTTAAAGGCAAACGCATTAGCGCCACCAAAGGCACCACCTCTGAGCAGTCGATCCACATCAAAGGCGGCAAAGCGGTGACGTTCCAGGATACGGCCTCGGCCTTCCTCGCGCTGGAACAAAACAAAGCGGTTGGTTTCGTCACCAACACCATGACCGGCATCAAAACCATTTCACAGGCGAAAAAAGACGGCATCGATCTGGCGATGATCAAAGAGCCAATGGCACTGGAACCGATTGGTATCGGCATGAAACGGGATGAACCGGCGCTGCTGGCCAGCGTGAATAGTGGCCTGAAAGCCATGGACGATGACGGCACCATCGACAAAATCTGGGATACGTGGATTGGGCCGAACACCGAATACAAAATGGTGCGTGAAGAGCGCGTGCAGCCGCTCTCTAGCCTGAAATTTGAACCACTGGAATAACTTCATGCCCGTGATGTCGCACTCTGATATCCAGCCCGCCAGCGCACCTGCGCTGGCTTGTTCCTCAAACATTCGGCTCTCCACCATTGGCGCGCGCGCCTGGTTGGTGGAGGCGCCAGGCGGATTCGATCTGCCAGCGCAACGCCGTATTTGGTCGCTGGCGCATCTGCTGCAAACCGATGATCAAATTGAAGCGCTGATCCCCGGCGTCACCAATCTGCTGGTGCTGTTCCGCCAGATCCCCAGCGATGAACGTGCGGTGCGTCAGTTACTGCATGAGGCATGGGATCAAGCCCATTCGAGCGGCCCGCAAGGCAAGCTGATCGAAATTCCGGTGCATTACGGCGGCGAACATGCCACCGATCTTGATGCGGTATGTCGTCATACTGGTTTGAGCCCACGTGAAGTGGTGCGTCGCCATCATCAAAGCGAATACACCGTATTTGCGCTCGGCAGCGCGCCGGGCTTTGGTTACCTGCACGGTTTGGATCCACTGCTGGCCACGCCACGCAAAAAAGTGCCGTCGCTCAGCATGTTGAAAGGCACCGTCACCATCGGCGGCGCACAAGCGGGCGTCTCGGCGTTAACCGGGCCAAATGGCTGGAACGCGATTGGCTTCGCTGAACTGGATGTGTTTGATCCGTTGGCCGATTCCCCCGCGCTGATGGCGCCGGGCGACCGTATTCGTTTTCTGCCGCAGAGGATTGAACTGTGATTGAGATTGAACAGAGCGGCGCGCTGAATACGGTACAGGATTTAGGCCGCTTTAATTTCCGCCATATCGGCGTATCGGTCAGCGGCGCGATGGATCCACTGGCGCTGCGGGCGGGCAACGTGCTGCTTGGCAATGAGGAAAACGCGGCAGCGATTGAAGTGCAGCTGTTTCCGTTTCGTCTGCGTTTTCTGCAAGACAGCAGCATCGCCGTCACCGGCGCAGATTGCCGCGCTACGTTGGATGGCGCGCCGTTGCCGCCGTGGTGGGGCTGCGGCGTGCGTGCGGGACAAGTTCTGGAATTGCGTTATCCGCGCAGCGGCGCGCGTGGCTATGTCTGCATTGCTGGCGGGATTGACGTGCCGCTGGTACTGGGTTCGCGCAGCACTGCCCTGCGCGGCGGCTTTGGCGGCATGGAAGGTCGTCCGTTACAACGCGGCGATCGGCTGGCACTCGGCGCACATCACGGTCCGGCGCTGCCGCTCAGCGGCATTGGCATTGAACCGCCCGATAGCGCCTTGCGCGACTACTTTCCGCGCAACCGCGCGGGAGAAATTCAACTGCGCGCCATTCCGTCCGGCGAATATGCGCTGTTTGCCGCCGATGCCGCGCGCTTCTGGCAGCAATCGTGGCAGATCTCCAACCAAAGTAATCGCACCGGCTATCGGCTGGCGGGCGATCCGATTTTTCCTTCTGAAACCGTTGAGATGCGATCGTACGGATTGATCCCCGGCATTGTGCAAGTCCCGCCGGGCGGTGAACCGATCATCCAGCTTAGCGATGCCAATACCGCCGGCGGTTATCCGAAGATCGCTGGCATCATCGAGCAGGATCTGTGGCGACTCGGCCAGCTGTTGCCGGGCCAATCGATCCAGCTGATCCAGAGCGATGCCCACGAAGCCATCGCCATCGAACATCAAGTGGCGTGCTGGTTGGATCGGCTGCGTCTCAGTTGCCCGCCGTTGCGCAAAGCACTGACCGTTTAATTGTTACAAGGAACTCAGCCATGAAGATTGATGTGAATTCCGACATGGGCGAAGGCTTCGGCGTTTATCAGTTGTGCGATGATGCCGCGCTGATGAAAGTGGTGTCATCCGCCAATATTGCCTGCGGGTTTCACGCCGGCGATCCGGCGATCATGACCAACATGGTACGACTGGCTAAGCAACATGGCGTCGGTATTGGCGCCCATCCCGGTTTGCCAGATCGTCAAGGATTTGGCCGCCGCGAATTACCGTTCAGCGCTGACGAAATCTGCCAGCAAGTGGCTTACCAACTTGGCGCGTTAACGGCGATTGCCCGCGCGGAAGGCACCAAGGTGGCGCACTTCAGCTTCCACGCCGCGATGGGCAATATCGTCAATCGCGATGCCGCCCTGGCGCAGCAAGTGATGGCATTGGTGGCGCGCATCAACAGCGATCTGATTATCTTCGCCCAGCCTGATACGCTGATTGAGCAAGCCGCGCAGGCAGCTGGATTGAAAACGCTGACGCTGTTTCTTGCCGACCGTGCTTATGATGCGCAAGGCCGTTTAGTGCCGCGCGGTATGGCGGATTCGGTGATCAAAGATGAAGCGGCGTTGCGTGCCCGCGTGCGTCAGTTCTTGCAACACGGCACGGTAACCACGATTGAAGGGGAAGAGATTGCGGTACGCGCGCGTTCGATTCTGGTTCACAGCGACACGCCAGGGTCATTGGCGCTTGCCAGCATCGTGCGCAGTGAAATCGAAGCCTGCGGTCATCAGGTTGCGCCTGCAACCGAAGTCTTACAATCCCTGTAATCCTGCATAAAAACCAGGTCGCCATGAATGGCGACCCTACGGTGCGATGTAAGGTCGCCATTCATGGCGACCTCGATATTAAACGCAGCCACCACAAAACGCCGCAATGCGATCGCATCCCGCCTGCAAGCGTTCCATGCTGGTGGCATACGACAAGCGCACAAACGGGCTCATGCCGTATGCCGCGCCCTGCACCGTCACCACATGCTGTTCTTCAATCAACGCCAACACAAAATCCGCGTCATTATTGATCAACCGACCACCAGCGCTGGTTTTGCCGATATAACCGGCGATATTCACAAACAGATAAAACGCGCCCTGCGGCTTATGACAGCGCAAACCATCAATCGACGTCAGACGTTCCAGCACGTAATCGCGACGTTCGCGGTAGATGCGCGCGCGTTCCTGCAACAGATCCTGCGGGCCTTCCAGCACCGCCACCGCCGCCGCTTGCGTTAAGGTGCAGACGCCGCCGCTGTTCTGGGTATTCACGTTGCTCATCGCTTTGATCAACGCTGCCGGGCCGCCGCAGAAGCCCAAACGCCAGCCGGTCATCGAGTAGGCTTTCGACACGCCATTCACCGTCAACACGCGGTCATACAGACGCGGCTCAACCTGCGCCAGCGTGTAGAAACGCACATCGTCATAAATCAGATGTTCGTAGATATCGTCGGTCATGATCCACACCTGCGGATGGCGCAACAGCACCTCGCCCAGCGCCAGCAGCTCAGCCTTACTTGCTACCGAACCGGTGGGATTGCTCGGATAGTTCAGCAACAACCATTTGGTTTTATCGGTGATCGCCGCATCCAGATCCGCGGGCAGCGGCTTGAAACCGTTCTCCTGCGCGCACGGTAATGCCACCGGCACGCCACCGGCGAATTTGACGATATCGGCATAGCTGATCCACGAAGGCGTGGGGATCACCACTTCGTCGCCTGGATTGATAGTCGCCATGATGGCGTTAAAGATGATCTGTTTCGCGCCGCCCGCGGTCAGGATCTGGCTGACGTCATAATCCAGCTGATTGTCACGTTTGAACTTGAGTTGGATCGCCTTGCGCAGCGCAGGCGTGCCATCGGTCGGCGGATAGCGCGTATCTCCGGCGCGCGCGGCGGCGTAAGCGGCTTCAATCGCGTGTTCCGGCGTCGGGAAATCCGGCTCTCCGGTGGAAAGCGTCACCACATCAATCCCCTGTGCGGCGAGGTCGCGCGCCTTTTGGGTCATGGCAACGGAGGCAGAAACGGTGACATTCTTTAATCGATCGGCAATCTCGGGCATGGGTTAATCCTGGCTCTGTGTCAGCAAAAACTGTCCTCAGCAAGCTGAAGACGCGATGTTTAACAGAGAATAAATTTTTGCCCGAAGCGGCGGTTAATAGCGCTTTGTTGTGGCGATATAACACAAAACAATGGTTAAACCGCGCCGCCCGCCTGGCTGCACCAGATAAGTGCAGGTCGCGGCGCTGAAGCCAGCCAATCATCAGGCGTGATAAAGGCTATTAAACCCGCAAGGGCTCGGCCCGCTTATGCTTTTGACTATTGACCATCATTAATTCTTATTCTGGCATCAACCTTGCTTAATGATTGCTATGCGTTCTGTTGGAGGAAGTGTTGATGAATCTTCGTCGCCTCAAGTACTTTGTTAAAATTGTTGATGTTGGCAGCCTGACTCAAGCCGCTGATATTTTGCACATTGCCCAGCCCGCGCTGAGCCAACAGCTGGCTACGCTGGAAGGGGAAGTGAATCAACAACTGCTCATCCGTACCAAGCGTGGCGTGACGCCAACCGAAGCCGGCAAAACTTTGTATTCCCATGCACAAGCCATTCTGCGTCAATGCGAGCAGGCACAAAGCGCCATCGAGTTGGTCGGCGCATCGCTGAGCGGCAGCGTCTCAGTCGGCTTAGCGCCCGGCACCGCCGCACAAAACCTCGCGTTACCGCTGATGATGGAAGTGCAGCAGCAGCATCCCGGCATCGTGCTCTACTTCAATGAGAATTTTGGCACCACGCTGAGCGAGCTGATCATGAATGGCCGCATGGATATGGCGGTGATTTACGATCATCGCACCATTCACGGCCTGCGCTTTATGCCGCTGATGAAAGAGGATCTCTACTTCGTCTGCCCGTTTAGCCTGGCGCAACCGGTGAAAGAGATTCCGCTGGCGCAGGTGGCGAAACACGATCTGTTCCTGCCGCGCGTGTATAACATCATGCGCAAAGTGCTCGATGATGCCTTCGTGCACAACAATTTGCGGTACCGCGTGAAGTGCGAAATCGAATCGCAAACTACCTTGAACGCCGCGCTGAGCGCCGGTCTCGGCAGCACCATCATGCCGGAGTCCGCCGCGCGCGCGATGCTGAAAAGCGGTGATGCGTGGATGGCGAAGATCGTCGAGCCCGATGTGCAGGTGTCGCTGTCGTTCTGCATGTCGGATCATCTGCCGCTGTCGCAACCGGCCGAAGCGGTGAAATCGATCTTGCTGTCGCTGATGTCGCGCCGCAACGTCGAGAACCATCCGCTGACGCTAGTGGGATAAGTCCCGCTTATTGCCGTAAAGCGAAACCCTCTTACAGCCCCGTCAGACGAACGCGCTAGATTACGATTTTGCCCGCCTGGCGGGTGTGATTCGCTTCGACGGGAAAGTTATGGATAAATCCGCGGTATCGCTGCCAACGCTGCGCGCGCTGGCGCATAAAATGCAAACCTCCGGGCTGAGTCGCCTGGCGCTGGATGGCAAAGCGTGGTCGGTACGACTGACCTTCGCCGACCGGCCGCCAGTGCTGCCTGCGGTGGAAATACCCGCACCCGTCACCTCGCCTCCCACGCACATTATCAGCGCGCCCATGCCCGGCACGCTGCTGCGTCGCCATCCACAAAGCCAGCAAGATTTTGTCGCCTTCGGTCAGCAAGTGCAGGCCAATGAGGTGGTGGCGCTGGTGCAGGTTGGTCCGCTGTATGTACCGGTGTTGAGTCCAGCCAGCGGTACGGTGCAAACGCTCGCCCCCGCGCATTTGTCCGCGGTGCAATACGATGAGGAAATCATGGTGTTGCGGTCACCATAAATGGCGACCCTACGGAGTCTTTTGTAGGGTCGCCCTTCAGGGTGACCTTGCAGCAAGTACCGTACGGTAAACGTTATAAGGGGCGCTTATTGCCTCAAAATTTTTATGTCTTATGCCCTTGCGGCATTCCTGCATACAGTCAAAAGACGACATTACGAGGAGAGGCTCATGCCATTTTCAGATTACAAAACCGCGCTGGTTACTGGCGCATCGGCGGGAATGGGCGAAGCGATTGTTGAGCGCTTATGCAAAGAGGGCATCACCGTGCACGCGGTGGCACGCCGCAAAGAACAACTGGCGGCGCTGGCCGACCGCACCGGCTGCATTCCGCATGCGGTGGATGTCAGCGACGTCAATGCACTCACTGCGCTGTGCAAAGATCTCGAAATCGACATTCTGGTCAACAACGCCGGTTTATCGCATCCCGGTTCGATCCTCGAAGCCGACGAGAACGTGATTGAAAGCCAGGTTGACGTCAATCTGCGCGCGGTGCTGCATCTGTGCCGCTTGCTGGTGCCCGGCATGGTGAAACGTGATCGCGGCCATGTCTTCAACATCACTTCAATTGCCGCCATCTACAACTTCAACGGCAACTCGGTGTATCACGCCACCAAAGCCGGTGTGCATGCGCTTTCACGTCAGCTGCGCGTCGATTGCTACGGCGCGCGCGTGCGCATCACCGAAATCTGTCCAGGCCGCGTCGCCACCGACATTTTCGGCAACATTTCCGGCGATCACGATGATGCACGCCGCCGCTTTATTGATGGTTTTGAACTGCCGCAGGCCACAGATATCGCCGACTGCGTGGCGTTCGCGCTCTCCGCGCCGGTGGCGGTCAACATCGGCAACATCGAAATTACGCCGACGCTGCAAGTGCCGGGCGGTCTTTCCACCATGCGTCCCGGCGATCGCAGCGCATAACGAGGTAAGCGTATGGCTCTCGATTTCAGCAGTGTGATAACCGGCCATTACGGCCAGATGATCGTTGACGGAACGGTGATCACCCTTGAACTGGCGTTGGGTGCCTGGCTGCTGGCAATGGTGCTGGCGCTGCTGCTGGTAGTCATTCGCCTGACAGAAAATCGCATCGCGGTGGCGCTGGTCAAAGCGTACGTCTCGTATCATCGCAACGTGCCGACGCTGATTCAGTTGATGATGTGGTATTTCGCCATTCCGACCTTGCTGCCGGAAGCGCTGCAAATGTGGATCAACAACTACAACGCCGAATTTCTGTTCTCGCTGACCGCGCTGGGCTTGTGCCAGGCGGCCTATTTCTCCGAAGACATCCGCAGCGGCTTGCGCGCCATTCCCGAAGGGCAAAACGAAGCAGCGCGCGCCTTGGGCATGAGCTATGTGCGTTCGATGCGTTCCGTGATTTTGCCGCAGGGCGTGCGCAACGCCATGCCGGCGATGATCAACCACACCGTGCTGCTGTTTAAAAATACCAGCCTGGCGATGGTGATTGGCGTGGCGGATCTCACTTACGTCACGCGTGATATCGAGAACCAAACCTTCCGCACCTTCGAATCCTACATCGTGGCGACCGTTGGCTATCTGTTCTTCTCACTACTGCTGATGGGGCTTGGCGCGCTGCTGGCCCGTCGCTTCCAGCGCGTGTATGCGAGGTAATGGCGATGTTTGAGATTTTCACCATTTTGCATGACAACGGCATGTTGCTGTTGATGGGCCAATATCCCAACGGCCCGATTGGCGGCGTGCTCTGTACCTTGCTGATCTCCGTGCTCGCCGTGCTGCTGGCGTTCCCGATTGGCGTATTACTGGGGCTGGCGCGTCTGTCGCCGTGGCGCTGGCTGAGCTGGCCCGCCACCGGCTGGGTTTATCTGCTGCGCGGCGTTCCGTTGATGATGGTGGTGTTCTGGACTTACTTCTGCGTGCCGCTGCTGATTGGCCACAACATCAGTGGTTTCGCCACCATGCTGTGTACGCTGGTGATTTATGAAAGTGCCTATATCGCCGAAATCGTTCGCGGCGGCATTCAGGCGCTGCCGCACGGCCAATATGAAGCCTCACGCGCGTTGGGCATGAGCCACCTCAAAACCCTGCGTTTGGTGATTCTGCCGCAGGCGCTGTACAACACGCTGCCCAGTCTGGTGAGCCAATTGGTGTCGATCATCAAAGACAGCACGCTGGGTTACGTGATTAACGTGCCAGAGCTGACCTTTGCCGCTAATCAGGTGAGCAATCAGCTGCTGACCAAACCGTTCCAGGTGTTCGCCATCGTGGCGCTGAGCTACTACATCATCTGCTTCAGCCTGACCTGGCTCGCCAATAAACTCGAAGCGCACATTGCGCAGAAACGTCGTCAACCGTCGCTGGCTGGCGCGCAGATGGCGCCCGCAGTGATGCTGACTAAAACCTCTTCGCAATAAGGAATCACGATGCGACCGATGATCATGTTTAATCAGGTCAACAAATGGTACGGCGCGTATCAGGCGCTGACCAACCTGAGCGCCGAGATTAACAGCGGCGAAGTGGTGGTAGTGTGCGGCCCTTCCGGCTCCGGCAAATCCACGCTGATTCGCACCGTTAACCGCCTGGAACCGATTGATGATGGCCAGATTGTGTTTGATGGCACCGATATTCACGGCAGCAGCACGCGCCTCAATCAGTTGCGCACGCGTATTGGCTTTGTGTTCCAGAGCTTCAACCTGTTCCCGCATGTGTCAGTGGCGGAGAACATCATGATGTCGCCGATGAAAGTGTTGGGCGTGAAGCGTTCCGAAGCGCGCAAACAGGCGGGCGAATTGCTGGAACGGGTCGGCTTATCGCACAAAGCTGACGCCTATCCGGCCCAACTTTCCGGCGGACAGCAGCAGCGCGTGGCGATTGCGCGCGCGCTGGCAATGAAGCCGCCGGTGATGCTGTTCGACGAACCGACCTCCGCGCTTGATCCAGAAATGGTTGGCGAGGTGTTATCGGTGATGCGCGGTCTGGCGCAGGAAGGCATGACCATGATGTGCGTGACGCACGAGATGAACTTTGCCCGTGAAGTGGCCGATACCATCTGGTTTATGGATCAAGGCCAGATCCTGGAAAAAGCCACGCCAGAGCGCTTCTTCACCCAGCCGCAGCACCCGCGCGCGCAGCGGTTTTTGAGCGATTTGCGATCGCATTAATCATAGTGGTCACCATAAATGGCGACCCTACGACGCCTGTAAGGTCGCCATTTATGGTGACCTTGTTACTATCGGCACTTCTCTCAGCAATCCACCCACAACGCGCCAGCATCTGCCGATTTCACGCACTGCTCGACCCAACGCACGCCCATCAAACCGGCATGCGCGCCGGGATACCAGAAATCTTTCAGGAACGCGTCATCACCGCGATCGGTGGCATCCATCGCCAGCGCAAAACGGCGATAAAGATTCGACCAGGCTTCAAACAGCCCTTCTGGATGACCGCCGCCGATACGATCATCAGCTAATGCGTTGGCATGCAAATAACCCATACCGCGCTCGAGGATCTTCGCTGGCTCGCCCTGCACTTCATAGCGCAGTTGGTTCGGCTGCTCGTCCCACCACTCCAGACTGGCCTTCTCACCAATCACCCGTACTTTCTGGCTGTGCATCGAACCGCTGTTCACCGCTGACGCCCACATGGTGCCGACCGCGCCGTTATCGTATTCCATCATCACAAAGGCGTTATCTTCCATCGGTGCGCGGGTTTTGACAAAGCTCTGGCGGCTGCACAGCAAGCGCTTGACCTGCAACTGCGGCACCATGGTTTCGGCAATAAACAGCGGATGAGTGGCTAAATCGCCCAGCACATAACTTGGCCCGACAAAGCGCGGATCGACGCGCCATTTGGTGCTTTCGTTTTGCAGTTCCACCGCTTGATTGTGGAAGCCATGAGCAAATTGCATGTTGATGATGCGGATCTCACCGAGCAAACCTTCGGCGATCATTTCGCGCGCCTGATGAATCATCTGATGTCCCGCGTAACCGTAGGTCACGCCGATGATTTTCTGTTTCTCCGCGCACAACTTCTCCAGCTCGTCGGCTTCGGCGGCGGTGAAACACAGCGGCTTTTCACACACCACGTGCAAACCGGCATTAAGCGCCGCGCGGCAGATGGAGAAATGGGTGTTGTTGGGCGTAGCGATGGATACCGCTTCAATACCGTCCACACGCGCCGCTTCGGCGGCGAACATGGTCTCGTAATCGGCGTAGCAACGTTCAACGTCGATGCCCAGCGACGTGCCAAACGCGCGACCGCGTTCGGCGTTGATATCAAATGCGCCCGCCAGCAAGCTGAAGTTGTTGTCGCGCGTGGCGGCGGAACGGTGAATGTAACCAATCTGGCTGGTACCGCCGCCGCCGACCATGCCCCAACGCAGCGAACGATCTAATACTTTGATGCCGTTAATCATGTTGTGCTCCTCAGAATCCGACGGATTGCAAATAGTACAGGCTGGCGGTGACGTCGCGCAGGCTGGTGTCGGCATCGCGCGGATCCCGCTCCTGTTCGATGGTGATCCAGCCCTGATAATGACGTTCCGCCAGCAAGGCGCGTACCGCCGGATAATCAATCGCGCCCTGACCCATCGGGCACATCACGCCTTGCGCGCAAGCGGCAAAAAAATCTACGCCGCGAGCAATCACATCGCGCCATACCGCGTGATTTACGTCTTTGAAATGCAGGTAATCGATGCGATCCCAGTAGCGATTGAGGTAGGGAATCGGGTCCATGCCGGAGTAGTAGAGATGCCCGGTATCAAGGCACAAACCGGCGACCTCATGCGGAATGTCCTGCACCAGTTGTTCCAGTTCATCGGCGAACTCAATGCAGCCGCCGGCATGCGGATGGATCACCGCGCGCACGCCATATTCTTGCCACGCAATCTGGCTCAAGGTGGTGATGTGCTGCATCATGCGCTGCCAATCGGCGTCTGACAGGCGCGGCGCTTTATCCGATTGCCCGGCATATTTGGCGCGTACAGGATTACCAAAGTCGATAATCACCAGATAAGGGGCCGGATAATTATCCGCGTGGGTTTTGGTTGCGGTGGGCACTAATGACAAATTGCGGCAGATGTTGTGTGTCAGCTCCACCATCGCCGGGAAATTGGCTTCGCTGACCAAATCATCAAAGAGGGTGCCAGCCACCAGCGAAAGGTGATGGGCTTTGAGCTGCTGGCGCAGTTCAGCGGCATCCACTGGCAAATAACTCCACGGCCCCAGCTCAATACTTTGGTATCCCGCCTGCGATGCTTCGCTCAGGACTTTCTGCCACGGCGGCAGGAAGGGATTTTTCGGATCATCCACGCCCCAGCTACAGGGCGCGTTTGCGATGTGAATTGTCATGATCGTTCCTTGCGGTGATGGATGGCGCAAGTATCAAATAAATATTTCATCACCAACAACCATGAAACATTCATTTTTTGATAGCGATCATAATATTTATCATCACAAAAATGATAGATAACCTATCAATCTCAGCAATGATGCGGCTTGGTCACCCTAAATGGCGACCCTGCAAAACCGCGCCCAATCTCGTAGGGTCGCCATTTAGGGTGACCTTATTGACGGCCTACAAATTCTCCCGCGTCACGATATCGAACGGCAAAATCACCTGAGTGAAATGATCGCCCGGCTCGGCATGTTGCTGCTGCACCAACTGCGCTAGCCGCGCCGCCATCTCATCAATACGATTACGCATCATCACCGTAATAGTGCCATCGATCAGCGCCAGTTCGCCCTCTTTCACCGGCCCGTGGCAAATCAACGCCACCTTGCGTTGCGGTTGCTGACGCAGCGCGTGAATCACGCCTTCAATGCCACCGCACGGCGCAAAGATCAGTGCCAGGTCGGGATTTTCCGCCAACAACTGTCGCGTGGCGCGGTAACCGCCATCAATGGTTTCGTTGGTTTTCAGCGGCTCGAGTACGCGCCGCGTGCTGTCCTGTTCACGCAGATAAGAACGGAAACTGATCTCACAACTCTCCTGACAAATAAAACGGTGATCCCCCACCAGCACGCCCACCGAACCCGGCTGATGCAGCAGATGCGAGGCCATCCACGCCGCCGTACGTCCGGATTTTTGATTATCGACGCCGACATAACCGGCGTGGCCGCACGGTGAAAAGTCAGAAAACAGCGCGTAGACCTGTACGCCCTGACGCGAAATCTGCGTAATCGCGTGGCGAATCAATGGATGATCCAGCGCGACTAAACCAATCGCATCCACATGCTCCGCCAGCGCGTACAGCGACGCCACCACCGCATCAACATCATCAATATCATGCCAGGCAAAGCGCGGTTCGCTGCCTGCGGGATGAAACGGCTGCGTGTGCTGGCGCAACGCATCGGTGAGCGAATGATAGAACGAGTAGGATTTGGATAGCAGGATAAAACCCATGCGCAGCATGGCGTTAGATGCCACTAAGCCATTGTTTAATAACGGCGCGTTATCCAGGCGATATCCCAGCCGATTCGCCGCTTCCAGCACCTTCTGCTCGGTAGCAGCACGCACCGGCGCTCGGCGGTTCAATACCCGATCAACGGTCGCCACGCCGACGCCCGCAGCGGCAGCAATCGCGTTCATGGTGATCTTACTCATCCAATATCCTCAACAACCCATGATAAAAAGTTATCAAAAATAATGCCTGAACTCGGCAACAATTGCGCGTGCATGTCGTCATCAATTCTCAAATTTTGATAGTTAATCTCTCGGTATTTTGATCACTCTCGCAAAAATGAAATGGCTAATTTCATTTCAATTCTAATCAGAACATATGTTTGATATTTATTTGTCCAATGCGCGCGGTGCAGAGTGATGGTTTTGCATCAGCAAAAGGTTAGAGGCGGCCGCATCCGCTTCTTATAGTGAAAAGCGATCTGCCTCATTAATAAAAATGGAGAGGATATGTTCCCTACCACCTTACCTGCCCCGCGCCGTCATCCATCTCACCAAATTCCGGCGTTGCGCTGGGGCATTGTCGGTCCCGGCTGGATTGCCGACCACTTTGCCAACGCGCTGCGCCTCCATACGCAACAGCAACTGGTAGCGGTCTCTTCGCGCAGCCTCGATAAAGCGCAGGCTTTTGCCCGCAAGTGGGAGATTCCCCATGCGGTACAAGGCATTGATGCGTTGTTGAGCCGCAATGATATTGATGTGGTGTACATCGCCACGCCGCACAATCACCACTTCCCCGATGGCTTACTTACTTTGCGGGCTGGCAAGCATGTGTTGATTGAAAAACCGCTGGCGCTCAATGCGCAGCAAGCTTTGCAACTGCAACAGGAAGCGCAAAAGCAACAGCGTTTGTGCATTGAAGCGATGTGGTGTGATTTTGCGCCGAAGTACGATGTGATTCGCCAGTTATTAGCCGATGGCGCGCTAGGCGACGTACACACGCTGATCGCCGATCATGGTGAACATTTCACCTCCAATCATCGCATCTTCAATCACGATCTGGCGGGCGGCCCAATGCTGGATCTCGGCAGTTATTTGGTGAGTTTTAGCGTGCTGGTCGCCGGTGCGCCAGAAAGCATCATCGCTAAAGGCCAACCCGCGCCGGGCGGCGTCAACGGCCAAACATCGATGCTGTTTACCCACGCCAACGGCATGCATGCGGTGCTGAACACCACGCTGTTCAGCAACACGCCCGGCACGGCAGTGATCGCCGGTCGCGATGCCACGCTGTACCTTGACGGCCAGTTCTACGCGCCGGGCAACTTCCGTGTTACCTCCAGCGATGGCCGCCACACGCTGGGCTGGGAAGAAACCAATGATCGCTATATTCAGCTCAGTCATGAAATCGACCACACCGCTTGGTGCATTCATCAGGGCTTGCTCGACTCGCCCGTGCGCCCGCTGGCGACCTCTTTGGCCACACTCAGCGCCATGGACGAAGTCAGAAAGCAGATTGGTGTGGTGTTCAATGAAGAGCGCACCGCTTAACGTTCAGGAGAAAACAATGAAAATCGCTTTTGATGTGGATGTAATCAGGGACTTAGGCATCACGCGCATGGTGCATCAGGTGGCGGAATGGGGCTACAAATACATTGAGCAGTCGCCACATCCGCAGATCAATCCGTTCTATAAGCATCCCAAAGCCAGCCGCGAAATCATGCGCGAATACAAAAATGCGCTGAACGCGACCGGCGTGGAGATCTCATCGTTTATTACCGTCTATCGCTGGTCTGGCCCGGATGAGTTGCGTCGTCAGGCGGCAGTGAAGAACTGGAAACGCATGATTGAGATTGCTGTCGAGATGGGCGTGCAGGTGATCAATACCGAGCTTTCGGGTAATCCCAACGAACCCGAAATCTGTGAAGAGATGTTCTACCGTTCGATGGAAGAACTGCTGCCAATCTTCGAACGTGAAGGCATTCGCGTCGAAATTCAGGCACATCCGTGGGATTTCTGCGAACAGAGCAACGAAACCGCGGATATTGTGAAGTCGTTCCGCAGCGATAATGTGAAGTACATTTACAGCGCGCCGCACACCTTCTATTACGACAAAGGCGTCGGTGATGTGAAAAGCATGCTGCACTATGCCGGCGACGATTTGTCGCACATGTTGATCGCCGATACTATGAATCACACCAAGCATTGTCGCTATATCGTCAACCCGCCGGGCGTGGATGCCACCATCCACCAGCACGTGGCGGTCGGCGAAGGCGAAGTGAATTTCGATGCGCTATTCGAAGCGCTGCGTGAAATGGATTTTGCTCATCGCAGTTATAAAGTGGGCGGCGAATCGATTATCTCAGCAGCGCTGTTTGGCTATCCAGAAAAGATGAAATATCAGGCTGTTGAAACGCGCGAGTTGATTGAGCGCGAGTTGTTGGGTTAATTGAGCAGCACGCACGGACTGTCCCCTCTCCTACTTGTGGGAGAGGGTTAGGGTGAGGGGCAAAGCGCACAAACACCCTCAAATCATCAAATATCCTCCACCGCCACAAACTCGCCGCGAACCAATGAAAGCTGCGCCGCCTCGGCAATCGCCTGGGCACGCAAACCATCGATTAATCCCGGCAATCCATCCACTTGCTCGCCGTTAATATGCCGCACAAACGCATCCAAATGGCTGTAATAGGTCGCCTGAACGCGGCTAAACCAATCCGCATACAAACCCGGCTGAGTGATGCCATTGCCTTGATACAAGGTTGCGCCGCGCGTTGACTGGCTTTCCGACGCCAGCATGCCAGCGCTGCCCATCACGCTGATGCGCTCGTCGTAGCCATACGCGGTACGCCGGGTGTTATCCAACTGCGCCAGCGCGCCCTGCTGCATACGCATAATCAGCACCGAGGTATCCACATCAAACTCACGGATTTCCGGCATCGCCAGCGCCGCGCCCAGCGCGCCAACCGTCACCACTTCATCTTCGGTCAGCCAGCGCAGTAAATCGAAAAAGTGGATTGCCTGATCGCGCATCTGGCCGCCAGAAGCTTGTAAATAACTAATCGGCGGCAATTCAGACGCGCGGCACGCCATCTGAATCAATTCCGCTTTGCCAATCACGCCTTGCTTGAATTGCGCTTTCAGTTGCTGATGGCTGAGATCGAATCGGCGATTAAAGCCTACCGTTACCGGCACCTTGAGCGGCGAGATCTTCTCTACCACGTCACGCGCGCGTTGCAGCGACAGATCGATCGGCTTTTCGCAATACACTGCTTTGCCCGCGCGCACCGCTTGCTCCAGTAAATCAGCGTGGGTTGGCGTGGCGCTAGCAACCAGCACCGCATCTATCGCATCGCTATTCAGCGCCTGCTGCACGCTGCCCGCCACTGCGCCAAAACGCTGCGCCACCGCCTCGGCACGCGAATGATCAATGTCGCACACCAACGCCAATTTCACGCCCGGATGCGCCGCCAAATTCGCCGCGTGGACCTGGCCGATAAATCCACTGCCAATCAATGCAAAACGTTGCAAAGTCTGCATATTTACGCCTCTTCTGTTCACAGTTCGGGATAGCCGAGCTTGTCAAAATAGCGCTTTCTGGCAGGCTGTCTGAACGCGGTTTTTGATGGAATTCACTCAGATGAAAGCAGTGACGCTCGCCGAGTTGGCAAAGCAAGTTGGCGTAGGTGTCGCCACGGTGGATCGGGTACTCAACGATCGTGGTGGCGTATCGCCCGCGATGACCAAAAAGATCCTGCAAGCCGCGCGTGACGCCGGTTTGAAGCGCATTCTGCCGGAAGAACATCGCCGCACGTGGCAGATTGAAGTGCTGCTCAGTGGCAACGGTTCGTTCTTCTTTCAGCAGCTGGCGCAGGATTTCGCCACGCTGGCCGATGAACTGGGCTATCGCCGCTTACGCCTGCATCGCACCTTAATTCCGGAAAACGCGCCGGAGAAATTGGCCCGCCACATCGAAGCCAGCAGCAAGAAGATGGATGCGCTGATCGTCTTCGCCCATGAAACGCCCCAGATTTATGACGCTTTGGCGGCCTGCAAAGCGCGTGGTGTGCCGGTGATCACGTTGGTGGCTGATTTGCCGCATGCCGAGCGCTTATGCCACGTCGGCATCAATCAATACAAAGCCGGACGCACCGCCGGATTAATGCTGGGCAGCATGCTGTCGCAGCCGGGCGATGTGGTATTGATCAGCGGTCGCGCTGATTACTCCGCTCATCGCCAGCGCATTGAAGGCTTCCAGGCGGTGCTGGCCGAGCGCTTTCCGCAATTACGTTTACGCGAAATTCTGGCGGGACAAGATGAACGCGCGCGCATCAGCCGCCTGCTGGAGAAAACGCTGGCCGGATCGCAGCAGATTGTTGGCTTGTACAATACCGGCATGGGCAACACACAGATTGATGAAGCGCTGGCGCGCCATCGTCTCGGCGGCAAAGTGGTGTACGTTACGCACGAACTGTACAGCACCACGCGTCAGCTATTGGAAAAACGCGTCCTGACGCTGACGCTCGATCAAAACACCCGCCGCCATGCGCAGTTGGCGCTCACCTTGCTGCTGCGCCACCTTGAAGAGGGCGAAACGCCCGACACTTATCAGCCCGGCAAAGTCGACTTTATGCTGTTTACGCAAGAGAACTTTACATAATCGGACTTTGCGTGGCACCGCCAGCGAGGTTAAATCGCCTGTAATCCTGGCTGCTACACTCAGTAGCAGCAAAAAATGCAAACACAACAAGGCGAAATCACTATGTCGGAACATCAGTATCAGCCCGCGAAAGTCTGGACCTGGGACCCGGAAGCCAAAGGTAACGGCGCGAAAACCAACCGTCCAACCGCCGGGCCGACGCATGAGAAAACTCTGCCGGTCGGCAAACATCCGCTCCAACTTTATTCGCTGGGCACGCCAAACGGCCAGAAAGTGACCATCCTGCTGGAAGAGTTGCTGGCGGTCGGCGCGAAAGACGCCGAGTACGATGCCTGGCTGATCCGCATTGGCGATGGCGATCAGTTCTCCAGCGGTTTTGTCGATGTGAACCCAAACTCTAAAATCCCGGCGCTTAGCGATCATTCCGTCACGCCGCCGCAGCGCGTGTTTGAGTCCGGCAACATTCTGCTGTATCTGGCGGAGAAATTCGGGCACTTCCTGCCAACTACGCTGGCGGGTCGCACCGAAGCGCTCAACTGGCTGTTCTGGCTACAAGGTTCCGCGCCGTACCTCGGCGGCGGTTTTGGTCACTTCTACCACTACGCGCCAGAGAAAATCG
Organism: Pantoea sp. CFCC18179; assembly: GCF_059412405.1. Taxonomy (NCBI): domain Bacteria; kingdom Pseudomonadati; phylum Pseudomonadota; class Gammaproteobacteria; order Enterobacterales; family Erwiniaceae; genus Pantoea; species Pantoea sp. CFCC18179. Next base: position 198,518 of record NZ_JBNBPM010000004.1, on the reverse strand, counting down.
AATACGCAATTAACCGCTTCACGCTGGAAGCCAAACGTCAGCTCGACGTGCTGGATCGTCAACTGGCGGATAACCGCTTCCTCGCCGGTGATGAATACACCATCGCCGACATCGCCACCTGGCCGTGGTACGGCAATCTGGTGCTGAACGATCAATATGGCGGCAGCGAATTCCTTGATGCCAAGTCGTACAAAAATGTGCTGCGCTGGGCGAAAGAGATTGCTGAGCGTCCAGCGGTGATTCGCGGTCGTAAGGTGAATCGTGCCTTTGGTGCTGAGCCGCAGGATCAACTGCTGGAGCGCCACGATGCCTCTGATTTCGATACCAATACTGAAGACAAACGTCAGGCGCGAGGCGAGAAATAATGGCGGCTTATGTAGTGATGATTAAGGACGAGACGCTGGATAAGGATCAACTGGCGACCTACGCGCAGAAAGCCGGCGCAGCGCGTGGCGATCATCAGATCACGCCGCTGGCGTTTTATGGCGATTTAGAAGTGCTTGAAGGCCGAGATGCCGAAGGTGTGGTGGTGCTGGAGTTTGCGGATATTGACGCCGCCAAAGCCTGGTATCACAGCCCGGCCTATCAGGAAGCCAAAGCACATCGCGTGAAAGGCGCCAATTACCGCGTGTTGCTGGTTAACGGTGTAGCGTAAGCGCATCTGCACGGTGATTGACCAGGTCGCCATGAATGGCGACCCTACAGGTTCAAGCGTAAGGTCGCCATTTATGGTGACCTTTTTGATTGCCGCATTTATCCCAACTTAAACAATGAAATCGCCTGCTGCAACGCATTGGCTTGCTGCTGCTGTTGCTGCGCCACCTGCAGGGTTTCCGCCACATGCTGCACGTTGTGATGCACGCTATGGTCGATACTATTAATGCTCTGCTGAATCTGCTCAATGCTCAGATTCTGCTGCTCGCTCATCTCCGATAACTCCGTTACCAACTGCGACAACCCGCTGATACTGCTGTGAATTTCGCGCATGGTTTGTGCCGCATGTTGCACTTGCGCACTGCCATGTTCTGTACTGGCAGAACTGGCATCCATCAGCTGACGAATCTCACGCGCCGCACTTTCACTGCGCATCGCCAGATTACGCACTTCGCTCGCCACCACGGCAAAACCGCGCCCCTGACTACCGGCACGCGCCGCCTCAACCGAGGCATTCAACGATAAAATGTTGGTCTGGAAGGCAATACCGTCGATCAGTTCAAGGATGATTTTCACCCGGCGTGACTCTTCGCTAATCTTTTCCATCGAACGTATTGCCGACTGAATATTCTCTTCGCCGCGCGTCGCCACATTGCGTGTCTCGCTGGCTAACTCGCGTGCGCCCTGCGCTTTATCGCGGGTTAAGCTGGCGGCGATGCTGATTTCAGTCATCGCGCTGGCCGCCACCTCCAGTGCCTGCGCTTGTTCGTCGGTACGCGTTGAAAGCGCCGCATTGCGCTCAAGAATGCTGTCGGATTCGGCCAGCAGCAAACCCACACCTGCGCTGACCTGATGCAAAGTGCCGTGCATGGTGCCGAGCGTGGTGCTGAAAGTACGCGCAAACGGCGTTTCGCTCTGCTGGCTATCGGCGCTCAGCGTCAGATAACCGGCTTGTTGATTGATGTGCGCCGCCAACTCCGCCACTTCGCTGGCGGAACGCGCATCGGCGGCCATCTGTCGGGCGATCACCAGCAGCATGGCGGTTTGCGCCACCACAAACAGCGCATGGAACAGCACCATGTCCCAGCCGGGATGATGAAACACGATGACGCCAAACAGATCGTTGGCTTGCAGATAATTGAACAACACATGATGTGTTGCCGCTGCGGCCGCGCCCATCACTATTGGGCGAACATCACGCCACGCTAGCAGCGCCGACATCAACACAAACACGGAGAAGTGATATTCGGTTTCGCCATCGCCCAGTTGAATCAACAATCCCGCCCAACCGATTAACAGCGTCGATAACACCAAACGCGAAGTTAGCGTGCCGCGTAACACGGTGCCGAAGAAGGTCGCCAGCAACGCCAGCAGTAATCCGGCTATCACCGCCACCATCAAGTTGTCATTGAACCAACCCACGCCGAGCGCAATCGGCCACAACGCCCAGCTTAAAATCACCGCCAGGCTATCAGCGCGTTGCGCAATGCGTTTGAGGGAAACCATCTCCGCTGGAGAAGACGTCGGGCCTGACAAGGGCGTTGCGATCATAAGGTTGTTCCATAACAAAGGTTGATCATAAAGCCCAAAGCGCGGGGCCAGGCGCACGGACTAGGTGTATAAACTATCGGCGAATTGGCGAAGAAGTTTAATTGCGGTGACTAATTGTCGATCACACTGCGACCTTGCTCACGAATATAAAGCTGGGCAATTTCCTTCGATTCCTGCCAGAAAGCTGGTGTACTATGCGCATTTAGTGCTCTTTGAGCGGCAGCGGAAAGATACTTATGATGGATTCACCTTACATTCTCAGCGTTTTGGTCACCGCGCATAATTGCGATCGCTATATTTCCGCCACATTAGACAGCCTTAAAAAGGCCTGTCTTGGCGTTGAACAAAGGGTTGAGATTATTTTGGTGAATGATTCATCGACGGATAATACTGCTGAACTGCTGCAATCTTTCTCAACTGCCCTGCCGCAGGTAAAAATCTTTGATGTCGCGCTGCGTAATATTGGCAAAGTCAGAAACTTTGGCGTTAGCCAATGCAGCGGCCAATACATCACCATGTTGGATGGCGATGATCAGTTATTGCCGCATTCATTCGCTGATATTGTGAGTTTCTTGCAGCTACAGCAACCTGATATGCTGCTCGCTCCGCTTAATGAAGTTTATGAGAATAAATCCAGACCACAGCAGTGGCAGGGATTAAGCGTCACCGCATTGACTCAACATCAAATTATTGAAAAATTCCTCATCCATCGCGAAGTTCAGGCGCATTTTATTGGCCAGTTTATTAAGCGTTCGCTGTTTGCTGATCATCATTTCCCTGACTTCACCTGTTATGAGGATGCTTTTCTATTCCCCTCAATCCTCAAAGCCAGCCATAACATCGCGTTAGCCAGCCAGGGGCCTTATCTCTATTTTAAGCGCGGGCAAAGTCTCTCAAGCAAACTGGATGCGGATAAGATATCGATGCTGATCAAAGCCACGCAACAGATGGATGATGTGTTGGGTGACAAATACCGCAACCTGCTTGCCTGCCATTGGATTAATTTGGCACATAAGTTTTATTCGATGATTGGTGATGAGCACGAGAAATTTGTGGTGAAGCAGGCGATAAACCATGTTCCAACCTTTTCTTTCCTGGTTGATAACAAAGTCAGATTTAGCCTGAAGAAAAAGTTTATGAAAATGAAATTGAAGGGATTCTAAAAAAAGCGCCTTAACGGCGCTTGGTTTCTTTATTTTCCATCAACGTTAACATCACCACCAATACACTAAACATGGCAATAAATTCGATTGAGGTGAGGACAACATCGGTCATGCCGTAAAGCAATATGGCAATAGCCGCCATGGCGATGGGGGTTAATGAGCCGTTACGTTTGTACTCAGCAATGATAAAGATGTAGAAGAAATACAGCAGTACCAACACGCCCAACACACCAAATAGAGAAGCATACTGAATAAATTCATTGTGCAGATGAACCTTAATATAAATCATCGCCCAAGAGTCTTTATTATTGTGTGCATCTAAATAATGAGTGATGAACTGATTGCGTTCTGTTTGTGACTGACCAAATGGCGCTTGCTCGAAAGACAAGATGCCAGTTTTCCACATGGTAAAACGCGAACCTAATGATGTTCGGTCATTGCCTTGCTGGTAATCATGATATTCCTGAACGGAAGTATCGAACCGCGTTTCAATCACTTTATAACTTAGACCAACCGCAACCAGCATTAACAGTGCGACAAAACCAATAAACTTAATATTGCGCGTTAAGGTAAAAAGTCTAAAAGTCAAATAAGCCAATAACAGTGTATGAATAACCATTGCAGAACGCGTCTGCGTTAACATAATCACACCCAGTGAGATTATGGCAACGGCTAAGAAATAGAGTTTTTTATAGTGACTTTCAACCGAGTGCAAAATCCAGGTAATCAGCGCTAAGGTTACTGCTGAGTAGGCGTAGGCGGTAAGCGTAGCGCGGTTAATGCCCAGCACCACTCTTTCCGGTGAGGTCAATGCCTGAATGAATGCAAATGAGCTTGAGGTGATAAAGGCTAACACCAGTGAAATCGCACAACACTTTATTATTAAAGCGTTATCAAGGACTTTTTCGCGATAAAGATAAAAAATATAGGTCATGATAATGAAAGCCAGCGCGCATCGTTTTCCCGCGGTAAAATAGAGTTCACCAGCTTCGCCATCATAATATTTCGCGTATAAAGACCAGCCAATGAACATCACACCCAACATTAACATGGCAAGCGCTTTGCTATTCTTTAAATCAATGGTTTTCTTTTTAAACGCGTCCAGCACCAAGCCAGTTAATGAGAAGTAGGCGCAATAGTAAAACAGCACACGCCCACCTTTTTCATAAACAAACGCGAGTGGCAAAATAGAAACCAATGAAGCAAATGCCAGGCACGGCAGCAACAGATGAAGATTATTTCTATTTAACACTGACATCAAAACCCTTAATCCTGTTTAACTTCAAAAAATGGTCGAATGAATATGCGCCACAGTGAATTTTTCAGTTTAATCTTTAAGGGACGATTATTTCTGATTTTCTTCACCGTCACCTTGCGTAATTCCCTGACAACTTTTTTACTCTCCAGTTCAGCACCACCATGCCAAATTGTCGATTCAAAGCTTAATTCAGATAAATGCCCTACCGGTGGCACTACGGCTTTAATATTGACCACGTCAGACTCAATCAGGAATGTCCAACGATCGGCCTCAAGCCAAACGGGATACATAAATTCGTAGAGCTTTTTAGCGGCAGCCAGATTGATAAAGTAAGCATGAGCCAGTGCAGCCTGGCTAACATTCACAATCTTGTGGTCTGAAGTTGGGATCTTTTCTCCGCCACGCAGGTATTTTCTTACCTCACTTAATAAGCAAAGTGTTGGTCGTTGCGGGAAGTGATTGGACAGATAATCAATAACATTGCGCGAATGGTCGTCAAACAACACATCATCTTCTAATACCAAGGCTAACTCGATGTTTTCCCTGACCATCTTTTCATACACGCCATGATGGCTTAAAGCACAACCAATTTCGCTTTCAGTTAATCCAACAGATAATTCAGGGTGGGTTTTTTCGCTTATTTGTTGAGGCGAAAGCAAACGGCCATCAATTGCATTGAAAACATCAGCCTCTAATCCAATGCTGTTGCACTGCTGCAACGCATGCTCTTTTCTGGCTGCATAGTTTTCCAAATTGATGATAAAAACCTTCATCTAAGCCTCAAAATCATGTTGGAAAATCACAAAGTTATGCAATGTTCAAATAAATTTAGAGGGGAATTTTACACGAAACGCGACGATTTTCAGCACCTTTTACTTTAGGCCGGCGCCAAATGTTGTAAGAAAAATGGAATGAAAAGGAGGGTAGATCGGTTCCCTCTCCCGCGCATGGGAGAGGGTTAGGGTGAGGGGAAAAGCTTACTTCGCCGCGAACTGCGCGTAATTCTCTGGCGTGATGGTTTGATACGGCACCCAGTTAAACTCCTGCACTTTCTGCTTATCCAGTAGCGCTTTGGTGACTTTCACCGCGCCGGTTGCCTGGCCTTTGGCATCCTGGAAAATGGTCAGCGTCATCTTGCCGTTCTTCACAAACTGCTGACCATCTGGCGTGCCGTCGATACCGGCGACCAAAATCTTCTCGTTCTTCGCCTGGCTCAGCGCCATGATCGCACCAATCGCCATCTCATCATTGTTGGCGGCGATAGCATCAATGGGACGCTGATTCAGCAGCCAGCTTGAAACCACATCCACCGCTTCGTTACGCTGCCATTTGGCCGTTTGCTTCTCAATCACCTTCATATCTTTGTATTTGGCGATCACCGCTTCCACCGCGCGGGTACGTTCGCGCGCTTCTTCGTTGGAGAGCGCGCCCATCAGAATCGCCACGTTGCCTTTGTAGTTCATCTTCTTCGCCAGCGCTTCCATCTGCATTTCACCGCCTAGCGCTGAATCAGAACCGACATACGCCATATCCGCTGGCAACTTAACTTCTGGCTTACGGTTAACGAAAATCAGCGGGATATTGGCGTTTTTCGCCGCAGTAATCATCGGCAACACGCCTTGGGTATCCACCGGATTGAGAATGATGGCATCGACGCCCTGGTTAATAAAATCATCCACTTGCTGTACTTGCAGCGCCACATCCCCTTTCGCATCAACAAACTGGCTGTTGAGCTGATTGGCTTTGAGTTCTTCCTGCATTTGCGTACGCAGAATTGATACAAAGTTGAGGTCGAAGTTAGCCAGCGCCACGCCGACGGTGAAGGTTTTGGCGCTGACGCTCAAACTGAGCAGCAGCGAGCAGGCACACAGCATCACGTTTCTGAGTTTCATAAGTTAAATCCTGTAGGGTTTGAGGTTTTATATTTTTATTCAACAGCTTATTTAGTGCCGGGCAACAGGCAAATACCCGGCGGTGCAACACTTACAAGGCAAAGTGTTCGCGGAACTGCTTGAGCGCGGCACTGCTTTCCCCGCTGGCCCAGCCCTCCATCGCCACCGTGCCTTGATAGCCCACCTCCTGAAGCGCACGGGCGATAGCGAAATAGTTGATTTCGCCAGTGCCGGGCTGCTGACGTCCCGGCACATCGGCCACCTGAATTTCACCAATTGCGGAACCGCAACGACGAATCAGTTCGATCAAATTGCCTTCACCGATCTGCGCGTGATACAGGTCGAGATTCATCTTCAACGCCGGGCTGTTCACCGCTTCCACCAGCGCCAGGGTGTCGGCGGCCAGCGCGAACGGCGTGCCGGGATGATCGACCGGCAAGTTGAGATTCTCCAGCGTGAACACGCGTCCAGCACGTTCGCCCAACTGCGCCACTTTGCGCAGCGTATCCACCGCTTTCAGCCACATCGCGCCGGTCACCACTTCCACCGGCTTAACCGGCAAACCTTTGTCATCCAATCCGGTGCCATGCAGGTTTAATACGGGACAGTTAAGCCGTTCGGCAATCGCCAGCGAGGCTTCGGCACTTTGCAGCAGCTGCTGGATTTGGTCGTCGTCGGTCAGATTGCCGCTGAGATAGCCGGTCATCGAGGTGAAACGCGCGCCGGTCGCCGCTAGCGCATCAATATCCTTGTTGGCCCAGCCCCAGATTTCGACGCCAAAGCCCAATTCATCAATACGCTTCACCCGCTCAACGAATGGCAAATCGAGAAACACCATTTCGGCACAAACTGATAGTTGATAACCGGCCATTAGCGCGCTCCCAGTTTGATCGGTTTTTTCTGCTGTACCGATTCGATACAGGCCACAGCGATTTCCAGCGCGTTACGCGCATCTTCACCGGTGGCGCGCGGCGTTTCGCCACTGCGGATGCAGCGCGCAAACTCGGCCATCTCCGCGACATAAGCTTCACTCAACAGGTCTGAATCCATGCGTGAGGTTTCAATGGCAATGCCATCCTGGTGATAACGCACGCAGTGATTGGCGTTGATGTGGCCTGCCAGCAACATGCCTTTGCTGCCAAACACTTCGCCGCGCACGTCGTAGCCGTACACCGCCTGGAAGTTGGCTTCGGCAGTGGCAATCGCACCATTATCAAAGCGGATGGTAACCACTGAGGTATCCAGCAAACCTTGGTCTTTGAAATCCGGGCGCACCAGCGCATCGGCCAACGCGTAAATTTCTACTGGTTTGGCACCGGGATTGAAGTGCAGCAGCGTATCGAAATCGTGGATCAGCGTTTCAAGGAAGATGGTCCATTGCGGAATGCGCGAAGGATCGTGCAGGCCCGGATCGCGCGTCAGCGATCGGCTCAGTTGCGTGGTGCCATTTTCACCGGCTTTCACCGCGGCGATCGCGGCGGAAAAGCCGGAATCAAAGCGACGGTTAAAACCGACTTGCAGCACCACACCCGCGGCTTTGGCGGCAGCAATGGCGCGATCGGCATCCGCTAGCGTCACCGCCATCGGCTTTTCGCAGAACACATGTTTGCCGGCGTTGGCCGCGGCAATCACCCATTCGGCGTGGGTGCGCGCTGGCGCGGCAATCGCCACCGCATCGATTTCAGGATCTTGTAACAGCGCATGCAGATCGCTATAAGCTTTCGCCGCCACGCCAAGTTTGTTGGTCAGCGCTTCTGCTGCGCCCGGCAGCGGATCGGCAACCGCCGCCAGTACCGCGCCCGGCACACGATAAGCGAGATTTTCAGCGTGGAAGCTGCCCATGCGTCCTGCGCCAATCAGGCCGACGCGAACGGGCTTGTGATGAAATGTCATGACCTATTCCTTATTGTTTTGGATATGCTCATTCGAGCGCTGGGATGTGCAGCGACTAGTGCAAAGGCGATGCCAACTGGAATGGGCGCAAATTTGTGAAGGCTCACACAGATACAGCTCACAAACTGGCAACAAAATTTACATGTCAACTTCACATGTCAATAAAATGGACATTCCAGTCTGGTCAGGAGTGTCACATGCGTGTCATGGAGCGTTTGCCGTTTAAAGATGAAAGCGATCCGATCTTCAGCTTGCCGGACAGCGCGGAGGTCGGTGAATGGGATACCTTGTTATGGCAAGGCTGGCACAGCTTTGAGCGCGGTGAGCAACCGGGTTGGATGCGGCCCAGTATTTTGCAGTCGTGGCAGCGATCGCATCAGCGCGCTATCGATCCCGCCACTTTCTCCTATATTTCCCCGCCCGCCGATGAGCTGGCAGCGATCCTTGAGAACAATGCTGAACTGATCCTCGCGGCGCGCAGCATCATGGAAAACTTGCTGGCGTATAACCCGGACGGTCACATCAATCTGACCGATGCCAACGGCGTGACGCTGCATTTCTGCGGCGCGGATCTGACGCCGGTCGGCAGCATCCTGCGTGAAGATGTGTTGGGCACCAACTGTACCGCGCGCTGCCTGATTGAGCAGCGGCTGGTGTACGTACTGAGCGGCGAGAACTGGAAGCTCGATCTGCGTAAGCGTCATTATCAATGTGCTGCCGCACCGGTGCGCGACGCCAACGGCCAGCTGCTGGGCGTGCTGACACTCACCGCCACGCCTGACAACTTTAATGCGCACACGCTCGGCACCGTGCAGGCGGCGGCCGAAGCCGTGGGACAGCAGTTGATGCTGCGTCGTTTGCTGGCCGAACAGCAATCGATCCTTGAAACCTTGAATGAAGGCGTGATCGTCTGCGATCGTCACGGCAGGATCAAAACCCTGAACCGCTATGCGCGGCAGATCTTCAGCGGTCTCGATCCCAACGCCGGGCCGATCGATGTACTGCTGCAACCGCAAGGTGGATCGTTGCTAACCATGCCGTTCTGCAATGACCGTGAACTGCAATTTATCCCCGATGGCGTCAATCCCCTCTCTTGTCTGATTTCGCTGATGCCTGCGCCCGACGGTGGCCGTGTGCTGTCGCTACGCGAGAATCAACGCATTCGCGCCATTACCCGGCGGGTGATGGGCGTGAGCGCCAGTTACACCTTTGAGATGATTCGCGGCCACGCACCGCGCGTGCAGCAAGCGATTCAAAAAGCGCGCGCCAGCAGCCGCAGCGACAGCACCGTGTTGTTGAGCGGCGAAAGCGGCACCGGTAAAGAGCTGTTTGCGCAGGCGATCCACAACGCCAGTCCGCGCCAACAAGAGCCGTTTATCGCGCTGAACTGTGGCGCATTGCCGCGTGATTTAGTGCAAAGCGAACTGTTTGGTTATGTCGATGGCGCGTTTACTGGATCGCGGCGCGGTGGTTCAGCGGGAAAATTTGAACTGGCCGATGGCGGCACTTTGTTCCTCGACGAAATTGGTGAGATGCCGCTTGAAGCGCAAACCAGCTTGCTGCGCGTGTTGCAAGAGAGCGAAGTGGTACGCATCGGTGCGGCGCATCCGCTTAAGGTCAACGTGCGTATTATCGCTGCGACGCATTGCAACTTGCTGGATGCGGTGGAGAAAGGCGCGTTTCGCCGCGATCTTTACTATCGCCTGAATGTGATTTCGCTGGAGATCCCGCCGCTGCGCGAACGTCAGGAGGATATTCCCGGTTTGGTGAATACCTTTATTCAGGCGCTGTGCACGCGGTTGAAGCGCATCGCGCCGCAGTTATCGCCGGAAGCGATGGTGTGTTTACAAGCCTGGCACTGGCCGGGCAATGTGCGCGAGCTGGAGAATCTGGTCGAGCGCATGGTGAATTTATGTGAAGGATTGGAGATCGATCGCCACGATTTGCCGGCAGAGATGGTGCAGCGTAGTGTGCCGGTCGTCACTGAATTGACCTCGTTGCAGGCCAATGAGCGCCAGCATGTGCTGCAAGTAGTGCGTGAACAAAAAGGCAATCTGCGCCAGTCTGCGCAGCTGCTGGGGATTTCACGTACGGCGCTGTATAACAAACTGAATCAGTGGCAGGTGGATGTGGCGGGTTTACGCAAGGGTTGATGAAATCACCAGGTCACCATAAATGGCGACCCTACAAAAACGAGCTCAATTCGTAGGGTCGCCATTTATGGTGACCTCAGTGACTACGATATCTGATGCAGCGCCGACTGCAAAAAATCAACAAACGCACTGATGCGCGCCAGCGGTTGTCGCTGCGGTTGCCAAACCGCAAAAATATCGCCGTCAGCCGCGCTCCACTCCGGCAGCACATGAACCAATTCGCCACGCTTAATGCTGTGCTGCGCATCCCACCACGAACGCAGCAGAATGCCGTGCCCATCCAACGCCATCTGCATCGCCACTTCGCCATCGTTGGTGATTAAATTGCCGCGCACCTTTTGCGTCAGCTGTTGCTCGCCATCGCCTAAACGCCATAACGCGAAATCACTGTCAAATTGGCGAAGTAAAATGCAGTGGTGCTGAGCCAGCGCGGCAACGCTGTTGGGCAAACCGTGGCGCGCGGCGTACTCCGGTGAGCAACACAGCACGCGTGGATTGGTGCGCAACTTGCGCGCAATCAGCCGCGCATCCGGCGGTTCACCAACGCGGATATCAATATCCACGCGCGCATCGAGAAAATTTAGCGGCTGGCTGCTGAGCTGCAAGCTGATGGCTAATTCAGGATGCAACGCAGCAAAGCGCGACACACATGGCGCAACGTGCCGACGACCAAAACCAAACGACGCATTGATATTGAGTGCACCGCGCAGCACCGCCGTTTGGCTGCTGACCGACTCTTCCAACTCCGCCAGTTGATCCAGCAGCGGACGCGCGCCATCCAGATAACGTTTGCCCTCCGGCGTCAATTCCAGGCGCCGCGTGGTGCGCTTCAATAACTGCACGCCTAGGCGCTGCTCCAGCTGGCTCAAGCGCTTACTCACCGCCGGTAACGACAAGCCCAGCTCGCGTGCCGCCGCCGTTAAACTGTCGAGCGCCGCGACGCGCACAAAGAAGGCGAGGTCATCGGTTGAGGTGCGCGATTCTCTACTTTTATTCAACATTGGCTTATCGCTCAGGCTAATTATTTCCCACAGATGCATGGTTATACTGCGTACAGAACATCAACAGCAACCTGCGAGAAACCCTATGAGCGGCAAAACCTACAAAATAGCCGTCATCCCCGGCGATGGCATTGGCAAAGAAGTGATGCCAGAAGGCATCCGCGTGATGGATGCGGCAGCGAAGAAATTTGATATTGCGCTGGAGTGGCAGTGGTTTGATTTCGCCAGCGCCGAATATTGGCAGCAGCACGGCAAAATGCTGCCAGATGATTGGTTCGCCACGCTGAGCCAGTTCGATGCGATCTATTTTGGCGCGGTGGGCTGGCCGGACGTGGTGCCGGATCATGTGTCGCTGTGGGGATCGTTGCTGCAATTCCGGCGCGAATTTGATCAGTACGTTAACCTGCGTCCGGTGCGATTGATGCCGGGCGTGAAAGCACCGCTGGCCAATCGCCAGCCAGGCGATATCGATTTCTACGTGGTGCGTGAAAATACCGAAGGCGAATACTCGTCGGTGGGCGGCAAGATGTTCCCCGGCACCGAGCGCGAAGTGGTGATTCAGGAAACGGTGATGACGCGGGTTGGCGTCGATCGTATCCTCAAGTTTGCCTACGACCTAGCGCAGAAACGGCCGAAAAAACATCTGACGTCAGCCACCAAATCCAACGGCATCGCCATCACCATGCCGTATTGGGACAGCCGCGTGGAAGCGATGGCACCGAGTTATCCTGAGGTGAAAGTCGATAAATATCATATTGATATTCTCACCGCGAACTTCGTGCTACATCCGGATTGGTTTGATGTGGTGGTCGCCAGCAACCTGTTTGGCGATATTCTGTCGGATCTCGGTCCGGCTTGTACCGGCACCATCGGCATTGCGCCGTCCGCCAATATCAACCCGGAAGGCAAATTCCCTAGCCTGTTCGAACCGGTACACGGCTCCGCGCCAGATATCGCAGGCAAAGGCGTGGCTAACCCGATTGGGCAGATTTGGTGTGGCGCGATGATGCTGGAACATTTGGGTTATGCCGCAGCAGGCGCGGCTGTGCTGGATGCGATTGAGCGCACGCTGGCGGCGGGCAATAGCCTGACCCGGGATTTGGGCGGCAACGCATCAACCGAAGAGTTGGGATCGGCAATCGCTGCGGCGCTTTAATCGACAGCATGAAAACCAGGTCACCATAAATGGCGACCCAACGATTGCCCGGCGCGGTTTTGTAGGGTCGCCATTTATGGTGACCTGAATTAGGTGTGGTGGATAACACGGGCGGCCGAATGGCCGCCTTATTTCACCGCGCCTTCGGTGACGCCGCTAATAAACTTGCGTTGGAAAATCAGGAACACCGCCACCAGCGGCATAATGACGATCATCGCGCCTGCCATCAGCACCGGGATATCAATGGTGTTTTTGTTCTGGAAGAACATCATGCCAATTGGCAAGGTGCGCAGCTCATCTTTGTTGACCAAAATCAGCGGGATAAGAAACTCGTTCCACGTCCAGATAAACAGCAACAGCGCCAGCGTTGACAGCGTCGGCCAAATCGCCGGCACCAAAATCCCCCACAGAATTTTACGTCGCGACGAACCATCCATTACCGCCGCTTCCACTAACTCGCGCGGCACTTGTTGCAAGGCGGTGGCGATCATCAGCGTGGTAAACGGCAGTGACAGCGCAATTTGCGGCAGAATCAGCGCCAAATAGGTATTGGTCAGCCCCATCCAGCTCAACTCGTGGTAGAGCGGAATAATAAAGGCTTCGCTCGGCAGCACCATGCCAAGCCCCAGCAGCGCCGCGACCACTTTCTTGCCGGGAATCTTCAACCAGGCGAAACCAAATCCCGCCAGAATGCCCAACAGGATGCTGCAAATCACCACCGGAATCACCACCAGCACCGAGTTCATAAAGTAGACGTTGAAATGTCCCTGCTGCCACGCGGTGATGTAGTTCTTGACGTTAAATGATGAAGGCAAGGTAAACACGCCCTGAAACAGCTCCATCTGAGTTTTGAAGGAGGTCATCAACGCCATCAAAAACGGCAAAATGGTCATCAGCGCCACAATCCAAATCAGCGCGCGTGAAACAGTTGGCGTACCGCGCATCAGTGACGCTCCCGAATCGCAAAGTGAATTAATGCGTTGATCAGCAACACAATCAGCATGCTGAATACCGCCACAGCCGATGCGTAGCCAAAGTAGTGCAAGTCAAAGCCCTGCTTATACATGAAGATGTTGGTCACCATGGTGGAGGTGCCCGGTCCGCCTTGTGTCATCACATAGACCAAATCGAAGGCTTTCAGGCTGGCAATGACGGTGAGCAGAAGCGCTATGCGCAATTCCGGACGTAACGAGGGCAAGGTGATACGCATAAATTTCTGTCGGCGTGACGATCCATCCAAATCGGCAGCCTCTAGCAACGAGGGATCCATGCGCTGCAAACCGGCCATAAACAGCACTAAGCAGAAGCCGAAGAAATACCAGGTTGCCACCAATCCCACCGCCGGCAACGCCCAGGTAAAATCACCCAGCCAGGACAGCGCCAGCTGCGGCAAACCAATGGCACGCAGCACCTGATCAATCGGGCCAAACGCCGGGTTATACAGCCAGCGCCACACCACGCCAAGCACTGCCATTGGCATGATGTACGGTAAGAAGAAGAGAATACGCAGCACGCTGCGCTCTTTGTTATTGCGCGTTTCATACAAGAAGCTGCACAGCAGCAGACCAACGCCAATCGGGAACAGCGTGTAGAACAACATCAGCAAGGCGTTATTGCCCAGCGCGACCCAGAACACCGGATCCTGGAACATGCGCAAATAGTTGCCAATACCGATAAAGATTGGCCACGAAGTGCCATCCCATTCGGTGAAGCTGATCCCTAACGATGCCAGTAGCGGCAACAGCAAAAACACCGCATACACCAGCAGCGCGGGCAGAAGATACAGCGCGTTGCGCCAGGCAGATTTATTCAACATAACCGTACTCGCTTGTTCGCGGCCCGACGGTATACGCCGAGCCGAACGTCATCAGTGCTTGAGGGTTTTCAGGTAGCGTTGATAGTTGCTATCAAAGTTGGCGACGATCTGCTCGGCGCTTTGGCGTCCCGCCAGCAACAGCTGGACGTTTTGGTTCAGCTCGGCGTTCATGGTTGGCGTGGCCCAATCAAGGTAATGACCAAGACCATCATGCTCGTTAAGCGCTACCCAAACTTGATAGGCTTCGGACAGCAGCGGGTTATCCGCGGGGATCTGCGCATTTTTACTGGTGCCCGCCGGCAGGAAGCCGACTTTCAGCCAGCGGTTAGCCATCTCATCCGAGACGATGTAATCGATGAATTTGGCTGCTGCATCCTGCTGCGCTTTGTCTTTCGCGGTGCTGGTAATTGAGAACGCCAGGTCGGTGCCACCGACCATCAGCGGATGCTGCACGCCCTCACCCGCTGGCATCGCCGCGAAGTGCAGATCTTTATTCTCTTTGAACTGACCGAGATACCAGGTTCCGCTTACCAGGAAGGCAGCTTGACCATTCTGGAATAAGGTGGCGGCATCATCATGACCAATGCCTTGATAGCCCGGGAATAAATAGCCTTTGTCGTTCCAGCTTTTCATCATGCTGGCGGCTTTAACCAGTTTGTCGTCTTTGAAGGTGCCACCCACGTCGTAAATCAGATCGTCGAGTTTTTTACGGTCGCTGCTTTCAATCTGCGCTTCCCACAAGGTACTCAACAGTTGCTGACCCATGTTGCCGTCGAGCAAACCGAGCATCATTGGCGGCGTTCCGGCAGCTTTAAGTTTTTCCATCGCCGCTTCGAGTTCAGGCAAGGTTTTTGGTACCGCCACACCGGCTTTGTCCAATAGCGCTTTGTTGTAATACAAACCGACCATCTCACCGAGGCTGGCGACGCCATACAGCTTGCCGCTGCCGAAATCTTGTTTATCTGACCAACGGTTACGTTTCAGGATCGAATCCGGGAAGCGCGTGGTCCAGCCGTAGGTTTTGGCATAATCGTCTAATGGCCACAGCAGTTTGTCTTTCACCAGCGATCCCATATCGCCACCGCCCTGATTGACCTGCGCAATCTGCGGGCCATCACCGGCGGTCAACGCCAGTTTCAGTGGAATGCGGGTATCTTCGAAGGAGTGCACCGAACGCTGAATGGTGATGTCCGGATTCTTTTGCTGGAAGGCTTTTACCGCTTCATCTACCGCTTCGGTCTGTTGCGGATAGTTATAAATATCCCACTCATTGAGCGTGACCGCCTGCGCGGCACCCATAGTTGCACCGAGCAGAATCCCGGCGGAAACCAGACGCGACAAGGTATGCAGCGAACTTTTCAAACGGGAACGACGATTGGTTGAATCACACATCATGCTCGGTTTCTCCAACAAATGACTGGCATCCTTTCATCTCGACACCTGCGATTCCCGGCAGGTTGATTCAGCAGCAACAACGCACATAATTCATACTTACTTTATGAACAAAAGAAAGTCAAACATCGACACTGTGGAATTTTTGCTCTGTGATACAGTGCAAAGAGTCAGCGAAAAAGCGGCTGTAATAGCAGAGCATTCTGCGGAACAGCGCGCAAAGCAGCGCGTCCAGAAATGAAATCACTGGGTATCAGCATAAATCACTCAGCCGACACTGGCGATTTAACTCACTGATAGAGCATATGAAAATCCTATAGTTATTGACGACAGGCCGAGGATGCACAGCATAACAAAGCGCGATAGGCCGCGCTGGCGGGCGTTGCAGAGTTGCGATCCCGCTCCAGAATCATCATTTGTTATTGGGGTTCACATCAGGTTTGTGCGCCAGCTCCATTATTACACCTTGAAAACTAAGTCGGCTTTCTTTACCGTAAAATCTGTTCATCTCCTGACCACAGAGGCTCCACCATGACGGCTGAAGGTGTTATTCGTCGTGCCAGCGCAGCGGATTTTCCCGCGTTGTCGCGCATCTGCTTAGAAACGGCCAATGCCGGAACCGATGCCAGCGCGCTCTATTCCGATCCCGCGCTGCCCGGCCTGCGCTTTGTCATTCCTTACGCGCGCTTTGCGCCTGAGTTTGCTTATGTGCTGGAACAGCATGGCGAAGTGGTGGGCTATGCGGTCGCCGCGCCGGATACGCGCGCGTTTGAAGCACAACTGGAGGCTGAGTGGTGGCCGCGCCTGCAACAGCAATATCGCGATTACGCGCCGCATGCACCGCTCGACAGTAAAGTGCTGGAGGCGATTCATCAGCCCGATGCCGCCGCTGAGCAGTTGGTGACGCAGTGGCCGGCGCATCTGCATATCAATCTGTTGCCCGCCGCACAGCAAGGTGGCTGGGGACGCAAACTGATTGAGCAGTTGCTGCATGATTTACGTGCGGCTGGCGTTCCGGGCGTTTACCTCGGCGTTAGCCTGCAAAACGAACAGGTGTGTGGCTTCTATCAGCGCCTCGGCTTCACGCCGATTATGCGCAGCAACGCCATTTATATGGGCCAACTTCTCTGATTCGAGGCATCGCATGACCAGCCTGCATCTGCAAAATGTTAAGAAGTCCTATGAGAACGTGAACGTAATTCACGGCATCGATCTCACCATCAACAGCGGTGAGTTCGTGGTATTTGTTGGCCCATCCGGCTGCGGCAAATCGACGCTATTGCGCATGATTGCCGGGCTGGAAGAGATCAGCGGCGGCAAGCTATTGATTGAGGGCGCGGACATGACTGAGCAACCGGCTACCGAACGCGGTATTGCGATGGTGTTTCAGTCCTATGCGCTTTATCCCAATATGACAGTGCGCGGCAATCTGGCCTATCCGCTGGAAGTGATGAAACGTCCGAAAGCGGAGATTGATCAAGCGATTAGGGAAACCGCAGCACGTTTGCATCTCACGGAATATCTCGACCGCTTGCCGCGCGCGCTCTCGGGTGGACAGCGCCAACGCGTGGCAATTGGCCGTGCGATTATCCGTCATCCGCGCATATTCCTGTTTGATGAGCCGCTATCGAATCTGGATGCCGAACTGCGTTTGCAGATGCGTATTGAGATTGCACGCCTGCACGCGTCATTGGGTAACACCATGATTTACGTGACGCACGATCAGCTGGAAGCAATGACGTTGGCGGATCGTATTGTGGTGCTGCGTCAGGGCCGCATTGAGCAAGTTGGCGCGCCAATGGCGCTGTATCGCGATCCCGATAACCTGTTTGTTGCCGGATTTATTGGCTCGCCAAAGATGAACTTCCTCAATGCCGAAGTGGCGGCGATTGTGCCCGGTGCGGTGCAGTTGCGGGTGCCCGCGCTGGGCATCAGCCAGCTGACGATGCCGATTACAGCAACCTGCCAGGAAGGACAGAAAATCACCCTTGGCGTGCGGCCGGAGCATTTCCAGCCGGTCGCCAGCAATGATGGCGCGTTGAGTTTCAGCGGCGAGCTGTCGTTTAGCGAGATGCTGGGGCATACCAATTATCTCTATCTCGATATCGGCGAAGAGAAGCTGCTGGTGATTGAGGAACGCAACGTGGCGGAGCACGCGATTGGCGAGAAGCTGAGTTATCAGTTAAAGGCTGAGAGTTGCTTATTGTTTGATGAGCAGGGTTTGCGCTTGCGTTGAAATTCAAATATCAAGGCGGTCACCCTTCATCGC
This sequence comes from Pantoea sp. CFCC18179, assembly GCF_059412405.1. Taxonomy (NCBI): domain Bacteria; kingdom Pseudomonadati; phylum Pseudomonadota; class Gammaproteobacteria; order Enterobacterales; family Erwiniaceae; genus Pantoea; species Pantoea sp. CFCC18179. The sequence goes on along the minus strand of NZ_JBNBPM010000004.1, from coordinate 180,320 downwards.
GGCCTTACGGAATGAGGTAATTGTAGGGTCGCCATTCATGGCGACCGTCATGATGGACGCACAGCAGTTCAATGCCCTTTACCGTGGTCACCATAAATGGCGACCCTACGGGATATGCTGCACATTTACGCCCGCTTTGATAACCGTTCGGGATTACGACGCAATCTCTTCATCGGCCTGCGCGGCCAACAAATCCAATAACTTATTCACGGCAAATCCAGCAGCACCTTGCGCCCACATGCGATTCGATTCGGTGAGGAATTGCAGTGGCGTCATGTGCGGTGTGAGCTTCAGGCGGTAAGCCTGGAAGCTTTGCGTTACGTGATCGAGCAAAATGCGCGACGCCATTTGCGGCTCCATCGCCAGATACACCACATCCGGATCGTACGCCACCGACAGATTCGCCAGCGACATCCCCAGATGTTGCCCCGCTTCAGCCAACGCGCTCAATACATCCGCGGTTGGATGCATATCCAAATCGCGCAGCGTTTGTGGCGCGGCGTCTTTGGCGGTGGCGGCGACTCGCTGCAAAATCGCCTGCGAAGATGCCACATCCTCCAGCAAACGTTCAGAACCATCACCCAGCAGCGAAACACCGATCTCACCGGCTTTACCGTGACGACCGCGATACAGCTGACGATCAAGCAAAATCCCCGCACCAATGCCTTTGCCGAAGGTGGCGATCACCGCCGACTGCGCGTGGCCAAGCTGACCAAACACCAGCGCCGCCATCGCCAGCGCATTGGCATCATTTTCGATAAATACCGGTAGCGAAAAGCGTTCTTCTAGCAAGCGCGCAATCGGCACGTTATCCCAGCCCAGCGCGCGTGACAGCACACAAACGCCGTTGCTGGCATCAACCAAACCCGATAACGCCAGGCCAATCGCGCCGACTTTTTTGCCTTCGACGCCGCGCAAAAACTTTGCCAGCGCATCGCCGAGTTGTTTGGGCGTCATTGCGCCGGAAGGAATTTGTTGCTCGCCAATAATGTTGCCGCTGAGATCGGTTAACACCATCAAATTGCGTTCGGCATTGAGCTGAATGCCCACCACGCTAGCGTGATCGGGATTGAGGCCCAGCAGGGTTTTCGGTCGCCCCATCGAGACGCGACGCAGCCCCAGCTCCTGCACGATACCGCCGGTTAACAGGCGATTGGTGGCCTGCGAAACCGTCGACATGCTCAGGCCGCTGCGTACTTTGAGATCGGATTGACTAATCGGCGCATTCTCGACAATCAGCCGCAGAATGCGTGCAGTTACGTTGGGAGCGCTCATGAGCCTCTTTATATGAAGTTAGGCAGGACGTTTTAAGCTGAACTGCTGTGCCAGACGAATCGCCCCACTCAGCGCATCGCCCTGTGGCGACACCAGCAATGCCGCAATATCGGCGGGTAACCACGCCTGAATCGGGTCGGCTAATCCGCCCATCAACGCCAATTTACCGTGGCTGCGGGCCAACAACGGCTGCACCATCTGCACAATATCCGCCGCCGATTGCTGCACCAACGCACAACCGTGCAGGTCGCCCTGCTGCGCGGCGGCAAAAATATCCGGCACGACGCGGCCCCAATCGGCAGGCGTGGCCTGTTTCGACCACATCAGCATCTGTTCCGGGCTGTTTTGATAACTCGCCATGATGTGTCGGGTTAATGGCGAAGCGGGAATAATCGCTTCATGCGCCAGCAGCGCCAAGCGCAGTGCGCGTTGCCCTAACACCGCGCCGGAACCGGCGTCTGATAAGGCAAACCCCCAGCCGCCCAGCAGCGTGAACTGCGCGCCATCCCAGGCTGCCCCCTGGCTGCCGGTGCCGATAATAAATACCGCACCCGGCGCCCCCGCATGTGCACCCGCGCAGGCAATTTCGACATCGGTAAACAGATAACGCGCCTGACAACGTGGCTGCCAACTGGCGAGACGGGCATGCACTGAAGCGACATTCCCGCCTGCTAAACCGGCAACCATTACGGCGCGATCGCGTGCTTCAGCCGGTAAATCTGCCTGAATGAACAGTTCATCGATGACTTGTTCAATCGCCACTAACGCCGCATCAAACTGCGACCAAACGTTTGCCGGCCCGCCTTTGGCTTCTGCCAGCACGCGTCCGGCGCTGTCGGTCAAACGTCCACGACAGTGCGTGCCACCGCCATCAATACCCAGCATTAGTGATTGCACGCGCTTCCTCCAGCCAGCCCAAACGGTTTGACGCTTATAGATGTGCGAAAGATAGGGGAAAAAAACTTAAATCGCAATAACAAATAAATAGGCAATCCGTATAGTTAATTAAAAATCAACTAAATCATATAACTAACAATTATTAACAGTTTGAGATCCGCCACACGGATTGACATTAGTTTTTCTGTCGTAATAAGTTAACGGTCAGATTATCAGCAGCTCGCACGGTCGGGCGGCTAACAGACAACGGGCTTCAGGGGTACAACATGAAAGTGGGCATTATTGGTCTGGGCTTTCGTCTTTCCCACGTGGTGAAAGAGTTCAACAAAGCCGACGCAGAGTTTTCCGTGGTGGGTTACGTCGATCCCGCGCCAGCCGGGCTGCCGAATCTGCACACCTTTGGCATTGATGCAGGTATCGCCTTCGACAGCGTGGATGCGCTGCTGCAACATGGCGGCTTTGATTTACTGTTGGTCGGTTCGCCGAACTTTATGCACCTTGAGCATATTCGCCAGGGCTTAGCCGCCGGTTACACCGTGTTCACCGAGAAGCCGGTGGTGATCAATGAAGAACAAACCATGGCGATGGCGGAGTTGGTGCGGCAATACGGTCACGAACGCATTTTAGTCGGTTTGGTGCTGCGTTACTCGCCGCTGTATCGTGATTTGTTGGCCGCGCGTGACGAAAAACGCCTGGGTGAAATCACCTCGATTGAAGCCACCGAACACATCAAGCCCTATCACGGCGCTTTCTTCCAGCGCGATTGGCGCCGCCTGGAGAAGTACGCTGGCCCGTATATCCTGGAAAAATGCTGCCACGATATCGACCTGTATCAAGGCTTGCTGGGTGAGCGTCCAATGCGCGTGGCCAGCTTTGGTGGACGCAAAAATTTCACGCCACAGCATGCGCCACAAGGTGCGATCACCGCGCAATCGGAGGTCTATCATGTCAAACCCAGCGGCTGGTCCAGCCAGGATGCAGTGTTTGATGGCGATGCTGATATCGTTGATTACCAAACCGCGCTGATTGAATACGCAGGCGGCGCGACCCTCGCCTTCCATGCCAACCTCAACGTGCCGGACGAATTCCGCCGCTTCTGCGTCATGGGCACCGAAGGTATGGCGGAAGGCGACTTTGTGCGCAACTATTTCCGCGTGCACAACGCGCGTACCGGCGATCGCGAAGTGGATACCGCTTACGATGGCAACGCCTACGATGGTCATTACGGTGCGGATGCGTTGATGGCAGAAGAGATTGTGAAACACATTAAACAGGGAACGCCGCTGAAAGTGTCTGTGGTGGATGCACTGGAAGCGGGCCTCACCGCGATCAAAATCGATGAAGCGCGAAAATCGAAAACCGTGGTGGATCTGACCGATAGCTGGAAAAAATTTGACGCCAGCCTGGGGAAAGCAGCGCCGTAATCGGTAGTGGCGTCCCATCGGGACGCCTTTTCGTGCTGTTATGAACAAAGGTCACCATGAATGGCGACCCTACACTGCGCGATGATGCGCACCGTTTTCATCATGCCGCGGTTTCGTTTTCCAGCTTCTGCCGTTTACGCAGATGCGGGAAAATCGTCATCCACACGCCAACCACCACCAAGGTTCCGATCCCGCCAATGGCCGCCGCAGGGACTGCGCCCATCCACGCGGCTAACAATCCCGACTCAAATTCGCCGAGCTGGTTCGAGGTATTAATGAAGATGGCGTTCACCGCATTAACGCGGCCGCGCATGTCATCCGGCGTATCCAATTGCACCAGCGCGCCTCGAATCACCATGCTGACCATATCGAAGCCGCCGAGTGCCGCCAGCGCCACCACCGACAGCCACAATTGCGTGGAGAGCGCGAACACCAACGTTGCCACACCAAATCCCGCCACCGAACCAAACATGATCATACCGACATGCTTTTCCAGTTTGTGACGACTTAGCCACACGCCAACCAGCAATGCACCCACTGACGGTGCACCGCGCAGGATGCCTAATCCCCACGGCCCGGTGTGCAGAATGTCTTGCGCAAAGATCGGTAGCAGCGCCGTCGCGCCACCGAGCAGCACCGCAAACAGATCGAGGGAAATCACGCCGAGCACATCTTTACGCTCGCGGATAAAGCGCACGCCAGCAAACAGGTTCGGCAGATTCATCGGCAAGCGCGCTTGCGGCGGACGCTCGTAGCGCAGTCGGCTCACCAACACGATGGAGATCAGATAAAACAGCGCCGATACGCCATACACCACATCCGGACCGGCGACATACAGGAAACCACCCAGCGTTGGGCCGATGATCACCGCCGCTTGTCCGCCCACCGAACTGGCCGCCATTGCACGCGCCAGAATCGGCGGTGGCACTAATGCCGGCAGCATTGAGGTGATGGCTGGCCACTCCAGCGCTTTCGCCACCGAAATCAGGAACACTAAGCCCCAAATCTCAAACTTTCCCGCCCAGTTAATCAGCGTTAGGGCGACGAGCCCCAAGAGCGCGACCCACTCAATTAACTGGCCTAGCAGCACAATGCGGCGTCGATCGTGCTGATCGGCCAGATGCCCGGCAGGCAACGCAAGTAATACCGAAGGCAGAAACTGCATCAGCCCGATCATCCCCAGCGCCATGGCGCTGTGCGTCAGCGCATAAATCTGCCAGCTGACTGCAACCGAGAACATTTGAAAACCAAACGATGAACAGGTGCGCGCCAGCCAAAAGGCGACGAACGACCTGTGCCGCAGCAACGAATCTTCTGCTGCGGATACCGGTGAACCCATAGTTATCCCATCCTAAATAATGTCATTGGTTAGCGTCGTTGCACCAACCTGATCTACAGCCACGTGATGGCCTGCTTATTTTTCTCACGCCACAGAGTGCAACATCCTGTTAACGCAAACAATGGCTAGCCGTGCTGTTTAAAAACAGAAGCTTATCTGAAATTGAACTAAGCATAGAGCTCTCAATATTAGCAAGCTGATGATTCTCAATTGAAAATATTCGCATCATTGCCGCTGCGTTAATTATGTTTTTATTGCATCTTTCGCCTCACCAAATATCTCTCTATCAGAGACAGTTAAAAAAGATCAACTTTATAAACCAAAGGGTTTATATTCGAGGGGTTAAGATTTCACCAGGCGCCCGTTCTTATAATAATTAAGACGTTCCATCCAATTAATTTATTCACAGAGATAAATGGAAAACAGATCTTATAATCCTTATGTTACAGAGCGCATCCGTCGCTTCGACGGCACGCTAACCGGTGTGTGTTATTCAGCACCCTTTATGCATTGCGACCAGGAAAGTACGGCATCACTTAACGGAAACAACATAATTTCGCTGCATAATCAGTTGCCGGATGCACCCGAATTAATAATTATCCCGTTAACAGGAAATAACTTATTGAGGTTTTTAAATAGCCAGGAAAATTATTCCAATCTGCAAGGCGATAATGTGCATCTGGCGATCAATTACGCCGATTTAGTTCAAAGAGATAGTGCGCTGCGACATGCTGCGGAGCGTTTCTCTTTCTGGCTTTATGATTTGGCACCGCCCGGGACTTGCTGGAACAATATCGCCACTTTTCCGTTTGGCGGTATTGTGCTGACCGAAGAGTTCTTTAACGATAATTATCTCAAGTTCAGCTTTTCATTCCTGCTGGAATCTTGTCGTGAAAGAGAAGCAGAAGTGATATTACGTACGCAGCAGCTCACACTGCCCGCGGCGCAATATGCCAAACTGAATTTAAGTGGCTGGCAAGAACAACGCACCAGCAGCCGCTTGTTTGAAGGGTAAACGTTTACACAAAGTGTTGCCCTTAGGCGTTATGGCCCTACTTCACCGGACATAGCGCCTAATTTCCCTCATAAAATGTCGCAGTACTTCCCTTCCTAAAGTGCAAAGCACTAAAAAAATCAAAACCGTTAACGTTTTTAAGATAAAATTTAACGCAAAGGGATCAACTCGCGCCTGGAAGCGCGTTGTCACATTATTTTTACTATTTCGTACTCTATGTCGGGAAATGGCCCAATGCGTTGTTTCCTTTTAGTTTTTTTATGGCAAAGAAAGAGGTCAATATTATGGGGAAAGCTTCCTCATCTTTTGGCGTAATCCGTTTTCTCACAGTGCTTTTTGCACTGCTGACGGGCGCGTTTATGCTGGTTGGTGGCGTTTGGTTAGCCGCCATTGGAGGTTCCTGGTACTACGTTATTGGCGGTGTGATCATGTTGATCACCGCTGTTCTGCTGTGGCGCCGTAGTGGTTCAGCATTATTGCTGTATGCATTACTGCTGTTGGCAACGTTGGTGTGGGGCGTGTGGGAAGTCGGTTTCGACTTCTGGGCGCTGGCACCGCGTACCGATGTGCTGGTGATCTTCGGCATCTGGCTGATTCTGCCGTTTGTTTATCGCGGTCTGAATAATGCTGGTAAAGGTGCGCTGAGCCTGATGGTTGTCGCACTGATTGCCAGCGTGCTGGTGCTGGCGTGGGCGGTGTTCCACGATCCGCAGGAGCTGAACGGTGAAATCCCGGCTTCAGCTGCCAATGCTCCACAAGCGCAGCCGCTAAGCAAAATTGATGATGCTGACTGGCCTGCATATGCGCGTGACCAACAAGGTACGCGTTTCTCGCCGCTGAAGCAGATCAACAACGGTAACGTGAAAGAGTTGCAGGTTGCCTGGCAGTTCCAGACTGGCGATTTGAAAACCCCGAACGATCCGGGCGAAATCACTGATGAAGTGACGCCAATCAAAATCCGCGACACCCTGTATCTCTGCTCGCCACACCAGATTCTGTTTGCGCTGGATGCGAAAAGCGGTAAGCAGAAGTGGAAATTTGATCCAGGCTTGAAGCCAAATCCAACCTTCCAGCACGTAACGTGCCGTGGTGTTTCTTACCACGAAGTACCCGCGGCGGCGGATGCGTCTAATACCCAACCTGCGCTGTGCTCACGTCGCATTTACCTGCCGGTGAATGATGGTCGTATGTTCGCGCTGGATGCGGATACCGGTGCGCGTTGCCCTGCCTTTGGCAACAACGGTGAACTGGATCTGCAACACAAACAACCGGTGTTGACGCCGGGCCAGTATGAGCCGACTTCTCCGCCAATCATCACCGATACCACCATCGTGGTTGCCGGTGCGGTTACCGATAACTACTCAACCCGTGAGCCGTCTGGCGCCATCCGTGGCTTCGACGTGAACACCGGTAAACTGCTGTGGGTATTCGATCCGGGCGCGAAAGATCCTAACGCGATTCCGGCTGATGAACACACCTTCACCATGAACTCACCGAACTCATGGGCACCGGCGGTTTACGATCCGAAACTGGATACCGTTTACCTGCCAATGGGTGTTTCAACGCCGGATATCTGGGGCGGCAATCGCACCCCAGAGCAGGAGCGTTATGCAAGTAGCGTTCTGGCGCTGAATGCCACCACCGGTAAGCTGGTGTGGTCGTATCAGACCGTGCATCACGATCTGTGGGATATGGACCTGCCGTCGCAGCCGACGCTGGCCGATATCACTGACAAAGATGGCAAAACCGTGCCGGTGATTTATGCACCTGCGAAAACCGGTAACATCTTCGTGCTGGATCGTCGTACCGGTGAGCCGGTGGTTCCTGCACCAGAAACCCCAGTTCCGCAGGGCGCAGCCAAAGGCGACCACGTTTCACCTACTCAGCCGTACTCCGAATTGACCTTCCGTCCGAAACAAAATCTGACGGACAAGGACATGTGGGGCGCGACCATGTATGACCAACTGGTGTGCCGCGTGATCTTCAAGCGTCTGCGCTACGAAGGTCCGTTCACCCCGCCGTCTGAGCAAGGCACGCTGGTGTTCCCAGGTAACCTTGGCATGTTCGAATGGGGCGGTATCGCGGTAGATCCACATCGTCAGATTGCGATTGCTAACCCAATGGCGCTGCCGTTTGTTTCGAAGCTGGTGCCACGCGGTCCGGGCAACCCGATCGAGCCACCGGCTGACGACAAAGGCGGTTCAGGCACTGAAACCGGCATCCAGCCACAGTACGGCGTACCGTACGGCGTGGAGCTGAATCCGTTCCTGTCACCGTTTGGTCTGCCGTGTAAACAACCGGCTTGGGGCTATGTCTCTGCGGTTGACCTGAAAACCAACGAAACCGTGTGGAAAAAACGTATTGGTACCGTTCGCGATAGCGCGCCAGTGCCAGTACCGTTCAAAATGGGTATGCCGATGTTGGGCGGCCCAATCACCACTGCCGGTAACGTGTTCTTCATTGGTGCGACTGCCGATAACTACCTGCGTGCATTCGACACCAACACCGGTGAGATGCTGTGGCAAGCACGTCTGCCAGCAGGCGGCCAGGCAACGCCGATGACCTATGAAGTGGATGGCAAGCAGTACGTTGTCATCGCGGCAGGTGGTCACGGTTCGTTTGGCACCAAGCTAGGCGATTATGTGATTGCTTACGCACTGCCAGATGCGAAGTAACTTTTCGCATTGATGCAATGAGAAAGGCGGGCTGCGAAGCCCGCCTTTTTTTCGGGCCGCCATTTATCGGGACCGCGATGATGGCCGCATTGTAGGGTCGCCATTTATGGTGACCAGGCAGAAGCCAAATGTAGCGAATGGTGCGTTCAGCATGAAGGTCACCATAAATGGCGACCCTACGATTTAGCGTTTGCGCAGCACTCGTGCGTTTAAGAAGGCGCACAGCGCCATAATCACGCAGGTCGCGAGAAACACCGGGCGCATACCCAACGCGCCACCGATAAAGCCGCCGAACAGCGGACCGGAAACCTGGCCGACATACTGCGCCGAAGTCGAATAACCCAGCATTTTACCCACCTGCGATTGCGGCACGCTGTGGCGAATCAGCGCCGTGACGCACGGCATCAAACCACCCAACGCCATGCCCATCAGGAAACGCAATACCACCAATTGCCACGCTTCAGTGATAAACGCCTGCGGGATCAGCAGCAGCGCACAGGCCAGCAAGCCATAAACCAGCACGCGGCCATGTCCAATCCGGTCGGCTAAACGCCCCAAACGCGGCGCGGAGAGAATGCTGCCGAGCGCGGCGGCTGCCATCACCAATCCCGCCGTTACCGTGACGGCATGATCGCCGCTGACAAACTGGCCGATATACAACGTGATAATCGGTTCAATCGACATGTTAGCGAAAATCAGCAACATGCCAGACAGCCACATCAACCGGACCACGGGCAAATTAACGGGCATTTCATCCGCTACCGCGTTGGGTTGGTTGTTCTTCTTCGCGGCACGCGGCACTTCTTTGAGTAAAAAGGTGGTTGCGAGGAAAGCGAGAAAAATCACCGCGCCGGTCAGCCAGAAAGTATGGCGGATGCCAATCAGCGGCGGTAACACGCCTCCCAGCAGCGGGCCCACCACGTTACCGGCCATGATGCCGGACGACAGCACGCCCAGCGCCCAGCCGGTCTGTTCTTTTGGCGTTTGCGCCGCTACCAGAATGGTCGATCCCGAGGCATAACCCCCAAGCAAACCAGCCAGTAAACGCAGCGCCACCAACTGCCACGGCGCGGTTGCCATGCCAATCAACGACATCGCAATCGCCATGCCGAGGCTGGCGCGAATCAACATCAGTTTGCGGCCATAGCGATCGGCCAATTTGCCCCACAGCGGCGCGGTTAACGCCGCGCTGAGGAAGGTGGCGCCATACGCTGCGCCCGACCAGCGCGCAATCGCCGCCGGTTCCTGCACGCCGAGTTGCTGCACGTAGAGCGGCAGAAACGGCAACAGTAGCGTCATCGCCACAATGGTGCTGAACGAACCCAACACGCAGACAAATAAATTTCGCTTCCAATGTTGCTGTTCGGGCGCTAACGCGATTGACGGTTGTTGCATGGTGATATCCCTGTTTTTGCTTTTTTAGCAGGCTAACAGCCAGCCAACACAGAAAACAGGGTTAAAGCGATAATTGCCAGGCGGCGTCTTATTGTTGTCAGGTAACAACAATCAACGGCTGCTGAGCGCGTTTATCAGCGCATCACACAGCAAGGTTATCGGCGAAGAGGGTTGCGGTTGCTCTTTCAATAGCAGGTAGCTGTGTAGGCGATCCATTTGCCATTCCGGCAGCACCTGCTGGATTTCGCCGCGCGCTAACGCTTCCTGCGTCATATACGCCGGCAGATAAGCGATACCCGTGCCCGCCAATGCGGCATTCAGCAACGCCATGCTGTTATTGGCGCGGAAGCGGCTATGCACATCCAGCGCCAGCCGCTGTTTGTCGCGGCGGAAAGGCAGTGCGGCGGTATGTGCCGGGCCGTGAAACAGCAACAAATCGTGGCGCGTAAGGCGTTCGGGATGATCGATGGGCGCATGCGACGCCAGATAATCCGGCGTGGCGTATAAACCCCAATCAATGCTGCTGAGTTCACGATAATTGGGTGCATCTGGCGCGCGCGCACGAATCACAATCGCCACATCGGCGTTGGGTTGTGGATCATCGCTGGTGGTGAGTTCAAGATCGACATTGATGTGAATATGGCGGCGGATAAAATCATTCAGCGTCGGCACGACGCATTGGCAACCGTAGGTGATCGGTGCCTGCAAGCGCACGTTACCCGCCGGTAATTGATGTACTTGCTGCACAAAGGCATCGGCGCGATGCATCTCTTCCAGCATGCGGGTACAAAACGGATAGTACGCCTGGCCGAGTTCGGTCAGCACCACTTTGCGCGTGGTGCGTTGCAGCAGCTTAATGCCGAGCCGCACTTCCAGCCGCGCCACTTCGCGACTGACGTGCGATTTGGAGACGCCCAAGGTGCGCGCGGCCTCGCTAAAACTTTGCCGTTCCACAACGCGCGCAAACAGCATCATGGCGGTGAGATTGTCGCTGTTATCCATGTTCTCTGGCAGACGAAATAAGTGAGAACAGTAGCTTACATTAAGTTTCGTGCGGTTGGTGAAAAGGTCACCATGAATGGCGACCCTACAACGGATTCGCGCGGTTTTCGTAGGGTCGCCATTTATGGTGACCGCTAATTGGATGCTTAAATGAGCGGCATTGCACGATAAATGGCGGCCCTACGCGACCGCCAATGGGAACAACAAACGATCCGGCTCGACGCGACGTTGGCGGCGCAGTTGGCCCGGCGTCACCATAAAGTAGTTTTTGAAGGTGCGAGTGTAGGCCTGTTGGGTATCGAAGCCATAACTCATCGCCACCTGCAAAATCGCCTCATCACTGTTAATTAATGTCAGTGCAGATTCGGTCAATCGGCGTTGACGAATATACTCGGCCAGCGAGAAGCCAGTGTGCTGGCGGAACAGACGTTGCAGGTGCCAGCGGGAGTATCCCGAGCGGCGTGCTACTTCATCCAGATGCAGATCGTGCCCTAAATTGTTCTCTATCCAGTCCAGCAAACTACGGATAAATTCGCGCTGATTCATGGGATTCTCCTGCGTTGGCAATATGTCCAGTGCAGCCACAATAGCGCGTTAAATTTATCCCTTAATTAGCAGAAAATTAGCGCAGAATTAGCAAGGGGGAAAAGCGGTGTAATTCTGCGCTAAGAATACAGGTTTACACTTCGTGCATTAATTTCGGAGGACATCATGCGTGTGCTGCTGGTAGAAGATGATGAAATGATTGGCGCCAATTTGCAGCAAGCGCTGGAAGCCGCAGGTTGGTCGGTGGATTGGGTACGCGATGGCGTGTTTGCCAGCAATGCCTGGGCCGAAGGCGGTTACACCTGCGTGTTGCTGGATCTCGGCTTGCCACGCGAAGATGGCCTGCACGTGCTGCGCCGGGCGCGCACGCGTGGTGATATGACGCCGGTGTTAGTGCTGACCGCGCGCGATACCGTGCAGCAACGCATTCAGGGATTGGATAGCGGTGCGGATGACTATTTGCTGAAACCCTTTGATCTGCAAGAGGTGCTAGCGCGCATGCGAGCCATTACCCGACGTCGTCACGGTGCGGCGGATTCCCTGCTCGGCAGCGGCGATGTGCAAATCGACATCATGACGCGCGAAGTCTTATACAAAGGCCAGCGCGAGCAACTTACGGCGCGTGAATACGCCCTGCTCTATGCCTTGCTGGAGCGTCCGGGCGCGATCTTGTCGCGCGAACAGTTAGAAAACCGCATTTACGGCTGGGGCGAAGAAGTCAGTAGCAACGCCGTCGATGTGTTGATTCACGGCATGCGCCGCAAACTGGATAACGAAGTGATCCGCAATGTCCGCGGACTCGGTTGGCGAGTCCCCGCAATATGAAACCTTTCACATTTATGCGCTCGTTGCGTAACAAACTGCTGACCACGCTGGTAATTCTGCATCTGGCGATGATCGGCGGTGTCACCTGGTATTTCTATCACTGCTACGGCGACATGATGGGCACCATGAAGGACGATCAGCTGGCCAAAATCGCCGATGCGTGGGCCACCAGCCAACGCATGCCAGCGCTGATGCCGATGGTGATGCACGCTGAGAAGCTGAAAAGCACCTACATCGTTCAACTGTGGGATACCAATAACAAGCTGCGCGCCAGTTCGTGGCCCGATTTACGTGCACCTCTGCAAGCGCAAAAGGGCTGGCACGATCTTAAAGTCGGTGACTGCGGCGATGACTGCGAATGGCGCGTGTATACGCGGCCCGGCGAGTTAGGCAGCGAAATCGGCAATATTCAGGTGTTGCACAACATTGGCTATATGAAGAGTTTGATGCTGAAGCGCGCGCTGTCAGCGATCATTCCGTTGATGCTAATGATGCCGCTGTCGCTGCTGGTGATTTGGCTGGTGGTGCGCGCTATCACCCGCGATCTGCGCGTGGCTTCACGCCACATCGCCGCGCAGGAAACGCTGCATCCGCACTCGGTTTCTCCCGATGGTTTGCCGGATGAAGTGCTGCCGCTGGTCGCCGCCTATAACTCATTGTTGGATAAGCTGCGCGCGGCCTGGTCGTCGCAGCGCCAGTTCCTTGAAGATGCCGCACATGAGCTGCGTACGCCGGTTACGGCAGTGACGTTGCAATTGGAGAATTTGCGTCAGCATATCCAACCGGGTGAAGCCAGCCGCCAGTTTGATCAGCTGGAAGCCGGTGTAACGCGCACGCGTCATTTGGTGACGCAGTTGCTGAATATCTCGCGTCAGGAAGATCAATCGGTAGTGGCGACGGTGGAAACCATCGAACTGGACGATTTGCTCAAAGAAAGCATTGAGCAGCTTATGGTAGTGGCGGATAAGCGCGGCATTGATATCGGCTTCAACGGCACCACACATTATCGTCTGCACGCCAGTCGTTCTGATTTGCGTAGCCTGTTCGATAACCTGATCGGCAACGCCATGTTGCATACGCCAGAAGGCAGTTTGGTCGATGTGCTGTTGCATCGCGTCGGCAATCATACCGTGGTGGATATCGTTGATAACGGCCCCGGCATGGCGGAATCCTTTATCGAACGCGCTTTTGATCGCTTTACCCGCTCACCCGATGTGCAGGCACAAGGCAGCGGTTTAGGGCTGTCGATTGTGCGCAGCGTGGCGCAGAAACATCAGATGCAAGTCGCGCTGTCCAATCGCCACAATGCGCATGGCGAGATTGCTGGTCTACAGGTGCGCGTTACATTGCCATAAGCCACACCGTGCCGTAGCGGCGCAAGTTATTGCGCATGACTGCTGCGGGTACGGTACATCGTCATGAGGGCGCGCGATAAATCGCGCCGCTACATCTTTTCTCCACATCAAACATTTTGACTGCTGGACGCGACAACGTAATCGGTTGCGGGGTTCCGTTCGCTTCACGCCTTTTATGTGATGCTCGTCACAAATACAATGAATCAAACTGCAACACTTTTTGACAAACGTGACCAAAATCTATTTTCTATGCCTCTGTTACAGGCACATTACGCGAGCTTGAAAATCTGGCGATTCAGACCGGATACAACAACACACCGCCCATCCCCTGGGATCAATTTCACCCGATCGCGGCGTTAGTCCAGCGGTCATAAGCATGTGGTTAACTATAATGAATTATAAATCGTTGATAGCAGGGGCCTTATTGGCCAGTAGCTGGACCGGCGCGGCACAAGCGGCAGACAGCGATCCGCAGTACGTTTCAGATTGGTGGCATCAAAGCGTTAACGTGGTCGGCAGCTATCACACCCGTTTTGGACCGCAGTTCAACAACGACGTGTATCTGGAATATGAAGCCTTCGCCAAAAAAGATTGGTTCGACTTCTACGGCTACCTCGATCTGACCAACTTCTTCGGCGTGGGTAATAGCAACGCCAACGGCGTGTTCGACCACGGTTCGCCGATGTTCATGGAAATTGAGCCACGTTTCTCGATTGATAAGCTGACCGGAACCGACCTGTCGTTTGGTCCATTCAAAGAGTGGTACTTCGCCAACAACTACATCTATGACATGGGTCGCAACAGCGATAGCCGTCAGAACACGTGGTACATGGGTCTGGGCACCGATATCGACACGCACAGCAAAGTGGGCCTGTCGCTGAACGTCTACGCCAAATACCAGTGGGAAAACTACGGTGCGGCGAACGAGAACAGCTGGGATGGCTATCGCTTCAAGGTGAAATACTTTGTGCCGATTACTGACCTGTGGGGCGGCAAGCTGAGCTACATCGGCTTCACCAACTTCGATTGGGGTTCGGATCTGCGTGATGAAACTGGTCCTTCACGTACCAGCAACTCGATCGCATCTAGCCACATTCTGTCGCTGAACTACGATCACTGGCACGTTTCGACCGTGGCGCGTTACTTCCACAACGGCGGCCAGTGGGCTGACGGCCAGGAGCTGAACTTCGGTAACGGTCCGTTTGAAGTGAAATCGACTGGTTTTGGTTATTATCTGGTAGTGGGTTACAACTTCTAATCGACAGAAGTATCGTGCGGTTTTAAAACGGTCGCCATGAATGGCGACCCTACGTTGTAGGGTGCGCATTTTTGCGCACCGCATCGAAAACCGCACTTACCCCAATCAAATCTGCGGCTTATACGCATTCACCATCCACGGCACGCCGAACTTATCGGTGAACATGCCGAAACCGTTGGCCCAAAACGTCGGCTCCCAATTTTTCGTCACCTTGCCGCCCGCCGATAACGCATCAAACCAGCGCTTGCCTTGGGCTTCATCCGGCGTCGATAAACTCACGGCAAACCCACCGTAATTCTGCGGCTGTCCGCCGTCGCTCATCATGATTTCGCCCTGCCCGATGCGCACATGCGCATGCATAATATCCTCAGGGGAAAATTTCATCCCGGATGGACAACCTTCGTCCTCCACCGGCGTTTCATCCGGCATATCGCCAAACGTCATCTTAAACAACAGCTCGCCGTCGGTCGCCGCAAGATAAAACGCGATCGCCTCTTCACAGCAACCGTCATAAAACAAATAGGGTGTCACTTGCATGGTTTGCTCTCCCTCAATGGATCGTCCAATGCAAGTGTAGTGGGCAATAATTAAACAGTTGCGAGCCAGGCCGCACTCTTACCTTTGCTGACAATAGCGGCGGAACAGCTGCGCCATATAGGCGCTCATTGGCGTTAGCGCGGTGTCTTTGCGCTGGATTAAATAGAAAGTAGCTTTGGGCAACGGCTCGTCGAGTTCGAGCGCAATTAACTGCCCGCCGTGGGTGGGATCTTCAATCACATCGCGCGAAATAATGCTGACGAAATCGCTCTGCGCCACCAGGCTGGTGCACGCCATAAAGGTTTCACAGGTAACCACGATTTTCGGTGCCATGCCGCGTTCGCCAAACATATCGTGCAGCAGTCGATAATAGCTGCCCTGCGGCGTCGGCATGGTCCAGTCGCACTGTTGCAGCTCAGCCAACGTGCGCGCATGCGCCATCGGATGGCCTTTGCGCATCACCACTTGATATTCGCGCTCCATCAAACGTTCGAATAACAATTCCTGATCGAGATGGTTTTTATCGTAGGTATTGATGGTGAAATCCAGTTCGCCCTGGCGCAGTTCATGCACCATCGAAACCAGCTGGCCTTCGACGATACGCACCTTCACCAGCGGATATTCACGATGAAACTGATTAATCACCAGCGGCATGATGGTGCGCGCGATACTGCCACCGACGCCAATATTCACCCGTCCACCGGCTAAACCCAGCCGCTGCTGAATATCCTCCTGCGCCACACGCAACTCTTCCAGCACTAAACTGGCATGTTGAAAAAAGTTATCACCGATATCGGTGAGCGTAACGCCTTGCTGCCTGCGCTCGAACAGGCGCGCGCCGAGCGTCAGTTCCAGTTCCTGAATTGCCTTGGTCAGCGCGGGCTGCGACAGCCCGGACAAACGGCTGGCGGCACGAATACTGCCCTGACGCGCCACGTCAACAAAAGCACGTAACTGATGAAGTTTGAGATGAGTCGACATCGTTGGGTGATAACCGTTGTTTATCAGTAGCAAGATATTCGCATCTTATGCCGGGTAAAACCAATGTGTAGATTCGACTGAATGCATAAAAAACCAACACAAAGGAAATGCCGATGAAAACCCTGCTTGATCTTGTCAACGCGCGTATCCCGCAGATGCAAACCTGGCGTCGCGATCTGCACCAGTTTGCCGAATCGGGCTGGCTGGAATTCCGCACCGCAACTTTAGTGGCCGAAGAGCTGCATCGCCTTGGTTATCAACTTCAGCTCGGCCGCGAAGTGATTGATGCCGATGCGCGCATGGGCTTGCCATCTGATGAGGTGCTGGCACAGCAAGAAGCGCGCGCGTTGGAGCAAGGGGCGCTGCCGCAGTGGATTAAACACTTCTCCGGCGGATTTTGCGGCGTGGTTGCCACGCTGGAAACCGGTCGTCCCGGCCCGGTGATGGGCTTCCGCGTGGATATGGATGCGCTCGATCAAAACGAAAGCCGCGCCGCCGATCACCTGCCAACGCGTGAAGGCTTTGCTTCGTGCAACGCTGGCATGATGCACGCTTGCGGTCACGACGGGCACACCACCATTGGCCTGGCGTTGGCAGGCGTATTGATGGAGATGAAAGATCAATTGAGCGGCACCCTCAAAATCATCTTCCAGCCCGCCGAAGAGGGTGTGCGCGGCGCGAAAGCGATGGTCGCCGCTGGCGTGGTGGATGATGTCGATCTGTTTACCGCCATTCACCTCGGCACCGGCGTGCCAGCCGGGGAAATCGTCTGCGGCAGCGACAGCTTCCTTGCCACCACCAAGCTCGACGTCCATTTCACCGGCGTTGGTGCGCACGCGGGCGGTAAACCCGAAGAGGGCCGCAATGCGTTGCTGGCGGCGGCGCAAGCCACTTTGGCGCTGCATAATTTGCCGCAACACAGCGGCGGCGTAGCGCGCGTCAACGTTGGCGTGTTGCAGGCGGGCAGCGGACGCAATGTCGTGCCAGATTTCGCACTGATGAAGGTGGAAACGCGTGGCGCCAGCAATGAGGTCAACGATGATATCTATCAGCAAGCGTTGCGCGTAATTGCCGGCGCTGCGGCGATGTACGGCGTTGAACACGACGTAAAACTGATGGGCGGTGCACGCAGTTGCACGCCAAGCCAGCCGTGGGTCGATTTCATCCACCAACAGGCTGATGCGTTAGGCATTTTCACCTCGGTAGTCGATACCAAACAGCAGGCGGCGGGTTCCGAAGATGCCACCTACATGCTGGAACGCGTGCAGCAGCGTGGCGGGCAATCCTCATACGTGATTTTTGGTTGTGAACTGGCGGCGGGCCATCACAACGCCAAATTCGATTTCGATGAAGCGATCATGGCGACGGCGGTACATACGCTGGCGACGCTGGCGCTGAATCAAGCGCAGTTTGGAGGCCAACGATGAGCCACAGCGAATTTATCGATCATTACATCAACGAAAACCAACCGCGTTTTAGTGCGTTGAGCGATGCAATTTGGGACGTGCCGGAAACGCGCTTTGAAGAGACGCAATCCTCTGCGCTGCTGGCCGATGCGCTGGAACAGGAGGGTTTTCACGTCGAACGCGGCGTCGGCAACATCGACACCGCTTTTGTCGCCAGCATCGGCAGCGGCAAGCCGGTGATCGCCATTCTCGGCGAATTTGATGCGCTGGCCGGTTTAAGCCAGCAATCGGGTTGCGCCACGCCGCAGCCGCTAGTGGAAAACGGCAACGGTCACGGCTGCGGCCACAATCTACTCGGCACTGCCGGACTAGCCGCCGCCTTCGCCATCAAAGCCTGGTGGGCGCAACACGGCCAACGCGGCACGCTGCGTTTTTACGGCTGTCCGGGCGAAGAAGGCGGATCGGGCAAAACCTTTATGGTGCGCGAAGGCTTGTTTGATGACGTCGATGCGGCGGTTACCTGGCATCCCGAAGGCTTTAGCGGCATGTTCAACCTCAGCACGCTTGCCAATATTCAGGCTGCTTTTCACTTCAAAGGCGTGGCGGCACACGCGGCCAACTCGCCGCATTTGGGACGCAGCGCGCTGGATGCGGTAACGCTGATGAACACCGGCGCCAACTTCCTGCGTGAACACATCGTGCAGGAAGCGCGTTTGCACTATGCGGTGACCAACACTGGCGGCGTTTCCCCCAATGTGGTGCAGGCCGATGCCGAAGTGTTGTATCTGATTCGCGCGCCGCAGCTCGATCAAGCGCAGGATATTTATCAGCGCGTGATTAACATCGCCAAAGGCGCGGCCCTGATGACTGACACGCAAATGACGGTGCGCTTCGACAAAGCCTGCTCTAATTACGTGCCGAATCGCGCGCTGGAAAGCGTGATGGAGCGCTATTTGCATCAGTTTGGTTTGCCTGACTACAGTGAAGCAGAACGCGCCTTTGCCGCCGAGATTCGATCCACACTGAGCAAGGACGATCTGCGCAACGCGCGTCTCAATGCGGCGCGTACCGGCGGCGAAGCGGGCGTGGCGTGGACCGAGGCGCTGGGCGACAAGATTTTGATGGATGAAGTGGCACCGTATGCGGTGACGCGCGAGTTGTTGTACGGATCGACCGATGTTGGCGATGTCAGTTGGGTCACGCCAACCGCGCAGTGCTTCGCGCCCTGCTTCGCCTTCGGTACGCCGCTGCACACCTGGCAGTTGGTGGCGCAGGGGCGCACCTCGATTGCGCATAAAGGCATGTGCCTGGCCGCCAAAGTGATGGCCGCCACCGCGCTAACGTTGTTGCAGGATGACGAAGCACTGGCGCGTTGCCGCGCGGAGTTTGAGCGGGTACGCAGCGAACAACCCTACGTTTGCCCGATTCCATCTGACGTAACACCATCGAAACTAGCCTAAACGTCGCGATATTCCTGGGGCGCAAAAATGCGCCCCCTACGTTGTAGGGTCGCCATTTATGGTGACCTCAGTACAAAAAACACAAAAAAATATAGCCCCGAGAGGGCATGCAAACACAACAAGACGACTGACGAGGAAAATCAATGGAAGCCACCACGGAGAGCCGCAGCCCCGGCAAACTATTCAGCCTAATTGAACGGGTCGGCAATAAAGTGCCCAACCCATTCTTATTGTTCGTTTATTTGATTGTGGTGCTGATGGTAGCCACTGCGATTATCAGCAATTTGGATGTGGCGGTAAAAAATCCCACCAATGGCGAATTGGTACGGGTGAACAACCTGCTGAGCGTCGCCGGCATTCAGTGGATCTTGCCCAACATCATCAAAAACTTCAGCGGCTTCACGCCGTTAGGATCGATTCTGGCGCTGGTGATTGGTGCCGGTCTGGCGGAAAAAGTCGGCCTGCTGCAATCGCTGATGGTGAAGATGGCTTCGCGCGTCAGCCGCCGCTATGCCAGCTACATGGTGCTGTTTATCGCCTTCTTCAGCCACATTTCGTCGGATGCCGCGCTGGTGGTGATGCCGCCACTCGGTGCGCTGATCTTCCTCGCGGTCGGTCGTCATCCGGTGGCCGGATTGCTGGCGGCGATTGCCGGCGTAGCGTCCGGATTTACCGCCAACTTACTGATCGTTACCACCGATGTCTTGCTGTCCGGCATTAGTACCGAAGCCGCCAAAGCGGTGAGCGAAACCGTGCATGTTAGCGTCATCGACAACTGGTTCTTTATGGCCAGCTCGGTAATTGTGCTGACCATCGCCGGTGCGCTACTCACTGACAAATTCGTCGAACCGCGCCTGCCTGCGTGGAATGGTGGCAATAACGATCGCCTGCCACCGCTGACCGCGCTGGAGAATCGCGGCCTGAAAGCCGCCGGTATCGCCGCGCTGGTGTTTATCGCATTGATGGCGCTGCTAGTGGTGCCGGAACACGCGCCGCTGCGCGATCCGAAAACCGGCAGCATCATTCCTTCGCCGTTTATTCAGGGCATTGTGCCAATCATCATACTGTTCTTCTTTGTGGTAGCGATTGCCTATGGCGCGGTAACCAAGCAGATTCGCCGCCCGGACGATATTCCGCAGTTGCTGGTTGATCCGATGAAAAGCATGGCGGGCTTTATTGTGATGGTGTTTCCGCTGTCGCAGTTTGTCGCCTTCTTTAATTGGAGCAACATGGGCAAGTTCATGGCGATTGGCCTGACCGATGTGCTGGAGAGCGCGGGTATTAGCGGCGCACCGGCGTTTCTCGGTTTGATGTTCCTGTCTGCGTTCTTGTGCATGTTTATCGCCAGCGGCTCGGCGATTTGGTCGATTCTCGCGCCAGTGTTTGTACCGATGTTTATGCTGCTTGGCTTCCATCCGGCTTTCGCGCAGATGATTTTCCGCATCGCCGATTCCGCAGTGTTACCGCTGGCCCCCATGTCGCCATTCCTGCCGCTGTTCCTGGGTTTCCTCCAGCGCTATCAAAAAGATGCGCAACTTGGCACCTATTATGTGCTGATCTTCCCCTATCCGGTGGTGTTCTTCATTAGCTGGATTGTGCTGCTGCTAGCGTGGTATGCCCTCGGTTTACCGATTGGTCCGGGCGTCTATCCCAGCCTGCCGTAACCCTGCGCCACGGACGGCGATCACATTTCTGTGAACTGCAACGTACGTTGCCAAAATGTCATCGTGACGCCTCTCGGCAACTTCTGCTGAATTTATTATCCTGCTATTCCTTCGCTTGCTAACGGTTAATTATTTTTAAAACCAATCTCAGCCGTCAGCGGGTTCTGCAAACACCGAGGTATAACAACAATGACAACAATCACGTCGACAGGGATGGCGAACGATCACATCAGCGCGGATCGCCGCACCTTAGCCGGGCGCATCGATGCGCTGCCCTCCTCCGCTGGTTTGTGGCGCTTCATCACGCTACTGGCGCTGGGCGGTTTCTTTGAACTCTACGATCTGTTTGAAACCGGCTACATCAGTTCCGGATTGGTGGCCGCTGGCGTGTTCCACACCGGTTCAGCGGGCGTATTTGGCATCGCCGATCAAGCCGCTTTCGCCTCCGCCACCTTCCTTGGCCTGTTCGTCGGTGCCAGCTTGCTCGCGCCGTACGCCGATCGCTTTGGCCGCCGCCTGACCTTCATGTGTGCGCTGGCGTGGTACGGCGTGTTCTCGCTATTAATGGCGTTCCAGCAAAGCGCCGAGATGATCATCCTGTTCCGCTTCCTGGTCGGCATTGGCCTTGGCGTGGAATTGGTAACCATCGATACCTATCTGTCGGAATGGGTACCCGCGCACCTGCGCAGCCGCGCGTTCGCCTTCTCATTCTTCGTGCAATTTCTGTCGGTACCGGCGGTGGCGTTGATGTCATGGTGGTTGGTGCCGCAAACCATTCTTAATCTGGAAGGCTGGCGCTGGGTGGTGATTGCCGGTGCGGTGTGTTCGCTGGTAATCTGGCTGATTCGTAAAAACCTGCCGGAATCGGCGCGTTGGCTGGCGCAACAAGGCCGCCATCAGGAAGCGCATCAGGTGCTGAGCGCAATGGAAAAACGCTGTGGCATCGAGCCAGGCGAAGATTTTTCCAATAATGATGCCGCCGCGCAACTGCCGAAAAAAGGCAAGTTCAGCGAGATTTGGTCTCCAGCCTATCGCAAGCGCACGCTGATGTTGGTGGTGATGAATTTCTTCCAGGCGATTGGATTCTTTGGCTTCGGCAACTGGCTGCCTGCGCTGCTGTCGGGCAAAGGCGCGACCGTCACCCACAGCCTGCTGTATGCGTTTTTCATTACGCTGGCGTACCCGCTCGGTTCGCTGATTTGCAGCCGCTACGCCGATAAGATCGAAAACAAATGGCAGATAGTTTTGTCTTCGCTGATGACGGTGGTGTTCGGCACACTGTTCGCCTTTATGACCCATCCGGTGCTGATGATCATCTGCGGTTTCCTGATCACCTACAGCAACGCGTGGCTGACCTTTAGCTATCACGCTTATCAAACCGAGATTTTCCCAACGCACATTCGCGCCCGCGCCGTGGGTTTCTGCTATTCGTTCAGCCGCCTGTCGACGGTGTTTAGCAGCATTTTGATTGGCATTATTTTGCAGTATGCCGGCAGCCAGGGCGTGATCGCCTTTATCGTGTTGAGCATGTTGATGGTGATGCTGTCGGTGGGCATTTATGGGCCGAAAACCCGTGGGATGGATTTGGAAAATATTTAAGGTCTGAGTCGTTTGTCCCTCTCCCACAAGTGGGAGAGGGAACCGATCTAGCACAAGACCAGATCAAGTGAGGGAAAAATTACTCCCCTTCCAACACCTTAATATCCGCGTTACCTTGGTGAGGTGACTCCTTACGCAACTTCGCCACATCTTTCGCCGTCACGCCAGACTTCACGCCATTGCCCCAGCTGCCGCGAATGAAGTTCACCACATCCGCCACTTGCTGGTCGTTGAGACGCCAGCCGAACGCCGGCATGGTGATCGCCGAAGGAGCGCCTTGCACGCCCGGCAAAGTACCGCCAACCAGCACAATGTGAATCAGCGAAGTCGGATCGTCAGCCATCACCACCGGATTACCGCGCAGTGCCGGGTAGAAGCGCTGATAACCGCTGCCGTCGGTTTTATGGCACGCGGCGCAGCTATCCACATACACGCCCGCGCCTGGCTGGCTGTCATCCCCTTTCCACAACGCTTTCGCGACAGCATCATCCTGCGTGAATACCGCCTGGCTGGTGTCTTTCGCGCCGAGGGATTTCAGATATTTAGCGATGGCGCTGATATCGTCATCACTCAGATATTGCAGGCTGTGCTGCACCACGTCGGTCATGCCACCAAACACTGCGGTGTGATCGTTACGGCCAAAGCGCAGGAACTGTTTGAGATCGTGTTCACTCCAGCGGCCTAAGCCATCGCGGTTATCGCCACGCAGATTGCTGGCGGTCCAGCCATCAATCGGTGCGCTGCTGCCGGAGAGATAATTATTCCCTTCGTCATTATTCAGCGCTTTTTCCTGCATGGTGATGCTACGCGGCGTGTGGCAAGCGCCACAGTGACCAAGCCCTTCCACCAAATAGCGACCGCGCGCCAACTGCGGATCTTCCTGCGCCGCAGGCTGGAACGCTTTCACGTCTGGCGCAAACATGCCGCGCCAAATCGCCAGCGGCCAGCGCATCGACAGCGGCCACGGAATGTCGCTGTCTTTATTGGCCTGCGCCACCGGCTGCACGCCGTGCATGAAGTAGGCGTACAGCGCCTTCATGTCGTCGTCGCTGACCACGGCATAAGACGGATACGGCATCGCCGGATACAGCGCGTCGCCATTTTTCGCTACGCCGTGACGCACCGCTTTCTGGAAATCGTCATAGCTGTAATCGCCAATGCCGTTGGTTTTATCTGGCGTGATGTTGGTGGAATAAATGGTGCCAATCGGCGTCGCCATTGGCAGTCCACCGGCAAACGGTTTGCCGCCTTCGGTGCTGTGACACGCCACGCAGTCACCGGCGCGCGCCAGATATTCACCGCGCTTTACCAACGCGTCCGAAGCGCTATCGTCCGCCATGGCGGCGAACGTCATCGTGCCCAGAAACAGGGCTAAAATGCTTTTGATCATCGCCGTGTTCCTTATGCTTGTACCAGCGGGCCAGGGTTTTTCAGATACTGTTCGCGAATGGCTTTGGCCGACCAATAGGTCAAGGCCGCGACCATGCCGGTTGGGTTGTAGCCGAGTCCTTGCGGGAACGCGGAAGCGCCCGGCACAAACACGTTCGAGACATCCCAGCTCTGCAAGTAACGGTTAACCGCACTGGTTTTCGGATCTTCACCCATGATCGCCCCGCCGCTCATGTGCGTGGTTTGATATACGGTGGTATCGAAGTGCGATCCCGGCCCTTTCGCGCCGCCGATGATCATTTTTGGGTTCATCGCTTCGGTGATTTTGCGCATTTTGCCAATCATAAATTGCGCCATCTTGATGTCGTTATCCTGCCAGTCAAAGGTCATACGCAGCAGCGGCTGGCCGTAAGCATCTTTGTAGTTCGGATCGAGATCGAGGTAGTTGGCACGATACGATTGGTGCGCGCCATGCGCATCCATCGAGATGTGATGGTTGTAGGTATCCGCAACCGCAGATTTCCACTGGCTGCCCCAATTCGGCGTGCCTTTTGGCGTGGGCAAACCAGAAATCGGTTTAGTACCCGCCTGGTTAACCCAGAATGGCGAACCGCCAACAAAGCCGTGTGGACCGTGATCGAAGTTGTCGGCGTTGAAATCATCCACCGCCACACCTGCGCCACCGGCACCGATAAACGGGTTGGTGGTGGTGTTTTTGTCGAACAGCGCTTTCAACGTGGAGATGTTCTGGTAGGCAAAGTTACGGCCTACTACACCTTCGTTGGAAATCGGGTTGTACGGCTTGCCGATGCCGGACAGTAGCATCAAGTGCACGTTGTGGAACTGGAACGCCGACAGGATCACCAGATCCGCTGGCTGCACCACTTCGCGGCCCTGGCCGTCGAGATAGGTCACGCCAGTGGCGCGCTTTTTGTCGTCGGTCAGATTGACGCGCAGCACGTAAGAGTTGTTGCGCAGCTCGAACTTCGGCTCCTGACGCAGCGCAGGCAGGATGTTGACGTTCGGCGAGGCTTTGGAATACATGTAGCAAGCGTAACCGCTGCAATAGCCGCAGAAGTTGCACGGCCCCATCTGCGCGCCGTAGGTGTTGGTGTACGGGCCAGAGGTATTCGCTGACGGCATATCATACGGATGATAGCCCACCGATTCAGCGGCTTGCGCGAACAACTGCGCTGAGTAGGTGCGCTTCTGCGCTGGGAGCGGGAAGTCGCTGGAGCGATCGGGCGCGTACGGGTTGCCGCCTTTCTCTTTGCCCTGCAACTTGCCTTTAATTGACCAGGCGCTACCGGAAGTACCGAACACTTTCTCGGCCTGATCGAAGAACGGTTCCAGCTCGTTGTAATTAACGCCGAAATCCTGAATCGTCATGCCTTCCGGGATGAAGTTTTTGCCGTAACGCTGCTCATAATGGCTGCGTAGGTTCAGCTCCACCGGATCAACACGGAAGTGCACGCCAGACCAGTGCAAACCTGCGCCGCCGGTACCGGTGCCCGGCAAAAACGCCGCCAGTTGACGATACGGCACCGCGGTTTGCGAAGCATCGTGGCGGATAGTGACGGTGCTTTTCGACAGATCCTGGAACAGCTTTTTACGGATGTTATAAGTCAATTCATCAATCGACTGCGGATAAGATCCATCCGGATAAGTATCACGATGCGGACCGCGCTCCAGCGCGACTACCGTCAGGCCCGCTTCGGTCAGCTCTTTGGCCATGATCGCGCCAGCCCAGCCAAAACCGACTACTACCGCGTCCACTTTTTTCAATTCATTTGCCACGCTTACGCCCTCTCCCCGCGAATATCCACTGACGGGAACGGATAACGTTCGCCGCGTTCCACCCAATCCATAAAGTCAGCGCGTGCGCCTGGGAAGCCAATCAGCTTCCAGCCCACCATACCTTGATTGCCGCCGTGGATCGGGTCGCTGAAATAACCCTCGCGGGTGTTTTGCAGCAGGAAGGAGAAGAAGGTTTTGGCCGGCAGCTGCGGGAACTCGGCGCTGCCGCTTTCAAATGCGGTCAGCAAGGCATCTTGCTGTTCGCCGGTGAGCTCCGCGAACACTTTGCCGTGCTGCTTTTTACTCCAGCCATCGGCATCGGCCAGGCCAAGGCGATAGATTTGTTGTGGCACTAAAGGCAGTTGATAACCGAGCTCTTTTGGCAGATCCGGGTTGAACGGGCCTTGCATGTACCAGTTGCTGCCGGTGGCGTAGGGGGTGTTCATTTGGCGATCGATAAATTCCGGCACACCGGCTTCCAGCGCGCCAGGACCGCGATCATCATTGGGGATCAGGCGCGCCACGGCCGCAGTAATAAAGGCGAATTCTTCGGCGGTGAACCAGCTCGGTTGATAGCTGCGCGCCTGTTGGGGTGAAGCGGTTGATTCTGCTGCCCCGGCGGCCATCGGCACCACCAGTGCGCCCATCGCCGTACTGCCTACCGCCATTGCCGGCGCCAGGGTGATGGTTCTCAGCAGAAAATCCCTGCGAGTATGGCCATTTTTTTGTTCTGACATGACATTGCCTCAGTACCACATATAATGCGGCATGAAAGTTAAGTAGTTGCGTTGTATTGTTTTTTTAGTGATAGCTTAAGGGATACAGCAGCACTGTTACCGGTAACAGTGCAAATATTGTAACACCATTGCTGGGGTTTAATTAGTTCTTAGAAACAAATTCGCACTAATTACTTAACAATTGTAGCTGCCGCTTTACATTGCAGCGGCGATGCTGTCATCGTCAGATACATCCCACAACAGACAGATAACGGTCTGAGACGGTATAAAAGAGTACACACAACAGCGGAGTGCCTATGTTTAAGTCCTTTTTTCCGCGGCCATCGCTGTTTTTCAGCTCAGCTGCGATTTGGAGTTTGATTGCAATTTTTGCCTGGTTTGGCTTTTTTAGTGACTTCCCAGCACGCTGGCCTGCCTTGCAGGCGGCGATGCAACAGCCGTTACCGACCAATGCCAGCCGATTCATTCATGCCAGCCAACTGTGGTTTTATGCCTATTACTGGATTATGACCGCGATCTTTGCGCTCACCTGGCGCGTGATTGATAACCATCCCTGGCAGCGCTGGTCAGTATGGGGCACCGCGCTGATCATCTTTATTACGTGGTTTAGCGTGCAGGTCAGTGTGGCGATTAACGCCTGGTATAATCCGTTTGGCGACATGATCCAGAAGGCGTTAAGCAAAGCCAACGCGGTCACTGTTGAAGAGTTCTACCGCCAGATTACCTCCTTCCTTGGTATTGCCCTGATCGCGGTGGTGATGGGGGTGATCAGTTCCTTCTTTATCAGCCACTGGATTTTCCGCTGGCGTACCGCGATGAACAATTACTACATGCATAACTGGCAACGCCTGCGCCATGTCGAAGGTGCCGCTCAGCGTGTGCAGGAAGACACCATGCGCTTCGCCACTACGCTGGAAGATTGGGGCGTCAGCTTCATCCAGGCCATCATGACCTTGGTGGCGTTCTTGCCGGTGCTGGTGGCGTTGTCGCACCACATCAAAGAAGTGCCGATTCTCGGTAACATCCCGTATGCGCTGGTGATTGCCGCAATTATCTGGTCAGTGTTTGGTACCGGTTTGCTGGCGCTGGTCGGTATTAAATTGCCGGGGCTGGAGTTCCGCAATCAAAAGGTTGAAGCGGCTTATCGTAAGGAATTGGTTTACGGCGAAGATCATGCGGATCGCGCAGCACCGCCAACAGTTGCCGAACTATTCAGCCGCGTGCGCTATAACTATTTCCGCCTGTATTTCCATTACTTGTATTTCAACATCACACGCATCCTCTATTTGCAGGTTGATAACGTGTTTGGCCTGTTTTTACTGTTGCCATCGATTGTTACTGCGTCGATTACGCTTGGCCTGATGAACCAGATTACCAATGTGTTTGATCAGGTGCGTTCATCGTTCCAGTACCTGATTACTTCATGGTCAACGCTGGTCGAGCTGATGTCGATCTACAAACGTCTGCGCAGTTTTGAGCAGATTTTGCAGGATATCCCGCACGACGAGATGATGCGCGAAGCATCTGAGTAAGGTGCGGTCATTGAAGCGGTGCGCATAAATGCGCACCCTACGTAGGGTCGCCATTCATGGCGACCTCACTTTTTTACCCCGCCAACACCTTAAACACCTGCTCAATGGCATAAGCGCCGGGATCTTTCACCCCATCCAAACTTTGCTGATTGAGATAGGCCGAACGCCCCGCTTTGGCGCTCTGCATTTTTGCGGTCGCATCCGCGCCCTGCTTCGCCGCCTGCGCTGCCGCAGCCAGTGATTCACCAGCCACCAACGCTTCCAGCGCCGGTTGCAGCGCATCGACTAAAGTACGATGCCCTGGCTGCGCGCCTCCGTAATGCTTCATGCGCTCCAGACCGTGCATCAACGCTTGCGGTAACGCGCTGCCCTCTTCCAGCTGCTGCCCAGCGCTGGTGAACAGAATCGACATCAACACGCCGCTTGATCCGCCCATCACCGTCGCCAACTGCTCACCAATCAGCGCCAGCAAGGTCGGTAATTCATTCAGCGGCAACTGTTTATCCTTTAAGCCACGCTGAATCTTCTTCGCCCCGGCGGCAAAGGTTGATCCGGTATCGCCATCGCCGACTTTGGCATCCAGCGCATTCAGCTCGCTTTCCAGATCGATCAGCGTTTGCGTCACACGCTCAACAATCTTCGCCACCTCCGCATTTTCGGAGGCATCGAAATCCAGCACGCTACCGATTTTCTCGGCACGTTGCAGGCTGATCGGCGCAAAGTCATACACCGGCACCCAACCCAGCACCTGAACCGGCGCGTTCAATGCTTCCAGGAATGGCTCTTCCAGCGCCAGCAGCGACAGCGAGAAACCTTTCATATCCAGCGCACTGACTAAGGTCGCAGGGCCAATCAAATGAGTGATGCGCGCCGCCAGCGCTGATTGCAGCACTTCACGCGTCAGCACCGCTAATTCAAGCTGTGAAAAGCCGCCGAGGTTGTTGATCAACAACAGCGCCTGTTTACCATCCGGTAGCGCCTGCGCCAGTTTATCGGTCATGATGCCGGTGATTTGGCGGCTGTTTTGCGTATCCAGCGTCACCACGCCCGGCTCGCCATGAATACCCATGCCCAATTCACTGTGTCCCGCTTCGACACGTTCATCGCGCTTCTCGCCGGGAATATGGCAGGTGGCAAAGGCCAAGCCAATCGACGAGGTGGCATCAATGGCGCGCTGTGCCAGCGCTTTCACTTCGTCCAGCGATTGCCCTTGTTCAGCGGCAAAACCGGCAATTTTGTGTACCAGCACGGTTCCTGCGATGCCGCGCGGCTGCGGATTTTCTGGCAAGGCGATATCGTCCTGCACCATCACCAATTCAACGTTGTAGCCAAGATTCTTGGCTTTCTCGGCGGCCAAACCAAAGTTCAGACGGTCGCCGGTGTAGTTCTTCACAATCAGCAGACAGCCAGCATCGCCAGTGACATTAACGATGGCGTTCAGCACCGCATCAACACTCGGCGAGGCGAAGATGTCGCCGCACACCGCTGCGGTTAACATGCCTTTGCCGACAAATCCGGCATGCGCCGGTTCGTGACCGGAACCGCCGCCGGAGATCAGCGCCACTTTGCTTTTATCCCAATCGGAACGCACCACTACGCGAATCTCGTCGCCGAGATCAAGGCGGCTCAGGTTGTGCCACGGCGTGCTGAGCAGCACCCCTTCGATGGCTTCGTTGACCAGATCGTTTTTCTCATGCATAAAAAACTGGCTCATTGCCTTCCCTCCAATGGTGTTGTCGTCCTACAAGGTAGCTTATATAGCGCGATAAAAGCGCTGCGGAGTGCGGAAATGCAAAGGGCGGCACAAGCCGCCCTCCAGTTTCAGAAAACTACCGATCAGAGTTCGATGCGCAGCACGCTATCCGGATTTTTCGGCGGCTCTTTGCGTGTGCCCGGTTGCTTGATGCTGACAAACAGCGTTTTGCCATCCGCCGATACCGCAAGGCTGTTTGGCAAGCCCGGCGCTTTCACCGTGCGCTTCACTTTATAGTTGCTGGCGTCAATGATGCTGATTTCACCGGCTTTGCGATGCGTGACGTACAGCTCATCGCGATCGGCATTGAACAGCACCGCCAATGATTCTGGCACATCGATCTTGTGGATCACCTGCTGAGTACGCAGATCCAGCACCAGCACCTGCGACTGTTTGGAATCGCTGAGGAAAGCGCGTTTTCCCTTGGTATCCAATGAGATATTCAGGAAGAAGTGATCCTTGTCGCCATCAATTTTCTGGCGCTTTTCAACGGCATTCAGCCGCGTATTGATGGTCACCAGTTCACCGTCGGCGTTGGTGACATACAGTTTCTGTGCTGCCGAATCGATGGCTAAACCGGTGCCCATTTTGCCGGTGTTCGGCACGGTGCTGACAAGTTTCAGGGTTTTGCCATCCACCACCCACACTACGCTCTGCTCACCAAGACCGGTGATGTAGACGCGATTAGTTGCCTGATCGACCGCCACCTGACGCGGTTGCAGTGGACGCACGGTTTCACTGCGCTGACGCCCATCCAACAACAGCGTGTTAATCACTTTGCCGCTGCTGGCATCAACCGCCGTCAACGACGCATCACGCGTATTGCCGAGGTATAAGATGTTGGTTTGTTGGTTAATGGCCGCGCCGAAGGTCGGCAAATCGGTATTGATGGTTTGCTTGATCGCTAAATCCTGCGGATCGAGACGATAAACGGTGCCACCTTTTTTATCGCTGCTGCTTTGTGCGGTGGCGAGGAACAGCGCGTTATCGCTGTTGCTGAACGCCAGTTCGTAAGCACCTTTGGAAATCACCTGGTTCAACGGCGGCGTTTCAGCCGCGATAGCCGCAGAGGTAGCAAACAGCGCCGTGGCTAACAGCAACGGACGCAACGCCCATGATTTTTTATTCGCCTTCATAACTTCTCCATAGCAAAAACACCGCCTTAAGCAGTGGAATGAAAGCTCGACATTACAACCAATGTTTAAAAGACAGCCCGAGGCGAGCTGACGAAGGATGTTACTTTTTGAGAATAGTAATCATTTCGGAAGGGAAGTGACAGGATTTTATCAGGGCAGAAACGCCGCCAGGGCGCCCGAAGGCACCCTGTCAGCACAGAACGTTAACGCAACTTATTTGGTCAGCTCGGCAGTCATGTGCACGCCGTTGTTGAAGTTGGCTTCGGTCACTTTATAGGAAGCACCAGCTTCATGCGCTTGAGCAGCGATTTGCGCTTCTGCGCCATCGATGGTTGAAGCGGTTGCAGTGATGCTTTGCGCAAAGCTAGCGAATGGCAGAACGGTCAGAGCAACAACAGCAGCAAAAGTTTTGATAGATTTCATGGTCAATTCCTTAATGGTCGTTTGATTGAGTAAGGCGTCATCGCCTTGTTGAGATACATAGTAGGCCGATACTCGATCAGTAAAAAGCGGAGAGATTTGCCGTAGTCGTTCGATTATTTTGAACATCAAAAGCACGTTAAGGTTAGATTTGGCGCAAACGGTTAAAAAACCAGGTTTTGAATAAAAGGCAGGATTTATGGCTGTGATAGGTGAAGCGGTGCGGGATTGAATCAGGTCACCATGAATGGCGACCTGACGGGAAATGGCGGCATAAATGCCGCCCATCAATTAACCGTGATGACGAACGCGGGTGAAAATGGTGATAGCGGCTAACAGCATCAGCACACCGCTGGCGAGGAACACGCCGCCGGCACCTTGCAGATCGAACATCCAGCCGCCCGCCGCTGCTCCTGCGGTAATCGCCAACTGAATCGTCGCAACCAGCAAACCACCGCCGGATTCGGCATCATCCGGCACCGCGCGGGAGATCCACGTTGACCAACCGGTTGGCATCGAACCAAACGCCAGGCCCCAAAGCGCTACGCCCGCTGCGACTAACCACGATACCTCGCCAAAACTCACCAGCAGCAACGCCGTCACGCTCATCACCAGCGCCATTGCGGTCAAGGTCAGCGACACGCTGCGCGTCACCAGATACCCGGCCAGCGAGGTACCAAAGAAGTTCGCCACGCCAAACGCCAGCAGCACCAACGACAGCTGATTAACGTTAAGTTGTGCGCTGCCTTCCAGGAACGGACGCAGATAAGTAAAGAAGGCGAAGTGGCCGGTAAACATCATGATCACCGCCAGCATGCCCCAGCGCATCACGCTTTTACGCAGCAGATCCAACACGCCACCGCTGCGCGCCTTGTTGACCGGCGGCATGGCGGGCAAGGTAAAGAACTGCCACAACAGCGCCAGCACGCCGAGCGCAGCCGTCAGCATAAAGATGTTACGCCAGCCGATAATGCCACCGAGATAGCTCCCCAGCGGCGCAGCAATAATGGTTGCCAGCGAAATGCCGCTAAAGACGATTGAGAGCGCACGCGGTACCTGATCGCTCGGCACCAAACGCATGGTAATCGCCGTTGAGAGCGTCCAGAAGCCGCCAATCGCTACGCCGAGCAGCACGCGCGCCAGCAGAATCATCGGCAGGTTTTCCGCAAAGGCCACCAGCAGCGCTGAAGCGATCAGCAGCAAGGTAAAGCCCAGCATCACCACGCGGCGGTCGAGTTGGCGCGTCACATTACCAATCACTAAACTGGTCAACAGCGCGACCAACGCAGTCACCGTGACGGTTTGCCCCGCTTGCCCTTCGCTGATGCTGAGTGAATCGGCAATCGGTGTCAGCAAGCTCACCGGCAAGAACTCTGCGGTGATCAAACCAAACACGCCAAATGCCATGGCGAACACTGCGCCCCACGCCGGTTTATCCACTTCTATTGGTGTTTCGATAACTTCAGTATCCAGGCTCATCTGTGATCCCCATCACAAAATATTTAGCGTTAAGCATAGTGAGACAATGCAAGACGATCTATGATGCAGAAACTTTGTTTTTTGATTATTCGTCTGGATTCGTATGAGCCGCTATGAAGATCTGACCAGTGAATTGCTGATGGGCATGCGCCTGTATGGCGTGAAATATCAGCGTATCGCGCTGCACGCGCCGTTTGGTCTGCAATATGACGATGCGCCGGGCAAGGCGCAGCTGCACTTTGTGGGTCGAGGTTCATTGCTGATCCGCTCAGCCTCCGGCGTGATTTATCCGCTGCAAGCTGGTGATGCCATCTTGATTCCGCACGGCAAGCCGCACGCGTTAATCTCCGACGAAGCGGCCACCTGCGTGCCAATTTCGACATTTAATAGCCGACCCATCTGCGACAGCGTGTGCGCCATCGACGACAGCGCAGAAGTGTGTGCCGATGACAGCGATGTGATTCTGTTTAGCGCCTGCATGGCGTTTGAACTCGGCGGCATGCAGCCGTTGGTGCACACCATGCCGGATGTGATGCTAGTCAGTACGCTGCTGGCGCAATATCCCGAAATCCAACCGATTCTGGATGCAATGGAACGCGAGACGCGCCAGCGCAAAGCCGGTTTCGCCGGGATTTTGTCGCGACTGGCTGATGTGGTGGCGGCGCAGATCGTGCGTGGCTGGGTGGAAAACGGCTGCGGCAAAGGCAGCGGCTTGGTGCAGGCGCTGCGCGATCCCCGTTTGAGCCTGGCGATGGCGGCGATGCACCGTGAACCGGGCGAAAACTGGACGGTGGAGCGTTTGGCGCGTGAATCGGGCAGTTCGCGTTCGGTGTTTGCTGCGCGCTTCCAGAGCGCCACCGGCATGACGCCGCTGCGTTATCTCACCGAATTGCGCATGCGATTAGCGGTAGAACGCATTGTGCATGAAGGCGAAGCGGTGGAAAGCGTGGCCTTCCACCTCGGTTACGGTTCGCTGGCAGCATTTAGTCGCGCCTTTAAACGCATCGTCGGCACGCCGCCCGGCGCATTACGCGCCGAACGTGCTGAGCGTTAACGGAATACGCTGATCGCTTCCACCAGGCGATTGGCTTGATGCTTCATGCGTTCAGAGGCTTCGGCACTTTCTGCCACGCGCGCGGCGTTTTGATGGGTGATGTCGTCGAGATCTTCCACCGCGGTACTCACCTGCGTCAACGCGATAGCTTGTTCCGCCGTCGCGCCGCTGATTTGCGCAATCAACGCAGAGACATTCTGCACCTGCCCAACAATTTCCTGCATGGTGTGACCGGCCGCATCGGCGTGATCGCTGCCGGATTGCACGCGACTGGCGCTGGTTTCCACCAACATTTTGATTTCGCTGGCGGCTTTAGCGCTGCGCTGCGCCAGGCTGCGCACTTCACCCGCCACCACGGCAAAGCCTTTGCCCTGCTCGCCTGCGCGCGCCGCTTCTACCGCTGCATTGAGCGCCAGAATGTTGGTCTGGAAAGCGATGCCATCAATCACGCTGGTGATGTTAGCGATGCGCTTCGAACTGTCGGCAATTTCCGCCATCATGCCGACCATTTCTTGCATCACTTCGCCACCTTTGATCGCCGCATGGCTGGTGTTCTCTGATAAACCATTCACCTCTTTGGCGCTGTCGGTGTTGCTTTTCACCGTGGCGGTCATTTCATTCATGGTGGCGGCGGTTTGCTGCACGTTGGCAGCGGCTTGTTCAGTGCGACGGCTCAATTCGTCGTTGCTGCGTGAGATAGCATCGCTGGCGTTGAGCACGTTGATCGCCTGGCCGCTGACATCATCCACCAGCCAGCGGAACATCAAGCCGAGTTGGCCGATGGCGCGCAGCGTGACGCCAATTTCATCGACACGATCAATTTGTTCCACGCTGTGGCTGGCGCCGGTTGCCACGCTGAGCGCCTGCTTGCACATGCGCTCCATCGGACGCGAAATCTGCTGCTCCAGCCAGAAACTTGCCAGCAATAACAGTCCTGCCATGCCACCCGCAAAGCAGCCGATCGCCAGCGGAGCGAGGCCAAGCAGCCACACGCCAATCACCGCAAGCGGCAGCAGCGTGAGCAAAGTGGATCGGATACGCCAGCGCAGCGGCAAGGTTTTCAGAATCGAACCGAGGCGACGCCAGCCAGTGCCAATAATTAAGCCTTTATGGAAACGACGGCCTTTGGCGCGACCTTCACGGAAATCGCGGTACAGCGCTTCCGTCTGCTTGATCTCCTGTGACGAGGGCTTGGTGCGCACCGACATAAAACCCTGCACTTTGCCGTCGCGCACCACCGGAATGGCATTGGCGCGCACCCAATAGTGATCGCCATTCTTGCGGCGGTTTTTCACCAGCGCCGTCCACGGCTCGCCCTGTTTCAACGTCGACCACATATCCGCGAACGCTTCTGGCGGCATATCCGGGTGGCGCACCATGTTGTGCGGCTGGCCATTAACCTCTTCCGGGCTAAAACCGCTGACCTCAATAAAAGCATCGTTGGCATAGGTGATATAGCTGTTGAGATCGGTGGTCGACATCAGCGTGGCGTTATCATCGAAAATGAATTCGCGCTGAGTGATGGGCTGGTTGTTACGCATGTGTGTGTCCTTGCAATACGCAGGCTAAAGGAAAAAATCAATTATGCTTTTTTATCTTTTCGGCACGTTTGGCGTGTGGCTTTAGCGTTTTTCACCTGATTGCATCAGGTTTGGGAAATGACTCGCACTTTATCGCCTGCGTTTGAACGATAAATTTTCATTTAGGGTAGTTAGAATCGAGGTTTAGCGGCGAGTAGTGCTGGAAAACGTAACGTGCTTCAGGCTCAGTTAAAATCTCACTTTATTCACTTAGGGATTGAGACTTTGCTCGAAGCTCCGAATCACGATATTTAAGGATGCATCAATTGAATTTATAACGAAAAATTTAAATCAAAATAAAAAATCAACCCATTGAATTTATTGATATTAAATAAAAAAAATTAATGCATACATTAGTTGACAATCAATTGGGACATTTCTCGTCAAATAAACACTTCATTCCCGAAATACTGCGCACTGATTTCACATGACGCACAGTAATTAAAAGGATTGAATAATGAGCACATCTAAGAACCAGAATACCTCTCGCATTGCACAAGCAAGTGCCAACACGGCTTCCATCGCTAATGCAACAGCCAATACGTTGCCACCGATCGTACCAATTAAACCTAACGAAGCCATCATCGATACCATCCGCTCACCGATTAATGGCCGACTTGCGCCGATCGAATCAGGTGGAAATATTGAACAAGACAACCTGGTTTTCGAAGGCCGCGCAACGCCAAATATGCGCGTCATCATTTATGACAACGGCGTAGAAATTGCCCGCGTCATCGCGAATTCATCGGGTAGATGGGTGTATAGCGCGCAGGGATTTGACGGTGGCGAGCACAGCTTTACTGCTCAGGTTGTTGGTGCTGGTAACCCGATCTCTGGCAGCTACGATATTAATTTCCCAGCAATGCCTGAAGTGCCAGTTGAGCCCGAAGTGCCAGTTGAGCCTGAAATCCCAGTTGAGCCCGAAGTGCCAGTTGAGCCTGAAGTGCCAGTTGAGCCCGAAGTGCCAGTTGAGCCTGAAGTGCCAGTTGAGCCTGAAGTCCCAGTTGAGCCTGAAGTCCCAGTTGAGCCTGAAGTGCCAGTTGAGCCTGAAGTCCCTCAAGTGCCAGTAACGGTTGAATTTGTTTACGATAACAACAACCCTTACGTGCCAAAAACGCTGCGTTCTGGCGACACGACTCAAGACACCACGCCACGCTTCGACGGTAAAGCCGCAGCGAATACGCTGATCAGCTTGCTTGATGGCGACAAAGTTATTGCGTCAACCACCTCTGATGCCTGGGGCAACTGGAGCATTACGCCAACCCTGAGCGCGGGCAGCCATAGTCTGGTGTTTAAGGCCGGTGAAGGCGTAGCCACTCAACCTTTCCTGTTGAACATCACGCTGGCAGAATCTCAGCCAATCGAAATCACCAATGTGATTGATGATTCCGATCGCTACAATTACAAACCGATCAAATCAGGTGAAACCACACAAGACACCACGCCACGCTTTATGGGCAAAGCCGGTGCTAATACGCTGATTCGCCTGTTTAACGGTGATAAAGAGATTGGCTCTACAGTAGCGGATTCTCAGGGCTACTGGAGTTTGACGCCAACCCTGCCAGCGGGCAGCTACAATCTGGTGTTCAAAGCGGGTGAAGGCTCTGACAGCAAGCCGTTTGCGCTGACCATCGCTTCAGCCGATGCGCAGCCAATCGAGATTTGGGGTGCACAGGAAGATTCAGCCGGTTACAACCGTTATCTGTCACCTGGCTCGACCATCAAAGACACCACGCCATATTTCCACGGCAAAGCGGGCGCGAATGTAGTGATCCGTTTGTTTAATGGCGAAAAAGAGATTGGTTCAACCACCTCTGATGCATGGGGAAGCTGGAGCCTGACACCAACCCTGACAGCGGGCAGTTACAACCTGGTATTTAAAGCCGGGGAAGGTTCAGCTACCAAGCCATTCCCGCTAACTATCATTACTAATGATGCTGAGCCGGTTGACGTTACGGGTATTTATCAAGACACCAATGGCTGGAATGAGCGCATTTTTGGTGACACCACCCAAGATACCACCCCGCGTTTCTCTGGTCGCTCAGGTGCTGATGTTGTGATCTACATGTACAACGGCGCACAGTTAGTTGGCTCAACCGTGGCTGATTCTCGTGGTATCTGGAGCATCACGCCAGAGTTGGACTATGGCAGCTACAACTTTGTCTTTAAAACTGCACAAGGCACCGCCAGCGCGCCTGTTGCCCTCACCATCACGGCACCGGAAGCTGTTAAGCCGCAGGTGCCAGAAATTGAGTTGGTCATTGATGATGCCGGCCAGCAACGAGGTCTGATTAAGAAGAACTCAACCACCGATGATGATACGCCACGGTTTATCGGTAACGCCGAGCCAAACAGTTTGGTACAGATCTTCGATAACGGGGTGAAAATCGGCGAACGTCGTGTGTCTGCTTCTGGCTACTGGGAGTTCACCCCGGTTAATCCAGCCTACCTGGAAAACGGTAAACACAGTTTTGTCATTAAGAGCAGCAATGGCAGCGAAACTGAAGCGTATGATTTCACCATTAAAGTTCCGGTAAGTATCAACTTTGTTGGCAGCAATTCTGGTGAAAAAACCGGTGACAACTCAACTGAGGACACCACGCCATTACTGCGCGGTCAAGGCCCGAAAGGCGTGCTGGTTCGTCTGTATGAAGGCGATAAAGAGATTGGTTCTGTTGTTACCAGTATGCGTGATGGCAGCTGGACCTTTAACGTTACCGATCCGCTGGCAGCCGGTGCGCATAGCATCGTAGCGAAAGTGGGCAACGACAACGTTAGCGCCCAGTTTGATTTCGTGATCACGGCGCCAGAAGTCCCAGTTGAACCAGAAAACCCATTCGTTATCACTCAAGTAGTTGATGAATTCTTCAATACCGGCGTACTGAAAGAAAACAGTCAGACTGATGATAACCAACCACGTTTGCATGGTCGCGCTCCTGCCAACTCTCTAGTGCACATCTTCGATAACGGCCAGGAAATCGGTTCAACCATGTCTGATCGTGATGGTGGATGGACATTTAAACCTGCCACGGCGCTCTCGCTGGGTAATCACGTGATTACCGTTGGTGAAGGCAGCAGTAATGCTAGCGCAGGTTTCAATTTCGAAGTCATTGCGACTCAAGTTGCCGCGCCGGTAGTGCTCGGTGGTATCAGCGAGTATGGCGGCATTGAAAGCTTCGCTTATAACGCCAACATTTTTGACAATACGCCGGTATTTAATGGTGTTGCACAAGCCGGTTCTCTGGTGACCATTGCGATTGATGGCAACATCGTCGGTAGCGCGTTGGCCGATCAAAATGGTCGCTGGAGCTTCCAGACCACTGAACCGTTGGTCGCGGGTGGTCACGAAGTCGTGGCATCCAGTGCCAATGGTGCGACTGGTCCGAAATTGATCTTCTCGCTGGCGAGTCCGGAAGAGTACAACATCACCTTTGGTGCTTATAACGATGTAACTGGTGAAGCGTTTATTGGTCATCAAGAAGTGACCAATGATGCAACGCCACTACTGCGCGGTCTGGCTGCTCAGAACATCGTGCTGGAAATCTACGACAACGGTCAGTTGGTGGGTAGCGTGCTGACAGCGCAAGATGGCACCTGGTCGTTCCAGTTGGCTCTCGCCAATGGCGCGCACAGCATTACTGTGAAAGGAGAGTACAAAGAAGGTCTGTTTGCTCGCGAATTCACCGTTGAAGCGGATGCAAACGCCGATATTGTCTCTATCGACTCCATCACCGGCCGCTACTTTGATTACGATAACTCGCAGCCTTCTGGCGGTGATCCAATCAACGACAACAGCATCGTGCTGTATGGCAAAGCAGCGCCAGATGCCACCGTGCAATTGCTGACCACCGATGGCCGCTCACTGGGCTTCACTGGCGCAACCATCGACGGTAAATGGTATCTCGAAGTGGACAGCCGCTTTGAAGATGGCGAATACAGCGTGATTGCCCGTGTGAACGGTGTCGATAGCGAAGTGTTTACCTTCCAGATCGGTGAACCTGCGCCTGCTAGCAAAAACGAGGAGATCAACCTGTTTGATATCTTGGGTGCAGATTTGCTGGGCGATGCGCAAGAAACCTTGCTGGATAAAGAGGTTGAAGCAGAAGCACAGCCGGTTAGCCTGAATCTCTCTCAGGCGGATCTTTCTGTAACCACCACTTCAGGTATTGCAACCAGCACCGTTGCGGCTGCAAACCTGCAAGACGAGCAGTATCAGGCAATCTAACGTCTGAGTAAGCCATGATGTAATGCAAAACGGATGGTGCAAACCATCCGTTTTTTTATGCCTGTATTTCAGCGGTCACCATAAATGGCGACATTACAAATTATTAGAACTGCCAACGGACACCGACGTTATAGCGCCAACCTTTGGCACCGTTGCCATCGATCTCTTTACGATAATCAGCTTCCGCGTACAGCGACACATCCTTCTGCAAGGTCGCCGTGCCGCCCGCGCCCACTTCCCACATCTGACCAAAATGCCCGCTGTTGAAGGTGCCGCCAAACGCCGGATTATCCACCGAAGACACGTTGGTGCTCGCCGTACCGCCCCAACCTTTGTAATAGTTGGCGCGCAGATACGGCGTGTATTGGCGATTGCTGTCATCTGTCCAGGTACGATCAAGACGCGCGCCAAGGCGGCCGATGGTTTGCTTGTAATCGCCATAACGCACTTTGTTGCCATCTTCATCGGTGAAGTCGTTCATATTCAACTTCATGTACATCAACTGCGCCTGCGGTTCGAGTTTGTAGCCATCACCCAATTCAAACGGATAGCCGCTCTCCAGCGATGCCGTCCAGCCGTGCGCTTTCAACTTCGCCACTTCTTGAGTACGCGCGGTATCGGTTTCGCCGCGATGCCAGTCAAACGACAACACGCCATCCAGATAGAAACCGCTCTGGCGCTGCCAGGTACCGTACAACGCCAGGCTGTCACTGTCGAAGGTGGTGCTGCTGTAACCGTCGGCGGCGTGCGGGCGGATGCGCGTGTTACCGCGCGTGTAAGCTAAGCCACCGCGCAGGCTGTCTTTTTCGCCATCCAGACGCAGCAAATTACCGCCGACCTGCACCGCGCTGTAATCGAGGTCGAAGTCATAGCCATAATCGCGGAAGCTTTGATCGGTTTTGTACTTGAGGTTCGAACCGATATAGCGCACGAACATCTCGCCACCGTCGCCTTCTGGCCGCGTTTGCTCATGGCGCAGTTCGCCGAGACGCTTATGCAGATCGTCGATAATCGCCGCAGTGTAATAAGCCAAACCAACCGGTGCAGAAACGTAAGACGGTACTTGCGGCACCACCGCTGGACGCGAATCGTAGCTGTGCGGCGTGCCAAACGCATCTGTGACAAAGGTTGGCTGGCAATCGGCGCTATTCTCGCAAACGTAGTAATTCGCCAGACGATAATCCCAGTAATTGTTGCCACTGCCGCTGACTAAACGCTGATTCGGATCGCTGCTGCCCGGCGCAAAGGTGTAAAGCCGGTACTGCCACGGCCCCGCAGCGAGATAGCCATCTTTCAGCGCGAAGCTATTGGCGCTGGCATTGCCGCCAACCTGCGCCAGTGAAATCCCCTCATTGCCTTCCACGCCGCCGTTGCGATTGAGATCGGTCAGCGCGCCAGTGCTGGCCTGCGCCAGATTGACGTTTAACAAGGTGGTGCCTGTGGCATTGCCGGTGACGTTAAGGTGGTCAGTGAACTGATTGCTCAACGCGCCGCCACTGTTGAGGTTAGTAACCAGATTGGCCTGGCCGCCGCTCGACGCCAGCGAGCCGTTGATATCCAGCGTATTGCCCGGCGAACCCGCGCCGTTGGTGAGATCCAGCGTACCGGCGTTGTTCACCACCAGCGAATCCGCGGTGCCGCCCGACAAGGTGGGATGCACATTATCACCGGCGAACAATGTGGAGTTGGCATCCACGTTGACGGTGCTGTGCGCCAGTTGCAGGTTGTCGGTTAAGGTCCATTGCGTATTGGTGAAGTTGATGGTGCTCCAGCCGCTGCCGAGGTTGACGCCTTTACTGAGATCGTCGGCGCTGAAGCTGCCGCCGCGATAATTGATTTGATTGAAGGTTAAGGTATTGCCGGTGCCGCTTCCGCTGGTGAGATGGTAAGTGGTGCCGAGATCGACATTGCTCACCAACGCCGAATTGTTGTTGTCATTGCCCATCGTCAGGCTGCCGTTGAGCGTGCCACCGGTCCAGCGGAAAGTATCCGAACCGCCGCCGGGATTGATGTCGCCCTGCACTTCGCCTTCGGTCAGCAGGATTTCATCATCAGCATTGCTGCCCGCTACCGCCACGGTTTGTGGATTAGCAGTGATGATGTTGCCAAAGTTCTCGAACACCGTTTTGCCGCCGCGCAAATCCACCACCGGCGCGGTCAAGCTGTTGGAAGTGAACGTACCGGTATTCACGATGGTGCCTGCGGTGCTGGATACCAGCGCCGAACCACCCGCTGCGTTGTCGATATTCACGTTGGCGGCGGTAGTCACATTGCCAGTGGTATTGGCGCGGATGCCGGTGCCGCCTGCGCCAGTAACGTTAAACTGATAGCCGGAACCGAGAGTTAAATTACCGTTGGTGGTGCTGCCATCGGCATTAGCAATGTTCAAACCAGTGCCGCTGCCCGACACATTGGTGGTCACGGTGGAAGCCGGATCGAACGGCACGGCGGTACGAATACCGTTGCCGTCGCCAACGTTGATGGTGAGATTACTCAGGCCGACGTTGCTCAGTTCAGCGCGGTTTTCAATGCCGTTGCCGCTGCCAAGCACATTGATGGTGGCATCACTGGCGCTTAACGCCGATGCGCCGCTATCCAGCAAAATGCCGTGCGCATTGCCACGCGTGGTGATCACCGTATCGCTGCCGGTCAACGCCAGCTGTGCGCCATCACTGATGCGCACGCCCGCAACGCCGTTATCGACGTTGATCGCGCCGCCTTTTGCCAGCGTGCTGCCGTTGCCAGAGACGTCCAGCCCAGTGCCATTGGCGACATTCACCGTGCCATTGTTAGTGAGCGTGCTACCGGCGCGCGAACGGATACCGATGTTATTACTGCCGGTAAGATTCACCGCGCCGTTATTCACCAGATTAGCGCCGTTGGTGACGTCAAAACCGATCGCGCCGCTGCCTGCTCCGTTGACGTTACCGTTGCTGGTGACGCTGGTGGCGGCGGAACTGCCATCCAGCGCATTGCTCAGATCGGTGCGCAGATTATT
Source organism: Pantoea sp. CFCC18179 (assembly GCF_059412405.1). NCBI lineage: Bacteria > Pseudomonadati > Pseudomonadota > Gammaproteobacteria > Enterobacterales > Erwiniaceae > Pantoea > Pantoea sp. CFCC18179. Next base: position 137,567 of record NZ_JBNBPM010000004.1, on the reverse strand, counting down.
CACCAGCACGCCGACCGCATTGCTACCGCTGAGGTTGATGCTGCTGCCACTATCGAGCGTGGCGTTGGCGCCGCCTTCGGCACGGATCGCCGTGCTGCCCTGGCCGCTGGCGGTGAAGTTGGCGTTACGACTGTTCAGGCTGCTGCCGCTGCCGGAGATAATTGCCCCGGTGCTGTTGCTGGCGCTGGAGGTCAAGGTGGTCGGATTGGTGAAGCTCAGCGCGGCGCCATCATCAATGCGATAGCCGGTTGAACCATTGCTATTGATGTCTAACGCGTTGGCCGCCGAACTGATGCGCGAGCCGCTGCCCGCGGCGTGAAACGCAATTTGATCGCTGTTATTAAACACCGGCGTTGCACTGTTGCCGACATTCACCAGCGCACCGTTCAACGCTTCAGCGCCAATCGCGCCAGTGCCGTTCAGGTTGAGCGTGGTGCCATTATTGAGATTCGCCACCGCGCGATTCCCGCTGGCACTAACGCCGCGGCTGCGGCTGGCAGTGCTGCCGCCATTAACATTGATGTTGCCGCTGTTGTTAGCGGTGGTCGCCGCAGTGCTCCCATTGCTGTTGACCACAATGCCGGTGCCGCCGTCGTTAATTGTGATATTGCCGCTGTTGGTGCCGGTTGCGCCGCTCTCAACGCGGATGCCCGTCGCATTCGCGCCGCTGAAATTGATATCACCGCTATTGGTCAACTGCGCTCGGTTACGCGCCAGATAGCCGATCAAGCCGCTTTGCGAAGAGTTTAGTGCCGCTGCGGAATTGAGCGTGGTACTGCTGACCGGCGCGCCGCTGTTGGCACCAGATAACGCATGCTTCTGCCCATCGACAATCGCGCCAATCGCGTTATTGCCGGTGAGATTGATATTGGTGGCGGCATCAATGGTGCCGCTGGCGCCGCCTTCAATGTTGACGCCGGTGGCGCCCGCGCCGCTGACATTCAGTGTGGCGTTGCGGGTAAACACTTCAGTACCAGCACCGCCGCTGCCATTCACTGCGGTCGAACCCGCGCCAGAGGCAGTGAGCGACAAGTTGCTGCCATTAAAATCCGCGCCCTGCTCAACGCGGAACAGCGTGGAGTTGGTGGTGGTGACGTCAAACGGATTGTTGCCCGCCACGTTGATGCGCGCATTCGGGCCAAAGGCGAAGAAGGCGATTTGGTTGCTGCCGGAGGTGAAACTCGGAATGGCGTCTTGCGCCACATTCACCGTGGCGTTACCGCGCGCGTGCACGCCAATTGCGCCATTGCCGCTGAGATTTACCGGGCCATCAATGGTGGCGGTAGCAGTGCCGTTGCCCTGGCCTTCCACCCACACGCCAAAGTTACGCGTGCCGCTGGCAGGATCGGCGCCGCCTGCCACGTTAATCGTGCCGGTAGAATTAGCGGAGGCGGTGCCGCCATTGGTTGCCAATACTTTTAAGCCGGTACCATTCACACCGTTAAGATTGATGGTGCCTGCGTTATTGATCATGCCGCTGCTGTTGGTTACTAACATGCCGACGTTCTCGCGCGGAATGCTGGCCGCCGCGCCGTTGACATCAATAGTACCGGCGTTGATCAAGGTGCCGCCATTAACGCCGGCCGCCGACATCCCCGCCGCGTTTTGCACTCTTGAACCAATGGTAATATTGCCCTCATTGGTTGCCGTGCCGTTGGCGACCAGCGCGATGCCGCTGGTTAAGCCGCTTTGGTTCATCGCGGTATCAGCAACATTATCGGTCAGGCTGTTTTGCGGGCCGCGTCCAATGTAAATCTGGCCGCCCGAACTGTTGTTGAAGTTCGCGTTATCAGCAGTCAGCAACACGCCCGATGCGGTGCCGCGTGCGCTGGATCCGTTTACACCGACGTTGATATTGCCGTGGTTATTGGCGCTGGCGCCGTCATCGAGGCGAATTCCGGCGACGCCAAATGGCGTGTTGCTTCCGGTGGTGGCGAAGTTGACGATGCCGTTGTTGTCGAAGGTACTGCCGCTTTGTACCAGCACGCCATTGGCACCGTAACCGGTTGAACCAATGCCGGTGCCATCCACACGATTAAGGAAGCCGCCATTTATCACGCCGGTGGTGCTGGTGCTGCCGCTGCTGCCATCCGCTAATACCAGCGCGGTGCCGCTGTTAGCTGCGCTGCCACGGCTGGCAAGTTTGCCATCAATCACCGCTTGCGCGCCGTTGGAGGCTTTCACCGCGCCGCCGGTTGCGCCGTTCACTTCCAGCGTTTTTCCGGCTGCCAGGTGCACCGTTGAACCTGCGCCATCGGCATTGACCACGATGCGATTGCCAATCGGCTGCGTCACTTCATCAGGCGGCGTAGCGCTGACGTTGTAAACGATATTTTGATTGCTGACGCTGACCGCTTTATTGAACTCTGTCAGGTAGTTGCTGGTGCTGAGATTACCGGCTTGCAGTTGACTAATCAGCCAGTTGTTATACGTCTGCAACTGGCTGGCGTTGGTGACCGTGAAACTGTTGCTTTTACCATCCAGCGTTTGCACGCTAAAACTGCCGTTGTAAGTGGCGACGCTCTGCACCTGATAAGTTTGCGTGGCCGTCGCGCCATTGGCCTGTGCCACACTGCCAAAGAAGTTGATGCGGTTGTTGGAATCCCAGTTCAACGTGCTCGCGCTGTTCACCTGGAACAAGGTGGTTTGCTTGGCCGCCATACTCCAGCTGTTGCTGGTGGCGCTGCTGTTAGCGTTAGCCTGGCCGATATTGACGTTAAGCGTGCCGCCGTTGGTGACATTGGCGATGCGCGCATCGATATATTGGTCGCCATTGACATTTTGGATATCCGGCACGCTGGTGCTGGATGTCACCGGAGCCTGCGCCACCAAACTGGCCGAGTTGTACACCTGGAAGGTGGTGTTGCCGCCAGTGGTCGGATCGGGAACTGCGATGGCAAAGTTTTGCGGGCCGGGATCGAGTCGGGTTTGATTGAGGAATTCCGCGCCGGAGGTGATCGCGACTTGGCCTAAGGTGGTGGTGACGGCGCCATCGGTTCCGGGCGCAATTGAGGTGGCACTGCCGGTCAGCGTTTCTGTGCTGCCAACACCGTTAACGCTGTTTGGCTGCGCGCCGACCTGATTGTCATTGGCTTGTGGTGTGTAATTGCCCAACGTTACCGCTTGAACATTGATTGACGGATAAAACAGCGCAAGTGCAGCAGAAATACTCAAAGCGATCGGATTTAATCTGAACCTCATACTTCCTCCAATGGGCGTAAAGCGTCCACGCTGTTAGCCAACAGCGTTAAATTCATCGCGAGGGGATAAAACGGCAGCAATTACACCCATCCCGGTAAGCAATTTATTTGAAGCCTGTGTGAAGAAAGTACGGTGCAGCGAAAAAGGAATGGAACTGTTGTTATCGCATTTTATTGTTGGGCTTAGGTATAGACTTTTTTGCTACAAGACGCAAAAGGGAATTATCGCTAACCTATTGTCATATTGGAGAAATAAATGCGATGCGGGATGGATATTCAAAATAAATAAAGGCCAGCGTTAAGTTAAGTGCTAGCTTTGTATCTCGTTAATAAACCCTTTATTTTTTCCTAACGCTTTACTTACAGATGGCCCATTAACGTGAAAAGCCTCAGTACCAAGCTAAGCGATACGGCTTATGCAAAAAATGTGACATCAATCACACTTTAGCAGACCATAAATGGTTCTAACCCGGGCGCAGCGGAATTTCGTAGGGTCGCCATTTATGGTGACCTAAAAACGCGGCACCGACGCCCAAGTCGCCATCAATGGCGACCCTACGAAAACCGTTGCGGCTAACTTAAATCAACGCCGCGCGTGCCGCCCCACCAGGTAAAGGCGAAACCGCCAACCCACGCCACAATCAGCCCGGCGAGATACACCGCCATGCCCGCGAAGATGCCCTGTGAAGAAGTCATCAGCGGCAAGGTGACTAATCCCGATGGACCAAACACGGTATTCATCCCCACTGGCAGTCCCAGCCACGCCACCAGTCCGATAAAGAAACCACCGAGTGCGCCGCCACAACACGCAGTAATAAACGGCTTAAGGCGCGGCAGCGTGACGCCATAAATCAGCGGTTCACCCACGCCCAACAGGCCCGGCACAATCGCGCCTTTAATCTGTTGACGCAGCAGCGAATGTTTATCGGCTTTACACCATAACGCCAGCGACGCGCCGACCTGCCCGGCTCCGGCCATCGCCAAAATTGGGAACAGCGAATTAAAGCCCTGCGTTTCCATCAGCGCGAAATAGACCGGAATAAAGCCCTGATGAATACCGAACATCACCGCGATTAAAAATAATCCGGCCAAAATGGCGCAGCCAAACGGATTATTATTGAGATGAATGAACAACCACGACATGCCTTTAAATAATTCGCCGCCAATCGGCATAATCACCATGAAAGTCACCGCGCCGGTAATTAATAACGTCAGCAACGATGTCAGGATCATATCGAGATTATCGGGAATAATTTTGCGCAGCTGTTTCTCAATCCACGCGCCAAATATCGCCGCCAATAACACGCCGATAATATTGCCGCGCGGATCGATCGCCATGCCAAAGAAATCTTCCATGCCGCTGTAATAGCCGACGGTGGCTTTGGGCACGTAACCCAGCACAAACAACGATGCGATAATCGCGCCATTGACGCCGGTGCCGCCAAAGGCTTTCTGCGCGTTATAGCCGATCAAAATACTCAAGAAGGTGAACAGCCCCTTGCCGAACACTTTCATGTACGCCACGGTGTCCAGCAGCCAACGCGCGTGATCGCCGGGTTGATTAAGGTGGAAGATCTGCTCGATCAAGGTGGCAAACCCCAGCAACAAACCGGCACCGATAAAACCGGGGATCAGCGGGGTAAAAATGGTGGCGAAGCAGGAGAGAAAACGATGCAATCCGCTGGTTTGTTTCGCCTTCATCTGCTGCTTCTGCGCGCTGGCAATGCTGTGCAAATCGCGTGGCGCTGGCGGTTGATCGCCATCGTTAAGCAGCAGCTGCATTTTCTCTGCCGCCGTTTGCGCTTTGCCGGGACCGAGCACGATCTGCAATTGCGCATCGCTGTCGATCACACCGAGCACGCCAGGTAAGGTTTTCAGTTTCGCGCTATCCACCTGCGTGGCATCCGCTAACGTCAAACGCAGGCGCGTCATGCAGTTACCGCACTGCACCACGTTGCGCGCGCCTCCCACCGCGTGCAGGATATCGCGCAGCAATCCTTCGGTGATGGCGGCCATTATTGTGCTCCTGCATCGCGTAATGCCTGACGAATAAAGCCTTTATTCTGGTTCAGCAGGGATTTCGCCTCGGCGGCATCTAAACCTGCCAGCACCATCACAATCGCGGTTTTGCAATGTCCGCCACATGAGGAAAGCGCTTGCTGCGCCGTGGCATCATCACATTCGGTGGCTTGTTTCACGATGTTGATTTGGCGCTGCACCAGCTTCTGATTGGTGGCTTCAACATCCACCATTAGATTGCCATACACCTTGCCGCTGCGAATCATCGCGCCGGTGGTGATCATATTCAGCACCAGCTTCTGCGCAGTACCGGCTTTCATGCGTGATGAGCCGGTGACCACTTCCGGGCCGACCACCGGCGTGAGCGCCACATCCGCCGCTTGCGACATCGGACTGTTGGGATTGCAGGTTAACGCCGCAGTAAACGCGCCCTGCTGGCGTGCGTAGGCCAGCGCGCCGAGCACGTACGGTGTGCGCCCGCTGGCGGCAATCCCCACCAACACATCGTTGCCATTGAAGCCGATATCACGCAGATCCTGCGCGCCCTGTTCGACGTTATCTTCGGCGTTCTCCACCGCTTGCAGAATCGCGGTATGGCCGCCAGCGATCAAACCCACCACTTGCGTGCGCGGCGTGCCAAAAGTCGGCGGGCATTCGCTGGCATCGAGAATCCCTAAACGGCCTGAAGTGCCTGCGCCGCAATAGATCAGACGTCCGCCCTGGCAGAAGGCCGCCGTGATGGCATCCACCACCTGCGCAATCTGTGGCACGATGGCTTCCACCGCCAGCGCCACTTTTTTGTCTTCATCATTAATCACACGCAGCATCGCTTCAGTGGCGAGTTCATCAATGTTCTGACTGGCGGGATTACGACCTTCGGTGATCATCTGGCTAAGATCGATGTTCATGGCATGCTCCTGCTATGGAATTATTTATTCTAAAAACCATATAGTATATGGAATTGTTAATTACTCCAGTGAGAATGATTTTTGCTGACTGACCGGCACAAAAAAGCCTGCACAAGCAGGCTTATGGTTTGATGATGCGGTTTATGATTTGGCTAATTCCCTGCGCGCTAACTCGGCTAAGAATCCACTCCTTGAACCATACTCCCGATGCTTCTCGACGTAGCGATCAATGCGCGCTAACAAATTCTGGGCAATGGTGATGTTTAACTTCACAGCCTTCCCTTCATACTTGCTGAGATCGACATCCACATAAGCCCATGCGCCTCCCTGACAATCTTCATGATCAAGATAATCATCGAAGGATTTAGCCTGCGGAATGGAGCCACCTTCATCGACAGTAAACTCAACATGAGCATCTATCGCTTCTGCTGCATCCTGAATGGTGTTCGCAAAAGTATCGCCAGCGAAGTAGCACCCGATCACGTCAGGTACAAATCCGGAGTAAGTGCCACTCTCAGTTTTGTGAATATAAATGGGAAATCTCATTTGTAACCCCCACCAGCTTTAGCTGGGTTCCTATTGCGTGCAAAGCACTTAAGAAATGACTATCCGAAATTCAGGCGCGCCGCGCGCGCCTGCCATCACATTTGTTTAAGTATTGTATTTAACGTCCCTGTTGACATGTCTTTAGTGGGATGAGGGACTGCAATTGCATAGCTAATGCCACTCTTTTTAAAAATGTGGTGACTTCCTTTCACCCTTTTCCTCACCCACCCATTTTTCTCCAGGAGCTTAATGAGTTCAGCACTAGTCAAAATACCCTCCCTGAATCACCCGAATCATACCCACTATAACCACACAAAACAACAAATGGTGGTTATAGTGGGTGTAGATTACAGCGTGTTCTTGATGAGGAAGACATAAGAACTGTCCGCAGCGGGCATAAAAAAACCCGCCGAAGCGGGTTTGATCAGATTAAGCGCCTAAGATTAACTGGCGCTTTGCGTACGCATTTGCAGCTCGTATGCGGCGGCTTGTTTGGTGTCGAACTGGTCTTCCCAGCGCGCAATCACCAATACGGCCAACGCGTTGCCGATCACGTTCAAGGCGGTACGCGCCATGTCCATGATGCGATCGACACCGGCGATGAACGCCAAACCTTCCAGCGGAATACCCACGCTGCCCAGCGTTGCCAGCAGCACCACGAAGGAGACGCCCGGTACGCCAGCGATGCCTTTCGACGTCACCATCAGCGTCAGCACCAGAATGATTTCATCGGTCAGCGACAGGTCGATGCCGTACAACTGTGCGATAAAGATCGCCGCGATGCTTTGGTACAGTGTTGAACCGTCGAGGTTGAACGAATAACCGGTTGGCACCACGAAGCTGGTGATGGCTTTCGGTGCGCCGTAGGCTTCCATTTTCTGCATGATGCGTGGCAGCACGGTTTCGGAACTGGACGTCGAATAGGCAAGAATCAGCTCGTCTTTCAGAATGCGCATCAGCGTAGTAATGCGCAGCTTACAGAAGCGCGCTACTGCACCAAGTACCACGAACGCAAAGAACAGGATCGCCACGTACACCAGCAGCACCAGCTTGGCGAGCGGATAGAGCGAAGCAAAACCGAAGTTGGCGATAGTGACCGCAATCAGCGCAAACACGCCGACTGGCGCATAACGCATGATCATGTGCGTCACTTTAAACATGGTTTCGGAAATCGAACGGAACACCGTTACTAGCGGATCGCGATGTTCCTTCGGCAACGCCGACAGGCCCATACCAAACAGCACCGAGAAGAAGATAATCGGCAGCATGTCGCCCTTCACCAGCGAGGCAAAGATGTTCTGCGGGATCAGCGACAAAATGGTGGTGACCAGACCGTGAGGCGCACCCTGCACCGCTTCGGTAGTGGCTTCGTATTTAGAGATGTCCACCGTTGCCAGCGTTGACATATCAATGCCGCTGCCGGGTTGGAATACGTTGGCCAGCGTAATGCCGACCACAATGGCAAGGGTGGTGATCACTTCAAAATAAATGATGGTTTTGACACCAATACGGCCGAGCTTTTTCGCATCGCCAACGCCAGCAATGCCGACAATCAACGAAGAAATGACAATCGGCACCACAATCATTTTGATCAGATGAATGAAGATGTCACCAGCTGGCGTCAGAATGTTAGTGATTAACCATTCACGATCGTCTGGCTGATTATGCAGCACAGTTCCCACGATGACGCCCAAAATCAGCGCTAGCAAAATCTGCCATGCGAGGGTGAACTTAAAACCTTTCATAACGCTTATTTCCTCAAGTCAAAAACCCCTTGCTCTGCTGCGAAGGTGCAGAAGAAATGTCACACAGGGAAGTGAGCAAAAGCCCGATAAAATAGAGGGTTATTGTTGATTGCTTTCATTTCTTGCCGTGCCAGCATTTTGCGCCTGCGAAATGATGCAATCTGAGTTGATACCTGCTGAACAGGGCCGAGATAAGTACCATTTTCACTACGGTAAATGCAACCCCCGGCGGGATAGCGCAAATCTTATTCAGGTTAGTAGCATAAAATGCTGAGGTGAGTTAACGGCTATAACTCGCTGTTATGAAAAGTGTTAATTCGATAAGTTTCCGCATAGCTATGCATTAGTGGGTAAAAACTGGCCGGGTGCGTTTGCTGGATTTTTGCACAGCAATCCCGGCATGCTGGCGAATTAACAGCAGAATTGGCTGTATTTATGGATGCATTTGTCAGAAGCGATTCAGCCATTTTATGGCTGGCTAAAAGGTCGTGATCCAGACTACAAAACAGAAACAAAGCTTTTGAACGCGCTTCAATTAACCTTTGATTGACATATGATTAACATCTTCAAGGAGGTCAGCCATGAGCCAAATACACAAGCATCCCGTACCCGCTGCCATCGCAGCGAATGCCCTGATAAATGCCGATCAGTATGCGGCGCTGTACCAACAATCGGTTGACGATCCCGACACCTTTTGGGGTGAACAAGGCAAAATCCTCGACTGGATTAAACCTTATAGCAAAGTGAAAAACACCTCCTTTGCCCCCGGCAATATTTCAATTCGCTGGTATGAAGACGGCGCGCTGAATCTCGCCGCCAACTGCCTTGATCGCCATCTGGCGACGCGTGGCGATCATCCCGCCATTATTTGGGAAGGCGACGACGCCAGCGAAAGCAAAACCATTACTTTCCGCGAGCTGCATGGCGACGTGTGCCGCTTCGCTAACGTACTCGGTAGCCTGGGCGTGAAGAAAGGCGACGTGGTTGCCATCTATATGCCAATGGTGCCGGAAGCGGCGGTGGCGATGCTGGCCTGCGCGCGCATTGGCGCGGTGCACTCAGTGATTTTCGGCGGCTTCTCACCGGAAGCGGTCGCCGGTCGCGTAGTGGATTCCAACGCCAAATTGATCATCACCGCTGACGAAGGCGTGCGCGCCGGTCGCAGCATTCCGCTGAAGAAAAACGTTGATGATGCCCTGAACAATCCCAACGTCACCACAGTGAAAAACGTGGTGGTGTTCAAGCGCACCGGCAAAGATACCGGCTGGCGCGAAGGCCGCGATTTGTGGTGGCACGATTTAGTGGCGAAGGCCAGCGATCAGCATGAGCCTGTCGCCGTCGATGCCGAACATCCGCTGTTTATCCTTTATACCTCCGGTTCCACCGGCAAACCGAAAGGCGTGCTGCACACCACCGGCGGTTATCTGGTGTATGCCGCCAGCACCTTTAAGTATGTGTTTGATTATCATCCAGATGATGTCTACTGGTGCACCGCCGATGTCGGTTGGATCACCGGCCACAGCTATCTGATTTACGGTCCACTGGCGTGCGGCGCTACCACGCTGATGTTTGAAGGCGTGCCGAACTGGCCGAAACCCAGCCGCATGGCGGAAGTGGTTGATAAACATAAGGTTACGTTACTGTATACCGCGCCAACCGCGATTCGTGCCTTGATGGCCGAAGGCGATAAAGCGATTGAAGGAACCGATCGTAGCAGCTTGCGCATCATGGGTTCGGTCGGCGAGCCGATTAACCCGGAAGCGTGGGAATGGTATTACAACAAGATTGGCGATGGCCGCTGCCCGATTGTCGATACCTGGTGGCAAACCGAAACCGGCGGATTCATGATCACACCATTGCCGGGCGCGACTGAGCTGAAAGCCGGTTCCGCTACCAAGCCGTTCTTTGGCGTGCAGCCGGCATTAGTCGATAACGAAGGCAATGCGTTGGACGGCGCAACTGAAGGCAACCTGGTGATCGTCGATTCGTGGCCGGGCCAGGCACGTACGCTGTATGGCGATCACGATCGCTTCGAGCAAACCTACTTCTCCACCTTCAAAAACCGCTACTTCAGTGGCGACGGCGCACGCCGTGATGAAGATGGTTATTACTGGATCACCGGCCGCGTCGATGACGTGCTGAACGTTTCCGGCCACCGCCTCGGCACCGCCGAGATTGAATCGGCGCTGGTGTCGCATCCGAAGATTGCCGAAGCCGCGGTGGTGGGCATTCCGCACAGCATCAAAGGCCAGGCGATTTACGCCTATATCACGCTGAACCACGGCGAAGAGCCGTCGCCAGAGCTGTACACCGAAGTCCGTAATTGGGTGCGTAAAGAGATCGGCCCGATTGCCACGCCGGATGTGTTGCACTGGACCGATTCGCTGCCGAAAACCCGCTCCGGCAAGATCATGCGCCGCATTCTGCGCAAAATTGCCGCTGGCGATACCAGCAATCTCGGCGATACCTCTACGCTGGCCGATCCGGGCGTGGTAGAGAAATTGCTGGAGGAGAAACAGTCCATCACCATGCCGTAATCGGCTTCTGTTGTAAGGGCGGCCATTTGGCCGCCCTTATATGCCAAGTAGTTCTGAGTTCGCACAACTTATAAAACTAGAATATTCAGCCAGTTAAATCATTTAATCGTGAGTATGCTGGCCGCCTTGCCTCTGGAGAAAATGTGATGAACGAAACCCTGAACCAACAGGAAGCTGTCTGGCAACAAATCGAGAGCAATCCGCGCTATCAGGAATTGGTGCACAAGCGCCAGGCGTTTGCGTTGCTGCTCAGCGCGATCATGCTGGTGCTGTACGTCGGCTTTATTTTGCTGATCGCCTTTGCGCCGGGTTGGCTCGGTACGCCGTTGCATGCCGGTACCAACGTGACGCGCGGTATTCCGATTGGCGTCGGTTTGATTGTGGTGTCGTTCGTGTTGACCGGCATTTACGTGTGGCGCGCCAACGGCGAATTTGATCGCCTGACCAAACAGGTTCTGAGCGAGGTGAAATCATGAAGCGCCTGCTGTCGATTTTCCTCGCGGTGGTGCCCGCCAGTGTGTTCGCCGCCGATGCGATTACCGGCGCGGTGCAGCGCCAGGCCACCAACTATGAAGCCATCATTATGTTCGTGGTGTTCGTTGCTGCAACATTAGGCATCACCTATTGGGCCTCCAAACGAACCCGTTCTCGCAGCGATTACTACACGGCGGGCGGCAATATCACCGGTTTCCAAAACGGATTGGCGATTGCCGGTGATTTCATGTCGGCGGCCTCGTTCCTCGGTATTTCTGCGCTGGTTTACACCTCAGGATATGACGGGCTGATTTACTCGCTCGGCTTCCTTGTCGGCTGGCCGATGATTCTGTTTTTGATTGCGGAACGTCTGCGTAATCTGGGACGTTACACCTTCGCCGATGTGGCTTCCTATCGGCTGGAACAGAAGCCGATTCGTACGCTGTCGGCCTGCGGATCGTTGGTGGTGGTGGCGCTGTATCTGATCGCGCAGATGGTCGGCGCGGGCAAATTGATCCAGTTGCTGTTCGGCCTCGATTACCATGTCGCGGTGGTGATGGTCGGGATTTTGATGGTGCTGTACGTGCTGTTTGGCGGCATGTTAGCCACCACCTGGGTGCAGATCATCAAAGCGGTGCTGCTGCTGTTTGGTGCCAGCTTCATGGCGATCATGGTGATGAAAACCGTGGGCTTCAGCTTCAACACGCTGTTCACCGAAGCGATAGCAGTCCATCCCAAAGGCGCGGCGATTATGCAGCCAGGCGGGCTGGTAAAAGATCCGATATCGGCGCTGTCGCTTGGCCTCGGTTTGATGTTTGGTACCGCCGGTTTGCCGCATATTTTGATGCGCTTCTTTACCGTAGCGGATGCGCGCGAAGCACGTAAAAGCGTGTTCTGGGCCACCGGCTTTATGGGCTACTTCTACTTCCTGACCTTTATTATTGGCTTCGGCGCGATTCTGCTGGTTGGCGCTAATCCGGCATTTAAAGATGCCACTGGCGCGCTGCTCGGCGGCACCAATATGGCGGCGGTGCATCTGGCAAATGCGGTGGGTGGCAGCTTGTTCCTCGGCTTTATCTCGGCGGTGGCCTTCGCCACGATTCTGGCGGTAGTAGCCGGTTTGACGCTGGCCGGGGCTTCGGCGGTGTCGCACGATTTGTATGCCAGCGTGATCCGCAAAGGTCAGGCGACCGAGCGCGAGGAGTTACGCATCTCGAAAATCACCGTGCTGGTGCTAGGTGCGGTGGCGATTGGCTTAGGGATTTTGTTCGAGAAGCAGAACATTGCCTTCATGGTGGGCCTGGCGTTCTCCATTGCGGCCAGCTGTAACTTCCCGATTATTCTGCTGTCGATGTACTGGTCGAAACTCACCACGCGTGGCGCCATGATTGGCGGCTGGCTGGGATTGATTACGGCGGTGGTGCTGATGATTCTTGGCCCGACGATTTGGGTGCAGGTATTAGGGCACGAGAAACCGATTTATCCGTATGAGTATCCGGCGCTGTTCTCCATGCTGGCGGCGTTTATTGGTATCTGGCTGTTCTCGATTACCGATCATTCCGCGCGCGGTGCGCAGGAACGCGCTCGCTTCCGTGGGCAGTTTATTCGTTCGCAGACCGGGATTGGGATTTCACAGGGTAAATCGCATTAGGGATTGTGCGGGCTGCCCCTACCCTTCTCCCACTTGTGGGAGAAGGCCGGGATGAGGGACAAGCCGCACCCTAACAAAAAGGGCGACCTAATTGGTCGCCCTTTTTCATGCTAATCAAACCATTAGAAACGCAGTGACGCACCAACATACGGGCCATCGACCAGTACGTTATCTTTGCGGCTGCCTTTGTTGTTCAGTTCGATGTACTGATAACCCACGCGCAGGTTGAGCAGTGAAATCGGGGTGAAGCTCAGGCCACCTGACGCTTCTTTATAGCTATCGAGGTGATCAGAGAACGCTTCTGGCGCGTAGTAGTATTCGCCGTACAAGCCCCACATGCTGTTGAAGTTATATTGCGCACCGGCACCCACAGCAACGCCGAAGCCATCTTTACCATCTTCCGGATGGGTGAACAGCGCTTTCGCGGTTGGCGCGATGCGGAAATCACCGACATCAATGTTGTAGCCCAGACCCAAACCATAAGTGCTGCCATCGTGATCGCTACGCAGCCAGTTGCCTTTCAGGAACAAGCCAGGCGAAGTGGTTCCGAGACCAAGGTTCAGGTTGGTGCTGCGCTCACCCACGTCAACACTGCCCTCGATTGCCTGTGCGCCGCTGCTCAGCAGGGCCAGACCCAATACACTTCCAGTAACAAGTTGCTTAAACATGTGATTCCACTCCATGAAGGACAATTAATTCGGCGGCAAGGTTAACAGCCTGACAAATTGAGACAACTTTATTTGGAAAGCTTTACGTAAAAATGGGTTACAGCGGGGAAAACGGCCGGTTACGACCGTTTAGAGCATCAGAAACGCCAGGCGGCACCGATGAATAAGCCATCGATCAGACGTTGGTCATTTTGCCCGTATTTGCCATCGGTCGATAAATAACGGTAGCCGCTACTTAATGTTAGCCAGTGGGCTGGTTGGTAATAAACGCCCGCCTCTAACTGATGCAAATGATGTAAATGATAAGTGGCGAAGTCTGGAGCCAGGCTGTAATCGATGTACAACCAAGTTGCGCCCGCTTTGGGTAACGGCGCCATTAAACGTACGCCAGCGTTTAAGCCACTGCTGTAGGAATGATTATTATCCAGATCGGCCCAGAACGCGCCAACACGTGGCACCACGCGCAATGCCCCGAATGCCGCGCCATATCCGACATTGGCAACCATAAATTGCGTCTGCTGCTCGCCCTTCACATACTCTGCGCCGAATTGCACGCCTAACGCGGTTCTATCACTATTGATGGCGGCAGAAAAAAAATCGCTGCTGCCTTTAATGCCGAGCTCAGCAGCATTAATCCCGGAGGTAGCCAGCATTAGGCCACATGCTAAGTAGAACTTTTTCATTCTCGCTTCCTTGTTATTTGCGTGCGCAAACAGTAAGCAAAGCGATAACACACAGCTATGAGTCCAGACTCAAAAACAGCGTTAAGACACCCACAGCAAGTGGCTTAGCAAGGGCGCCAGAATCACCGTGACCACACCAGACAGCATCATCACCAAACTCGACACCACGCCTTCTTGCTGACCGATTTGGTAAGCGCGCGCAGTGCCGGCACCATGCGAAGCCGCGCCAAAACCAGCGCCTTTTGCCACACCTTGTTTAATGGCGAGGCGCAGAAACAGCACGTCGCCGACCGCCATGCCAAACACGCCGGTGATTACCACAAATAGGGCCACTAAATCCGGCTGGCCGCCAATCGGTTGTGCCGCGGCCAACGCAAACGGCGTGGTGATCGAGCGTACCGCCAGACTGCGTTGAATGCTTTCTGGCAAGGTCAGTAAACGCGCCAGCCACACTGAACTGCACACCGCTACCAGCGTCGCGGTCAGCACGCCGACGCTCAGCGACAGCCAATGGCGTTTAATGATTTCAAGGTTTTCATACACTGGCACGGCAAACGCCAGCGTCGCCGGACCGAGCAACCAAATCAGCCAGTGACTTTCCGCGATGTAGTTTTTCCAACTGACATGGGTACACAGCAGCAGTGCTACCAGCACCAACGGCGTTAACACCAACGGCATCAACAGCAGCGTGCGCCAGCGGCGATAGAGCATTTTGTTGATGTAGTAGATCAGCAACGTGAACGCCAGACACAGCAGGCTTATCAGTAAATCATTCATGAGCAGCCTGCTTACGTGCCGCGCGCGCCAGTTCGAAGCGATACAATTTATCCACCACCAGCGCAGTGGACGCCAGCACCAGCAGCGTGCTCACCGCAATCACCACGCAGATGCGCCAACCTTCAGCGCGCAGCAAATCGCTGTAATTCACCACCGCCACCACCGCCGGAATAAAGAACAGCAGCATTTCGGCCAGCAGCCAGTTTGCACCGGCTTTGACCCAGCGCAGCGGCACCACGCCAGTCATAATCAACAGCAGCAACAACACCATGCCAACCACATTGGCAGGCAGCGGCAAATGCAGCCAGTTCACCAGCTCGCCACTAAAAATAAATAACCCGACGTACAACACCAGTTGCAGTGGAATCGATACCCGTTGTAGCAGATCCGTTCTGCGCGGACTTAATGCCATCATTTCCTGTTCCCCAGTAATAAATTCAGGGCTTAGTATAAATCCGCGCCAAACTGTGAAAGAAATGAATTAAAATCATTCAAACTATGCCAAAAAGGAATGATTATGGACGTGCGTGCGCTGCGCTACTTCACCGAAGTGGTGCGACAACAAAGCTTCACCCGCGCGGCGGAAAAACTCTACGTGACGCAACCGACCATCAGCAAAATGCTGCGTCAGTTGGAGGAGGAGCTCGGTTGCACCTTGCTGCTGCGCGAAGGACGCAAGCTGCATCTGACGGACAGCGGCCAGGCGGTTTATCAGCGCGGATTGGCGATTTTGCAGGAATTTCATCAGCTCGAAGCACAGCTCGGCGATATCAACCAATTGAAAACCGGCGAGTTGCGCCTGGGCATTCCGCCAATGGTCGGCATGCAGATTGCCGGGTCGATCTCCGCCTTTCGTCGTCGCTATCCCGGTGTACAGCTGAAAATTGCCGAATATGGCGGTTTGACGGCGCAGCAAGCGGTGCTGAGCGGCGCATTGGATATCGCCCTCACCGCCTTGCCGATCGATGCCGAATTGCCGCTGAATACGCTGGAGTTGATGCACCATCCGCTTTGCGTGCTGCTGCCGCGCAACGAGATGTGGCTCGAGCATACGCAGGTCGGTTTGCCGGAATTGGCGCAACATCCGCTGCTGATCCTCAATGAAGAGTTCGCGCTTAATCGTCAGATCATGAAAGCCTTTCAGCGCCTGCATCTGACGCCCAACATTGCGTTGCGCAGCGCGCAGTGGGATTTTCTGGCGGCGATGGTGCAAGCGGGAATGGGGCTGGCGATTCTGCCTGAACCGATTTGTCAGCGTCTGGATAAGCAATCGCTGCTGTGGCTGCCGCTGGAGGCGGAGCTGCAATGGAGTTTAGGCTTGATTTGGCGGGAAGGCAGTTACTTGTCGCGCAGCGCGCAGGCGTGGATTGAGTGTTGTCGTGAGTATTGGCCGGATCAGGCGCCGCGGCTGTCGGTGTAAGATGTGATGGAGACAAGAAGGCTTCTGTAGCGCTTTTCCGGTCACTATAAATGGCGACCCTACGAAGGTTGAGTGCGTTGAAGCAAGGGCGCCCGTTGGGACGCCCATAAAGGATTATTCTTCCTTCTCGATCAGCAAGGCTTCAAGCAGATCGAGATCGTGCAGCAGCTTCTGCATGGTTTCGTTGGAAATTTCCTGGGTCGCGCGCAGGTGATACACCTCGGCACGTTCAGCACGCAATGCATTCAGGCGGAAACGACGCTCCAGATTTTCGGCAAACTGCGCCTGCTCGATATCATTTTTACCTTCCGCACGGCGACGTAAATTGCCAATCACCCGCAGGCTCACTTCCTTCAGCAACTCCGGATCGATGTTCTCTTCGGTATCGGTTTCCAGCCGCTGTTCCATCTTGTGCAGGCTTTCAATCGCCACGCCCGCCATCGCCGCGCGCGCAAATTGAATCTCGCGGCGGTGACCGGTTTTATCAATCTTTTCAACATCACGCAGCAGGATGGGCAGCAGTACCACACCGACCAGCAACGACAGCAGAATCACGCCGGTGGCGATGAAAATCAGCTCATAACGCGCCGGGAAGGCGTCGCCATTGCTCAGGAACAGCGGAATCGACAGCACACCGGCCAGCGTAATCGCCCCACGCACGCCAGCGAAAGAAGCAATCAGCAGTTCACGCAGCGAATAGTTAGAGAACTCCAGCGGCTTGTTTTTCAGGAAGCGCTGGCTGATGCGTTTCATGATCCACAACCAGCCGAAGCGCACCACCATCAACGCGGCATACACTAGCACCACGTCGGTAAACAGCATCCACAGCTCAACGTTGGGATCGGCATTCGCCTGCGCGACAGAGGTTTCGAGAATGCCCGGCAGTTGCAGGCCCAGCATCAGGAACACCATGCCGTTGAAGACAAATTCCAGCATCTGCCACACGCTATTCGCGCGCAAACGCATCGCCAACGGAGCCTGGCGGATAATGCCAGAACGGGTGATGGTCATACCGGCAGCCACGGCAGCGAGGATGCCCGACACGCCAAGGTGTTCGGCAATCAGATAGGAAGCGAATGGCAACAGCAGCAGCAACACGGTTTGTGTCGCCGGATCATCACCACTCCAGCGGCTCAGCAAACGCAGCGAGCGGCCGTACAGCCAGCAAATCGCCACACCGGCAACCAAACCGCCGACCGCCACTTTGAGGAACTCGACGCTGGCGCCGCCCCAGGTAAATACCATGGTGCCCATCGCTACTGCGACGGCAAACTTCAGCGATACCAGACCGGAAGCGTCGTTCATCAGAGCTTCGCCCTGCACAATCGACATGATTTTTTTCGGGATGCGACCTTCCCCGACGATACCGGACAACGCCACGGCATCGGTGGGCGACAGCACCGCCGCCAGCGCAAAGGCAGGAATCAACGGAATACCCGGCACCAGCCAGTAAATCAGGTAGCCAATGCCGACCACGGTCATCAGCACCAGCACTAGCGCCAGCCCGATGATTTCACGCCCGTGATGCAGGAACTCGTTAATCGGCGTTTTCCAGCCGTCCGCAAACAGCAGCGGCGGAATGAACAGCACGAGGAACAGTTCGGGATCAAAATCGACATGCAAGCCGAAGACCGGTAAGGCGAGGAGCGCACCGGCGGCAATTTGCACCAGCGGCAGCGGAATTTGAAACGGCAGAATACGTGCCGCCACGCTGGAGAGGGAAACCACCAGCGTCATGATGAGAATAGTAAAGAAGATTTCCATGCTTTCCTTAGGCGAATCATTTTCATTAAAGCGATGTTGTTGCGCTGGAAAGTGTAAAACAAAACGCCGCACAGCGGGGCAACCCGATGTGCGGCGAGAGCAAGAAAGAGAAAAATCTGGGGATTAATCCACTTTGCCGTTAGATGGCCCAGCCACCCGCGTAGAACGCCACTAACGCCACAGCAATCACCACGGTGCCAATATTCAGCTTGCGCCATTCACCAGCAAACAGGCGACCGATCACCAGCGAAGCGAAGCCCAGCATGATGCCGGTGACGATGTTGCAGGTCAGCACGATGAACACTGCGGTCAGCAAACCGGACATCGCATCGACGAAATCATTGAAGTCGATTTTGGCGACGTTGCTCAACATCAGCAATCCAACGTACATCAGCGCAGGCGCGGTGGCGTAAGCAGGAACCAAATAGGCCAGCGGTGACATAAACAGAATCACCAGGAACAGCAAACCGACCACAATCGCCGTCAAACCGGTTTTGCCGCCCGCCGCGGTACCCGCCGCCGATTCGATATACACCGCCGCAGGCGATGCGCCCACCAGACCGGCGAAGATGCTGCTAACCGAATCGGTGGTTAATGCGCGTCCGCCGTTGATGATCTGGCCATCTTTATCCAGCAGATTTGCCTGACCCGCGACCGCGCGAATGGTGCCGGTAGCATCAAATACCGCGGTCATCACTAACGCCAATACGCTTGGCAGCACTACGGGTTGCAACGCGCCCATGATATCGAGGCTAAACATCGCCGATTGACCGTTGGCATCTTTCAGGCTCGGCATGGCGAACAAGCCTTGGTAAGTCACGGCCGGATCGAAAATCAGCCCGAGAACCGAAATCGCAATAATGGTCAGCAGAATACCGCCCGGTACGCGACGTTTTTCCAAACCGAAAATGGCGGCCAGACCAATCAGCGACATGATCACCGGGAAGGAGACGAAGTGGCCCAACGCCACCGGCAAGCCCGGCGCAGGATTCTTCACCACCAGGCCAATGCCGTCTGCGGCAATCAGCAGCAGGAACAGGCCGATACCGACGCCGGTGCCGTGCGCCACGCCCATCGGCAAGTTGCGGAGTATCCACGCACGAATGCCGGTGACCGAAATCAGCGTGAACAACAAGCCCATTAGGAACACCGCGCCCAGCGCTACTGGCACGCTGATGTGCTGACCGAGCACCAAACTGAAAGCGGTGAAGGCAGTCAGCGAGATAGCGCAACCAATGGCCATCGGCAGGTTGGCCCACAAGCCCATGATGATTGAGCCAAAGCTGGCGACCAAACAGGTGGCAACGAATACCGCCGTCGGTGAGAAGCCGGCTTTGCCCAACATGCCGGGCACCACGATCACCGAGTAGACCATCGCCAAAAACGTGGTTAAGCCCGCTAAGACTTCCTGACGCACGCTGCTGCCGCGTGCTGAAATGTTGAACCAGGCGTCCAGTTTTCCACTGGCCGGGCGCGATTCGCCAGACATAGTTATTCCTCAATATTTTTTTGTGATGTGAGTCGCCGCACGGCGCACCTTTGCCGATCCCTGATGGCGGTTTTTCAAGCTGAAAATCCAGGCAAACGTTTACGTCGCCGCGTATTCCGATCCGTAAAAAGGGGCGCGGAAAAAAGGCAAACGATTATCTGGCGTTTGGCATGGGGTTTTCAACTACTAATCGTGGGTAGAGCAGGACAAATCCAGGGACGCTGTGTTTTAGGCGCGCATAAATGCGATGATGCGCTCTGGTTTAGGGTTATTTGGTCACCATAAATGGCGACCCTACAAAACCGCAGAATGTAGGGTCGCCAGTTATGGTGACCAACCAAATCAACTCTGAAACTGAATCGGGCCGCCCTGCTCCAGCGCGCGTTGCCAGGCGGCGCGTTGCTGCATGGTTTCCAGCCAGCGGGCGGTGGCGGGCATTTCACGCAGGGAACCGCGCATTTGCAGCGCCAGCAGCGGGAAACTCATCTGCACATCGGCAATGCTAAAACGTGCACCGGCAAAAAAACGATGCTGGCTGAGATGCTGTTCGATCACGCTGCCGTGCAACGCCAACTGTTTATTCAGCCACGCTTTTTGAATGCCTTTGCTTAACGCGATGCCCGCCGGACGCAGCAGCCACGGCACCGGCTTCTTGCCAAATTGCGCGAACACCAGTTTCATCACCAGCAGCGGCATCAGCGAACCTTCAGCGTAATGCAGCCAGTACCGCGCCTGAATCTGCTCCTCTTCATCGGTTAGTGCCAGTTGGTGCTCGCTGTCGTATTTCAATTGCAGATATTCGAGAATCGCGCCCGATTCGGCGATCACCCGGTTGCCGTCGGTGATCACCGGCGATTTGCCCAACGGATGCACCTTCTTTAATGAATCCGGCGCCAGCAAGGTGTTTTCTCGCTGATAACGTTTGATTTGATACGGCACCGACAGCTCTTCCAGCAGCCATAAAACGCGGTGCGAACGGGAATTTTCCAGATGGTGAACGGTGATCATGCGGTTTTCCTTGCCGGTAAATGTTTCCCGGCAAGTATAGCGGATGCGGGCTTAACGCTTCTGTTCGTCTTGTTCAGGATCGAGCAACACCGCGCCGGAACCTTGCTCGCCCAAACGGTCACCCGGATTACGCAGCGGGCAATCGCGCATCGATAAACAGCCGCAGCCGATGCATCCGTCCAGATCGTTACGCAACCGCGTCAAGGTTTCGATGCGTTTATCCAGCTCTTCGCGCCAATGCTGGGTTAGCGCGTCCCACTCTTGCGTCGACATGCGCTTGTTGGCTGGCACGTGATTCAAACTGTCGCTGACCGTTGCCAGCGGAATGCCGATGCGTTGGGCAATCTTGATAATCGCCACGCGGCGCAACACATCGCGGCTATAACGCCGTTGATTGCCGCCGTTACGCGAACTAAAAATCAAGCCTTTGGTTTCGTAGAAGTGCAGCGCCGAGACCGCCACGCCGCTGCGCTTCGCCACTTCACCGGGCGTCAGCACCGGCTTCGGGTAATTGCGTTCTTTTTTCATTTAGGGCCTTTACCTCAAGTTAACTTGAGGAATTATACTCGCACCCCAGCAAAACTTCGAATTTCTCACCAGGCAAAAAACCATCAGAAGGATGAGGCTATGATGCAACAGGAAATCATTCATTCACTGACTCACTGGATCGATCAGAATCTGGATAAAGCGCTGTCGATTGATGAAGTCGCGGCAAAATCCGGTTATTCAAAATGGCACCTGCAACGTATGTTCCGTGCAGTCACGAAACAAACGCTGGGTGGCTATATTCGCGAACGCCGCCTGACATTGGCTGCTGAAGCGCTGCGCCAGACGCAACGCCCGGTATTCGATATCGCCATGCAGTACGGTTATGACTCGCAGCAGACGTTCTCGCGCGTGTTCCGTCGTCAGTTCTCGCAAACGCCAACTGCCTATCGCCACACCATGCGCCGCCAGGCGATGATTCAGCGTCCACGCTTGCTGAGTTTTGATTGCGCCGACAACAACATGAACAGTTTTGCCCAGCGCACCACCGGCGAGTGCTGCCCGGTTAGCTGACCTTTTCTGCGCGCCCTTCGCGGGCGCACCTCTTTTTGCCCGCCTTCTCCCGCAATTACCTATCTCGCTTCGATAAAAAATTTTCTACCATACCAGGTATAAATTTTGTTCAAAATTTAAAATCGAGTGATATAATGTGAGCCAAATCACACTTTCCACTATGCCGTAGACGGCCAGAAGGGCCTCCCTGACCTTCCTTCTTTGCCGCCAGTGATGTCGATCGAATGTCGGGGATATCACTGATTTAAGAGGCTTTAGAGATGGCTACGTTAACCACCAGTTTGATTGTTATGCGCTGGGAATTGCTGAGTGCGGTAATGATGTTCTTCGCCAGCACCATGAAAATTCGACTGCGTCAAAACAGTCATCACGTGATGGCGCTGCTGTGCGGTGGCATTGGTGTTGGCATGTCTTGCTGGTTCGTGACCGGCCTGCTCGGTATTACTTTGAGCATGGAGAATTTGCACAACTTTATGGAAATCTCCAAAAACGCCTTTATTCAGGTGATGAGCCAGACGCCAACCGATTGGCCGATGCCTTAATCGCCGCCAATAAAAAACCCCGCATCTGCGGGGTTTTTTATTTTGCTGTGTGATTATCAAATTTTCTTCAATACGGCGGGAATCGCGACTTCGCCCACCGAGACGCCCGGTATCTTTGCACCGCGACGATCCTGAATCCACATATCACCCATCATCTGATTAAGTCCCCGATCCAAACCGGTCACCAATCCTGCACCCGGCGTAAAGGTCAGTTCGCCGAAGTAGATCTGCTCGCCATCGATGTACCAATCCACGCGGACGTAATCGAAATCACTCGCCAGCTTTTTGCTTAAATCTAACGCGTGCTGTAACTGCGCCATTTGTTTCGACACATCCAGCCCGGTATCACGAATTTTGTGATACGCCTCGTTGAGGTTGTTGACGTAAAAATTCATCGACAACAGCGGATTGCAGCGGTTGTAGATCACCTGCAACACATATTCAAAGTTGCCATCGCGCTTGTTGAACATGTGGAATTTGTAATCAATTGGCGCAGTTTTACCATCGCCAATGTACTGCTCCACCAGAATGCGCGGCTTAATGTAGCGATAGTGAATCTCACGCGCTTCATTGGCGAAATCGGTTTTCAGCCAGCGATGACAATCGCTGATGATCTGCTGTTTCTTCAATGCATCCGGTTCTTCCAGCAGGATCTCTACCATGTTGGAACCGTGATTCGGCTTGATAACGGTATTTTTCCAGCGTGGCAGCGTGTGCAGCGAGCTAGGATCGCTGGTTTCATACACCAGCGGGATCAGGTATTCGCTGCCCACTTTCTCGGCGATGTATTCGCGCACCGAATATTTATCCGACAGACGACCATAAATCTGGTAATCGCCGTGAACGAATTTGCGGTACATCACTTTCTCATTGAAGACCTTTGGCTCACGCAGGTTTGGCAATTTGCGAAACTTGTGAAAATAGTAAATCCGGTCCTGGTAAGACCAAGGCATCTTCTTGATGAAATACTGCAAACTTCTTCTGAGTTCATCTTTCAACTTGAGCATATCGGACCTCATTTGTAGGTTTTGTAGTTGAGTGAGGAAACTTGAATCTTTTGGATGACGCCGTTTTTGAAGAAGTAATTCATTACGGTAAGGGACAGCAATTCTGAGATGAAGACGCTCCAGGCGGCACCCATGATGCCGTAGCCCTGAATCAGCCACCATGAAAGCGGCAGACTGATCACCATCAGGCAAACGATTTTCTTCAGCAGATAATTGAACCCGCCCTCTTTGACCATGTAGCGATACGCTACAGTGCCCATCGCCGAAAAGCAGGTTGCTAACGACAACAACGTAATGAGACTTCCTGACTGTGTGTACTCGTGACCATACAAAGCGATGATGATTTTTTCGCCGTACATCGCGATCATCGCTAACAACAACAATGAAACACCCATGACATAGCCATTAAGCCGCGCGGTGAGCTTGATGGCGGCTTCTCCACGCTCGCGGAAAATTTCCGAAAAGCAGGAAGTGATGATGGCCACGGGGATGAAAATCCATGAAGCCGAAATAGTATTCGCCGCGGCAAATAAACCGAGGTCACGCGCCGAAGCGATACCGGCTAAGAACATCTGCGCCGCTTTGACCTGCACCGAGATAAAGATGCTGGAGATCGCCAGCGGCAATCCGGCGTACAGCAGATAGCGCCAATAGGTGTTGCGCTTATCCTGCGGCGGCGCGATGTCCTGATTTTCGCGATAGAAGTTGAAGCGTTTGATGACGTAAGGCACCAGCGTGACCGCCACAATCGACACCGTCAGCCACAGCGGATTGAGATGTAGCCAGGCAATGGTGAAACTTAAACTGAAGCCCAGCAGCAAACCGACTGAGTTGGCGATGGTGTTGAGTCGCGAGGCTAAACGCGCGTTGTTATAAACACTGAAGGTATCCTGCGTCACAAAAACCGAGGAAATAAACGAGGCCAGTGCAAAGGCGAGGAAATTCTCCTGCATGTTGTACCAGACCCAAATCAACACCGGCAGCGATGTCAGCAACAGCAAAACCATGCGCATGTTGCGTGCCACTGTCATCAGGCGTAGGCCTTTTGGCGCGCTTTTACTGATGCGTTTAAACAGAATGGTTTCCGTGCCGAAAATCGCCACGGTTTGCACCATCGAAAACAGCGAGGTCGAAAACGCCATTTGGCCGAAGATGGTTGGGCCAAAGGATTTTGCCACGTAGGAGGTCACAAATATGACGCCGAACACGGAGACAATCTTTTCAGACATCATCCAGGCGGCATTCGACATTACGCTCAATTTCATTGACTGATCCTTAGTATTACGTACTACCACAACTTTCGGTACAACGTCCTTGAAATGAATTAACAAGCGCTCAGTGGGCCTGACTTAATTTATGAACTTCAAACCAAACTGGTCCGAAAAATGAGATTCGCGTCAGGTATTAGATAATATATTCAGGAAAATTCTGATTATATCCGGTGCGAAACTCTGTGGATGTAAACGATTTCAGCCTAAATTCTAAGCAAAAGTTTACTAGCACACCCCGATATTTACGCAACTGGGTTATGCCGAATTCACAATGAATGTAGTATTTTTCTGCATTTGGGATGGAATGAATTTATATCAAAAACCTAAAGCCAGGAAGGCGTTCAACGCCATTGGGAATAAAATAAGATTTATCCCATGATGATATTTATTCTAAATATCTTAATTTAACCCTCGCAATTCTAATCGCGCACTTTAATACTGCATTAATAGTGTTTTTGCAGTGCCAGATATTAATACAGTAATTCTCATCCACTAATTGATAAGAAAGGTAATAGCATTTATGAGAAAGTCACGATATAGCGAAGAGCAAATCACAAATGCCATTAAAGCTTCTGAAACGGGAGTGAAAGTCAGGGAGATTTGTGAGGAGCTAGGCATTTCCGAGGCCACTTTCTATAGCTGGAAGAAGAAATTCTCTGGTCTTTCTTCCGAAGAAGGTCGCAAAATCAAGGAGCTAGAAGATCAGCTTCTTAACCTCACGCGCGAGCTGCAATCACTGAGCTCCGATAAAGAAATGCTGCAAAGCGTGCTGAAAAACTTCTTCACTACGAATGAAAAGCGCCAGGCTGTTAACTTCCTGCAAACCACCTTCGACATTGGTACGCGTCGTAGTTGTCGCTTGTTGGATATTAGCCGCAGCGTATATCACTATCCTTCAGGAACAGATAATCGCTAACTCCATTAAGGCCGATGTTATTTGACTTAATGCTGAGATTTGTTCTTACCAGAAGATATGAAGATCATTTAATTCGGCGTTCACGTTATAACAATTCGCACCATTTTTTCCTGATGAATATCATCGCGGAATTACTTCCTTTTTTGCGGTAAAATTGATTCACATCAGCAAAAGTCTCTCTATTCAAGCCATTTAGCCGAAGTCCAATCTCATTAACCTGAGATTGGCGCTTCGATTATTACTTTACCAACATTAATCATCAGCACTAAATGCAGACAATTCTGTTAAGCATTCATGAACAACGCCATGTAACCGCTCACACACTCTCTCTAATTTTAATTGGATCTACTGCGTTATCTAAAATTCACTGACCTGTCTGCAAGTAGCAGTTCTTACCTCATTCGCCGCCAGGAATAATCCGGATAAAATAGGTTATAACTCCTAAACAATAACCATTAAAAAACGCCAGATAAGTTAAATTTACCTGCCTTAATCATCGCTGCGCTTAATGATTTTTTATCTGACAATGATGGAAACTGTCTGAACATCGGCCCATTCCCTTAAGCATAAAGTGGCTTTCCAGTGCTTATCTTCAGTGCCAAACGGCAATAAAAAGCAGGCTGAATGCATGTTTTTAGCGCTCTGTGCCTGTGCTTTATTGCCAAATGTCTGCGCTTTAGACGGCTAAATGACAGCTTAAGAGTGGATAACCATCTCTGAAGAAACGCATTGCCACGCGTTGATGTGGTTAACGAGCGCGTATATATGCCCAATAGTGGCTAAAAAAGCAGCTTTAATTCGCATTATCGTTATAACGCAGGCGGGTGTAACGCAGTAATAAGCAATTAGGCGTGGTTGCGAGGCTGGTCAAATTCTTAAAAATACAGGGAAAAGTGCCGCCGAATTCCGTTCAGCCGCACTATTTTAGCTTCGTTAAAGGGCGGTGACTTGCGGTTGTGGCTTAATGCGCATCGCGTAAATCACGCCAATAATCAGGCAACAGATACCAATGGCCGTGAGCAGCGGCGGCCAGTGCTGGCGCCAGAGAAATGTCCACAGCAAACCAGCCAACGTTTCGAACACAATCAGCGGCCCCATGATCACTGTCGGCACACGTTGGCTGGCGGCATTCCAGCATAGCGTGCCCAACCATGAGCAAATCAGCCCAATCGCCAGCATTAATAATAGAAAGCGTTGCGGTTGCGGCCCGAACGGCAGCGCGAATTCTGGCTGCTGCCAATGCAACTGCCCACACACTAATAGATAGAAAACTAATGCCAGCGGCAGCGTCACCAAACCTTGTGCGGTCGCCCAGCTGGAGGGTTTATGTTGTGGATGCGCGCGCAGCCACAACCCGTTGCGCAGCGGATACCATGTCCAACACGCCACCGCTAGCACCGCCAACAACAAACCGGTTAAATAGCGCGACCAATCAAAGTCGGGCCCTTGGGTTTGTAACTCAGCCGCATTCACACACGCTAAACCTGCGGCAATAATCAGCAACGCTGGCGTCAACTTGCGCCACGGCAATCGCCCTTCAAGATGGCCATAACAAATATTCGCCGTCACGGTGATCACCACCGGCAAGGTGCCGATAATCATGGTCGAGATCGGCGCGCCGGTGCGCTGAATAGCGCTGGCGAGAAAGGCGTAATAGAGTAAATTGCCGATCAGCGACAACTTAAGCGCTTCCAGCCAATCTTTGCGCGCCAGCTGGCGCAAACGACGGCGATCCAACCAGGTCAGCGGCAACACCACCAAGCCAAACGCCACATAGCGTCCGGCAGATTGTAAGGTGCCCGGATAATCGGGGATCAGTAACGGCCCGACAAAAATCAGTCCCCACATCAATCCTGCCGCGAGCGCGAACAATATTCCTGCAAACATAAATCTCTTCCTTTATAAGCATTCCGCAGCAGTGTGCCGCAGCGCGCCGATAAAGGCTTGTAGCAGATTGCGGTTAGCGCGAAGGGAAAACTTGTTTCTGATAGCGCCCCGGCGTAATGCCGTAGCGATGCGCGAAGGCGCGGGTGAGATGGGCTTGATCGGTGAGACCGACAGAAGCCGCGACGTTAGCAGCACTTTCGCCGCGCGCCAGTTGCTGCTTGGCTTCGAACAAGCGAAACGCCATCAGCATTTGATGTGGTGTGACGTGGAAGTGCTGCTTGAAGCTGCGCAGAAAATGCCACGGTGACAGCGATGCCAGCGCGGCCAGTTCTTCGAGGCGAACCGGTTCGGCGAGGTTATCGCGTAAATAATCGCGCACCGCATCGAAGCGATGTGCGCCCTCTGATGGCCTTGGCGTTCCCTGCCGCGCCAGCGGGCGCATCAGCTCCAATAATTCGAGCAAGATGCTTTCGCGTTCCAACGTGGTTTCCGCCTGCCACATTTGCGCCAGCAGTTGAGAAAACGGCTGCGCTAAACGTGCATCGGTACGCAACGCATCGGTAAACCACCAATCCCGATCGCCGGTCAGACGATCCATTTCACGTGGATCGATATAGATCATGCGATAGCGCCAACCCTCTTCACAGGCAGATTCACCGGTATGCAGTTCGTCGGGGTTCATCATCACTAGCGAATGCTGCGGCGCAGTGTAATTGGCACCGCGATAGCGAAAACGCTGGGCGCCAGATTCAATGGTGCCGACGCCAAAGGCTTCATGCGTGTGCGGTTCAAAAGCGTAGCGAGAGATGTGCGCCTGATACAACTCGATGCCCGGCAGCTCAGCGAAATGCTGAAACTGTGCACGATCTTGCTCACAAGGAAAGATTTCAGGTACCACCTTCACAACACACCTCCGCATAAAAAGTGTGCATAAGCATGCGCGGCGCGAGCAAGAAATGCAAAGGTGATTTGCTTTACCTCTGCGCTTTGGCACTCCACACTGACAACACATATAAAGGAGGAACAAATGGTAAATCGCGTGGTAGTTGTGGTGGATATGCAAAATGGCGTGCTGGCTACGCCGCGTTTTGATCGCACAGGACGTTGTGAGCGCATTAATCAGTTAATCGCTGCCGCCGATCAGGTGATTTTCATTCAGCATGTGGGGCCGGGTTTGGAAGTGGGCTCAACAGGATGGGCGATCGTTGCTGAATTAGAGCAACCGGCTAATGCCATTTTCGTCAACAAAACAGCCTGCGACAGCTTCTGGCAAACTGACCTCGCCGCGCAGCTTGATCAACACGGAATTGATAGCTTTGTGATTTGCGGCTGTGCAACGGATTACTGCGTTGATACCACCATCAAAGTCGGTGTCAGCCTCGGCTATCACATTACCGTCGCCGCCGATGCGCACACCACCGCGGATCGCACTTATGTCACGGCGCAACAGCAGATCAATCAACACAACGAAGTGTGGGCCGATTTGATCATGCCCGGCAATCCGGTGCTGGTGCGTGAAACCGAGGAGCTGCTGCGGGAATGGCGACCGCATTAAGGTTGCCGATCTGGCTTAAACTTTCACTTTCCATTGATAGCGCACGGGGCTTGATGACTGCGCAATAACGTCATCACTCACCGCGCGTTGTAACCAAGCGGTGAGTTGTGCGTGATGCAAGCCAGTACGGGAACAGAGCTCCTCCAGCGTAACGGGATACGCCGCTAATAGCGGTAACTGGGCAAGAAATATCAGATAAAAATCGGTGGGATGCCATATTCCATCAGGCTCCTGAACGACATGCCTACTTTGATCTGGCTGATGATATTTCGACAGCGGCAACTGACCGACTTCCGCTGCGGTGGCGAAAAGATCATCCTGTTCGCTTTGACGCTCGGCTTCGAGTAAACCGCCGATATCAACTTGCTCTATTTTCTCTGCACACCACTGTGCTCCTTGCCTGATCAGTTCCGCATTGCTGGATTGTGGATCATCAGTTGGCTTGACCCAAAGCGGCACCCAATGCTTACGCAGATTCTCTTCGGCACCCGCCAGCGTTCCCCCTTTCTGCCCTGCATGAACGACCAGGGCACTTTTCGCCAGGCAATAAACAAACTTATTGCGCGCCATCGCGTTGCCAGCGCTAAATTTGGCTTCGGGATAAAATGGCGATATCAGCAGAAGATTGCCATTCATCAAACCTTTACGCCATTTCACGCTGGTAGCAGCAGCAAGTAAGCTGTCTGACAGCACGCCGATAACATTGCCACCATTGTGCATTGCACCTAACATCGCGGCCTCATCCACGCCACGCGCACCACCCGAAATCACCGATGTATTTGCCAGCGCCGCTTTCTCTCCGATTTGCTTACTAAAAGCGAGATCGTTTTCACTGGCATTACGCGAACCAATCACCGCCAGCCCGGTACTATTCAGCAAGGCTTTATTGCCGCAGCCAAACAGAACCGGCGGTGAATCCGTTTTCAGTTGCTGCTTGAGCAATTTGGGATAATCCGCATCTGAACGCGTAACTAACCACAATCCTGCTCGTTGCCAGCGCTCAACTGCTAACGCCAAACTGTGCCCGCGGTTCAGCAATGTTTCAATGCGCTCGCGGCTAATACGCGCATCAGACCATTCCGCCAGTAAGGGATTGGGAGATATTGAGAGTAAATCTGCGGGGGTTGCCGAGTGATGCTTTAGCCATAGCGCAAACCGCCCCCATTCAGCATTACTAAGAGGTTGGCTCTTTTCCTCACTCTGTGATGAGAAGTGGCTGGTTAGCAAAAGCGTCGCCTGGGCGACCGGTGATAAATTCATTAGTCACTCACTGAAGAGGTTGCAAGAGCAACTGGATAAACAATGCCGCTTCCGGCCTGCTGTAACAATGCGGCGATAACCGTCAGCGTCCACCCTGAATCAACAATATCATCGACCAGCAACACCGGTTGGCTTTTCACATCATCACTGACAGCAAATGCGCCGTCCAGATTGCGGCACTGGTGAAAACGGTTGTGCTGATTCTTTTGTGGTGGATTATCAATTAATTTTCGCAGCACATTGATGTATGGCAAGCCCAGACGTGCGGCAAGCCGACGAGTGAAATCTGCCACCAGCTCAGGATGACGACGTGAAGGCACATTACACACCCAAAGCGGTGCAGGCTGCAGCTGCCAACGCTGCTCAAGCATTTCCGCCATGGCATCCACCAGTTCATCACCATAAAAGCCACCGACTTTATGCGCGGCAACAGTTTTTCCCCATCCCGCATCACCCCAGCGCGACAGCACCCGGCCTTCTTGCGCACGCAAGTTAAGCGGCAGATTTCCCCGCCAACCATAATGTGTAAAGGCATGGGCAGCGACCTGAATTTTTGGCGTAATGATGCTTTCGGCACGCTGTAAAAAAGTCGCAGCTTGGTGCACTAGCGGCGAATTTGGCGTTTGCTGCAACAACGGCGCATCACAGCAGGCGGCACATTTACCGCACGGCGTCGCATCAGCATCATCCAGCGATTGCCGCAAGAAGGCCATCAAGCAACCTCGGTGCGCGATGTAGTTCTGCACTTCCTGCCACTCAAGTTCTCGTTGCCGCGTCAGATGCGTGATGCGATCGCGATCCAGCTGAAAAGGCACTGGTGTTCTGCGCCATTGGCTTTTCACTTTAATTACTGGCGCTGGATTCTCGACGCTCAGTAATTTCAGCACTTTATCGATTTGCCCCTGACGCAAATTGGTTTGCTCTTCAATGTCACGTATCGATAAACCATCATGCTGTTCCAGCAGCTGTAAAATCTCATGAACCTGACTTTCTGCCGGAAAAGCTGATTGACGGAAGAAGTGGTGAATATCGCGATCTTCAACGCCCGACATCAGCACGCCAATGGCTTGATCAATACCGCGCCCCGCACGCCCGACTTGCTGGTAGTAAGCCACAATCGAGCCCGGCGCCTGATAGTGCAAGACAAAACTCAAATCGGGTTTATCGTAGCCCATGCCAAGTGCAGTGGTGGCGACTAGCACCTTCAATTGATTGGCCAGCAAGCGATTTTCGAGATGCTGGCGATAATCGTTACTGCTGTCAAAACCCGGCGCTTCAACGCTGCCATGATAGGCAAGCGCATCAATATTTTGGCTGCGTAACCATGCTGCAACTTGCTCGGCATCGCGAACAGTTAAGGTGTAGATAATACCGGTGCCCGATAAGGTGGGGACAACCTGCGCCAGCCAAGCCAAACGTGAAGCCTGATCGGGCATGACGATAGTTTGCAACGCCAGGCTTTTACGTGTCAGCTCGCCACGTTGAATGTGAATGTCTCCCAACTGCTGCTGAATATCTGCGACAACACGATTGTTCGCCGTCGCCGTGGTGCCTAATACCGGCGTGTTGGCTGGCAGTTGACGCAATATACTGACGATTCGCCGGTAATCCGGGCGGAAATCGTGCCCCCAATCCGAGATACAGTGCGCTTCATCGATCACCATCAAAGCAATACGATCGGCAATCGGCAGCAATACCGTTTCAATAAACTGATCGTTGGCGAGGCGCTCTGGCGAGATCAACAAACAATCAATCTGATTATTCAGCACACGTTGCGTGACACTCTGCCATTCGGTGCTATTGGCTGAGTTCATGGTTTCCGCCACGATGCCCAAACGTCGGGCAGACTCAATCTGGTTGCGCATCAGGGCTAACAGTGGCGAAACAATGATTGTCGGCCCCATTCCGCGGTCGCGAAATATTTTGGCACTGATGAAATAAACGGAGCTTTTACCCCACCCCGTGCGTTGCACCACCAGCAATTTCTGCCGTTGATTCACGATCGCATCAATCGCTTCCCACTGCCCTGCACGAAACTGCGCGTGCTCATTTGCCAACGCCGTTTTTAATAACTCTTGTGCCTGTTGATGTTGCATCATCACTCCTTAATGTGCGTAGAATTCCCTTACAAAATCGCCCAATACCAGACTACCAGAGACAAAAAAGCCCTGTAAAACAGGGCTTTTTTGTTATATAGGTTTGAGACGACTCATTAGAACGGAATGTCGTCGTCAAAATCCATTGGTGGTTCATTATTGGCCGGGGCGCTCTGCTGCTGTGGACGCTGTTGTGCGCCGCCGCTGAACTGGTTGCCGCCGCCCTGAGGCTGTTGTTGTGGCTGCTGTGGCTGGCCCCAACCGTTGTTATTGCCGC
The DNA here is from genome assembly GCF_059412405.1 of Pantoea sp. CFCC18179. Lineage (NCBI taxonomy): Bacteria > Pseudomonadati > Pseudomonadota > Gammaproteobacteria > Enterobacterales > Erwiniaceae > Pantoea > Pantoea sp. CFCC18179. Next base: position 104,808 of record NZ_JBNBPM010000004.1, on the reverse strand, counting down.
CCTGACCACCCGCTGGTGCGCCCGCGCCTTGTTGACGTCCACCCAGCATCTGCATGGTGCCGCCCACGTTCACCACCACTTCAGTGGTGTATTTTTCCTGGCCGCTCTGATCGGTCCATTTGCGGGTGCGCAGTTGGCCTTCGATGTAAACCTGAGAACCTTTCTTCAGGTATTCGCCCGCCACTTCCGCCAGCTTGCCGAACAGCACAACACGGTGCCATTCGGTGATCTCTTTGTTTTCACCGGTGGTTTTATCGCGCCAGCTTTCTGACGTGGCCAGCGTAATGTTGGCTACCGCGCCACCATTTGGCATATAGCGCACTTCCGGATCCTGACCCAGATTCCCGACTAGAATCACTTTGTTTACGCCACGACTGGCCATGTTGCTGTCTCCCGATGAGTTGATGCTAAAAGTCTAAGCGAAAAATTGTATCACGTCACATTGGCGGTTCCCACTTCAGAGCGGGATTCCAATTTTTAACGGCAGACAGAATAGCAAAAACACTGGATATTTATTCAGTTTATTTTTTGTGCCATAATGGAGCGTTTCTGCTGGTCGTGCTGGCAAGGCATGGCGAGTGTTGTTCAATCCGGGAAAGGTGAATGGATAAGATCGAAGTCCGCGGTGCTCGCACCCATAATTTGAAGAATATCAACCTGATCATCCCTCGCGATAAGCTCATTGTGGTCACCGGTCTATCAGGTTCCGGTAAGTCTTCGCTGGCATTTGATACGCTGTATGCCGAAGGTCAGCGCCGCTACGTTGAATCGCTCTCAGCCTATGCGCGCCAGTTTCTTTCATTAATGGAGAAACCGGACGTTGACCATATTGAAGGTCTTTCGCCCGCCATTTCCATTGAGCAGAAATCGACGTCGCACAACCCGCGTTCGACCGTCGGCACCATTACTGAAATTCACGATTATCTGCGCCTGCTGTTTGCCCGCGTAGGTGAGCCGCGCTGCCCGGATCATGACGTACCGCTAGCAGCGCAAACCGTTAGTCAAATGGTGGATCAGGTGCTGTCGCAGGAAGAAGGTCGCCGACTGATGTTGCTGGCACCGGTGGTTAAAGATCGTAAAGGCGAGCACACCAAGACGCTAGAAAACCTCGCCGCGCAGGGTTATATCCGCGCGCGTATTGACGGTGAAGTGTGCGATCTCTCCGATCCGCCAAAGCTCGAGTTGCAGAAGAAACACACCATTGAAGTGGTGATTGACCGCTTCCGCGTGCGCGATGATCTGGCGACACGTTTGGCTGAATCGTTCGAAACCACGCTGGCATTGAGCGGCGGTACTGCCATCGTCGCCGATATGGACGATGCTGACGCCGAAGAGATGCTGTTCTCCGCCAACTTCGCCTGCCCGATTTGTGGCTACAGCATGAGCGAGTTGGAACCGCGTTTGTTCTCGTTCAACAACCCGGCTGGCGCGTGTCCAACCTGCGATGGTTTGGGCGTGCAGCAATATTTCGATCCCGATCGCGTGGTACAAAATCCCGAGCTGTCATTAGCTGGCGGCGCGATTCGCGGCTGGGATCGCCGCAACTTCTATTACTTCCAGATGCTGCGTTCATTGGCAGAACACCTGGAATTCGATGTCGAAGCGCCGTTCAACAGCCTGAGCGACAAAGCGCGCCAGGTGATTTTGTATGGCTCTGGCAAAGAGAGCATCGAATTCAAATACATCAACGATCGCGGCGATACCTCCGTGCGTCGCCATCCGTTTGAAGGTGTGCTGCACAACATGGAGCGCCGTTATAAAGAGACGGAATCCAATGCGGTGCGCGAAGAGCTGGCGAAGTTCATCAGCAATCGCTCTTGTACCAGTTGTGACGGCACGCGTCTGCGCCGTGAAGCGCGCCATGTGTTTGTGGAAAACACTGACCTGCCCACCATTTCAGAAATGAGCATCGGGCATGCCACCGATTTCTTCCGCAATCTGAAACTCAGCGGCCAACGTGCGCAAATCGCTGAGAAAATCCTGAAAGAGATCGGTGATCGCTTAAGCTTCCTGGTTAACGTCGGTTTGAATTATCTGTCGATGTCACGTTCGGCGGAAACGCTGTCCGGCGGTGAAGCGCAGCGTATTCGTCTGGCCAGCCAGATTGGTGCGGGTTTGGTGGGCGTAATGTACGTGCTGGATGAGCCGTCAATTGGTTTGCATCAGCGCGATAACGAACGCCTGCTCGGTACGCTGATTCATCTGCGCGATCTCGGCAATACCGTAATTGTGGTTGAGCACGATGAAGATGCGATTCGTGCCGCTGACCACGTGATTGATATCGGGCCTGGCGCGGGTGTGCATGGCGGTCAAGTGGTTGCCGAAGGTGATGTGCATGCAATCATGGCGAATGAAAATTCTCTGACCGGCCAATTCCTGAGCGGCAAACGTGAAATCGCGATTCCAAAACAGCGCGTGAAAGGCGATCCGGCCAAAGTGCTGAAACTGACCGGCGCACGCGGTAACAACCTTAAAGATGTGACGCTGACGATTCCGGTTGGCCTGTTTACCTGCATTACCGGCGTGTCCGGCTCGGGTAAATCGACGCTGATCAACGATACCTTGTTCCCAATTGCGCAGCGCCAGCTCAACGGCGCGACAACCACTGAAGTCGCGCCGTATCGCGAGATCGCTGGTCTGGAGCATTTCGACAAAGTCATCGATATCGATCAAAGCCCTATTGGTCGTACGCCGCGTTCTAACCCGGCAACCTACACCGGTATTTTCACGCCGGTACGTGAACTGTTCGCCGGTGTGCCGGAAGCGCGTTCACGCGGTTACAATCCAGGCCGCTTTAGCTTCAACGTGCGCGGCGGGCGCTGCGAAGCGTGTCAGGGTGACGGCGTGATCAAAGTTGAAATGCACTTCTTGCCGGATGTCTACGTGCCGTGCGACCAGTGCAAAGGCAAGCGCTATAACCGTGAAACGCTGGAGATTAAGTACAAAGGCAAGAGCATCCACGAAGTGCTGGATATGACCATCGAAGAAGCACGCGAATTCTTTGATGCCGTACCCGCGCTGGCGCGTAAGCTGCAAACGCTGATCGATGTGGGTCTGTCGTATATTCGTCTGGGCCAATCCGCTACTACGCTGTCGGGCGGTGAAGCGCAGCGCGTAAAACTGGCGCGTGAGTTGTCCAAACGCGGCACCGGCCAAACGCTGTATATTCTGGATGAACCGACCACGGGCCTGCACTTTGCCGATATTCAGCAGTTGCTGGAAGTGCTGCATCAGTTACGCGATCAGGGCAACACCATTGTGGTAATTGAGCACAACCTCGACGTGGTGAAAACCGCGGACTGGATTGTTGATCTCGGACCAGAAGGCGGCAGCGGAGGCGGTGAAATCTTAATTGCTGGCACGCCGGAAACTGTGGCGGAGTGTGAAAGATCGCATACCGCACGCTTCCTTAAGCCCATGTTGAAGAAGTAATTTCCCCTCAGGCCCGCAATTGCGGGCCTGCTTTTTTCTGCCGAATTCCGCATCGAAATGCAGGAACAGGCAAGAATCAGACAACTTCAGGCATATACGCTTTCCATCACGCTGACTATCCTTACAACGTTCCTTTTTGGCGTGACTCACGCGCCTTTATCCCATACGGGATCCCGCAAAAAATCACGACACATCCTACTGGAGACACCATGAATATTACGCATGCCTATGCCGCACAGGACGCGAAAGCCCCTCTCGCCCCGTTCGACTTCAAGCCACGCGAACTGCGCGCTCATGATGTGCAGATTGAAGTGTTGTACTGTGGCGTTTGCCACTCTGATTTGCATACCGCGCGCAACGAATGGCGTAACACCATCTTCCCAGTGGTGCCAGGCCATGAAATCGTGGGCCGCGTGACGGCTGTTGGCGCACACACCCACAACTACAAAGTGGGCGATTTGGTGGGCGTTGGCTGTATGGTCGACTCTTGCCGCAGCTGTCCGAGCTGCCAGGAAGGCCTGGAACAGTATTGTGAAAACGGCTTCGTTGGCACTTACAATGGTGAAGACCGTGAAACCAAAGCCATCACCTACGGCGGCTACTCCACCAGCATGGTGGTTGATGAAAGCTTTGTGCTTCGCGTGCCAGAAAATCTGGATCTGGCTGGTGTTGCGCCGCTGCTGTGCGCCGGTATCACCACGTACTCGCCGCTGCGTCACTGGAACGTAGGTCCAGGTAAAAAAGTTGGCATCGTCGGTTTGGGTGGTTTGGGTCACATGGGCGTGAAACTGGCACATGCGATGGGTGCGCATGTGGTGTTGTTCACCACTTCACCGTCAAAAATTGAAGATGGTAAGCGTCTGGGTGCAGATGAAGTAGTGATCTCGAAAGATGCCGATCAAATGGCCGCGCATACTAACAGCTTCGACTTCATCCTCAACACCGTTGCGGCGCAGCACGATCTTAATCCGTTTATCGCTCTGCTGAAGCGTGATGGCAACATGACGCTGGTTGGCGCGCCAGAGCACGATCACCCAGCACCGCAGGTGTTTAACCTGATCTTCAAACGTCGCAGCATCGCCGGTTCACTGATTGGTGGCATTGCTGAAACGCAGGAGATGCTGGATTTCTGCGGCAAACATGGCATTACTTCAGATATCGAACTGATCGCGATGAATCAAATCAACGAAGCCTACGAACGTATGCTGAAAAGCGACGTGAAATACCGCTTCGTGATTGATATCAATACTCTGCGCGAAGAATCTGCGACTTAATCGCCTCAGTGTTCATCATGGTTGACGCCCGCTTCGCGCGTGGCGTCAGCCTGTTGCCAGGAGGCATCCACCAGATAGTAAATCTGCGAATCCTTCAGCGAACCATCCAGCCACAACGTGCTCCAGTGCGATTTATTCAAATGCTCGCTGGGAAACACATCGCTATGTTCCTCACGCAATAGATCCGCCAAAGCCGGTGATGCTTTCAGCGACAGCGCGGGACGCCCTTGCACCTCATACAACATGGCAAACAGTACGCCTTCACTTTTGATTTGCGTCGCCTGCCAGCACTCCTTATAGCTTTGCTCAGCACCCGGCTTGCCCATGCAATAACTTAATAGATCCGATGTGTTCATATTTTACTCCCCTTGTAAGGTCGCCACGATGCGGCGCTCACCGCCGTGCACCCGATGTTCACCCAGCCAGATTCCCTGCCACGTTCCGAGCATTAGGCGGCCACGGTTGATTGGAATCAGCAACGATACGCCGAGTAACGACGATTTAATGTGAGCGGGCATGTCATCAGCCCCTTCGTAATCATGTTCATAAGGCGCATTTTCTGGAACATGGCGTAAGAAATACTGCTCCATATCGCTGCGCACCGTGGGATCGCAATTTTCATTTAGCGTCAGTGACGCCGAGGTGTGTTGCAGCAAGAGATGCAGTTGGCCGACACGCACATCAGCAGATAAGCCGTGCAGCTGAGCGATAATCTCGTCGGTAATCAAATGGAAACCGCGCGTTTTAGCGCTGAGCGTGAGGGTTTGTTGATGCCACATGCCAAAATCCTAAAGTTAAAAACACACCCGTTAAGTGTGCAGCATGTCGGCAAAAGGTAAACCCTGGAGAGAGGAAAAAGCGGCAGAGCGTGATGTCTGCCGCCTGAAGGTTAGTCTTTCAGCTTCTCAGCCATAGATTTGATGTTGCCAACGTCATCTTTAGTGATTGCGGCTAAACGCTCGCCGTACTCTTTATCGGCTTTGTAGAAATACGAAAGCATGATCGCGCGGCTCTGCACATCAACGCCTTTCAGCGCGCCGCCGAGAGAGTTAATCAGATCGGTTTTCTCTTTAGCGTTGAAGGAACGATACAGATCGCCGGCCTGCTTAAAGTTCTGCGTTTTCGCAATCATTGCCTGCTGGGTGGTGCCGCTCAGCGGGCTGAGGCTGTAACGCGCACTTTGCACTTCTTCACGCGGATAGATGCGGCTTGGCTGATAGTTAACGCCATGATCGTCGGCTTTGCCGTCATTCATCGCGCCATCCTGATTACCGTTGCTGACCGTAACGCGCGGTGCGTTGACCGGCAGACTCAAACCGTTAGCGCCCACGCGATACATTTGCGTATCCGCATAGGAGAACAAACGACCTTGCAGCAGGCGGTCTTCTGATGGCTCGATGCCCGGCACCAGATTTGATGGCGCCATTGCGACTTGTTCGGTTTCCTGGAAGAAGTTATCCACGTTGCGGTTCAACTCCATCTGACCCACCTTCACTTCCGCAATACCTGGCCAGATTTTGGTGGCATCCAGCGGGTTGAAGTCGTACTTATCCACATCGCTGGCTTTGATGGTTTGAATGTAGAGATCCCATTTCGGGAACTGTTTTTGGTTGATTGCCGTGACCAAATCTTCGGTCATATGGCTGAAGTTGGTGCTCTGAATCGCTGCCACTTCGCCCGGATCAAGGTTCTTTTCGCCCTGCAAAGTTTTCCAGTGGAACTTCACGTAGTGCACTTCACCTTTGGCATTGACGAACTTATAGGCGTGCACACTATTGCCATCCATCTGACGATAGTTGGCTGGCGTGCCCATGTTGGAAAACAGCATGGTCAAACCGTGCGTCGCTTCTGGCACGTGCGAGAAGAAATCAAAGGTGCGGGCATCATTGCCGAGGTTGGTGCGCGGATCGGGCTTAAAGGCATGCACCATGTCCGGGAACTTAATCGCATCACGAATGAAGAACACTGGCAGATTGTTACCGACTAAATCCCAGTTGCCCTGGTTGGTGTAAAACTTGGTGGCGAAACCACGCGGATCGCGCAGCGTTTCCGGTGAATGTTTACTGTGTACCACCGAAGAGAAACGCACAAAGACTGGCGTAATGCTGCCCGGCTTGAATACTTCAGCAATGGTTAAATCGCTGATGTCTTTGCTGGCGCGAAACTCACCGTGTGCGCCGGTACCGCGCGCATGCACCACACGCTCTGGAATACGTTCACGATCAAAGCGTTGCAGCTTCTGGATTAGTTGCACATCTTGCAGCAATACGGCGCCATTTTCGCCCGCAGTTTGTGAGTTTTGGTTATCGCCAACAGGTGCGCCGTTGTCGCGGGTTAAGGTAGTACTGAAGGCTGGCAGGGAGAAGGCTAAAGCAAATACATAAGCGAGGGGTTTGACTGCAAAAGAGTAAGCGGTCCGGGTCATAAGCGTGCTTCCTTGTGAGTGTAAGTTTGCGACTTCAATGCCGCGCTCGCGCCGTTATAGGCTGGAGAATGTTCACACTCAGACTGTGATGCGCTAACAGGACCAGTCTCGTTTGTAGTTAACAAAAAAGTTATAAAAAAACCGCCAGCCGAGACTGACGGTTTAATTTGCTTCTGAATCTGCCTTATATTACCGCAGCAAACGCCTCAGCAACCTGATTGACGTTGCGGCTGTTCAAGCCGGCCACGCACATGCGACCGCTGGCGATCAGGTAGACGCCGAACTCGTCGCGCAGACGATCAACCTGCTGCGCGCTCAAACCGGTGTAGCTAAACATGCCGCGCTGCTTCAGCAGGTAATCGAAGTTCTGGCCTGGCAGTTTGGTGCTCAGCACTTTCACCAGCGCCTGGCGCATTTCGATGATGCGCAAACGCATCTCCTCCACTTCAGCCAGCCAGTTATTCAGCAACGCTTCATCGTTCAATACGCAAGAAACCACCTGCGCACCGAAGTTTGGCGGGCTGGAGTAGTTACGACGAACGGTAGCTTTCAACTGGCCCAACACGCGCGCGGACTCTTCTGCGCTATCGCAGACGATAGACAAGCCGCCAACGCGCTCGCCGTACAGCGAGAAAATTTTCGAGAACGAGTTGCTGACCAGCGCTGGCAGGCCTGCTGCGGCGATGGCGCGAATCGCATACGCATCCGCTTCCATTCCCGCACCAAAGCCTTGATAAGCGATATCAAGGAACGGAATCAGCTCCTGCGCTTTCAGCACTTCAGTGGTTTCATCCCACTGCGCGTTGGTCAGGTCGGCGCCGGTTGGGTTGTGGCAGCATGGATGCAGCAGCACGATCGATTGCTTCGGCAAGGTTTTCAGCTTGGCAATAAACGCATCAAACTTCACGCCGTTGGTTTCCGCGTCGTACCACGGATAAGTATTCACCTCAAAACCTGCACCGTTGAAAATCGCGATGTGGTTTTCCCACGTTGGGTCGCTGACCCAGACGTTTGAATTCGGGAAATAGCGCTTAAGGAAATCCGCACCGACTTTCAATGCGCCTGAACCGCCCAAGGTTTGGATAGAAGCAATGCGACCCGCTTGCAGCATCGGATGTTGTTTACCGAACAGCAGCGGCGCAATCGCATTACGGTAAGCGTTCAACCCTTCCATCGGCAGATACAACGAAGCCTGATGGGGCTGCGCTTGCAGACGCTCTTCCGCTGCGGCAACCGCTTGCAGCTGAGGAATGATGCCCGCTTCGTTGTAATAGAGGCCAATGCTGAGATTCACTTTGTTATCGCGCGGATCTTGTTTGAAGGTTTCCATCAGCGACAGAATCGGATCGCCGGCATAGGCATCAACGTTTTGAAACACGGTGCAGATCTCCATGATTGTTCATAAATATGAGGTAAGGCGTCATCAAACCATGTAACGGCCAGGACGATGATTCATTGCGATGATCAGATTGAGGATCACCGCACCCGCAATTGAGGCCAGCAACATCGGTAGCGAAACCACGAACAGTGACGCCAGCACCACGCAGGTATCCACCGCCATTTGTAGCTTTCCAGCGCGCAGACCGAAGCGATCCTGCATCCATAGCGCCAAAATATTGATGCCGCCCAGGCTGGCTTTATGGCGGAACAACACTATAAACCCAATGCCCATCACCACGTTACCGAACAGTGTCGCATAAAACGGATTTAATGCAGAAAAATGCACGAACAACGGATGAAGGTGGGTAAACAGCGAAACCAGGCCGACCGCACAGAAGGTTTTCAGCGTGAATTCCCAGCCCATGCGGCGCACCGCCAGCCAGTAAAATGGCAGGTTGATCAAGAAGAAAGCGCTACCAAACGAGAGCGGCGATAAATAGCTGATTAAGAAGGCGATGCCGGCCGAACTGCCGGTTAGCGCACCCGCTTGTTTCAGCATAATCACGCCAAACGACACCATCAGCGTGCCGAGGACGATCGCCAGCGCATCTTCAATCAGCGAGTGGGGAACTTTGGTGGGTTGAACGACGTTATCCATGGGTTAATCTCATTGCAAATGATGCGCTTCAAATGCAAAAAACGCACCACATCGGCGACTTATGCGCGCCGCCGATGGGTGCCAGTGATTATCCAATTGATAACTAAGGCGCTTTATTGCAGGTTTTTGTGCATTAACCTGGAGTTAAACCATCAGTTCATGCACAAATCTGTTTTCTGGTGCGCGTTTTTTGCATTTATTTGGCAATAATTGCACCAGATTAGCACATCATGCACTTTTTTGGCGCGTTTTGTGCTGAGGGATCATCATCAAACCGTTCTCTTTTAAACGGCTCAATACTACGGATGTTTTTACGTGCGCAACGCTTTGATGTCCGGCGACTAACTGGCTGATCAGCGCGCTTAACGACGCCAGATCGGCCACCGCCACTTTCAGCAGATAATCGGCATCACCGGTGGTTTTAAACGCATCGACAATCGCCGGTTCCTCTTCCACCATGCGATGGAAATTCTCTTCATAATCCGGCGTGTGATTTTTCAATCGCACTTCAATTAATCCCACCATGCCCAAGCCAACCGCGTCCGGCGAAAGACGTGCGTGATAGCCAAGAATGAGATTTGCCTGCTCCAGATTGATGCGGCGGCGTGAACATTGAGACGCCGAAAGTCCGACTAAATCGCTGAGTTCCTGGTTGGTGAGGCGTCCGTTAGATTGTAGTAATGTCAATATCTTAAGGTCGTGATCGTCTACCTGAGTCATTCTGTTTCCACAGCGTTATAGGGTTCGCTTTGGTACAGATAACCTGATTAAAGCCGGGGTTGTCCAACACTATTTTCTGATGACGTGAAATGCATGCACAAATCGTGCATGCATGCGGGGAGAAAGGATTATTCGTCGTCGTATTGCGGGCCAGCGTAGTTATCAAAACGCGACCATTGGCCATTAAAGGTCAAACGTACGGTACCGATCGGGCCGTTACGCTGCTTACCAAGGATGATCTCAGCGATGCCTTTCAGATCGCTGTTTTCGTGATACACCTCGTCGCGATAAATGAACATGATCAAGTCGGCATCCTGCTCGATCGAACCGGATTCACGCAGATCCGAGTTCACCGGACGTTTATCTGCGCGCTGCTCCAATGAACGGTTTAGCTGCGACAGCGCCACCACCGGCACATTCAGCTCTTTCGCCAGCGCTTTCAGGGAGCGTGAAATCTCGGCGATCTCCAGCGTACGGTTGTCGGACAGCGCCGGCACACGCATCAGCTGCAAGTAGTCGATCATGATCAGACTTAAGCCGCCGTTTTCACGGAAGATACGCCGCGCACGTGAGCGCACTTCGGTTGGCGTCAGGCCAGAAGAGTCATCAATAAACATGTTCTTCTTCTCGAGCAAAATCCCCATGGTGGCGGAGATGCGCGCCCAATCTTCATCTTCTAACTGGCCGGTACGAATGCGCGTTTGGTCAACGCGCGACAGCGACGCCAGCATACGCATCATCAATTGCTCGCTGGGCATTTCAAGGCTAAAAATCAGCACCGGTTTGTCTTGCAGCATCGCGGCGTTTTCGCACAGATTCATGGCGAAGGTGGTTTTACCCATTGAAGGACGCGCCGCAACGATAATCAGATCTGAGCCCTGCAAACCGGCAGTTTTCTTGTTGAGATCCTGATAGCCGGTATCGACGCCGGTCACGCCATCGTGCGGCGTGGAAACCAGCGACTCAATGCGCGAGACCGTCGCTTCCAAAATCTGCTCGATGTTCTGCGGGCCCTGATCTTTATTGGCACGCTGCTCGGCGATTTTAAATACGTTGGATTCGGCGAAATCGAGCAGATCTTCGCTGCTACGACCTTGCGGATCGTAACCCGCATCGGCGATCTGATTCGCCACCGAGATCATCTCACGTACCACGGCACGTTCACGCACGATATCGGCATAAGCGCCGATGTTCGCCGCACTTGGCGTGTTTTTGGCTAATTCAGCGAGATAAGCAAAGCCGCCTGCCATCTCCAGTTCACCGAGCGTTTCCAGTGATTCAGAGAGCGTAATCAGGTCGATCGGCTGGCCAGCTTCCAGCAAACGCTGCATTTCGCTGAAGATCATGCGGTGCGAGCGGTTGAAGAAATCATTGGCGACCACGCGCTCAGAGACGTTGTCCCAGCGCTGGTTATCCAGCATCAACCCACCGAGCACCGACTGCTCCGCTTCTATGGAATGCGGCGGCATTTTCACGCCTTCCAGCTGCCGATCGCGGGGTTCGTTCGATTTGTTGGTGGGTTTATTTCCTGCCATAGTGAATGCATTACCGATCGTGAAAGGGACGCGCAAGTATACCGTCCCAGGATGAACAATCACAGGAGTCAGAATGGCAAAGCGGATTCAATTCAACCAACACGGCGGCCCGGAAGTTTTGCAATGGGTCGATTTCGAGCTGGCCGATCCCGCTGCACACGAAGTGCAGGTGGAAAATAAGGCCATTGGCATTAACTACATTGATACTTACGTGCGCAGCGGCTTGTATCCGCAAGCCAGCTTCCCTTCGGGCGTCGGCACCGAAGCCGCGGGCGTGGTGAAACGTGTCGGATCGGGTGTAACGCGTTTTAAAGTTGGCGATCGCGTGGTCTATTGCCAGGCGGCACTGGGCGCGTACAGCGAACTGCACAATGTGGCAGAAGACAGATTGGTGATTCTGCCGGAAAGCATCAGCTTCGAGCAGGGTGCCGCGTCCTTCCTGAAAGGGCTGACTGTGCAGTATTTGCTGCGTCAGACTTACAAAGTCAAAGCCGATGAAATCTTCCTGTTCCACGCTGCGGCGGGCGGCGTCGGTTTGATCGCTTGCCAATGGGCAAAAGCGTTGGGCGCGCATCTGATCGGCACCGTCGGCTCTGCTGAAAAAGCCAAAATCGCCAAAGATGCCGGAGCATGGGCAACCATCAATTATCGCGAAGAGGATATCGCCAAGCGCGTCAGCGAGTTGACCAACGGTGAGAAAGTCGCGGTGGTGTATGACTCAGTGGGCAAAGACACTTGGGAACCGTCGCTCGACAGCTTGCGTCGCCACGGTTTGATGGTGAGTTTTGGCAATGCTTCCGGGCCAGTAACGGGCGTGGACTTGGGCATTCTCAACAAGAAAGGCTCGCTGTTCGTTACGCGCCCTTCGCTGTTTGGTTACATCACCAATCGCGAAGAACTGGATGCCGCCAGCAATGAGCTGTTCTCGCTGATTGCCAGCCGTGCCATTCAAGTGAATGTTCCGGATCAGCAGAAATTTGCCTTGAGCGATGCGGTGCGCGCGCATCAAGTGCTGGAAAGCCGGGCCACGCAAGGTTCGAGCTTGCTGATTCCCTGATCGCTAAATGCAAACGGGGCTTCCCGTAGGAAGCCCCTTTTTCTTTCTTTTTTATAGTTCGCGCTGGTGTAGGGACAGCGGCGATGAATTCGTGTTGAAACAACGCCAATCATCCTGGCAGAAAACATAAGTAAAAAATATGTTTAATTGCGGATTCGTACTAAGCAATTTCCTGGTCTGTGATCTTCACCGCAATTAGCGCCAACCATTACGTTCTAAGTCACTGATTTTTCTTTTCAGACGGTTCAATTTTGCTTCGCCCGATGGGGTGGAAAATGCACGATACAGCCACGCCGCCACCAGCGCCAAGATCAGCCACGGCAACAATTTAATAACAATTGCCAGCAATCCGCCAAAGAACATTAAAGCGGTAGCAACAATCAAGGCCGCGATGACACCAAGCAATGAAACGCCGGTCACCAGCAGCATGAGAAAGAAGCCGAGAACAAAGAGTATTTCCACGAAGGTTCTCCAGAATTTCCGATATGGGTACAGCAGGAGCATTACAAGATGCGTGCCAACTCCGTGGAGATGCTAACTGATTGAAATTGTTGAATGAGGGAGAAAATGCAGAATTGCAGGGTGGTGAAAAAAACCAACATGTGGCGAGGAAATAACGTTATTCCAATGATTTCCAGGTGCGCATAAATGCGCACCCTACTAAAACTGCTCTCAATACTATGTAGGGTCGCCATTTATGGTGACCTTGGTATTCACGCCAACTTAGGCTTCCTGCGGGATCTTATCCGCCACCAGCGCCAGCGCTGCTTCTAACACGCGTACATCAGCCCCCGGTTTATGGGCATTTTCACTCAAATGACGACGCCATTGGCGTGCGCCCGGAATCCCCTGGAACAGGCCCAACATATGGCGCGTAACGTGGCCAAGATAGGTTCCCTGCGATAACTCCGCTTCGATGTAAGGATACATGGAGCGCACCACCGCTACCGGATCCGCCAGCGGCGTATCGCGGCCAAACAGTTCACGATCCACCTGCGCCAGAATGCCCGGATTTTGGTAGGCTTCGCGCCCCATCATCACGCCATCCATATGCTGCAAATGCTGCTTCGCTTCTTCCAGCGTCTTAATGCCGCCGTTGATCGCCATGGTCAGCGCCGGGAAATCACGCTTCAGTTGATACACGCGCGGATAATCGAGCGGCGGAATTTCGCGGTTTTCTTTTGGACTCAGACCAGAAAGCCAGGCTTTACGCGCATGAATGATAAAGGTGTCGCAGCCGCCCTGTTGCGCCACGGTACCGATAAAATCACACAGGAATTCATAACTGTCCTGCTCATCAATGCCGATGCGGGTTTTCACCGTGACCGGAATGCTCACCACATCGCGCATCGCTTTAATACAATCCGCCACCAGCTGCGCATCCGCCATCAGGCAAGCGCCAAAACGGCCATTCTGCACACGATCGGATGGGCAACCCACGTTGAGGTTAATCTCGTCGTAGCCGCGCTCTTCAGCGAGCTTGGCACATTGCGCCAGCGCCGCCGGATCGCTTCCGCCCAATTGCAGCGCCAGCGGATGTTCGTCCTCGCTATAAGCCAGATAATCACCTTTGCCGTGAATGATCGCGCCAGTGGTCACCATTTCGGTGTAAAGCAGCGTATCGCCGCTTAATTTGCGGTGGAAATAACGACAGTGGCGGTCGGTCCAGTCGAGCATTGGGGCAATAGAAAAACGTTGCGAGGAGAAGGTATCGGTCATGAAACGCAATAAATCCGCAGTAAGTGAGTGATGAGAAACTGCGCAATGATAGCACAGCAATAACGGGCGACACAGCCGCCCGTTATTAGCACTACACCGTACGTGCTTTTGCAGCAGAAGCAGGCTGGCGAGCAGGCTCACCTACGCGCGCCGGGGCGGTTTCTCGCGTATGCAGCGCCACCCAAGTGGAAATCACTCCCAGCAGCGAGAACATCACCGCCGGTCCAATCCAACCGACCACGCTGTAAACGCCGGTGGCAATGAACGGCAGCAAACCCGCCACTACCGATGCGCCGTTGTAGCCCAGTGAAATCCCTGATGAGCGCACATTGGCCGGGAACTGCTCGGAGAACCAGCTCGATTCCACCGCAAAGATTGGGTCATGGCTGAACAGCAGCGACATCGCTACCGCCACAATCACCATAGTGACCGCGCCGGTATTGATCAGCATAAACATCGGGATACCGAACAAGATAGTGAAGATGGCGCCAATCAGGAAAATCGGGCGACGACCGTATTTGTCACTCAGCGCGCCGTACAACAAGTGGCTGCCCAAACCGAGCGCCGAACCGATCAGCGTGCCCCACAGCACATGATGGGTATCGGTAATTTTCGCCAGCACCACATACGACAGCATAAAACTGGTGGTGATGTAGTAACCGCCGGTTTCCGCCAGACGTAAGCCCATAATCTTGACGATGGTGCGCCAATCGCGGCGAATCACTTCCAGCGCCGGTTGTTTGACGATCTGATTGTCGGCTTTGGCTTTTTCAAACTCCGGTGATTCCGCCACTTGCAGACGAATAAAGATGCCGATCGCCACCATCACAAAGGAGATCAGGAACGGCATGCGCCACACCCAATCACCTTCAAACAAGGCGGCAGAGAGCAGGAAAGAGCCGTTTGCTAGCAGCAGGCCGAGCGGAATCCCCAATTGTGGTACAGCACCAAAGAAGCCGCGCTTTTTGGCCGGCGCATGCTCAAAGGCCATTAGCACCGCGCCACCCCATTCCGCGCCGAATCCGATCCCCTGGATCATCCGGAGTAAGATCAACAAGATCGGTGCCAGAATACCGGCTTGTTCATAGGTGGGTAACGCGCCGATCAGCACCGTCGCGCCGCCCATCGCCAGCAGCGACCAGAACAGCACGGTTTTGCGGCCATAACGATCGCCAAAGTGTCCGGCCAGATAACCGCCCAGCGGACGCATCAGGAAGCCCACCGCCAGGGTGGCAAAGGCCGCGAGAATGCCGATGATCGGCTCTTTGGTATGGAAAAAAATCGGGCCAAAATAGGCCGCAGCCGCCGTGCCGTAGATGAAGAAATCGTAGCTCTCGACTGCCGATCCAATCATCGATGCGAAGGAGACTTTGGCCGCGTTTTCGCGGGTGTTTGCAGGTACAGAAGTCGTGTTCATGTCTTACCCCGGTATTATGATATTTTTTCGGGCAGCGTGACTGACTGGTTAACGTGTAGGGTTTTGCCAGGTTTCAATCACTCTGCTGTCATCACGTTGCCCCAATCCGGCTTCTACTGCCGCCAGATAACGAGCATGAGCGACCTGTAAGAGCGGAACCTCTGCGTGACAGGCGATCGCCGCCTCTGCCACTAACCCGCTGTCTTTCACAAAAATATTGATGGCGCTGGAAACCGCCACATCGGTGCCCTCCAACATGCGTGGGCCACGATCCGACAACATCCACGAACCCGCCGCACCGCGTTCCACCAGCTTCAGCACCTGCGCCGGATCCAGCCCTAACGATGTCGCCAGACTTAGCGCCTCGGCGGCCGCCACGATGTGCACCGAGCAAAGGTGCTGGTTGATCACTTTGATCCCCTGACCTTCGCCGATCTCACTGCCGACGATCGACACCGATCCCATGGCGTTCAATATCGGATCAACGGTGGCGATCGCTGAGGCTTCACCTGATGCAAAAATCACTAATTCCCCGGTGCTGGCGCGCGCGGTGCCGCCCGTCACTGGCGCATCGACCACTTTTGCTCCTGCCGCGATCAGCTGAACGGCTGCTTCCCGCACCGCTTGCGGGCCAACGGTGGACATAATCACCCAATGTTGCCCCGCCACCTGCGGCAAGGCTTCAGCCACCAGCGCCTGCAACTGCTGCGGCGTGGCAACCATCACCACCACCACATCCGCTTCTGGTGCTTGCGTGATGCTGCTGACCGCTTCAATGCCCTGCGCCTGCGCACGTTGGCGCGACGCCTCGAACACATCCACCCCCAAAACCGCATGTCCGGCCTGCTGAATCTGGCATGCCATCGGTACGCCAATCGCCCCGGTGCCGACGAAGATAACTTTCATGCTTTTCTCCTTACGCATTTACGCCAGCCAGACGCGAATCGCGCTGACCACGGCATCAGTGGAAATCCCGTAACGGTCGTGCAAGGTTGGCAACGCACCGGCATCAAGGAATTTATCTGGCAGGCCGATATGCTTGAACACCGGCATCACCTGCGCGTGCAGCAAGCTGGTGGCAATCGCTTCACCTAAACCGCCGACCACGCTGTGGTTCTCCATCACCACCACCAAACGTCCGGCGCGCTGGCACTGCGCGATGATGGTTGCCGTATCCAGCGGCTTGATGGTCGGCACATGCAGCACCGCCACATCCACGTTGTCCTGCGCCAACGCCTTGGCCGTTTCCAGCGCGCGCATGGTCATAATCCCGCTGGCGATCAGCAAGACATCGCGGCCATCGCGCAGCATTTTGGCTTTGCCCAATTCGAATTGGTAATCGTATTCGTCCAGAACCAGCGGTACTTTGCCGCGCAGCAGACGCATATAAACCGGGCCTTGATGATCGGCAATCGCCGCCACCGCTTGTTCGGTATCCAGCGCATCGCACGGATCAACAATCGTCAGGCCAGGAATGCCGCGCATCAGCGCAATATCTTCCGTGGCTTGATGGCTCGGCCCGTAACCGGTGGTTAAACCCGGCAGCGCAGCGCAAATCTTCACGTTGAGCTGCTCTTCGGCAATTACCTGATGGATAAAGTCATAGGCGCGACGTGTGGCGAACACCGCATAGGTGGTGGCAAACGGCGTCATGCCCTCTTTCGCCATGCCGCCCGCAGCGCCCATCAGTAGCTGTTCAGCCATGCCCATCTGAAAATGACGTTCAGGATGAGCTTGGGCAAAAATGTGCAGATCGGTGTATTTCGACAGATCGGCAGTCAGGCCAACAATATTCGGTCGCGTGGCCGCGGCTTTCACCAGTGCATGACCAAACGGCGCGGAGACGGTTTTCTGTCCTTCGCTGGCGATCGAGGCAATCATCGCCGAAGTGGTCAAGCGCGGTTTTTTCTCTGCGGTGATGCTGCTCATTGTGCGGCCTCCTGAGCCTGATCGAGGATGGCGATGGCCTGCTGCCATTCATCGGCATCAACCCGAATAAAGTGGTTCTTTTCTCGTGCTTCAAGGAACGGCACGCCTTTGCCCATCAAGGTATCCAGCAGGATCACCCGCGGTTTCGGCTCTTGCAGCGCACGCGCACGGTCAAACGCCTGCTGTACTGCGGCGATGTCGTTGCCATTCACGCGTTGTACGTGCCAGCCAAACGCCTGCCACTTATCCGCCAGCGGTTCAAAACCCATCACGCTGCTGGAAGGACCGTCGGCCTGCTGCTGGTTGATATCCACTAACACGATCAGGTTCGACAGCTGATGATGCGCCGCGCCCATCGCCGCTTCCCAGGTGGCACCTTCATCTAACTCGCCATCCGACATTGAGTTATACACAAACGCCGGATTGCCTTTGTGGCGCAGCGCCAGCGCCATGCCGACACCAATCGTCAATCCCTGGCCGAGCGAGCCGCCAGAGATCTCCATGCCAGGCGTGTAGGTTGCCATGCCGGACATTGGCAAACGGCTGTCGTCAGAACCATAGGTTTCCAATTCTTCTTCAGGGATTATGCCCGCTTCAATCAGCGCCGCGTACAGTGCGATAGCGTAATGACCGTGCGACAGCAGGAAGCGATCGCGACCTTCCCATTCCGCATCTTCCGGGCGGATATTCATCGCGTGGCACCACGCCACCGCCAGCATATCGGCCAATCCCAACGCCTGACCGATGTAGCCTTGCCCTTGAACTTCGCCCATTTGCAACGCGTAGCGACGGATGTGATAAGCGTGCTGCTGCAAACGTTGCAAAGTGGTCACTTCAGGTTCTGCGAGAGTCGTCATAAGTGTTCCTGAGAAATGTGAAATCTTGCAAAAGTGGCGAGTAGCGGGCAGATCTATCACGGAGAAATGTGCATGCTATTCACCTGTTAAATCGGCTGCTCACGCTCGCTTTGCCCCTTGAGAACAGATTACGCAGCCACAGCGCCGACCGACAAAAGCAAAAAATGCATCTACTGTTGAATGGGATTCACGAATGTCGTTATTGAGAAAAGCCCCGCTTTCACTACTGCGTGCGTTTGAAGCGGCTGGTCGTACTGGCGCGTTTGCCAGCGCGGCGAAAGAACTCGATCTCTCGCCCAGTGCCATCAGTCATGCCATCCGCAAGTTGGAAGAGACGCTAGAGACGCGTTTGTTTCAGCGCAGCACGCGCGAAATCATCCTCACCAAAGAAGGCGTGGTGTTGCTGGAGCACATTCAGCGCGGCTTTGATGAGATGCAGCGCGGCTTAGCGCTAGTAACCGCCGATGAGTCCCGCCCGTTGCGCTTGCATACCGCGCCGAGTTTCGCTCATCAATGGCTGCTGCCGCGGCTGGGCAGCTTTATTCAGGCGCATCCGCACATTGATTTGCGTCTGTCGGCTAGCACCGAATACGCGCGCTTCGAGCAAGATGACTTTGATTTGGATATTGTTTATGGCGAGCCGCGTCCATCGCCTTATGAAAAAATTCCGCTGGCGGTGGAAGAGTTAACGCCGCTGTGTTCGCCAGCGCTGGCCGCGCAGATCAAGCAGCCAGAGGATCTTTATCATCAGCCATTGATTCAATGTGATGTGCAGCTTTATCAATGGAAAGGTTGGTTTGAGGCTAATAACCTCACCCCGCCGCGCCATTATGGTTTGCGCTTTGACCGCAGCTTTATGGCAATCGCCGCCGCCGTCGATGGGCTGGGCGTGGTGCTGGAATCCAAATTGCTGGCCGAACGCGAATTGGCCAGTGGGCGTTTAGTGTGTCCGCTGATCAATACCACGCAAGAGATTCATTACATCGGCCACTATCTGGTGTTTCCGCGCCATCAACATCGCCATTTTGCGCTCGACAGCTTTAAAACCTGGTTGCTTTCCCAGCTCAATCTGGCCCAGTTGCGCTGATTGATTACGATCACAATTTCCCGCAGGTGAAAAAAAACAGGTCGCCGATTGCGACCTGTTTTATGTGAGCCTGTTCACGAGAAATCAGGCTCGATGTAACCGTGATGTGAAATCTATCAGTTAGAAGTTAAATCCAAGCTGCAACATGGCACCGACAGTATTGTCCTCGCCCACCGAACCAGCCAGATCCAGATGCACCGTATTGTGGAATGGCGACACGCCCAAACCGGCGGTGAACACATTGGTATCGTTCGATTTCATATCGGCGCGATAACCCGCACGCAGCGCCAACCATTCCAGCACGCGGTACTCGGCACCGACGCCTGCATATTGGCTGCTTTCTTGCGATTTAAAGCGCTTGGTTTGGGTCAAATCGACATCACCGGCCACGGTAAAGGGTCCGTTATTCCATGAAAGTCCGGTGGTGACCAGCGGTCGGATTTGGTAGGTATCGCTGTAACCATTGACCTCTTTGGTGTCGATATCACGCGAAACCAGGTTCTGTCCGGTCACGCCTAACGTCCAGTGGTCACCGAAATCAGTGGCAAGGCCGGCATCGACGTTAAAACCGGTATCACTGCTGCGATAGCGACTGTCGTTGATATCGTTCTTGTCGTAGTTGTAGATACTGGCGGTGTAATTATATAGCCAAGTTTTTTGCACCTTTGGCGTTACGCCCAGTGAAACCGGATGACCTGCAATCGAGAACTCATGGGCGACGGCAACGCCATAGTCGGTGATTAACGCCGCCAACCCGTTGGCGCTGGAGCGCAGATTATCTTCATCACCGGGACGCGGAATGATGCTGCCATTAGCTACGCCGCGCAGGTAAGCAATATCGCTGTCCGCCACGTTGGCGCGCACGTGCGCCGTGCCATACGCCTTGGTAATGAAGGCAAACGGCAGGGTTTCATTAGGAACGGTAACCGCCAGCGCCACACCCGCAGTGCCATCGGCTTTGTTGCCACGTAAATCGCTGAGCTGATTCGCCATATCGCCAGCGGCCGCTTTCAGTTGCGGGTAGCCATTGAGGTAATCGGCAAATGTCAGGCCATCAATCACTTTCTGATAACGATCGACGGTATCAGTGATGTCATCGACACGGTCGATTAATTTGTCTTTGTCAGTAACCTGTGCGCCCGCTGAAGGGAAAATGATGCTGACGTTGTCTTCAGGCTGCGCTTTGGTCATCAATGCTGGGTTAGCCAGCACCGCTGAACTCCATGTGGAAGACGCCACGCCAGTGCCGCCCATCGCATCATTGCGTGCGTCGTACCATGTGCCTGCTGCCAGAGCCGAAGTAGAAAGAAATACCGCATTCAAACCAACAAGATAAGCAACTTTTTTGTGCCTGAATAATGTCTTCACCATGAGCCTGCCATCACCTTTGAAATGTCGCTGAGCCTCTCACCGACGGAACAGTTTAGTTAGCCGCTATTCTGAACCTCGGCTAACGCTTCATTGCCGTGAATTAAAAGGAAATAGCACTGCTATTCGCAGAATTGGACGCACACGCACCATTCTGCTGTGTTTTTATGCAGAAAAATTAACAGTGAGTAAATTGATGCCAGAAATTACTTAAGACCTTTTGAACCATAGTCGCTAACCCGGTGAGTTGCAAAGCAAAAGCCCTCAACCGTTGTCGCGCCTGCCAGCTACGATTGGTACAGCAAAAATGCTGCAAAAAAATAACCGGGGAAATGATTCAGGTAATTTGTTGATTGGTGGGAATTTTCTGAGGCGTTTTAGGGATAAAAAGCAATCACAGCAGGGTAAAAATTTGTGTGATAAAATAACATCACCTGCAACCTGGAGAATGCTTATGTCAAACCTCACGCCCGAACAACTTCTTACTCAGGCTGAATCACTTTGCCTTGACCGCGGCGTGCGCCTCACCACTCAACGCGCAGAAGTGCTGCGTTTAATGGCGGAGCAAAATGGTTCAATAAGCGCTTACGATTTGCTGGATCAACTGCGCGTCAGTGAGCCACAGGCTAAACCGCCGACCATTTATCGAGCGCTGGATTTTTTGCTGGAACAGGGCTTTATTCATCGCGTTGAGTCAAACAACAGCTATGTGGTTTGCCATCATTTCGATGAACCGGCACACACTTCGGTGATGCTGGTGTGCGATGGTTGCGCGGCAGTAACGGAAAAACATGCTCACGGCGTGGAAAAAACCATTGCGGGTTTGGCCGATCAGGCAGGGTTTTCTTTGCGGCATACGGTGATTGAAGCACATGGTTTGTGTGAGAACTGCGCGGAAGTCGCGGCTTGTACCCATCATGAAAGCTGCGAGCATGACCATCAGGTGGAAGGGAAAAAACGGGCCAGAAAATAGGGTGGCACTTCCGTGTGCCTTACCGATCACTACGCTAAATGATCGGTGGGTAGGAGCATCTTCCTAATCGGGAATTACCAGCGGTAATCTTTATTGGTGGTTTCCCAATCCTTCACTTCTTTCTCGGCTTCATCTTTCGCGTAGCCGTAGCGTTCCTGAATTTTGCCGACCAGCTGATCGCGCTTACCTTCAATCACGGTCAGATCGTCATCAGTGAGTTTTCCCCACTTCTCTTTAAATTTCCCTTTAAACTGCTTCCAGTTGCCGCTCGCTTCGTCTTTGTTCATATAATCCTCCACGTCATCCTGAGTGAGACGGGTAATCCCCTAGATAAAGAAGGAAATACCCACACAACGCGCTACTCATTTGCGCCGTTTGAGATAATTATAGTAGGCGCTGCGCAGTTTGCTGGGAAATACAGATTAATCTGTAGGTTACGCTTCGCTTATCAAGCATTAAACCAGCTGTCATGCCGCCAATGGCCGCGCCAGACCAGCCACAGCGTTAACCCGCGCAAAGCAAGAAACACCGTAACGGCCAGCCACAAGCCGTGATTGCCCAGCCACGGCAATGTCAAAAGCGTAATGCCATAACCGATCGCCGCCATCACCATGCTGTTACGCATTTCACGTCCACGCGTGGCACCGATAAACATGCCATCCAGCAGATAACACCACACGCCAACCAGCGGCAAAATCACCTGCCAGATGAGGTAGCGATCAGCCATTTCACGCAGCGCTTCAAGGGAAGTCAGCATGGCGACGATCTGCGGTCCGGTGCAGGCATAAATCACCGCAAACATTAGCGCGACAAAACACGCCTGACGACAGGCTGCATGCCAGATTAGCAGTAACTTACTGCGATCCTTGGCGCCAACCGCTTCGCCGGAACAGGCTTCGACCGCGTAAGCAAAGCCATCTAACGCATAGGCCGTGAAAGTCAGGAACATCAGCAACACCGCATTGACCGCCACCACATCCGGGCCAATACGCGCGCCAAGTAACGTCAACGAAGCGAAACAGATTTGCAGCATGAGGGAACGCAACATGATGTCGCGATTAAGACGGAACAAGCGCGCCGCATCGCCGCGCCAGCTGCTTTTTAATAATGAAAAGTGAATACCGCGCATCTTGAGTACTCGCGCCACCATCCACAAACCAACGGCAAGCGTGACATATTCCGCCGTTGCAGTTGCTGCCGCCGCACCGGCCACGCCCCAATGCAGCTTAAGCACGAACAGCAGATCGAGCAGGATGTTGACCAGATTACCGATAATCAGCAGCACCATCGGCGCGCGCGCATACTGCACGCCGAGCAACCAGCCGAGAATCACTAAATTGGCTAGCGTGGCGGGCGCGCTGAGCCAGCGAATCTCAATAAATATTTGCGCCTGTTGCTGCACTGCGGCACTACCGCCCATCAATGCGGCGGCCAAATTACTCGCTGGCGTTCTTAACAGCATAAACAGCATGCCAAACACCAACGCGATCAGCAGCGGCTGGGTTAACGCGCGCGCCAGTGCAGTTTTATCATTGGCGCCAAAAGCTTGAGCGGTAAGCCCGGTGGTGCTCATACGCAGGAATAGCAGCAACATAAAGATAAAACTGGTTGCTGTCGTGCCCACCGCGACGCCGCCCAAATAGATTGGGCTGTCGAGATGACCAATCACTGCGGTATCCACCACGCCCAATAATGGAACGGTGATATTAGAGAGGATCATCGGCAGCGCTAGCCGCCAGAGTGTTTTATCTGAAGAGGAAAACAGCCGCATCAGCCCATTCCGTTTTATGCGGTGATCAGCGTGATGACGCCGGACTGTGCCGCAGAAGAAGTTTTAGAAAAGTAGAATAGCAGACTGCGGCCAGCGAATGTTTCGCCGCCGCAGTTGGGGAAAAGCAGAAATAAATCAGAGCCACTCGCCGTTACGCACGATGCCAACCGCCAAACCTTCAATGGTCAGCAGTTGCTCGCGAGTATCAACGACAATCGGTTGGAAATCGTTGTTTTCTGGCAGCAAATGCACAATCGCGCCCTGCTTTTTCCAGCGTTTCACCGTGACTTCATCATCAATGCGCGCCACCACAACCTGGCCGTTACGCACTTCCTGCGTTTTGTGCACTGCTAATAGATCGCCATCCATAATGCCGATGTCTTTCATCGACATACCGCTAACGCGCAGCAGAAAATCCGCGCTCGGTTTGAAAAGGTTGGCATCTACTTGATAGTGCGCTTCGATATGTTCTTGTGCCAACAGTGGTTCACCCGCAGCAACACGGCCAATCAGCGGCAGCCCTTCGCTCGGTTCTTCTTCCATTAGCAAACGAATCCCGCGCGATGCGCCGGAAACGATTTCAATTACGCCTTTACGCGCCAGCGCTTTCAGATGCTCTTCAGCAGCATTGGGCGAGCGAAAACCCAGTTGCGCAGCAATTTCCGCACGCGTTGGCGGCATGCCCGTCTGGTTAATATGGTCGCGAATCAGGTCATAGACCTGTTGCTGCCGTGCAGTTAACGCTTTCATCCCGCCCCCTGGTTGTTTATACAGTCGCTGTGAGTATATACAGGTATTGGCGGAATGAAAACCATAACAGAGGGAAAAATCAGCGGGTTGAGGAATCTGGAATCTTTATCTCAAATGCGACCAGAGCAAGGCGATCCAAACAAACAGAGCCAGTAAGATAGTCAGCAGTACCGCAGCCGACCCCATATCTTTGGCGCGCCCCGCTAGCGGATGCTGCTCCTGGCCGATGCGATCAACCACGGATTCGATGGCACTATTAAGGACTTCGACAATGACCACCAGCATCACAGAGCCAATCAACAGCACGCGGGTGATGGCATCCACATCCAACCAGCATGCGATAACAATCGCCATTAGCGCCGCAACCGCTTCCTGGCGAAACGCGGCTTCATGCTGCCAGGCAGCGCGCAATCCTTGCCAGGAATAACCGGCTGCTTTCACTATTCTTACAATACCGGTGACATTATTTGCCATGTACGTGGAACCCTTGATCTATTTTGACGTCAATGTGTGGCAGTGTGAGGCGGCAGAGCCACAGATCTTCGCTGCGCTTTCTGGTATGCTTGCCGCGCTTTGCTAACAAGAGGCTTTAAGTTGTCTATGTCAGGTTGGCGTAAACTCTATTACAAATTATTGAATTTACCACTCTCTATTTTGGTAAAAAGTAAGGTCATTCCGACCGATCCTGTCTCTGAACACGGGATCGATCCGACACGTCCGGTGATGTATGTTTTGCCTTATGATTCAAAGGCTGACTTGCTGACATTGCGGGCGCAATGTTTGAAACATGATCTGCCCGATCCGCTGGCACCGCTAGAGATCGATGGCACCTTACTTCCCCGCCACGTGTTTATTCACGATGGCCCGCGCGTTATTCCTTATTTCGTGGCAAATCCGGAATCGGTAAAGCTCTTCCACGACTACCTCGATCTGCACCGCAGCAACCCGCAGCTTGATGTGCAGATGTTGCCGGTCGCGGTGATGTTTGGTCGTGCGCCGGGACGTGAGACGTTGGGCGAAGCCGCGCCACACTTGCGCGTGCTGAATGGCGTGCAGAAGTTCTTCGCCATTCTGTGGCATGGTCGCGACAGCTTTGTGCGCTTCTCACAAACCGTTTCGCTGCGCCAAATGGCCACCGAGCACGGCACCGATAAGTCGATTGCACAGAAACTGGCACGCGTAGCGCGGATTCACTTCGCACGCCAACGTTTGGCGGCGGTTGGGCCGAGCTTGCCGGCGCGTCAGGATCTCTTCAACAAGCTGCTTCAATCCAAAGCGATTGAAAAGGCAGTAGAAGATGAAGCGCGCAGTAAAAAGATTTCGCATGAGAAAGCCCAGCAACACGCCATCGAAATGATGGAAGAAGTCGCGGCCAACTTTTCCTATGAAGCGATTAAAATCACCGATCGCGTAATGGGTTGGCTGTGGAGCCGCTTATATCAAGGTATCAATGTGCATGGCGGCGAGCGCGTCCGTCAGCTGGCGCAGGATGGCCATGAGATCGTTTATGTGCCCTGCCACCGCAGTCACATGGACTATCTGCTGCTCTCATATGTCCTTTATCACCAGGGTTTGGTGCCGCCGCACATTGCTGCCGGTATCAACCTGAATTTCTGGCCAGCGGGCCCGATTTTCCGCCGTTTGGGTGCGTTCTTTATTCGTCGTACCTTTAAAGGCAACAAACTCTACTCCACCGTATTCCGTGAATATCTGGGCGAGTTGTTTAGCCGTGGTTACTCGGTTGAATATTTCGTGGAAGGTGGACGTTCGCGTACCGGCCGTTTACTCGATCCGAAAACCGGTACGTTATCAATGACGCTGCAAGCGATGTTGCGTGGCGGCAGCCGCCCCATCACTTTCGTGCCGATCTACATCGGTTATGAGCATGTGATGGAAGTGGGTACCTACGCCAAAGAGTTACGTGGCGCGGCGAAAGAGAAAGAGAACTTCCTGCAAATGGTACGCGGCTTGCGCAAGCTGCGTAATCTCGGCCAGGGTTACGTCAACTTTGGCGAACCGCTGCCATTGATGAACTACCTGAACAAAAACGTGCCGGAATGGCGTGATGCGATTGATCCGATTGAACCGCAGCGTCCCGCCTGGATGACGCCCGCAGTGAATGACATTGCGGCGAAGCTGATGGTACGCATCAATGAAGCCGGTGCGGCCAACGCCATGAACCTGTGTGTGACTGCGCTATTAGCGTCACGCCAGCGTTCACTGACGCGCGAACAGCTGATTGAGCAACTTGAGTGCTACACCCAGTTGCTGCGTAACGTGCCGTATTCGCCAGAAGCAACGGTGCCCGATATGAGCGCCGAAGCCCTGCTAAATCACGCCATGGGCATGAACAAGTTCGAAACTGAGCAAGACAGCATTGGTGACATCATCATTCTGCCGCGTGAGCAGGCGGTGCTGATGACCTACTATCGCAACAACATTCACCACATGCTGGTGATGCCGTCGCTGATTGCCGCTGTAGTGCAACAACATCGTGAAATCAGCGAAGCAGAACTGCTGCGTCAGGTGAGCCTGGTGTATCCGATGCTGAAGAGTGAACTGTTCCTGCGCTGGAAAGACGAAGAACTTCCTGCGCTGCTCAATGCCTTGTGCACAGAAATGGCACGTCAGGGGCTGATTTCTCAGCAAGATGGTCAGCTCAAGATGAACGCAGCACGTCATCGTTCACTGCAATTGTTGGCAGCGGGCATTCGTGAAACCTTGCAACGTTTTGCGATTACCTTTGCGATTCTCAGTGCCAAACCGGCAATTAACCGTGGCACGCTGGAGAAAGAGAGCCGCACGCTGGCGCAACGTTTGTCTGTGCTACACGGCATCAATGCGCCGGAGTTCTTCGATAAAGCGGTGTTTACAGCGCTGGTGCTGACGCTTCGTGCTGAAGGCTACATCAGTGATACCGGTGATGCCGATGCCGAACGCACCCATATGATGTGGCAGATGCTGGCGGAGTTGGTGACCAATGATGTGCGATTGACGATTGAAAGTGCGATAACGCACGAGTAATGCGGCAAGCGATAAAAAGGGCGCACTTTGGTGCGCCCTTTCTTTTTATAGCATATCGACAAACGGTACCGTGCTGAGCAGGATGCCCAGGAACAGCACCATGCCAACATAGTTGTTATTCAGAAATGCCTGGAAGCAAGGATCGCGCTCGCGCTGGGCAATCAGTTTCTGCTGATGCACAAACAGGCCCGCGGCCAGCAACAGCGACCAATAAAATGCGCCGCTCAGATTGAGCATCATGCCGACCAACGCCATCAGCGCCAGCGTCGCCAGTTGCAGCAAACCGATAATTAGCTTGTCGTAACGACCAAACAGAATAGCTGTCGATTTTACGCCAATCTTCAAATCATCATCACGATCAACCATCGCATATTGCGTGTCGTAAGCCACTGTCCAGCAAATATTCGCCAGGAAAACCAACCAGCAAACCAAAGGTAAGGACTCACTAACTGCCGCCCATCCCATCGGGATCGCCCAGCCAAATGCCGCGCCCAATACTACTTGCGGCAGATGCGTGTAACGCTTCATGAAGGGATAAACCCACGCCAGCGCCAATCCGCCGAACGACAGCAAGATCGTCATGGTGTTCATGGTTAACACCAGCATGAAGGCCAGCAATCCCAAGCCAGCAAACAGTAGTTTGGCTTCCTTCTCGCTTACCGCGCCGCTCGCCAGCGGGCGTGAAGCGGTACGCTTAACGTGACCATCAATTTTGCGATCGGCGTAATCGTTGATCACACAGCCCGCGGCGCGCATCACAATCACGCCGAGCACGAACACCAACAGCACTGGCAGCGGCGGAATCGCCATGCCAGAAAGCCACAGCGCCCATAGGGTTGGCCACAGCAGCAACACGGTGCCGATAGGTTTGTCGATACGCATCAGGCGGCAATAGGCCTGCCACTTGGTCATCGGTAAAGTGTTTTGCACAGTCATTTATCCTTGCTCCAGCGAGCGATACAGCGGCGACGCCGGTAAAAACAGTTCGGTTAGCAACAGCGGTTTGCCTGACAAACGCAGGCGGGAACGGCGTCCCCATAAATCATCAACCTGGCCGGGATCGATAAAATCACGGCTCAAGGTTGATGAAGAGAACAGATAACGGCCTAGCGGTCGCGTGCCGAGCTTTTGCAGCATCTGTTCCGGGCCATTTAGTGTGCTGTCAGGGACGACCGTGCGGCCAATCAGCCAGGGTTCGCCATCGCCACACAGCACAATTTCACGCAGCCAAAAGCGTTCATCGGCAGGCAAGAATGCCGCTTCTTCCTGTACTTCATCAGCAGCAAAAAAGCCTTCGCGGATCGGCTCAACGGTGACCTGCTGGCAATGCTGCTCGAAACGGCGCGTCATGGAATCTTCTTCCAGTAGCCAGTCCAGCAAAGGGGCGGAAAGCAGCGGGGAAGAGGCTGGTAGCCAGTGCAGTGCGCGTAGCTGGCGCAGCGCTTCATGCGACATCAGGACATCTCCGGAAAAAAAGTTGCCCTAGTTTAACGCAGAGGAGAATGCGTGGCACGGATCGTTGTGCCACGACAAAGAAAGAAGATTATTTACTCACGTTTCAGGCGATTACTGTTCGCCAGCCACAACGTCACCACCAGAATCAGAATGGCCGCTGAGTAATACAGCGTATCGAACGGATTTTTATGGTCCACGATGATCAGACGAATAATCGCCGTTATACCGATATAGATGAAATAGCGCAGCGGGAAGTGATAGCCCGACTGAAAGTACTTCACAATCAGCGCGATAAACTCGAAATAGAGGAAATAGATGACGATACCTTCGATCAGCAGATACGAAGAGGTCTGTTCACCGGTACTAAATAGCACGTTAGCAAGGTGAATGGTCTCCTTGCCGAGAAACACCACCAGAATAATCGCCAGAATGATCAGGCCAATATTCAGCACCCATTGCAGTGCCAGGGAAATGTACTGCCCAACGCCTGTTTTTATTGTCATTTTTTCACACCTCGTGCTCTGAATAGCTCTGGCGCTATCATGCTGTAGTGTGATCAAAATCACAATATTTATACTTCGACATCCACGCAAAGCGCGTCGTAGCGCCAGAACTCGCAGTCGCAATCAATCACGCGCTTATGTTGATCGCGGTTAATGCGGGTGATGAGCAATCCCGGCGTGCCGCTGGCAACATTCAACGCGGGTGCGGCACGCGTGGGCAGCGGCCCCGGCAAAATAGTGAAACGCGCGCCACCGTAACGAATGCCATAACGTTGCAGGTATAAGTCGGTGAGAGAACGGGTGAGATCTTCGTCTAACAAGCCGGGGAAATAGGCTGGGTTGAGGTAATGCTCCACATACAACACCGCGCGGCCATCAATGCGCCGCAAACGCCGAATACGGTAAACCGTGTCGCCTTCCAGCAGCTGAAGATGTCGCGCAATCGCCAGTTGCGCGGGCACCTCGCGTGCCTCCAGCACTTCGGTGCTGGCCACACGCCCCTGCTCTGTTGCCATCGCGTGAAAGTGGCTATGATGCGACGGGTTATACACCAGACGCGGCGGCGCCAGAAACCAGCCGCGACGCAGTTCGCGATAGATAATGCCCTGCGCTTCCAGCAAACCCAGCGCTTCACGCAAGGTGATGCGCGTGGTGGAATATTGCTCGCTAAGACTGCGCTCCGCCGGTAAACGTCCGCTGGCAAATTCACCGATTTCAATGCGTTCACGCAGCCCTGCCGCAATCACATCCGCCGTTTTCGACAACATTTTTCAGCCTCATTTTGGGGCAAAACTGCACTATGACAGTTCGATGACTACAATGTGACAAGAACACACCCACGCTTTAGCGCGCTGTAACCGCATGTGGATCGTCGCGCCACACCACATTTCACCACCATGGTCATAAAACCTTCATCTACTCGGGCTACATTGGCTCGGTTCTTGCTGGTCTAGACCAAGAAGTCCCACAACATATACCGGGAGCAATCGAGATGAAAGCGTTTATCGCCTCTGTAGTAGCCAGTGCCGTACTGCTTGCGTTGCCTGCCGCGCAAGCCGCAGATAATGACCTCGCCGCGCTCGAAAAAGCTGCGCGTGCTGAAGGTCAGGTTAACAGTGTCGGCATGCCAGACAGCTGGGCCAACTGGAAAGATACCTGGAGTGACCTCAGCAGCAAATATGGCCTGAA
This sequence comes from Pantoea sp. CFCC18179, assembly GCF_059412405.1. Classification (NCBI taxonomy): domain Bacteria; kingdom Pseudomonadati; phylum Pseudomonadota; class Gammaproteobacteria; order Enterobacterales; family Erwiniaceae; genus Pantoea; species Pantoea sp. CFCC18179. The sequence continues at coordinate 74,286 of NZ_JBNBPM010000004.1, read as the reverse complement.
GCACAGCGACACTGATATGTCCTCTGCCCAGGAACTGGCGAAATTCGATGCCGAGAAAGAGAACGCCAGCGCGGATATCGGCGATGTGGGCGCCGCGTTTGGGCCAATTGCCGTAGCGAAAGGTGTCGCACAGCCTTATAAACCCACCCATTGGGACCAAATCCCAAGTTGGGCTAAAGATCCAGAAGGCAACTGGATGCTGGCGTATACCGGCACCATCGCGTTCCTGGTCGACAAGCAACAAGTGAAAGATGTACCGCACAGCTGGGCCGATTTAAAGAAAGGTAAGTATGTGGTCACTATCGGCGACGTCGGCACTGCGGCTCAAGCGGCGAACGGCGTGTTGGCTGCCAGCTATGCGATGGGCGGCGATGAGAAGAACGTAAAACCGGCGCTGAGCTTCTTTGGTGAGCTGGCGAAAGAAGGCCGCCTGGGCGTGACCGATCCGGTGATTGCCAACATTGAGAAAGGCGAAATTCAGGTTGCCGTGGTATGGGACTTTAACGGTCTGAACTACCGCGATCAGATCGACAAAAACCGCTATGAAGTGGTGATTCCATCTGATGGTTCAGTGACTTCGGGTTACTCCACCATCATCAACAAATACGCCAAGCACCCTAATGCCGCCAAGCTGGCGCGTGAATACATCTTGTCTGATGAAGGTCAGATCAATCTGGCAAAAGGCTATGCGCGTCCCATTCGTGCCGAGCATTTAACGCTGCCTGCCGACGTGCAAGCCAAACTGCTGCCGCAGTCTGAGTACAAAAATGCCCGTCCAATCAAAGACCAGGCTGCCTGGGACAAGACCTCGAAAATGCTGCCGCGTCTGTGGCAAGAGAACGTCATCATCAATATGAAGCAATAACGTTGTTGTTATAGGGTGCGCATTCATGCGCACCTTTTTTCCATTAAGGAGAAAGGATGAAAACGATCCTGGTGGTATTGGATGGGCTGAGCAATCAGGTGGCGCAGCATGCAATGGGTTATCTGTTTGCCGAATGCGCACAGGGCAACGGCCAATATTATACGCTGACCTGCGAACTGCCTTCGCTGTCGCGCCCGTTATACGAATGCATTTTGACCGGCATTCCACCGGTGCGCAGCGGCATTATTCATAACGGCGTCAATCGCTTGAGTAATCAGCGCAGCATCTTCCATTACGCGCGCGCTGCCGGCTTAACCACCGCCGCCGCCGCATATCACTGGGTGAGCGAACTGTACAATCAAACTCCGTTTAATGCCGCGCGCGATCGCCACACCCACGCGCCCGATCTGCCGATTCAGTACGGCCACTTTTACTGGGACGACGGTTATCCGGATTCCCATCTGTTTGAAGACGCTGAAAGTTTGCGCCTCAAGCACGATCCCGATTTCCTGCTGATCCACCCGATGAACATTGACGATGCCGGACACAAGCACAGCTTGTCGTCGCCGCAATATCGTAACCGCGCGCGCATGGCCGATGGCTATTTATCGCAGTGGATGCCAACCTGGCTGGCGGAAGGCTATCAGGTGATTGTCACTGCCGATCACGGCATGAACGACGATCGCTCGCACGGCGGTATTTTGCCGGAAGAAACCCAAGTGCCGCTGTTTGTGTTTGGTTCAGGCTTCTCGCTTCAGGCGGATCTGCAACCACAGCAAACCGAGTTATGCGGCATCGTTTGCAGTTTGCTCGGCGTCGAACACGACAAACCGGTTTGTCGCGCACTATTGGCGGAGCGGCATTAATGAAAGGCAAAACGCTGGCTACGTTATTGCTGCTGCCGTTTGCGCTGTTCTGGGTGGCTTTCCAGCTCGCGCCGCTATTGTGGATTGCCATTAACAGCTTCTGGAGCGATATCAACGAACGTTGGGGCATCGATAATTACAGCGATATCCTCACCTCGCCGTTCTATTTACAGGCGTTTCGTCTGTCGCTGGATATCTCCATCTGGTCGAGCATTTACGGCTTGCTGATCTCGCTGATTGCTGGCTATTCGCTGCATCAGTTAGGAAGCGGCCGTTTTCAGCGCTTTTTGATGTCCTTTACCAACATGACCAGCAACTTTGCTGGCGTGCCGTTGGCGTTTGCCTTTGTGATTCTGCTCGGCCTAAACGGTTGCCTGACGCTGCTGCTGCGTCATTACGGCGTGCTGGAAGGCTTCAAACTGTTCTCGCGAGACGGCATGGTGCTGGTTTATACCTGGTTCCAAATCCCGCTCGGCATTCTGCTGCTCTATCCGGCCTTTGACGGTTTACGTCAGGATTGGCAAGAGTCCGCCGCCTTGCTCGGTGCCAGCCGCTGGCGCTATTGGTGGCATATCGGCTTACCGATTCTGTTCCCGGCGCTGCTTGGCACCTTTGTGATTCTGCTCGCCAATGCGCTTGGCGCGTACGCCACCATTTATGCGCTCACCACCGGCAACTTCAACGTGGTGCCGGTGCGTATTGCTGCGCTGGTTTCTGGCGATATCTCGCTGGATCCGAATACCGGCGGCGCGTTGGCGATGCTGCTGGTGCTGATTATGGCGCTGATTACCGTGGTGCAGCAGTATCTGGTGCGTCGCAGCTATCTCAACGCCAAACCTTCCTGAGGAGCCACACGTGTCCCGCGCGGAAAAATTTTATCATCGCCTGATTGTCTGGCTGCTGCTGTGTATTTTGGCCGCGCCGCTGCTGGCGACGCTGCTGTACGGCATCTCCACCGAATGGAGCGACACCATTCTGCCGCAAGGTTTTACCTTGAAGTGGCTGAGCGAATTGTGGAGCGATCCACGCTTCCTGACGGCGTTAGGCCATTCGTTGCTGGTGTGTTTTGGTGCACTGCTGTTCTCGTTAGTGCTGGTGCTGCCTGCGATGTTTGTAATCGCTTACTACTATCCGAAGCTTGACGCGGTAATGAATGTGCTGATTCTGATGCCGTTCGCCGTGCCGCCGGTGGTGTCATCGGTTGGCCTGTTGCAGCTCTATTCGTCTTCCCCGCTGATGCTGACCGGCACGCCGTGGATTTTGATTGGCTGTTACTTCACCATCGCGCTGCCGTTTATCTATCGCGCCATCTCCAACAACATGCAGGCGATCAATCTGAAGGAACTGATTGATGCCGCACATCTGCTGGGTGCCAGCACCTGGCAAGCGGCGCTGTTTGTAGTGCTGCCGAATCTGCGCAAAGGGGTGTTTATTGCGGTGCTGCTCTCCTTCTCTTTCCTGATTGGTGAGTTTGTGTTCGCTAACATGCTGGTCGGCACCCGCTATGAAACCTTGCAGGTTTATCTGTTCAATATGCGCAACGGCAGCGGCCACTTCACCAGCGCCCTGGTGATCTCCTATTTTGCTGTTGTTTTGCTGGTCACCTGGCTGGCGAATGCCCTCAATCCTGAACGAGGCTGATCATGAGTTATCTGAACGTCACCCAGTTGAACAAAAGCTACGGCCCAACCACTATTTTCGAGAACATCGATTTCAGCGCTGAACAAGGTGAATTTGTTACCCTGCTCGGCCCGAGCGGCTGTGGCAAATCGACACTGCTGCGCTGCATTGCCGGATTAACGGAAGTGGATAGCGGCAACATCTTGCTGCAAGGCCAGGATTTGGTGCCATTGCCGCCGCAAAAACGCACCATCGGCATGGTATTCCAAAGCTACGCACTGTTCCCAAATATGACGGTCGAGAAGAACGTGGCGTTTGGCCTGAAGATGCAGAAACTGGCGGGCAGCGATATCCAAAAACGCGTGATGGAAGTGCTGGCATTAGTCGAACTCACCGATTTCGCTAAACGTTATCCGCATCAACTCTCTGGCGGGCAATGTCAGCGCGTGGCGCTGGCGCGTTCGCTGGTGACGCGTCCGCGTTTGCTGCTGCTGGATGAACCTTTATCGGCGCTGGATGCGCGTATTCGCCGCCACTTGCGCGAGCAGATCCGCAATATTCAGCAAGAGCTGAAACTCACTACCATTTTCGTTACCCACGATCAGGAAGAAGCGCTGACGCTGTCCGATCGCATCGTGTTGATGAATCGCGGCAAGATTGTGCAGAACGGCAATGCGGAAATGTTGTATACCCAACCGGCCGATCTGTTTGCTGCCGGTTTTATTGGTAACTACAACTTGCTGAGCGCAGAACAGGCCACGCAGTTAAGCGGCCAGCCATTCAGCGGTCAGGTGGCGATTCGTCCCGAGTCGATTCGTGTATGCGCGCCGCAAGAGGGCATTCCCGCCACCATCCTCAGCCACAGCCTGCTTGGCAACGTGATTCGCTATCGCGTATTGGCGCAAGATATTGAGTTGTCGGTAGATGTGCTCAACCGCAGCGCGGCAGATTTGCACCCCGCAGGTATGCAGATTGGACTACAGTTAGAGATGTCGACGTTGCGCCAGGTCGCTTAATTTAAACGAAAAAAGGTAACGCAACCCGGCAGTGGTTTTACCGGTTGCGCTCACCGTCAGGCTGGCAATCGGCGCATTTTGAGCCTGACGGATGAGGAGCCTTTAACCGTGTTAACTCTGCTTAATCTACTCTCTGCCGTGGCGCTGTTGGTGTGGGGCACGCACATTGTGCGTACCGGCATCATGCGCGTGTACGGTGCCGATCTGCGCCGCGTGCTAAGTCGCAGCGTCGAGAAAAAACCGATGGCGTTTCTCGCCGGGATTGGTGTGACGGCGCTGGTACAAAGCAGCAACGCCACTACCTTATTAGTCACTTCGTTTGTTGCGCAGAATCTGGTGAGTCTCACGCCCGCGCTGGTGGTGGTGCTCGGTGCCGACGTCGGGACCGCGATCATGGCGCGTATTCTGACCTTCGATCTCTCTTGGTTGTCGCCGCTGTTTATCCTGTTTGGCGTGGTGTTTTTCCTCAGCCGCAAACAAACGCGCCTCGGCCAATTAGGCCGCGCCAGCATCGGCCTGGGCCTGATTTTGCTGGCGCTGCAACTGATCGTCGCCGCCGCTCAACCGATCACCCAAGCCGCTGGCGTGCAAGTGCTGTTCTCGACGCTGACCGGCGATGTGATGATGGATGCGCTGATTGGCGCGGTATTCGCCATCATCAGCTATTCCAGCCTCGCGGCGGTGCTGATTACCGCGACCTTAACTGCCACCGGCGTAATCTCGTTTAAAGTGGCGCTGTGTTTGGTGATCGGCGCCAATCTCGGCAGCGGCTTGCTAGCGATGATCAACGCCAGCGGTTCCAATGCCGCCGGTAAACGCGTGGCGTTGGGGAGTTTGCTGTTCAAGCTGATCGGCAGCATCGCCATTCTGCCGTTCGTCAATGTTGTCGCCGACGTGCTCGACAAATTGCCGGTCGATGACGAAGAGTTGGTGATCTTCTTCCACGTGTTCTACAACCTGATTCGCTGCGTGATCATGGTGCCGTTCGCCGATGCAATGGCGCGTTTGTGCCGTCGTATGATTGACGACGATCCGGAGAATGAAGCGCACCTCAAACCCAAACATCTCGATAGCAGCGCGCTGGATACGCCCGCATTAGCGCTGGCCAATGCCTCGCGCGAGACGCTGCGTATCGGCGACGTGATCGAGCAAATGGTCGAATCCTTCAATAAAGTGGTGCACGGCGATCTGCGTGAAGAACGCGCGGTGCGACGGCTGGATGATGATGTCGATGTGCTGTATACCGCTATCAAACTCTATCTGGCGCGCATGCCGAAAGAGGATTTACCGGAAGATGATTCACGCCGCTGGGCGGAGATCATTGAGATGGCGCTCAATCTGGAGCAGGCGGGCGATATTCTTGAACGCATGTGCGCCGATGTCGCCGATAAATCGCTGACCGCGCGCCGCGCATTTTCGCCAGAAGGATTGGAAGAGCTGAATACCTTACAGGAACAGGTGCTGTATAACCTGCGCCTGAGTTTGTCGGTGTTCCTGTCGCATGATGTCACCAGCGCCAAACGCCTGCGCCGCTCCAAACATCGCTTCCGCATTCTGATTCGCCGCTTCTCCCACGCTCACGTTGAGCGCCTGCATATGCAAAACGTGCAAAGCATCGAAACCAGTTCGCTGCACCTTGGCTTGCTCGGTGATATGAAGCGTTTGAACTCGCTGTTCTGCGCCGTGGCGTACACGGTGCTGGATCAGCCGGATGATGAGCGGGATGAGGATTAAATGTCGTTTCGTAGGGTCGCCATTTATGGCGACCACACAAAATTACGACAACAAACTAAACGCGATCATTCCAACAATCGCGCCGGTGGTGCCGAGGATGGTTTCCATCAGCGTCCAGGTCTTCAACGTTTCCGCTTCGGTGGCGCCCGTGAAGCGGCCGAACAGCCAGAAACCGGCGTCGTTAACGTGGCTGATAATAATCGAGCCGCCGCCAATACAAATCGACAGTGCCGCCAGTTGCGCGCCGCTGTAATGCAGCGGTTCAATCACCGGCATCACCAAACCGACGGTGGTTAAACAGGCCACGGTTGCCGAGCCCTGAATCACGCGAATCGCGCCAGAAAGGATGAAGCAGGCCAACGCAATCGGCATCCCCGCGCCGGTTAACGCATGCCCTAAAACCGGGCCAACGCCGGAATCCACCAGCACTTGCTTAAACACGCCGCCCGCACCGATCACCAGCAGAATAATGCCCGCCGGTTGCAGCGCGCTGCCGCACACTTGCATCACCTTCTCTTTATCCATGCCCTGACGATACGCCAGACCGTAAATCGCCACCAAACACGCCAGCAGAATCGCAGTAAACGGATGGCCGATAAATTCCAGCCATTCATACAGATGCGAACCTGGCGTGGTGAAGCGCGCGCCAATGGTTTTCAAGCCAACCAACAGCAGCGGGAACAAAATCAGCGAAAGGCTAAAGCCAAACGACGGCAGTTTGCTCTCTTCAACATCTGGCTGATGATCTTCCGGTGGCGTGCTGAAACTGACGTGACGAGCGATGAAGTTGCCAAACAACGGACCGGCAATCAGCATGCCGGGAATCGCCGCACACAAACCCAGCAGGATCATCCAGCCGAAATCCGCGTGCATTTGCGAGGCCAGCAGCATCGGCGCCGGTCCTGGCAACAAAAACGCCGCCGACGCAGCCACGCCAGCAAACAGCGGAATCACCAGCTTGACCAGATTGCCTTTAGTGCGACGCGCCACGGCAAAGGCGATGCTGATCAGCAACACCACCGCCACTTCAAAAAACAGCGGCAATGCGCAGATCAAGCCCGCCACGCCCATCGCGTAATGCGCGCGGCTTTCACCAAAGGTTTTCAACATGCGGATGGCAATTTGATCGACTGCGCCGGTTTCATGCAGGATTTTGCCGAACATTGCGCCCAGCGCCACCACAATGGCGAGGAAGCCGAGCGTGCCGCCCATGCCTTTTTCCATGGTTTGCGCGATTTTATCCAGCGGCATGCCGGAGAATAATCCGGCACCAATTGAAACTAACATCAGGGCGACAAAGGCATGCATACGCGCTTTCATCACCAAAAACAGCAGCAGCAGGACAGAGCCTGCTGCGGTTAACACTAGCGTTGCGGTACTCATGACTAACCCTTGTTGATTGCGTCCTTAATGGTCGCAACCGTGGCCGCAACAACGTCATCCAGTGAATGATTGATATCCACCACTAATACATCCGACTCATCTGCGCCTGGTTCCTGCAAGGTAGCAAACTGCGTCACCAGCATCTGCGGCTTGAAGAAGTGGCCTTTACGCGCTTTCAGGCGTGATTCGATGGTCTCAAAATCGCCTTTCAGATAGATGAATTTCAGGTTCTCGTTGCCCTGACGCAAGATGTCGCGATAGGACTTTTTCAGCGCCGAACAAACGATAATCGAGACTTCCTGAGTGCGCTGCATGGCAAACGCCGCATCATTGAGCGCTTGCAGCCACGGCTGGCGATCGGTGTCATCCAGTGGATGACCATCGGCCATTTTCAGGATGTTGCTGCGCGGATGAAGGAAATCTCCATCAAGAAATGCGGTGCTTAATTGATGAGAAACCTGATTAGCGACGGCAGACTTTCCGCTGCCGGAAACGCCCATCAGGATAAAGACGTGATGCGATGGAGATGGCGTGGTCATGGTTTTGCGCTCCGGCAGTTTTTCTGCCCAATGTTACCGATAACAAATTGTGTTGCCATTGTCGGAGCCGACAGAAAAGCTGGCAACCCTTGTTAGGCGGAAAAGCACGAAAGTGTGAACTGACTCAAAAAATCGCCAAAATCAGATGCTGTCACCTTCGGCAATTTCAAACCCGACATCCAACGGTGCAGTGACGTTACGATCGCCGCCAATCCGCGCCAACAACATCGCCGCCGATTCCCGTCCCATGCGCTCGCGCGGCGTGAGCACGGTTGCCAGACGCGGATTGACCACTTGCGAGATATCGTGGCCGTGGAAACCGGCAATCGCCATTTGTTCGGGCACACGCAAGCCCTGGCGCTGGCACTCAAACATCGCGCCCACCGCCAGGTCATCGTTGGTACAGAACAAGCTGTCGGTTGCGGGATAGCGTTTTTGCGCTTCGCACAGCAACTGCGCACCGGCGCTAAATGATGAGGCGTCTTCCATCATCACGCTGTGCGGCGTCAGTCCCGCTTCACGCATCGCTTTTTCGTAACCCTGCTGTTTCTGTAAGGTACGTTCATCAAGACGCGCGCCAAGGTAAACGGTGTGGCGATGGCCTTTTTTCAGGATAGCATGCGTCATCTGGCGTGCTGCTTCGACGTTATCGAAGCCAACGGCCATGTCGAGGCACGGCGTCACGGAATCCATCATTTCAATTACCGGAATGCCCGCCACTTCCAGCATGCGCAGCGTACCCGGCGTGTGAGTACGTTCGGTGAGGATTACGCCATCAATGTTCCAGCCCAGCAGCGAGCGCAGCTGCAACTCCTCTTTCTGCGCGTTGTAACCAAAGTGCGCCACCAGCGTTTGATAACCCGCTTCGTCGGTGACGGCTTCGATACCGCGCAACACGTCGGCAAAAACCTGGTTAGTTAAGGAAGGCAACAGCACGCCGATAGCGCGACTGGTGGCGTTAGAGAGCATGTCGGGGGCGCGATTGGGGATGTAACCGAGTTCGTCGAGCGCCACGGCGATTTTGTCGCGCAGCGCCGCAGAGACCTGATCGGGATTACGCAGGTAGCGGCTAACGGTCATTTTTGTGATGCCGACGCGATCGGCAACGTCCTGTAATACCGGTCTTTTCTTCTTCATCGTATGCGCCTGAAATCGGAGATACGACGAGTTTATCATTTTTTTGTCATGTTCAGCGTCAGGCGCGCGTCAATGCGCGCCGCGCCAAAAGTTGCCGTAGGGTCGCCATTTTTGGCGACCGGGGGTTTTACACTGGCGGCAAATCAAACAGCAGAATCTCAGCATCGCTGTCCGCTTTGATGCTCAGCGCGCTTTCATCCCAAATCGCCAATGCATCGCTGGTGCCCACTTGTTCACCGTTCACGCTTACCAGGCCTTTCACCACCTGAATCCACACGCGACGACCGGCATCAATCTGCACTTCATCGCTTTCATCGGCGGCAAACACCCAACGCGACAACGTCATGTCCTGGAACACCTTGAGCGATCCGTCACGTTCATCCGGCGTCAGCACAAACTGGCGGCCTTTTACATCGTCGAAACGGCGCTGCGCGTAACGCGGCTCAATGCCTTTGCGCTCTGGAATGATCCAGATTTGGTACAGGTGCAGCGGATCGGTGGCGCTGGCGTTGTATTCCGAATGACGCACACCAGTGCCGGCGCTCATGATCTGGAACTCACCACTTGGGATCTGCTCTTTATTGCCCATGCTGTCCTGATGCTCAACGGTGCCGGAAAGCACATAAGTCAGGATTTCCATGTCTTTGTGCGGATGGGTACCAAAACCCTGGCCGCCATCGATCACATCTTCGTTAATCACTCGCAGCGCCGAGAAGCCCATGAAGTTGGCGTCGTAGTAATCGGCGAAGGAAAAGGTGTGCCAACTATCCAACCAGCCGTGATTAGCGTGACCGCGTTCTTCAGCTTTACGTACATAAATCATGTTCAATTCTCCTCAATGTTTTTTGTAGTTTGAGCCTGAGGTGCATTGATTGATAGCTGAAAAACTTCACTCCTCAGTTCAAAAATAATGAATGAAAAAGGAATTAATACCGATGTGTTTATAAATAAGAACCCGCTAACGAGATTGGTCTTGTAGATAACATCTCTCATAACAAAGAGCATCTCTGACCCTGCTAGCAGGAATAACAAGGAAAAATTATGTCAGAACACATCACTCCACCCGCCAAGCGCCCAATTGAGCGTTTTCTGAATACCGTTGAATGGCTGGGTAATTTATTGCCGCATCCGATTACCTTATTCGCGTTGTTTTCACTGTTTATCATCGTTGCGTCGGCTGTAGCAGCAGCGTTTGGCGTCAGCGTTATCGATCCGCGCCCCGCTGGCGCAGCAGGACGCGCCGCCGATGGCGTGATTCACGTGGTGAGCTTGATGAGTGCCGATGGTTTGCAACGCATCGTCAGTCATCTGGTGACCAACTTCACCGGATTTGCACCGTTAGGAACCGTGCTGGTGGCGCTGCTTGGCGTCGGCATTGCCGAGCATTCCGGCCTGCTTTCTGCCGCGATGCGTGCGCTAGTATTTAACGCGCCGAAAAAGCTCATCACCTTTACCGTGGTGTTCGCCGGTATCATCTCGAATACCGCGTCTGAACTCGGTTATGTGGTGCTGATTCCGCTGGCAGCGATGATTTTCCATTCGCTGGAACGCCATCCGCTCGCCGGTTTGGCTGCGGCCTTTGCCGGTGTTTCCGGCGGTTACAGCGCCAACTTGCTGCTCGGCACTATCGATCCGCTGCTGTCGGGCATCACACAAAGCGCCGCGCAAATCATCGATCCGAATTACCTCGTTGGCCCGGAAGTGAACTGGTACTTCATGTTCGTCAGTACCTTTGTGATTTCCATCCTCGGCACCTGGATCACCAACAGCATCGTCGAGCCAAAACTCGGCCAATATCAGGATAGCGAAGGCGATGCGGTGCGCGGCGATATGGGCGAATTAACCCCGCAAGAGCGCCGGGCGTTGAAAGGCGCTGGCTGGGCGGTGTTGGGCGTCACTCTGCTGCTGATCCTCACGGTGATTCCTAGCTATGGCGTGTTGCTCAATCCCAAAACCGGCACGCTGGCAGGTTCACCGTTCCTGAAAGGCATCGTGGTATTCATTTTCGTGTTCTTTGCTATTCCGGGCGTGGTTTATGGCCGCATGATGGGCAATATGCGTAACGATCGCGACGTGATTAACGCCATGTCGGCCAGTATGAGCAGTATGGGCATGTACATTGTGCTGGTGTTCTTTGCCGCGCAGTTTGTGGCCTTCTTTAACTGGAGCAACTTTGGCACCGTGGTAGCGGTTAAAGGCGCCACGCTGCTGGCTTCGCTGGATATGGGCGCGCCGCTGCTGTTTGTTTGCTTCATCCTGATTTGTGGCTTTATCAACCTGATGATTGGCTCTGCCTCAGCGCAATGGGCAGTGACGGCACCGATCTTTGTCCCGATGTTGATGCTGGTAGGCTTTGCGCCAGAAGTGATTCAGGCGGCTTATCGTATTGGCGATTCGGTGACGAACGTGATTACGCCGATGATGAGTTATTTCGGCCTGATTATGGCGGTAGCAGCGCGTTATCGTCGTGATATGGGGATTGGGACACTGGTCGCTATGATGCTGCCGTATTCGGTGGTGTTTATGATTGGCTGGACGCTGCTGTTTGTGTTGTGGGTGTTTGTATTCAATCTCCCGGTCGGGCCCGGTGCAGCCACCTGGTACACAATGTAACGGCAAAAAAAAAGCCAGCACCCGAGCTGGCTAAATAATACTTGGAAGCAATGTGAGCAATGTCGTGCTTACCCGGCTGTCAGGAGACGTTCCCGAGCTCGCATGACAATAATAATCATTATCATTCGCGTCTGTAAAGTGCTTTCGCGAATTTTTTCGCATTGACGTGCCGCGAGAATTCCTTGATGTTAAAGGGGATTTTATCCATTTCAACGCCACTTAGCGTAATGCCGATTAGTTAAACTTTGAGTGTCTTTCGTTCGCTATCCAATAAGCAGTTTCATTTACACTGTGCGGCGACCGAGCAAAGGGCCGATGGCGCGCCCCTTTGCAATCCCACGCCTTGCGCCTGCCCATCCCGCCGCTGCGCGGTACCTTCGCTCACTCATTCTGCCTGACGGACCGGTGTCGATTCGCTCCTGCTCAGCGCCACCTCTCGCCGCATCCATGCGACTCGTCCTGGCATCACTCACTCGCTCAGCGGGTTGGGATGTCGCCCCAACCCCCACGCTGCAACATCTTTGTTTTTATCAAGAAACGCTTCGCGGTAAGCAATAAACCCAAAACTCACAGACCACGCTGTTTTTAACTTAGAAAAAGATTCTCACAGGCGAGGTTTGCTGGGCGCCATCCGCAGCGCCGAGTGAAGAGTGACGGCCAGGATGAGCCAACACGATGTTGGCGAAAGCGCGGCATGAGCCAAGGATGGCGAATCTGCGCGGTCCGTCAGGCCGGAGGGATGAACGAGGGAACAGCGAGGACGGCGCAAGGCGCGGATTGCAAAGGGCCACGCCATTTGGCCCTTTGCCCGACCGCCTGCATCATTCAGCCTGAAACTACCTCATACTTAGCGGGCGGAATCTTCTCGGTGCCATCGCTGATCAATATCCCGCACTTAAATCATCCACCGAACGCGGATCCGACGCGCCATAACGCGTGCCGTCTGGCCCAATCATAATGCTCTGCGTGCTGCCCATCGCCGGCATTACTTTCACATGCTGGCCTTTCGCTTCCAGCAAACGCAGCGTATCCGGACTAAAGCCCTTCTCGACGCGCAGCTGATCCGGCAACCATTGATGATGGAAACGCGGCGCGTTGGTGGCTTCGGCGACATTCATGCCAAAATCAATGCTGTTCACCACCATTTGCAGCACAGTGGTGATAATACGACTTCCGCCTGGGCTGCCGGTCACCAGCCAGGTTTTGCCATCTTTGGCCACAATCGTCGGTGACATTGACGACAGCGGACGTTTCGCTGGTTGCACCGCATTGGCTTCGCCGCCGACTAAGCCATATACGTTTGGCGTGCCCGGTTTGGCCGAGAAGTCATCCATTTCGTTATTCATCAGAATACCGCTCTGACCGGCGACAATGCCGCTACCGAAATAGGTATTCAGCGTATAGGTCACCGCCACCGCGTTACCGTCTTTATCCACCACCGAGAAATGGGTGGTTTGATTGCTTTCGTACGGCTCAAGTTTACCGGGTTTGATCTCGCTCGATGGACGCGCTTTGTTGACGTCAATCTGCTGCGCCAGCGTTTTAGCGTAGGCTTTGCTGGTCAGCGCTTGCTGCGGCACTTTGACGAAGTCAGGATCGCCGAGATATTCCGAGCGGTCGGCATAGGCGTATTTTTCCGCTTCGGCCATCACCTGCATGGCATCGGCGCTGCCAAAGCCCCACTTCGCCAGATCGAAGTTCTCAAGGATATTGAGGATTTGCACGATGTGAATCCCGCCAGACGATGGCGGCGGCATGGAGAACACTTCATAGCCGCGATAAGTGCCGCTCACTGGCTTGCGCTCCACCGCGCGATACGCCGCCAAATCCGCTTTACCAATCAAACCACCGTGTTGCGCCATTTCACCGGCAATTTCATCGGCGATTTTGCCTTTATAGAACGCATCCGGCCCTTGCTGCGCAATCAGTTGCAGGCTATGCGCGAGGTTTTTCTGCACCAGACGTTCGCCTTTCTGATACGGCTTGCCGTCGGCTTTGTAGAAAATCGCACGGCTATTATCGTGGTTGATCAGCGTCTCTTTGCCGTAAGTGGCAAGATCGTCGGCCAGCGCGTCATTTACCACAATGCCGTCGCGTGCCAGCTTGATGGCCGGTGCCAACAGTTTACTCAGCGGCAAGGTGCCATATTTCTGCGCGGCCAAGGCAAAACCGGCCACGGTGCCCGGCGTGCCTGAGGCTAAATGCGAAGTGAGTGATAACTTACTGTCCGCATTGCCCTGTTTATCGAGGAACATATCGCGGGATGCGCGCGCCGGTGCCATTTCACGAAAATCGATGGCGGTGGCACGACCTGAAGCGGTGCGCAGCAACATAAATCCGCCGCCGCCAAGATTACCGGCTTGCGGATGGGTCACCGCTAACGCGAATCCTACCGCCACTGCCGCATCCACCGCATTGCCGCCCTGCTTTAAAATATCGACGCCCACTTGCGTCGCCATCGCATCCACCGACGCCACCATGCCATGTTTGGCTTTGACCGGGTGGAAGGTATCGCTATCGACGCCGTAAGAAACCGGCGGCGCGCTGGCGGGCGCGGCCTGTGCGCCCTGCACCACGGTGAAACTCATCAGCAATGCCCAACCCAGCTGACGCACGTTGCCCTGTATCCTCATCCTGCCACCTCTCTTTTAAGTTATTTACATTTGTTATTAATTGATGCAAGTGTTTGCAAATACAGTAAAAAGCGTAGCAGCTAAGCCAAATTAGGCGCACTCCTGGTTCGAGAGTTTGTGATATTGCATAAACTTATGACAGCAGCGCGTGTTGCCACATTGGCAGCATCAGCACACAGCAGGCTGCATTAATGGAGGAAGACCATGAACAAATGGCTAATTGTGATCGCAGCATTGCTGCCGTTGAGCAGCATGGCGAATATGCTGAACAGTACTAACAACCCGAACCAACCTGGCTATAACCCGAGCCAGCAGCGGATGCAGACGCAAATGCAGGTTCAGCAGCATCAGCAGAAGCTCAAGTTGCAGCAGAATCAGCAGCAGCAAAGTCAGGATTTACAGCGGAAAGTGCAGGAACAGCGGGATAGTGCCCAGCAGCGTGTGATTCAATCGCAGCCGGGCCAGGTGCAGCAGCAGTCGAACTAACGGAAGTCGGGGCCAATAATGTCGATGCGATCGGTACAGATGGCATCAACGCCCCAACCCAGCAGCTCGCGCGCCCGCGCGGGCTGATTCACGGTATACACCAGAATATGCAAACCGGCAGCTTTTAACTGCGCGGTGCGTTCGGCATCCAAAAGCTTGTGATTCAGGTGGATAGAAACACAATCCAGCGCCGAGGTTAGCGCTTGCCAATCATCATGCCATTCGTCCAGCAACAAGCCGCGCGGCAGTTCTGGCACCGCTTGCATGGCGGCTTCTAATGCTTCATACGAGAACGATGAAAGCAGCGGCGCGGTTTGCCCTTGCCACATCTCGCGTGCCGCCAGCGCCACGTTGCGTCCGGTAACCACGTCCAAACCGGTGGTCGGTTTGATCTCGATGTTCGCCATCATGTGATGCTGGCGACAACGTTCGGCCACTTCGCTCAGCAGCGCCAGCGGCTCGCCTTCATAATCACGGCTGTACCAACTGCCCGCATCCAGCTGCGAAAGTTTGTGCCACGACAAATCCCCCGCCACGCCCCAACCGTTGCTGGTACGATCCAGCGTGTCATCGTGCAGCAGGAAGATTTGCTTATCTTCCGACAGCTTGGCATCAAACTCGATCATGGTATGACCGTACTGCGCGCCGACATCAATCGCCGCGAGGGTATTTTCCGGTGCCAGTTTGCCGCCGCCGCGATGCGCGACGATGTGCGGATAAGGCCAGTTGTGTTGACTCATTCCAGACGCTTTCCATGGGTTGAATCGAAGAAGTGTAACGCATCTGCCGGCAGATGTAGCCACAAGGTGCTGCCCGCTGGCGGACGTTCACTGTGCGGCAAACGCACCACCATGCGCGCGTTGCCAATACGACCGTGCGCGAGGTTATCGGCGCCGAGCATCTCGAGCGTTTCGACCACCAACGGAATGCCACCGGCATCGCGACTGCTCAGCTGAATGTGTTCCGGACGGATGCCGAGCGTCAGCGGGCGATTGGCCCACTTCGCTTTGCTCTCGCCCAGCAGCAAGCTGTTCAGCGCATCAAGCGTAAAGCGCGTGCCGTCGCTGTTGATGTTGCCCGGCAACAGGTTCATCGCTGGCGCACCGATAAAGGAAGCCACGAATTGGCTGGCCGGACGCTCATACACTTCCACCGGCGTGCCAACCTGCTCAACCACACCTTTGTTCATCACCATCACGCGCTGCGCCAGCGTCATCGCTTCCACCTGATCGTGGGTGACGTAAATGCTGGTAGTTTTCAGGCGGCGATGCAGCTGTTGCAGCTCAAGACGCATTTGTACGCGCAGGCGCGCATCCAGGTTGGATAACGGCTCATCGAACAGGAATACCGCCGGTTCGCGTACGATAGCGCGCCCCATCGCCACACGCTGGCGCTGTCCACCTGACAACTCACGCGGACGGCGATGCAGCAGATGATCCAGCTCGAGGCTGCGTGCCGCTTCCATCACGCGTTGGTCAATCTGCACTTTACCCATGCCGCGAATCTTCAGGCCGTAGGCCATGTTTTCGCCGACCGTCATATGTGGATAGAGCGCGTAGTTCTGGAACACCATCGCGATGCCGCGATCTTTCGGTTCGAGGTTGGTGACGCGTTTGTCGTCAATATAGATATCGCCAGACGTCACGCGTTCGAGGCCAGCGACCATGCGCAGCAGCGTGGATTTGCCGCAGCCGGAGGGGCCAACCATCACCATAAATTCGCCATCGTTGATGGTGATATTCAGTGGCTGAATGATCTGATTTTTGCCGTCATACGATTTGGTGACGGTCTGTAGGGTTACGCCTGCCATTTATTTATCACTCTCCACCAGGCCACGCACAAACGCACGTTGCATCACGAGGACCACCACCACTGGTGGAATCAGGGTTAATAACATTGCCGCCATCACTTCATTCCACTGCGTTGGCCCGCCGCTGGTGTTGATCATACTTTTCACCCCGGCAACCGCGGTGCTGAGACCCGGATCGTTGATGATCAGCAATGGCCACAGATATTGGTTCCAGCCATAGATAAAGGTGATCACAAACAGCGCGGCGAGATTGGTTTTCGACAGCGGTAACACGATGTCCCAGAAGAAGCGCATCGGGCTGGCGCCATCAATACGCGCCGCCTCAATCAATTCATCTGGCAGTGACATAAAGAACTGGCGGAACAGGAACGTGGCGGTGGCGGAAGCCATCAGCGGCAGCGTCAGTCCGCTGTAGCTGTCGAGCATATTCAGCGTCGAGATCACTTCCACCGTCGGGAAAATACGCACTTCAACCGGCAGCATTAAGGTGATGAAAATCAGCCAGAAGAACAGTGAACGCAGCGGGAAGCGGAACCACACCAGCGCAAACGCTGAAAGCATCGAGACGGTAATTTTTCCAATGGTGATGCCCAACGCCATCAGCAAACTGTTGAACATCATCATGCCAAATGCCGGGCCATTACCGTTGACGCCATGCGTCCAGATGCGCGCAATGTTCTCCCACAGATGCGTACCCGGCACCAACGTCATCGGCACTTGATACACCGCGTCGTTATCCAGCGTTGCTGCCACCAAGGCGATGTAGAGCGGGAACAAGATGGTCAGTACGCCGAGCACCAGCAAGGTATGGCTGAAGATATCCAGCCCGCGTCGATTCTCAATCATTGGTATTGCACCTTACGCTCGACAAAGCGGAATTGCAGAATAGTCAGGCCAATCACCAGCAACATCAGCACCACTGACTGCGCAGCGGACGCCGAGAGATCGAGGCCGGTAAAGCCTTCGCGATAGATTTTGTAGATAAGCGTGGTGGTCGCCTGCACCGGACCGCCGCCGGTTGCGGCATCGATCACCGGGAAGGTATCGAAGAAGGCATACACCAGGTTGACCACCAGTAGGAAAAAGCTCACCGGCGTAATCAGCGGCAACGACAAGTTGAAGAAACGGCGCACCGGACCGGCGCCATCGATCGCCGCCGCTTCCACCAGCGATTTAGGGATCGACTGCAATGCGGCGAAGAAGAACAGGAAGTTGTAGCTCATTTGCTGCCAGATCGACGCCAATACAATCAGGAACATCGCCTGGCCGCTGTTTTGCGCGTAGTTCCAGTTGTAGCCCATTTGATTCAGCAGATGGCTGAACAAACCGAGGCCAGGATTAAACAGGAACATCCACAATACCGCCGCCACCACCGGCGCCACCGCGTACGGCAGCAGCAGCAAGGTTTGATAGAGTTTTCGCAGACGGATAACGTAATCCACCAGCGCCGCCAGCAGCAGAGAAAAGGTCATGCCGCATACCGTCACCAGTGCACTGAATTCAATGGTGGTCCAGAAGGACGCCAGATAATAATCGTCGCTGAACAGACGTTTGAAGTTCGCCAGACCGACAAAGGTGCTGGAGATACCAAAAGGATCAATACTTTGCAGTGAATACCACAGCGCTTCACCAGCTGGCCATAAGAAGAAAATGGCGGTAATCACCAGCTGCGGCAGCACCAGTAAATAGGGCAAAAGACGGGAGCGGAACACGGGGCGTGATGAGGACATAGCAGGCTCGACAAAGGGAAAAAATCGGGACTGACGCTTAAGTCAGCCCCGAGATGACGGCATTACTTCACTTGCTGCTCGAAACGGCGCAGCAGTTCGTTACCGCGTTTTACGCTGTTATCCAGCGCGGCTTGTGGTGACTGTTTGCCCGTCCACACGCCTTCCAGCTCTTCGTCCACGATGGTACGAATCTGTGGCATGTTGCCCAGACGCATGCCTTTGGTGAATGGCAGCGGATCTTTGTTCAGCATCTGACGCGTAGCGATGTCCGCACCTGGGTTCTTGTCATAGAAGCCCTGTTGCTTGGTCAGCTCATACGCCGCGGTGGTGATTGGCAGATAACCGGTTTTCTGGTGCCATTCAGCAGCGATTTCTGGCTGGGCCAGGAACTTCATGAACTCCGCCGCGCCTTTGTAAGTGTTGGCATCTTTGCCTTTCATCACCCACAAGCTCGCGCCGCCAATGATGGCGTTCTGCGGTGCGTTTGGTACGGTTTCGTCATACGGCATCATGCCCACGCCGAAGTTAAACTTGGCGTAATGTTTGATGTCAGCCAGTGAACCTGAAGAGGCGGTAGTGATGCCGCAATCGCCGTTATAGAACTTGGCGGTTGATTCATCTTTACGACCGAAGTAGGTGAAATCACCCTTCTTGTTCATGTCTTCCAGCATCTGGATGTGGCGCACCTGCACCGGCTTGTTAAATTCCAGCACCGCATCGGTACCGTCAAAGCCGTTGTTTTCGGTGGCAACTGGCAATGCATGCCAGGCGCTGAAGTTCTCGATCTGAATCCAACCCTGCCAGCCGCTGGCGTAACCACAGGTCATGCCCGCTTTACGCAGCGCGTCGGCGTCTTTCGCCAGTTCCTGCCAGGTTTTTGGTGGCTGATCCGGGTTCAGACCGGCTTTTTTGAAGGCGTCTTTGTTGTAGTACAGCACCGGCGTAGAGCTGTTGAACGGCTGAGAAATCAGCTGGCCTTTGCTGTCGCTGTAGTAACCGGCAACAGCCGGTACGAACTGCTTCGGATCCATCTGTACGCCAGCGTCTTTAAACACTTCATTCACTGGCACGATAGCTTTCGAGGCCATCATGGTTGCCGTTCCGACTTCATACACTTGCAGCAAGGCTGGTGCTTTACCTGAACGCACCGCAGCGATACCCGCCGCTAAGCTCTGCTCGTAGTTGCCTTTGTAAGTCGGGACGATTTTGTATTCTGGGTGAGCCTGGTTAAAACGTTGTGCCAGAGAATCAACTTCTTTGCCTAACTCGCCTTCCATTGAGTGCCAGAAAGGGATCTCAGTTGCAGCCAGCGCATTACCGCTGAGCGCCAGACCGAGCAAAACACTCATCAGGCGGGGACGAAGCGTAAAAGCGGACATAAGGTTTTTCCTGTGCTGTTAGGTACGCGCGAAATCGCGCATTTTTTTGTTCGCGAAGTAACATGACACGAGGAAATGACGGATTAATAACAGGTTTATGACGGCGGTGTGACAGGGGAGAATTAGATTAATTGAGTTAATGTTGGAACGATGGAAACAAGGGTCACTATAAATGGCGACCCTACGAAATCATGTAGGGTCGCCATTCTTGCTGACCTGATTTAAGCGCCGAGGTAAGCGCTGCGAACTGCTTCATTGGACAGTAACGCGTCGCCGCTGTCTTCCAATACCACGTGGCCGTTTTCCAGCACGTAGCCACGATCCGCCAGCTTCAGCGCCTGGTTGGCGTTCTGCTCGACGAGGAAAATGGTCATGCCTTCTTTACGCAGCTGCTCAATGGTATCGAAAATTTGCTGAATAATTATTGGCGCTAAACCCAGCGACGGCTCATCCAGCAGCAACAAACGCGGCTGGCTCATCAGCGCGCGACCAATCGCCAGCATCTGCTGTTCACCGCCGGACATGGTGCCCGCGCGCTGCGCTTTACGTTCCGCCAGACGTGAGAACAGTTGATAGACGCGATCAATACGCTCCAGATACTGCTGGCGCGTGGCGAAGAAGCCGCCCATCGCCAGGTTCTCTTCCACCGTCATACGCGAAAATACCCGACGGCCTTCCGGCACAATCGCAATCGCTTCACGCATGATTTTTGCCGTTTGCCAGTCGGTGATCTCTTTACCATCGAAATTGATGGTGCCGCTGGTGGCGCGCGGTTCGCCGCACAGTGTGCCGAGCAGCGTGGTTTTACCCGCGCCGTTAGCGCCAATCAGGGTGACGATTTCGCCCTGATTGATGTGCAGATTGATGTTGTGCAGCGCCTGAATCGGGCCGTAATGGGCGTTGACACCTTGCAAGGTTAAAATCGGGTTTGCCATGTTACGCCTCACCTAAATAAGCACGGATCACATCCGGGTTGTTACGCACTTCTTCCGGCGTACCGTTGGCCAGCGGCGTTCCCTGATTCACCACATAAATGCGGTCAGAAATACCCATCACCAGCTTCATATCGTGTTCAATCAACAGCACTGACACCTTGTGCTCGCCGCGCAGTTCAGCGATCAGCTCATCCAGTTCGTGGGTTTCACGCGGGTTGAGACCGGCCGCCGGTTCATCAAGCATCAGGATTTCCGGGCGCGTCACCATGCAACGCGCAATTTCCAGCCGACGCTGCTGACCGTATGCCAGATTGCCCGCCTGGCGGTTAGCCAGATCCAGTAAGCCGATACGATCCAGCCAGGTGGCGGCGCGATCCAACGCTTCGCTCTCGCCGCGACGGAACGCCGGAGTTTTGAATAAGCCGGAGAACACGCCACTTTTCAGATGCTGATGCTGCGCGACTAACAGGTTTTCAATCACCGTCATTTCACGGAACAGGCGCACGTGCTGGAAGGTGCGCACAATGCCCATGCGCGCAATCTTCTGGCCCGGCATCCCTTGTAACTGCTGATCGCGCAGCTTGATGGTGCCGCCGGTCGGCTTATAAAAACCGGTCAAGCAGTTGAATACGGTGGTTTTACCGGCACCGTTCGGGCCGATCAACGAAACGATTTCCTGCGGATGCAGCTCAAGCGCCACATTGTTAACGGCTAACAGGCCGCCGAAGCGCATCATCAGGCCTTCAACGGCTAATAAAGGCTGACTCATGCCTGCTCTCCTTGTTTACTGCTTTTCATCTTCAGATGCGGACGCTTCATCGGTAGCAATCCTTGCGGACGCCAGATCATCATCAGCACCATCAAGCCGCCGAGCACCAGCATGCTGTACTCGTTCAGATCACGCATCAGCTCGCGCGACACCACCAGCAGAATCGCCGCGAGGATCACCGCCAGCTGTGAACCCATGCCGCCCAGCACCACAATCGCCAACACAAACGCCGATTCGACGAAGGTAAAGGATTCCGGGCTAACAAAGCCCTGACGTGCCGCGAACAACGTGCCAGCAAAACCAGCGAACACGGCGCTGATGGTGAAAGCAGTCAGCTTGATGCGTGTTGGGCTAAGACCGAGTGAACGGCAAGCGATTTCATCTTCGCGCAACGCTTCCCACGCGCGCCCGAGCGGCATGCGCAGCAAACGGTTGATAACGAACAGTGTCAATACCACCAGCAGCAGCGCCACCAGATAGAGGAAAATCACGCGGTCGCTGGGATCGTATTTCAGGCCAAAGAAATCGTGGAACGTGCTCCAGCCGCCTTCGCTGACACGGCGACCAAACTCCAGGCCAAACAGGCTCGGTTTAGGAATCTGCGCGATGCCGTTCGGGCCGCCGGTAATCGCGGTGTTGTTGAGCAGCAGAATACGCACGATTTCGCCGAAGCCGAGCGTGACAATCGCCAGATAATCACCGCGCAAGCGCAGCACCGGGAAACCGAGCATCAAACCAAACGCACCTGCCACTAAACCGGCCAGCGGCAAACTTTCCCAGAAGCCAAAACCGTAATAGTGATTGAGCAAGGCGAAGGTGTACGCGCCGATGGCGTAGAAGCCGCCGTAACCCAACACCAGCAAACCGGATAAACCCACCACCACATTCAGGCCAAGACCGAGCATCACGTAGATCAGCGTCAGCGTGGCGATATCCACGCTGCCGCGCGACACCAGAAACGGCCAAATTACCGCCGCGGCAATCACCAGCGCCATCAACAGTTTTTGTTTTGGCGTCGAGCCATCAAAGCCCGGTAACACCAACGCTTTGCCGCTGCGTTTGAATTTGCCGTGCAGCAAGGGGCGTAGCAGTTGGAACACAAACACCACTGCGCAACCAATCCAAATCCAGTTCCAACGTACCGCGCCCGCGTTGGCGACCACCAATTTGGTGCCGTTCAAATCGAGGCGTACGCCCATAAAGAAGGTGGCGAGAATCAGTAACATCACCGTGGAGATCACGGCGTTGACCAAACCGAGGCGTTTCATACTTTCTCCACCTCCGGACGGCCAAGAATCCCGGTTGGCATCACCAGCAGCACCACAATCAGCAGCGCGAAGGAGACCACATCTTTATATTCGGTGGAGAGATAGGCCGAGGTCAGCGCTTCGGCAATGCCCAGAACCAGGCCGCCAATCATCGCGCCCGGAATGCTGCCGATGCCGCCCAACACGGCGGCGGTAAAGGCTTTCATCCCGGCCATAAAGCCGATAAACGGGTTGATGGAACCGTAGAATTGACCGAGCAACACGCCCGCCACTGCCGCCATCGCCGCACCAATCACAAAGGTCAGCGAGATCACGCGGTCCGTGTTGATGCCCAACAAACTGGCCATTTTCAGGTCTTCTGCGCAGGCGCGACAGGCGCGGCCCATGCGTGAATAGCGAATGAATAAGGTCAGCGCCAACATCGATAGGAAAGTCACCACCCAAATCACCAATTGCATGGTGGAAAGCGTGGCAGCAAAGCCGTTGCTCTCGCCCAGCGTCCATTGGCCGGTGATCAGACTCGGCAACGCGAGATCGCGCGAGCCTTGCGTCAGGCTGACGTAGTTTTGCAGGAAGATCGACATACCGATGGCAGAGATCAGCGCGATCAGGCGCTTCGACGATCGCACGGGTTTGTACGCCACGCGTTCGATGCTCCAGCCGTAAGCGCTAGAGATGATCACCGCCATCACGAAACCGCCGGCAATCATCAGCCACGAAGTGTCGATGCCCATCATCATCAGGGCGGCAATCACGATAAAGGAGACATAACTGCCGATCATGTAAACCTCACCGTGGGCGAAGTTGATCATGCCGATAATGCCGTAAACCATGGTGTAACCGATGGCGATCAGCGCGTAGGTGCTCCCGAGGGTAACCCCGTTGAACATCTGCTGAATAAAATAGAGAAACTGCTCGGACATAGTGAGGGCCTGCTCTGGAGCTGAATAATTCTCTCCCCCGCGCGCGGGAGAGAGAATTTGAGGGGATTACTTAACTGCGGTAGAAGAGCCGTCTTTGTGCCATTTGAAGACACCAAATTCGAAGCCCTTCAGATCGCCTTTCTCATCCCAGTTCAGGTTGCCCATCACGGTTGGAACGGCTGCGCCCTCTTTCAGGTTCTTGGCAATCGCATCTGGCTCATCGCTCTTGCTGCGTTCGATACCTGCCACCAGCGATTGAATCGCGGCGTAGGTCGTCCAGACGAACGGACCGGTTGGATCTTTGCGGTTCGACGCGGTGTTGGCTTTGATGGCATCAACAATCGCTTTGTTCTCTGGCAGTTGGTCATAGCGCTTCGGCAGCGTCACGAACAGACCTTCGGACGCATCGCCCGCGATGTTAGACAGTGAAGCGTTACCCACGCCTTCCGGGCCCATGAAGCCAGCGGTCAGGCCAGCGGATTTCGCCTGGCGCAGAATCTGGCCCAGCTCTGGGTAATAACCACCGTAGTAAACGAAATCGACGTTCTCTTTTTTCAGGCGCGCAATCAGCGTGGAGAAGTCCTTATCGCCAGCGGTGATACCTTCGAACATCACCACGTTGCCGCCTTTGGCTTTCAGGGTTTTCTGCACGGATTCCGCCAGGCCCTGACCGTATTGCTGCTTGTCATGTACCACAGCGATACGTTTTGGTTTGATGTGATCGAGGATGTAAGTCGCGGCGGTTGGGCCCTGATCGGAATCCAGACCGGTAGTACGCAGCACATCCGCATAACCACGTGCAGTCAGTTCTGGCGCGGTCGCCGCTGGGGTGATCATCAGCACGCCTTCGTCGTTATAGATGTCTGAAGCAGGCTGAGTAGAGGAAGAGCACAGATGGCCGATAACGTATTTGATGCCGTCGTTAACCACTTTGTTGGCAACCGCAACCGCTTGTTTCGGGTCGCAGGCATCGTCATATTCCACGCCAACCAGTTTGTCACCGTTAACGCCGCCTTTGGCGTTGATGTCCTTGATTGCTTGCGCTGCACCAGTAAATTGCATGTCACCGTATTGCGCGACCGGGCCGGTTGAAGCGCCAACGATGGCAATTTTGATGTCTTTCGCCAACGCCGCGTGGCTCATAGCTAACGCGATGCAGCCCGCCAGTAATGCGCGTCCTTTACTCATTTTCATGCGAACTTCCCCATCTGTTGTGTCGTGTCTGTTGTGATTGCATTATTTTCTGCCAGTCAAAGAGAAAAACTCATTTTGCAATAATGAGTTAGCCCGCTTTTCTGGCATTTATTGGTAATAAGGCTTTATTTTTCAGGTTATTAAACAGGAACTTTCTTCTGTAAATCAACTGACATATTCAGAATTGACTGAGTGGATCAGCAGAATCATCTGGTTGTTATGGCCATTTTTCCAGCAGAATACCAGCGCGTTATGCTGGCTTTTTCAACGTTCAGTGATGGCTTACGCCACAATTCTGGCAAATCGAACGGCATTTGACCTATTTTCATTGCAAAAAAGTGACAGCGCGCTGACTGTTTAAATTCGCTACAATATCGCCTTTGCACTAGTACAGGTATTAGGTATGAAGCTGACAATCCAGCGCTTAGCATCGTTGACCGCTCAGGATCGAATCGATTTAGCTAAAGTCTGGCCGCAAATCGACATTTCGCAACTTGAAGCGCAATTAGGCGAAACGCAGCGTCTGTACGCCGCACGCTTTAACGATCGTTTGCTGGCGGCATTGCAGTTAACCATTAGCGGAACGCAGGGAAAGATTACCCATCTCAACGTGCGTGAAGTGACGCGTCGCCGCGGCGTTGGGCAATATTTGCTGGAAGAGACGTTGGCGCAGAATGGCACGTTAACCGATTGGTGGATTGCTGATGATGGCAATGCCAATCCGGGCGTGCGAGCGGCGTTTATGCAGGCGTGTGGGTTTCGTGCGCAGGTGGAGGGTTGGGTACGCTAATCATGTCTCTGCACAATCTGTAGCGGCGCAATTTATTGCGCATTTTCACAGCGATTTCAAACTCAAAAGAGCGCGATAAATCGCGCCGCTACGATTTTGTGCATGCTTTTAAAATAAAAAGGGCGACTCAAAAGTCGCCCCATTTCGCTGCCTGATGCTTATCAGGCTTCAATCGCCACGCGCAGTTTTTTCATGGCGTTCTTTTCCAGCTGACGCACACGCTCAGCAGAAACACCGTACTTATCGGCCAGTTCCTGCAACGTGGTTTTGCTGTCATCATCCAGCCAACGGGCACGGATAATATCCTGACTACGTTCGTCGAGGCTCAGCATCGCATCGCTCAGCTTGTCAGCGGCATGGGCATCCCAGTTGTCCTCTTCAATGCCATCGGCAAAGTCAGAGGTTTTATCCTGCAGATACAGCACCGGCGCCATCGCTTTACCTTCGCCTGCTTCATCATCTGAAGACATGTCGAAAGTCATATCCTGCGCGGCCATGCGCGATTCCATTTCAAGTACGTCTTTGCTGCTCACGCCCAGCTCGCGTGCGACCATTTCCACTTCGTCCTGGTTGAACCAACCGAGACGCTGTTTGCTTTTACGCAGGTTAAAGAACAGCTTACGCTGCGCTTTGGTGGTCGCGACTTTCACGATACGCCAGTTACGCAGCACGTATTCGTGAATCTCTGCTTTAATCCAGTGCACAGCAAATGACACCAGACGTACACCGACTTCAGGATTGAAGCGACGCACCGCCTTCATCAGGCCGATGTTACCTTCCTGAATCAAGTCCGCCTGTGGCAAGCCGTAACCGGAATAGTTACGAGCAATATGAACAACAAAGCGCAGGTGAGACAGGATCAGCGTTTTAGCTGCATCCAGATCGCCCTGGTAATGCAGCCGCTCAGCCAATGCTTTTTCCTCTTCTGCCGTCAGAACCGGCCAGTTGTTGGCAGCCCGAACGTAAGATTCCAGGTTACCCAGAGGAGCAATCGCTAAAGTTTGCATTTCTTTGGTCATTCAAACCCTCACAAATTCAATGGACTTGCTGCACGGTATTTTGCGCAGACGTTACATTATGTCAACGTCACGATAAAACCAGAAGCAATCTGTGCTACTTGGATAACAAAGTTATCCACAAGTTCAATTATAGCAGTGAATATTTTACACACAGATGACGGCGGGGGAAATAGGAGAATTCCTCTGCTCCCAGGTCGTCGGCAGCAGAGGAAGAGTATATCAAAAAACGTTGCTTTTGGTTACTGCGGCGTAAATCGACGTAAATGTTGCACCGTTGCCAGCCAGGCGGCAATCCAGCCAATTATCGCCGCAATCAGCAATAACAGCAGCCCTTCATCCCAGGAAAAACCTTCCAGAACAAAGGTGGTACCAAATACGTTTGCCACTTGCGCCACCACAGATTGCAGGCGCAACACCAACACTTCAGAAAGAATCAGTGACAATACTGCGCCGCCAAAACCTAATAACGCGCCGCCATACAGGAACGGACGCAGGATAAAGCCATCCGTCGCCCCAATCAGCTTCTGCACATTAATGGTGTCACGACGCGCGAAGATGCTGAGACGCACGCTGTTGCCGATCACCAGGAACACCGCCACCACCATCAGTAAGCCAATCATTGAGGCAATTTGTCCGACTAATCCGGTCAACGCCGCTAAGCGCGCAAACCAGCTGTCATCCATACGCACTTCATCCACGCCCTGCACTTTCGCCACGCGATCGCGCAGATTGGCCATGGTGTCTGAATTCTGGAAATTGAGTTTTGGCGTGATGATGGCAACTGCCGGCAGCGGATTCTGTTCCAGCATATCCATCGAACCACCAAAACCGGACCAGTTGCGGAACTCATTCAACGCTTCTTCACGCGTCAGATAATTGACGTTATCCACACCGTCGAGCTGCTTAAGCTGCGAAGTAACGTTTTCCGCCGCCGTATCATCCAGCGATTTATCGAGATAAACCGTGAGCTGTGGCGCGGGATACCACTGCGTTGCCGCCTGGCTGACGTTTTTCCATACCATGTAGCACACGCTAGGCAACGTCAGGGAAATGGCGATCACCATCACCGTCAGCAGTGTCGCTAACGGCTGACGCCACATGTCCGACAACGTGCCGCGCAGCGCATAGCGCCACTGCTCCTGCCAACCGCCTTTCAGCGCTTTGGTTTTGGAAGGCTGTTTCGCTTTCGGCGCAGGTGCGCGCTTGTTGCGTTTATTGACCATCGTGGCCTCCGTGCAGACGTCCCTGATTGAGCGTCATCACGCGGTAATTTCGGCGTGCAATCAGCCCGACATCGTGCGTTGCCATCAACACCGTGACGCCAACGCGGTTGAACTCTTCAAATAAGCGCAGAATATCTTCTGACAGCGCGTTATCGAGGTTGCCGGTTGGTTCATCCGCCAGCAGCACCGCCGGTTTGTTCACCACCGCGCGAGCAATGCCCACACGCTGCTGTTCACCGCCTGAGAGCTGAATCGGATAGCTTTTCGCTTTGTCGAGCAAACCCACTTTATCCAGCGCTGCCGATACGCGACGGCGAATATCTTCGCCGCTGGCACCAGAAATAATCAGCGGAATCGCCACGTTGTCGTAGACCGAACGATCCATCAACAAATGGTGATCCTGGAAAATCATGCCGATCTGACGTCGCAGGAAAGGCACTTCACTGTGACGCAGACGCGAAATATCGTGACCGCTAAACCAGATCTGCCCGGCACTCGGGCGCTCAATGCCACAAATCAGCTTCAGTAAGGTACTTTTCCCCGCACCGGAATGGCCGGTCAGGAACGCCATTTCGCCGGGACGCAGATGGAAATCCACCCCCTGCAGCGCCTGACGTCCTCCCAGGTAAGCTTTACTGACCTCTTCAAAGCGAATCATCCCAATCATTCCTCTCGGGCAAACAGTGCCTCAATAAAGTCTGCGGCCTTAAATGGCCGTAAATCCTCGATGCCTTCCCCAACACCGATATAACGAATCGGAATGCCGAACTGATCGGCAACCGAGAAGATCACACCGCCTTTGGCAGTACCGTCTAATTTGGTCAGAGTGATGCCGGTTAAGCCCACCGCTTCATGGAACAGTTTGGCCTGGCTGACGGCGTTTTGCCCGGTGCTGGCGTCGAGCGTCAACATCACTTCATGCGGCGCGTCTTCATCCAGCTTCTTCATCACACGGGTAATTTTCTTCAGTTCTTCCATCAGGTGCGCTTTGTTCTGCAAGCGACCGGCGGTATCAGCAATCAGCACATCGACATGGCGCGATTTGGCGGCTTGAATGGCGTCAAAAATCACCGAAGCCGAATCCGCGCCGGTATGCTGCGCTACCACCGGGATGTTATTGCGTTGGCCCCAAACCTGAAGCTGCTCAACCGCAGCGGCACGGAAGGTATCGCCCGCCGCCAGCATCACCGATTTGCCTTCGGCTTGATATTGGCGCGCCAGCTTACCGATGGTGGTGGTTTTACCCACGCCGTTGACGCCGACCATCAGAATCACGAACGGCGTTTTGCCGCCGACGTCGAGTGGCGCATCCACTTTATCCAAAATACCGGCCATTTCGGCTTTCAGCAGGCCGTACAGCGCTTCGGCATCACGTAACTGTTTGCGATTGGCTTGCTGCGTCAAATTGGTGATGATGCGGCGCGTGGTTTCCACGCCAACGTCGGCAATCAGCAGTTGTTCTTCCAGCTCTTCAAACAGCTCGTCATCAATTTTCTTGCCGCGGAACAGGCTGATAAAGCCCGAACCGAGGTTTTCACGCGTTTTAACCAGGCTGCGTTTCAGACGGGCAAAGAAGCCCTCTTTGGTAGGACGCTCTTGCTCCTGCGCGATAATCGGCGCAGCAGCCAGCGGCAGATCGCTGACGGTATCCGAAGGCTTTTGCTCCAGCTCCGCATCTTCCGCATAGGTTTCTGCTAACGCCAGCGCTTCCAGTTCTTCGTCGCTTAATGGCGCTTCTTCTTCCAGCTCAAGCTCAGCTTCCGCAACAATCTCTGGTTCAGCTGCGGCAATCACGATGTCTTCGCGCTGCGGCTGTTCTTCGATTGGCGCAACGTCCGGTTGTTCAATCTCTTCCGGCAGCACGTCTTCTTCGCTGGCAACCGGTTCTTCAATCACTTCCGGTTCCGGCTGCTGATGTTCTGCAACCTGTTCGGTAACCGCAACGTTTTCAATCGCCTGCGCTTCGGCGCGATCTAACGCGCTCTCTTCAACGGCCGGCTCTGCAACCACCTCGGCAGTTTGCTGCTGTTCTTCAGCAGGCTGTTGCGTCTCTTCTTCTTTGCCAAAGCCTAACCAGGAAAAAAAGCCGCGTTTTTTCTCTTTTGCCATTGTGTGACCCTACTCCTCGATGGCTTATTCCCGGTAGCACGCTGTTCCCAGGGGATAAAATATTCACTTTTTAGCGGGTGAGCGGCGTAAAAATCAGGTAATTACGCGCGCTATACCAACTCAGTAGTCTAACACTTTCCAGCCAGCGCACCACAGCACCCTTTTTTAACGTTTCTTCTGCCTGCAACGCCCGTTAAACTACGCAACAAATTATGACGAGTTGTGAGTGAAATGAGTAAATCCCCCCGCAACAGCGGCGCCGCAGGCCAGATCCGCATCATTGGTGGCCAATGGCGCGGACGTAAATTAACGGTGCCGGATAGCGCTGGCCTGCGTCCCACCACCGATCGCGTACGTGAAACCCTGTTTAACTGGCTGGCGCCGGATATTCAGGAAGCGCGCTGCCTCGATTGTTTCGCCGGTAGCGGCGCGTTAGGACTGGAAGCGTTGTCGCGTTATGCCGCGTCCGCCACGCTGCTGGAGATGGAGCGGGCCGTGGCGCAGCAACTGTCGCAAAACGTACAAACGCTGCGCGCGACGCAAGCCAAGGTGGTGCAAACCAACACGCTGCAATGGCTCAGTCAGGCGGGCGAACCCTTTGATGTGGTGTTTGTTGATCCGCCGTTCCGCAAAGGGTTGTTACAGGAAACGCTGGCGCTGCTGGAGCAAAATGGCTGGTTGGCCGATAACGCGCTGATTTATGTCGAGAGCGAAGTCGAGAACGGTACGCCAGGCGCGCCTGCCAACTGGGATCTCTATCGCGAGAAAATTGCTGGGCAAGTAGCGTATCGCTTATATCAACGTCAACAGGAGAGAGACGATGTGGCTTAACTTAGGACGTTTGCTGATGATTTGCGTGTGGGCATTTTTGTTGCTCAATCTGGTCCATCCGTTCCCCACGCCGCTGCGCTATTTTGTGCACGTTGCACTGTTCTTCATGGTGATTATGCACGGTTTGCAGCTGGTGCTGCTGCGCGCCACCCAGCCGAAAGAAGCGCCGAAATTAAGCGGCGTAACCCAGGCGAAGATTTTCTTCTTTGGCGTGTTTGAACTGCTGGCGTGGCAGAAGAAGCATTACCCGAAAATGTAGTTTCAAAACCAGGTCGCCATGAATGGCGACCCTACGGCGCTGGGGTAAAGCTCACAAAGCGCGTGCCCTGCATCTTCAATTCCCCTTTCGTACCTTTATCGATCTTGTCGTAATCACTGGCGTTAATCGTCGCTTTAATATCTGAAGCGCCATTCAACGGATGGAACCAGGCTTCGTACTTCATATCTTCTGCCACAATCTCTTCGCGCTGACGTGAGCGACGATTCGGCGACGGGAATTCGCGTTTGGTTTTCACTTCGACGGTTAAAGAACGGATCGGAGAAGCATCGTTGACCGCCGATTCGCGGCGCTGCTTAATAAACTGTCGGGTCGCCAAAACGGCAATAATCGCCAGGACGATGAGAAAGATTAGCGGTGGTTTGCTCATGATTTGTCTCGTGCTTTGCGTGAATGTCG
The DNA here is from genome assembly GCF_059412405.1 of Pantoea sp. CFCC18179. Taxonomy (NCBI): domain Bacteria; kingdom Pseudomonadati; phylum Pseudomonadota; class Gammaproteobacteria; order Enterobacterales; family Erwiniaceae; genus Pantoea; species Pantoea sp. CFCC18179. Next base: position 42,738 of record NZ_JBNBPM010000004.1, on the reverse strand, counting down.
GGTCAGGTCAAGACGACAAAGCATACAACCAGAGTCGGCTGATTGTCACATTCGCGGCCGGTAACTTACACTGAGAATGTGATTTTGGGAAAATTCATCAAATCTGGCGAACATGCCAGAAAAGGGAGAAAAAATGCTTTGGTCTTTCCTTGCGGTACTTTTTTCCGGTTGGCTCTACGTCGATGCTTCCTACCGCGGCCCGCAGTGGCAGCGCTGGTTGTTTAAACCTGTCACCTTACTCTTGTTGGTTGCCTGGGCGTGGCAAGCCCCAACGCTTAACACCACCGATTACCTGATTCTGGCGGGCCTCATCGCGACCTTGGTAGGCGATGCGCTGATGTTGTTACCGCGTCAGCAAATGCTCTACGCATTAGGCGCATTCTTCCTGTCGCATCTGCTGTACACCATCAGCTTTGCGGCGCATATGACCATGAGTTTCTTCTGGCCGATTCCTCTGACCTTCCTGATTATCGGCGTGATCGTCATCGGGATTCTGTGGAGCAAGCTGGAGGATCTGCGTTGGCCGATCTGCACCTTGATTGGCATGACTTTGGTGATGAACTGGATGGCTACGGAGAATTACTTCTTCCGCCCAACCGATTACAGCTTCTCGCTGCTGGTTGGCGCCGCTTTGCTGCTGTTAGCCAACATTGTCTGGTTTATTTCACATTATCGTCGCCGTTTCAGCGCCGATAGCGCCATTGTTGCCGCGTGTTACTTCGCCGGTCACTTCATGATCGTGCGTTCGTTGTGGCTCTACTAATCACGACAGCTTGACTCTGGAGTCGACTCCAGAGTGTAGGATAAGGACGCGGGCATTTGCCCGCCCCTGATTCCGGAGGTTGTATGCATCAACACACTCACGCATGCCGCTGTGGCAAATCCCACAGCCAGCCTAAGCCGCTGTGCTCAATCAGCAGCATCAAACCCACTTCCTTGAAGATTTCCGCCGTTCAGCCGGTTACGCCCAACAGTGATTGCGGCTGTTGCGCAGACGAATCACCCGGCGGCGAAAGCGACGCCGAAAGTGACAGGCCCGCGTTAACATCCCATCAATTCCGCTGGCAAATTGCTGGCATGGATTGCCCGAGCTGCGCACGAAAAATCGAAACCGCCGTGCAGCGTGTACCGCAGGTCCAACAAGCACGCGTTATTTTTGCCAGTGAAAAACTGCTGGTCGATGCCGACCAGGATATCCGCGTCACCATTGAACAAGTGGTGAAAGATGCCGGATTCACACTTACCTCTAACGATCCGCAATCCCCCACCCAACCCGTAAGCCGCTGGCAGGAAAATGCCGGTTTGTTGCTGCTGGCCGTTTTGATGCTCGCCAGTTGGCTACTGAGCCAGGTTGCGCCGGTTTGGGGCGATCGTCTGTTTATCGCCACCACCTTGGTTGGTCTCGCACCTATCGCCCGCAGCGCGTGGAAGCTGCTGCGTAACGGTTCGCCGTTCAGCATTGAGATGTTAATGACGATTGCCGCCGCCGGTGCGCTGGTGATTGGCGCGCATGCCGAAGCCGCGATGGTGCTGCTACTGTTTCAACTGGGCGAACGTCTAGAAGCTTACGCGGCAGCACGCGCACGCAAAGGCGTTACCGCGCTGATGGCGCTGCGCCCGGATACCGCCACGCGTATTCGTGGGAATGTGCGCGAACAGGTTGCACTGGATGCGCTGCGTCCCGGCGATGTGATTGAAGTAGCCGCAGGCGGACGTCTTCCGGCAGATGGCGAATTAATGCAAGCCGCCGCCAGCTTTGATGAAAGCGCGCTGACCGGCGAATCGCTGCCGGTGGCGCGTGAACCAGGTGAGCAAATCATGGCGGGCGCCACCAGCCTCGATCGTCTGGTGCAGCTCAAAGTGATTTCCCAACCCGGCCAAAGTGCGATTGATCGCATCCTGCAACTGATTGAAGAAGCCGAAAGCCACCGCGCGCCAGTCGAGCGTTTTATCGATCGCTTCAGCCGCCTGTATACCCCAGCGATTATGCTGCTGGCGCTGCTGGTGATGGTACTGCCGCCGCTGCTGGGTTTGGGTGAATGGCAACCGTGGATCTATAAAGGATTGACGCTGCTGCTAATTGGATGCCCGTGTGCGTTGGTGATCTCCACACCCGCGGCGATCACCTCCGGATTGGCCGCCGCCGCACGCCAAGGCGCGCTGATCAAAGGCGGCGCGGCGCTGGAGCGCTTGAGCCGCGTCAACATGATGGCGTTTGATAAAACCGGCACGCTGACAGCTGGCAAGCCGCAAATCAGTCTGATTCACGCATTCAACGCGATGGATGAAAACAGTGTGCTGCGCATCGCGGCGGCGGTTGAACAAGGTTCTACCCATCCACTGGCGCAGGCGATTGTTCGTGAGGCCGAACGTCGCACGCTGGACATACCTGCCGCATCGCATCAGCAAACGCTGATCGGCAGCGGTATTCGCGCACAAATCGGCGACGTGACTTATCAATTACTGACGCCGCGCGAAGCCAAAAACCTCGACCTAGCCCAACAACAGCAGATTGCGAATTGGGAAGCGCAAGGCCAAACCGTGGTGCTGCTGTTGCAAGATGGCGTGGTGCTCGGCGCGCTGGCATTGCAGGATCAGCTGCGTGCCGAAGCGGCAAGTGCGCTGGCGGAACTGCGCGCATTGGGCGTGAACAGCGTGATGCTTACCGGCGATAACGCGCGCACCGCAGCCAACATTGCCGCTCAGTTGCAGATTGATTATCGCGCTGGCCTGTTACCCGCCGATAAAGTCGAAGCGGTGAAAAGCTTAGGCGCGCAACAATCACTGGCGATGGTGGGCGATGGCATCAACGATGCACCGGCCATGAAAGCGGCGACGATTGGTATTGCGATGGGCAGTGGCACGGACGTGGCACTGGAAGCCGCCGATGTGGCATTAACGCAAAATCAGCTGGCGATTCTGCCACGCACGCTGCGATTGGCACGGCGCACGCGCGCCATTATTCGTCAGAACATTGCGTTGGCATTGGGATTGAAGGCAATTTTCCTGGTCACCACGCTGCTCGGCTTCACCGGATTGTGGTTAGCGGTGCTCGCCGATTCCGGCGCCACCGCCTTGGTCACGGCGAATGCGCTGCGACTGCTGCGCCAGCGTTAAGCGCCTTTTTGAATCAGGAACTGGTACGGCAAGGTTTCAGTTTGCTGTGCCAGCAACTGATGTTCCATAAAGCGGCAAAAACCGGGAATATCGCGCGTTGTCGCCGGATCATCGGCGATGATCAGCAAGGTCTCACCGGTTTGCATGCCGCGCACCGCTTTACGCACCATCATCACCGGCTCTGGGCAACGCAGGCCCAGCGCATCCAGTTGATGGTCAAACGCAGAAAAGGGATCGCTCATAATTCTCTGTCTGTTATTGGTGATGGGCGCACATTCTAGCGCGCTTATTAGCCAACGCAAGGCGATAACGATTGCGTTAAAATTAACCATTGCATAATTTGCGCAACGCGCTAAGATGCCGCCCGATTTTTTATTTATCGCTGTGTTATTCAGCAGCAATGGGTTCCCTCACCCCACTTTTCAAAAAGGTTAGAGATGATCAACTTTTCCGCACGTCAGCGCATGCACGCGCTGTTTTGGCTATCGCTTTTCCACCTGCTGGTGATCACTTCCAGTAACTATCTGGTACAGCTACCGGTTTCGATCTTCGGTTTCCACACCACGTGGGGCGCGTTTAGTTTCCCGTTTATCTTCCTTGCTACCGATCTTACCGTGCGCATCTTTGGCGCGCCGCTGGCTCGTCGCATCATTCTTGCCGTGATGATTCCGGCGCTGGTGATCTCCTACATTGTTTCATGCGTGTTTTACCAAGGCGCGTGGCAAGGTTGGGCTTCGCTGGAAGAGGTGAACCTGTTTGTTGCACGTATCGCCTGCGCCAGCTTTATGGCTTATGCGTTAGGGCAGATTCTCGATGTGCATGTTTTTAACCGTTTGCGCCTTTTACCGCAGTGGTGGATTGCCCCGGCGACCGCGATGTTCCTCGGCAATATCAGCGATACGTTGGCCTTCTTTTTCATCGCCTTCTACAAAAGCACCGATCCGTTTATGGCGGCGCATTGGGTCGAAATCGCCTTAGTGGATTACAGCTTCAAAGTGCTGATCTGCATGATTTTCTTCCTGCCCGCTTACGGCGTATTGCTCAATGCCATGCTGAAGCGTTTAGCCGAGCGTTCTGCGCAGCGGCAGATCAATTTCGGCTAATTGCACGTATACCTTACGTTATATCACGCTAAGATTTCCTGACACTCCGGCGGTTGCTTTTGACCGCCGATTCCGTTTTGATAACGCCTGACTGGAATCATGTAAAAGGGATAAGAATGCGTAACGTAGTGAAATATGTGGGTATTGGCCTGTTAGTCATCGGCCTGGCGGCATGTGACCAGAAGAAAGATGATGCAGCGGCGGACAGCAATGGCGCGAGCGCCAGCCAGTCTGCTCAGACGGTTAACCTGATGGATGGCAAGCTGAGCTTCTCACTGCCAGCGGGCATGTCTGATAAGAGCGGCAAACTTGGTTCTGAATCGACCAACATGCACGTTTATGCCGATGAAACCGGGCAGCGCGCGATTATTGTGATTGCGGGCGATCCAACCAACGAAGGGCTGGATGCGTTAGCACAGCGTCTGGAACAGCAGCAACGCAGCCGCGATCCACAGTTGCAAGTGGTGGCGAACAAAGCGGTAACGTTGAAAGATCAGCAAGCGCAGCAGTTGGATACCGTGATTTCGGCCAACAATCAGACTTCATGGTCTTCGGTGATTTTGGCAAAAGTGGACGGCAAATTGTTGACCCTACAAATCACCTTGCCAGCCGATAATCAACAGCAAGCGCAAAGCGATGCAGACAGCATCGTGAAAAGCATCACGCTGAAATAAGCCCTAAAAACTGCGCGTTAAACGGTCGCCATGAATGGCGACCCTACCAAGGCTCAGTACGGTTTTCGTAGGGTCGCCATTCATGGCGACCTGGATTTCAAAACCGGTTTTACAACCTCACTGGCGAAATGTGCCAGATCTCATCCGCGTATTCCTGAATGGTGCGGTCCGCCGAGAAATACCCCATATTGGCGATATTCAACGCTGCGCTGCGCTGCCACTTCTCCGGCTGCAGATACAACTTATCCACCTTGTCTTGCGTATCGACATAACTGCGATAATCCGCCAACAGCTGATAGTGATCGCCGAAATTCACCAGCGCATCAAACAGATTGCGATAGCGTCCCGGTTCTTGTGGACTGAACACGCCGCTGGCGATTTGCGTCAACGCCTGATGCAGTTCCGCATCCTCTTCGTAATATTTACGCGGGTTGTAGCCCTCTTTGCGCAACTTCTCGACCTGCGGCGTGGTGTTGCCGAAGATAAAGATGTTCTCCTTGCCAACATGCTCCAGCATCTCGACGTTAGCACCATCCAGCGTGCCGATAGTTAACGCGCCGTTCAGCGCGAACTTCATGTTACTGGTGCCCGACGCTTCCGTTCCCGCGGTAGAAATCTGCTCCGAGAGATCCGCCGCCGGGATAATGATCTGCGCCAGGCTCACGCCATAGTTCGGGATGAACACCACCTTCAGCTTGTTCTTCACCTGCGGATCGTTGTTGATCACATTGGCGACATCGTTGATCAAGTGGATGATGTGCTTCGCCACGTAATAGGCCGAGGCCGCCTTGCCAGCGAAGATATTGACGCGCGGCACCCATTCCGCCGTGGGATCGGCTTTGATGCGGTTGTAACGCGTGATCACGTGTAACACATTGAGCAGCTGGCGCTTATATTCGTGGATGCGTTTGATTTGCACATCGAACAGTGCATGCGGATCAAGCACGATATCCATGTTCTTGGCTACCCAATCGGCCAGACGTTTTTTGTTGGCAAACTTGGCATCGGCGATCTGCTCGATAAACGCCGGATAATCGATTTGTGTGGTCAGTTCATTAAGCTGGCCGAGATCGGTACGCCAATTGCGGCCAATCGCTTCATCCAACACTTCCGACAGCGCCGGGTTCGCCAGTGCCAGCCAGCGGCGTGGCGTAACGCCATTGGTTTTATTGCAGAAGCGGCCAGGGAACAAACGTGCAAAATCAGCGAACAGCGATTGCACCATCAAATTGGAGTGCAATTCAGACACGCCATTCACTTTGTGGCTCACCACCACCGCCAGCCACGCCATGCGAATGCGGCGGCCATCGTTTTCATCGATGATCGAGATACGCGACATCAACTCCCAATCATCCGGATAATAGTCCTGGATGGTTTTCAGGAAGTAGTCATTGATTTCAAAGATGATGCTGAGATGACGCGGCAGGATTTTGCCGATCATATCCACCGGCCAGGTTTCCAGCGCTTCAGTCATCAAGGTGTGGTTGGTGTAGGAGAACACCTGGCAAGTCACTTCAAACGCATCGTCCCAGCTAAACTTCTGCTCATCAATCAGAATGCGCATCAGCTCGGGAATCGCCAGCACCGGATGGGTGTCGTTGAGGTGAATGGCGATTTTATCCGCCAGATTGTCCCAGGTTTCGTGCATCTGCCAGTGGCGGTTGAGAATGTCCTGCACCGTCGAGGAGACGAGGAAATACTCCTGACGCAAGCGCAGCTCGCGCCCCGAATAGGTTGAATCATCCGGATAGAGCACGCGCGAGACGTTTTCCGAATGGTTTTTATCTTCTACCGCAGCGAAGTAATCGCCCTGATTAAACTTGCCGAGATTGATTTCATTACTGGCTTGCGCGCCCCACAGACGCAGCGTGTTGGTGGCATCGGTATCAAATCCAGGGATGATCTGATCGTAAGCCATTGCCACGATCTCTTCGGTTTCAACCCAACGCACGCGCGCGCCTTCGTGCTGCAAACGGCCGCCGAAACGTATTTTGTAGCGAGTATTAAAACGCTGGAATTCCCACGGATTGCCGTATTCCAGCCAATAATCTGGCGATTCACGCTGTTGCCCATCGACGATGTTCTGCTTGAACATGCCGTAATCGTAACGAATGCCGTAGCCGCGTCCCGGCAAACCCAGCGTCGCCAGTGAATCGAGGAAGCAGGCCGCCAAACGCCCCAAACCGCCGTTGCCGAGGCCAGGATCGTTCTCCTCTTCCATCAGCTCGCTGAGATCCAATCCCATCTCATCCAGCGCCTGATTGAGATCGTCATAAATGCCCATCGCCAGCAACGCGTTACCCAGCGTGCGTCCCATCAGGAACTCCATCGATAGGTAATAAACCTGGCGTACATCCTGAGAAAGTTGCGCACGGCTGGAGCGCAGCCAGCGTTCCACCATACGATCGCGCACCGCCAGCAACGCGGCGTTGAGCCACTCATGCTTATTGGCGATGGAAGGATCTTTACCGATAGTAAACATGAGTTTATAGGCAATCGAGTGCTTCAACGCGTCAACCGTCAAGGTGGGTGAGGCGTAGGTGAAAGGTGCATTCATATCAAGTATCCCAATCTCTCATTACAGCAAACGTTGATAAAGATCGCGGTAGGCTTGTGCTGCCACCTGCCAACTAAAATCCATCCCCATTGCCTGCCGCTGAACGTATCGCCAGAGTGCAGGTCGAGACCACAGAACAAATGCGCGCCGAATCGCTCGCAGCAGCGACCAGGCATTACTGTCTTCAAAGGTAAAACCGCTGGCCACGCCGTCGGCGAGGTTCTCCAGCGAACTGTCTTGCACCGTATCCGCCAACCCACCCGTGCGGCGGACCAGCGGCAGCGTGCCGTATTTCAAACCGTACAGTTGTGTCAGTCCGCACGGCTCAAAACGGCTTGGCACCATAATCACATCCGCGCCACCGACAATGCGGTGCGAGAAGGCTTCGTGATAACCAATTTGTACCCCAACGCGGCCCGGATGTTCCGCCGCCGCGGCGAGAAAACCTTGTTGCAGTTCGGCATCGCCCTGGCCAAGCAGCACCAGTTGGCCGCCTTGCGCCAATAAACCCGGCAGCGCCTCTAGCACCAAATCCAGCCCTTTTTGCTTGGTCAGACGACTGATAACGCAGAACACCGGCGCTTTGTCATCGACCTTCAAGCCCATGGCAATTTGCAGCTGGCGCTTGTTTTCCGCCTTGCTCTCCAGCGTTTCGCTGTCGTAGCGCGCGGTGAGCAATAAATCATGCGCCGGGTCCCAAATCCCCGGATCGACGCCATTCAAAATGCCGCTGAGCCGACCTTCGCGCAGTCGCTGCTCCAGCAGCGCTTCCATGCCATAGCCGAACTCCGGGCGGGTAATCTCCAGCGCGTAAGTGGGACTGACCGCCGTAATATGATCGGCATAGAACAGGCCCGCCTTGAGATAAGAAATCTGCCCGAAGAACTCCAATCCGTGCATATCAAAGAAAGCACGCGGGATCTCAATCTCATCTAAATGACGCGCCGAAAACAGTCCTTGGTACGCCAGGTTGTGCACGGTAAACACCGTCTTCGCCGGGCGTCCGCGCGCCGCGATGTAGGCGCAGGTTAATCCGGCATGCCAATCATGCGCATGCACGATGTCCGGCTGCCAATTGAAATCCAGCCCGCTGGCAATCTCCGCGCCCATCCACCCCAGCAAGGCAAAGCGCAGATAGTTATCGACATACGCAAACTGCGAGGTGTCGTGGTACGGGCTACCGGGACGTTCGTACAATCCCGGCGCATCAATTAAATAAATGCCAACACCGTTGAATTGTCCAAAAAGCAAGCGAACCGGTCCAGCAAAAGTTTGTAACTCCGCCAGCGTTTCAGTATCAGGAATCCCTTTACGCAGATCCGGATAGGCGGGTATTAACACCCGCGCATCCGTACCATCGGCTATTTGCGCCTGTGGTAATGCACCGACGACATCAGCCAGTCCGCCGGTTTTCAACAGCGGGAAAAGCTCTGAACAGACATGTAAAACCTGCATCCTGAACCCCTATTGTGTGTTCGCCTGCGTTCCCCGCGGCGAATTGCTGTATGCCTTGTCGTTACTTACTGACCCGCTCCGGCCAATTTGGCCAGCATGGCGCGCGTCACCAGTACGATGCCCTCTTCTGAACGGTAAAAACGGCGGCTGTCGTCATCGGGGTTTTCGCCAATCACCATGCCTTCTGGGATTTCGCAGGCGCGATCAATCACGCAGCGACGTAAACGGCAGGAACGATTGACCACCACGTCCGGTAACAGCACCGACGAGTCGATATTGCAAAATGAGTTGATGCGCACGCGCGGGAACAGCACCGAGTTCACCACTACCGAACCCGAAATAATGCAGCCGCCGGAAACCAGCGAGTTCATCGTCATGCCGTGGCTACCGGAACGGTCCTGCACAAATTTCGCTGGTGGCAGCGGCTCCATGTGGGTACGAATCGGCCAGGTGTGGTCGTACATATCCAGTTCGGGGGTGACTGAAGCCAGATCCAGATTGGCGCGCCAGTATGCTTCCAGCGTGCCGACATCGCGCCAGTAAGGTTCCGCGCTTTCGTCTACTTGCACGCAGGAGAGCGTGAAGGAGTGCGCGTAGGCCTCGCCGCTGGCGACAATTTTCGGCAGTAAATCCTTGCCAAAATCGTGGCTCGATTCTGGAATCTGCAAATCCTCTTCCAGCAATTGATAGAGATAATCCGCGTTGAACACGTAAATGCCCATGCTGGCCAGCGCCTTGCTGTCGTCGCCCGGCATAGACGGCGGTTTCGGCGGTTTTTCGACAAAATCGATCACATTATTGTCGGCATCCACCGCCATCACCCCAAACGCCGTGGCTTCGGCGAGCGGCACTGGCAAGCAGGCAATAGTGCATTTCGCGCCACGATCGGCGTGATCGAGCAACATACGCGAATAGTCCATTTTGTAGATGTGATCGCCGGCGAGGATCACGATGTACTGCGCGTTGTAGCGGCGAATAATGTCGAGGTTCTGCGACACCGCATCGGCGGTACCGCGATACCAATGTTCGGTCGCGGCGCGCTGCTGCGCGGGCAGCAAATCGACAAATTCGTTCATCTCTTCGTTGAACAGCGACCAGCCACGCTGGATGTGCTGCACCAGCGTATGTGACTGATATTGGGTGATCACGCCGATGCGCCGGATGCCCGAGTTGATGCAGTTGGACAGCGCAAAGTCGATGATGCGGAACTTGCCGCCGAAGTGCACGGCAGGTTTGGCGCGTTTCGCGGTAAGATCTTTCAGACGCGTTCCTCGTCCGCCAGCAAGGATCAGGGCAACCGTTTGTGTAGGGAGCTGGCGCGCCAGCATCAGATGATCTGTTCTATCTAATTTAACCATGTCTGACTCCTTATGATTGCTTTAGGAACACACACACACCGTGCGCGGGACCGTGCCAGACAGTTGTCAGGATGGGGTTATCTTCCCCGGCGAAAGGAGGAATGGCACGCCACTCTCCGTCTGGTAAGGCGACATCGTTCACCGAGTCCGTGGCGTTTATTGTTATTAACCAGCGGCTGGAGAGCAGGATCTGCATTCTGTGCGTCCCCTGTTCCCACTCGTCGTTACTCAGTGGTTTGCCGCTGGCATTCAACCACTGCACGTTGCCGTCGCCTTCCTGCCACCAGCCATCCGCCGTCAGCGCGGGAATGCGCTGGCGCAGATGAATCAATGCGGCAGTGAAGTCGACCAGTCCTAAATCATCGTGTTGCCAACTCAGCCAGGTCAGAGGATTGTCCTGGCAATAGGCATTATTGTTGCCGTGCTGGCTGTGACCGCGTTCGTCACCGGCCAGCAGCATCGGCGTGCCCTGCGCCAGCAATAACGTGGTGAGTAATCCATGCACGCTACGCCGCCGCCGCTCAACGATGTCGAAATTAACCTGCAATCCCTCTTTGCCATGGTTATGGCTGAAGTTATTGCTGCTGCCATCGCGATTGTCTTCGCCGTTGGCCTGATTATGTTTGTTGTTGAAGCTCACCACGTCGCGCAGCGTGAAGCCGTCGTGGGCGGTTATGAGATTGATGCTGGCGTGCGGCAAGCGCGCCTCACGCTGGAATACGTCGCTGGATGCGGCAAAACGGCGGGCAAAATCGCCGTTGTTAAGCTGGCCGTGCAGCCAGTAACGGCGCGCCGCATCGCGAAAATGGTCGTTCCACTCGGCAAAATCCACCGGAAAGTTACCCACCTGATAACCGCCGGGGCCGATGTCCCACGGTTCGGCAATCAGTTTGACCTGCGACAGCAGCGGGCAGGCTTTGATGGCGGCAAACAGCGGCGCATCCTGACGGAATTCCGGTGTGCGCCCCAATACGCTGGCGAGGTCAAAACGGAAACCATCAACGTGGCATTCGCGTACCCAATAACGCAGCGCTTCTAGCGCCCACTCCAGCACCTGTGGATGGCTGAGATTCAGCGTGTTGCCGCAGCCAGTCCAGTTTTGGTATTCACCGTTGCCATCCAGCCAGTAATAGCTGGCGTTATCCACGCCGCGCAGGGAAATCGTCGGCCCAATCTCTTCCAGCTCGGCGGTGTGGTTAAACACCACATCGAGGATCACTTCGATACCGGCGGCATGCAGCGCTTTCACCGCCTGCTTAAACTCCTGCAACGGCGATTCACTGGATGCATAACGCGCATCCACCGCCCATAAAGCAAACGGGTTGTAGCCCCAATAGTTGCTCAAGCCTAAGCGTCGCAGGCGCGGCTCGCTGGTGAACTGCGCAATCGGCAGCAACTCCAGCGCGGTAATGCCAAGATGGCGCAAGTACTTCACCATAACAGGATGACCTAACGCCGCATAAGTCCCGCGCAGCGTTTCCGGAATTTCCGGATGCTGCTGAGTCAAGCCGCGCACGTGCGCTTCATAAATCACCGTGTTACCCCACGGCGTGCGCGGCGCTTGGTCATCCTCCCAATTAAAATCGTCGGCGATCACCAGCGATTTCGGCGCGACCGCCGCGCTGTCCTGCACATCGATTTCCTGCTCGCCGCCGTTAAAACGCGCATCGTCGGCGACATCGCTGGTGACCGCTTTGGCGCAAGGATCGACCAGCAATTTGGCCGGATTAAAACGATGTCCTTGTCGCGGTGCCCACGGGCCATGCACACGATAGCCATAACGCTGACCAGGTTTTAGCGCCGGATAATAGCCGTGCCAGATATCGCCGCTGCGCGCTGGCAACGGGAAACGGCGCTCAACGCCATCCGCGTCAAACAGGCACAGTTCAACGTGTTCAGCGTTCTGGGAAAACAGCGTGAAGTTAACGCCGCGCCCATCGTAATGCGCGCCCAACGGCGATGGCTGCCCCGGTTCCAGCATCAATCGCCCTCCCGCACCAGCCAGATGGTTGCCAGCGGTGGCAAGGTCAAACTCAGCGATTGCGGTCGCCCGTGGCTGGCAATGTCATCGGTGTGCACCACGCCGTGATTGCGCGTATCGCTGCCGTGATAGTCGTGCTGATCGGTGTTCATCACCTCGCGCCAGCCGCCACGTTGATTAACGCCAAAACGATAATTTTGGCGGGTGACCGGCGTAAAGTTGCTGGCAACGATGATTTCATTGCCTTCGCGATCGCGTCGCACAAACACGAATACTGAGTTTTCGTGATCGTCGACCACCAGCCACTCAAAGCCTTGCGCATCGAAATCGAGTTGATGCAGCGGGGCAAAATGTTGGTAGCTGTGGTTGAGATCGCGCACCAAACGCTGCACGCCGTTGTGCCAGTTGTCTTCGCCTTCCAGCAGATGCCAGTCGAGGCTGCTGTCGTGATTCCACTCACGGCCTTGGGCAAATTCGTTGCCCATAAATTGCAGCTTCTTGCCGGGAAAGCCCCACATCCAACCGTAATACGCGCGCAGGTTGGCAAACTTCTGCCATGCATCGCCGGGCATGCGATCAAGGATCGAGCGTTTGCCGTGTACCACTTCATCGTGCGACAGCGGCAGCACAAAGTTTTCGGTGTAGTTGTAGAGCATGCCGAAAGTCATCAACTGATGATGATAGCGACGATGTACCGGATCGAGTTTCATGTAATCCAGCGTGTCGTGCATCCAGCCGAGATTCCATTTGAACCAGAAGCCGAGGCCGCCATCTTCCGATGGACGCGTCACGCCGGGATAATCGGTGGACTCTTCCGCCACGGTGACGCTGCCTGGCGCAGCGGCGCCCAGTGTGCGGTTGGTGTGGCGCAGGAAAGAGAGGGCTTCGAGGTTTTCGCGCCCGCCAAACACGTTGGGCACCCATTCACCTTCGGCGCGGCTGTAATCGCGATAGATCATCGAAGCCACCGCATCGACGCGTAAGCCATCAATGCCGAAGCGCTCCATCCAGTACAACGCGTTGCCAGAGAGATAATTGCTGACTTCGCGGCGGCCGAAGTTGTAGATCAGCGTGTTCCAGTCCTGATGAAAACCTTCGCGCGGATCGCTGTGCTCGTACAGTTCGGTGCCATCGAATTTCGCCAAGCCAAAGTCGTCGCTGGGGAAATGGCCCGGCACCCAATCAAGCAGCACGTTGATGCCGGCATCATGCGCCGCCGCCACGAAGTGACGAAACTCATCGCGCGTGCCAAACCGGCGCGTCGGCGCGTACATGCCGAGCGGCTGATAGCCCCAACTGCCGTCGAACGGATGCTCGTTAATCGGCATCAGTTCAATGTGGGTGAAACCCATTTCTTTTACGTAAGGAATCAGCTGCTCGGCTAACTCCTTGTAAGTCAGCCAATAGTTGTTGTGGCCGTGACGACGCCACGAACCGAGATGCACTTCATAAATCGAAATCGGCTTATCGAACGCATTGGCAGCTTTGCGCTGCGGCTGCATTTCGGTTTTGGGCGGCAGGCCGCAAATCATTGAGGCGGTTTGCGGGCGCATTTGCGCTTCAAAGGCAAACGGATCGGCTTTGATGCGCATCTGACCGGAGGCATCGACGATTTCGTATTTATACAGTTGCCCGTTTACCGCGCCCGGCACAAACAGTTCCCAGACGCCGAGTTCACGGCGGAAACGCATCGGATGACGACGGCCATCCCAAAAGTTGAATTCGCCCACCACCGAGACGCGCCGCGCATTCGGTGCCCACACCGCAAAGCGCGTACCGTGCACGCCATCAATGGTGGTGCCGTGCGCGCCCAAGGTTTCGTAAGGGCGCATGTGCGTGCCTTCACCCAGCAGCCAGGCATCCATCTCCGCCAACAGCGGGCCAAAGCGATAGGCATCATCGATCAGGTTTTGCTGGCCGTGCCAGGTGACCGCCAGTTGATAACCAAACAGGTTTTTACGACGCGGGATCACGCCGCAGAAGAAGCCGCGTGAATCGAGACATTTGAGTTGCGCGCATTTGCGTCCGGTGCTGGTTTCAATCACCCAAACATCAGAGGCATCTGGCAACAGCGCACGCACTTCGAGGCCTTCAGCAGTTTGATGCATTCCCAGCAAGGAGAAGGGATCGGCGTAATTCCCGGCAAAAAGGGCATTGATCGCATGGCGATCGGGAAGCTCTGACATGATTTCTTCCTATGATTTTGCGCAGGCGACCAGAGTCGGCAGGATTATCGCCTCGGGTGCGCTGCTTTTCATTGAGCCTTGGGGTACACCGCGAGGACATAACCGTCCGTGGGAAAGATCATCACCGTGTACAACAACTATTCAGTTCGAAAAAACAAAAACAGTTAACAACCGGCACATCTCTGTTAAATCATAGCTTGGGGCTGGCAGAAGCCAGGGAGGATCGTGAAAAATTCTTGTCGGGCGAGCAAAAAGGGGAAGCGGATCACTTGTCAGGCGCAATTTGGGTTAATTTTTGCAGCCTGGGTTACATAAAAAAGGCCGGGAAACCCCGGCCTGTCTGGCTTACCGCTGCGCTTAATCCACCAGCAGACGCAGCATGCGACGCAGCGGTTCCGCCGCGCCCCACAGCAATTGGTCGCCAACGGTGAAGGCAGAAAGGTATTCCGGCCCCATGTTCAGTTTACGCAGACGACCGACTGGCGTGGTCAGCGTGCCGGTTACGGCGGCTGGCGTCAGTTCACGCATGGTGATTTCGCGGTCGTTTGGCACCACTTTCACCCACTCGTTATGCGAAGCCAGCAGCTGTTCGATTTCGCTCAGCGGCAGGTCTTTTTTCAGCTTCAGGGTGAACGCCTGGCTGTGGCAGCGCAACGCGCCGACGCGCACGCACAAACCATCCACCGGAATCACGCTGCTGGTACGCAGGATTTTGTTGGTTTCCGCCTGCCCTTTCCACTCTTCGCGGCTCTGGCCGTTATCCAGCTGCTTGTCGATCCACGGAATCAAGCTGCCCGCCAACGGCACGCCAAAGTTATCGGTTGGCAAGGTGCCGGAACGGGTGAAATCGGTCACGCTGCGTTCAATATCCAGAATCGCCGAAGCCGGATCTTGCAACGATTTCGCCACGTGATCGTGCAGCATGCCCATTTGCGTCAGCAGTTCACGCATATGACGTGCGCCGCCGCCAGAGGCCGCCTGATAAGTGGCCACTGAAGCCCACTCAACCAAATCGTTGGCGAACAGGCCGCCGAGCGACATCAGCATCAGGCTCACGGTGCAGTTGCCGCCGACAAAGGTTTTGATGCCGTTGTCGAGGCCCTGGCGAATCACGTTGTGGTTAACCGGATCGAGAATAATGATGGCGTCATCTTTCATGCGCAGCGTGGACGCCGCATCAATCCAGTAACCCTGCCAGCCGCTTTCACGCAGCTTCGGATAGACTTCACTGGTGTAATCGCCGCCCTGGCAGGTGATGATAATATCCAACGCTTTCAGCGCCTCGATATCAAAAGCATCCTGCAACGCACCGGTCGACTTGCCGCCGAACGCCGGTGCCGCCTGACCAAGCTGTGACGTGGAGAAGAACACCGGATTGATCACATCAAAATCGCGTTCTTCGCTCATGCGTGACATCAGCACTGAGCCAACCATGCCACGCCAACCAATAAAACCTACATTCTTCATTTTCTGTCCGTCCAGGCTTCTCTCAGAGGAAGCCCTGTGTAGTGCGAGAAAAAGACGGACCGGATATTCCCGTCCGTCTGCGTAATAATCAGGTTTACCTATGACCGTCAACTCTACAAAATGCAGCACTTCTGGCAAGTGAATTAATTCGATAAGCCTAACTTTTTCAGCAACACAACTAATAATGGCTACCCAACATGACTGAAATGATATCCGCGACCATACTGCTGCTGCTGATTATGGACCCGCTGGGCAACCTGCCGATTTTTATGTCGGTGCTCAAACATCTGGAACCCAAGCGCCGCCGCGTGGTGCTGATGCGCGAAATGCTGATTGCGCTGATTCTGATGCTGCTGTTTCTGTTTGCCGGTGAACGCATTCTGGCGTTTCTTAATCTGCGCACCGAAACGGTGTCGATTTCCGGCGGCATTATTCTGTTCCTGATCGCCATCCGCATGATTTTCCCCTCTGGCGAAACCAGTACCAGCGGCTTACCGGCCGGTGAAGAACCGTTTTTGGTGCCGCTGGCAATTCCGTTGGTGGCTGGCCCGTCACTGTTGGCGACGCTGATGCTGTTGTCGCATCAATATCCCAACCAAATGACGCATTTAGTCGGCGCGCTGCTGATCGCATGGGGCGTGACGGTGGTGATTTTGCTGATGTCAGGACTGTTTTTACGCTTGCTCGGCGATAAAGGCGTGAATGCACTGGAACGTTTGATGGGATTGATTTTGATTATGCTGGCGACGCAGATGTTCCTGGATGGGATTCGAACTTACCTGAAGCTGTAAATTAGCGGTCACCATAAATGGCGACCCTACGAAAATCGCGCAAATTCCTTGTAGGGTCGCCATTCATGGCGACCAGGTGCGCATAAATACGCACCCTACGAAATCACCTTCCATGGCGGGCGCGATTATTTCTGTTTTTTATCGATCGGTTTACCCGACCAGTAACCGGCCAGCAGTGAACCTGACAAGTTATGCCACACCGAGAACAATGCGCCCGGCAAGGCCGCCAGCGGCGAGAAGTAAAGCTTGCCTAACGTGGCCGCCAAACCGGAGTTCTGCATGCCGACTTCCAGCGCTAATGTGCGGCAGGTGGACTCATCGAAACCAAACAGCTTGCCGCCCCAATAGCCGCCCAACAGACCAATCGCGTTGTGCAGAATCACCGCCACGATTACCATCAAACCGACCGAACCGATAAAGCCCTGGCTGCCAGCAACAACGGCGCTGATGATCAGCAAAATGCACAGCATAGAAAACGCTGGCAGATACGGCTCAACGCGACGCACTACGCTATTCATGGTGTGATGAATAATAAGGCCGAGACCAATCGGGATCACCACGATTTTCACGATGCTCAGCAGCATGCCGACCACATCCACCTGAATGTGCGTATCGACATAGAAGCGCGTCAGCAACGGCGTGGCGAACACACCAACCAGCGCCGACACCGATGAAATGGTTACCGACAGCGCCACATCGCCTTTTGCCAGGTAGATCATCACGTTTGAAGCAGTGCCGCTGGCGACGCTGCCGACCAGAATCATACCCGCCGCCAGATCCGCGGGCATCTGGAACAGTTTCGCCAATCCCCACGCCGCTAATGGCATCACTAAATAGTGCAGGAATGTGCCAGCGATAACCGGCGCGGGACGCACCAGCACGCGTTTGAAATCGTCGATGTTAAGCGTGACGCCCATGCCGAACATAATCAGCATCAGCAGATAAGTGACCCACGGGCCAATGCCGAGAAAAGTCGAGGGAGAGTAATACGCCGCGACTGAGAGCAGCACGGCCCAGAGCGGGAACAGGCGAGTAAGTTTGCCGAGCATGAAGCACTTCCTATTGGTTTTTTAATTTATGTTGCGTTGCCACAGATGAATTGCCGCGCGGGGAACGACCACAGCAGCGGACGCGGGATCATAACATTTCATTATCATGGCGTAAGGCGGGAAGTGGCTTCAGAGGGAAAATGCGGATCGGCTGCTGCCGATCCACGGAAATGATTAGAAATTACTCTGCTTTTTCCAGTAAAAAGCGGTAGATCGCACCACCAATCGCCGCACCGATAATCGGTAACAGCCAGAACATCCACAGCTGTTCTAATGCCCAGCCGCCCTGGAAGATGGCAACGCCGGTACTGCGCGCCGGGTTAACGGAAGTGTTGGTGACCGGAATGCTCACCAAGTGAATCAGCGTCAGCGCCAGGCCAATGGCAATCGGCGCAAAGCCTGCTGGCGCACGTTTATCAGTCGCACCCATGATCACAATCAGGAACACCGCCGTCAGCACCAGTTCGGTGATCATGCCCGCATTCAGGCTGAAACCGCCCGGTGAATGCTCGCCGTAACCGTTTGAGGCGAAGCCGCTGGCTGCCGCATCAAAACCGGCTTTACCGCTGGCGATCAGATACAACACGCCTGCCGCGGCAATCGCGCCAACCAACTGCGCGATGATGTAAGGCACTACCTGCCCCACCGGGAAACGTCCGCCAACGGTTAAACCGATGGTTACCGCTGGGTTAAAATGGCCGCCTGAGATATGGCCAACCGCAAACGCCATCACCAACACGGTTAAACCAAACGCCAGCGCCACACCGGCAAACCCAATCCCCAACTCTGGAAACGCCGCAGCCAATACCGCACTGCCGCAACCGCCTAAAACCAGCACAAACGTGCCCAAACTCTCTGCCACCAATCTTTGCATACCTATTCCCTCAAATAATTTAATGTTTTCGCGGCGGGATTATCGTTTTAGGCGATTAAAGCGCAACCGCTGATTGAGAGATTAGTGTGATTTTTAGGCAATTTCAGCGAAAACAAGACGGTTCTCGCCGGGAATAATCGGGATCATCAGAAATGTCTGGTGCGAAAAGTTGGGCGTCGCTGGGCTTAATTTATTGTTTAGTAAAATTTACCAATAAAAAAGCCGGACCATGTCCGGCTTGATTTTATGCACTAAAAATTTGCCTTAAGAACCAAAAAGATTCTTATGCAGCGCGCGCACCACTTCTTCAGCATCTGGCGTTGGCACCAGGAAGCACAGGTTATAACTGCTTGCGCCGTAACAGATCATGCGCAGATTGAACGGCTCCAGCGCGCCGAACACTTCTTTGCCCACACCGCAGGCTTTCGACAGGTTGTTGCCGATAATCGCCACCAGCGCCAGGTTCTCTTCCACTTCCACGCGGCACAGCGAGGAGAGCTCAGTAAGCAGCGCTTGAGTTAGCAAGCTGTCGCCGGTGGTGGTGGAACCGGTGCTATCCAGCGTTAACGCCACGCTCACTTCAGAGGTGGTCACCAGATCAACCGAGATATTGTGACGTGCCAGAATCGCAAACACTTCGGCGAGGAAGCCGTGTGCATGCAGCATATTCAGGCTGTGCAGCGTGACCAGCGTTTGCTTGCGGCGTAACGCCAGCGCGCGGAACAGCGGTGGATTCTGCGTTTCGTTGCACACGCGTGTTCCGCCAGCAGCCGGATCTTTGCTTGAACCAACAAACACTGGGATATCGCTGCGCACCGCAGGCAGCAGCGTGGCAGGATGCAGCACCTTGGCGCCAAAGATCGCCATCTCCGCCGCTTCTTCGAAGGTGATCTCTTCGATACGTTTGGCGGTTGGCACCACGCGTGGATCGGTGGTGTAGATTCCGGCCACATCGGTCCAGATATCGATACGCGCCGCCTGCAGCGCTTCACCCAGCAACGCTGCGGTGTAGTCGCTGCCGCCACGGCCCAGCGTGGTAGTGCGGCCTTTGATTTCGCTGCCGATAAAGCCCTGCGTCACCACCAGCGCTTCAGCCACACGTGGCTGCAATTGTGCAACCGTCAGCTCTTTCAGCGTGGCAACTTCCGGTTCTGCACGACCAAAACGATCGCTGGTACGCATCACTTTGCGCACATCAAACCATTCGCTGTTCACCTGACGCTCACGCAGGATCTCGACGAACAGCAGCGTTGACATCAACTCGCCGTGGCTGACCAGTTCGTCAGTTAAAGCATGTGAGGTCGCCAGCGAGGTGGCTTCAGAAAGCATCGCGATGTTTTCCAACATGCGATCAATTTCCTGGCGAATCACCTCAGGTGATTGCAAGCGATCGATGATGGCGTATTGGATGTTGCGGATTTCATCCAGCAAATGTGCACGCTGCTCGAGTTCACGGCCTTCCGCCAGCGCCACCAGCAGGTTGGTCACGCCAGCAGAAGCGGAGAGCACCACTAAACGAGTATTGGGATCAGACAGCACGACATCCGCGCTGCGGTTCATGGCATCGAAATCGGCAACGCTAGTGCCGCCAAATTTAGCCACGATCAGAGTTTGAGACATTTAACGAACCCCGTGTCAGGTTATCTTTCTTCCGTTTTTGGCGACGGAAGACATAGTAGCAGCCTAGGCACAAGAGAAGAGCAGAATTGGGCGGACAAGATCATAGTAGACAAGTCACCAAAAGCGCTTCACCTTGCGAACCGTCCGACTGTGGACGATTCTGGTGACAACCCAGAGGATTCAGCCCCTGCAGCCGACAGTGCAACACCCCGCGTGTTGCCCCACCTCGGCGTCACACCCCCTGATGTGTTATCTGCGGATACGGATCCTCAAACACACTGCCTGGGCGACGCGCCTCTTCTGGCTTACACCCGGAGGTGTAAGTAGCGCGCATAAATTACTGATTATTTTCCCCCCTGTCCATCCCTGCAATTTGAGGATTTCTCACTTTTACACTTCGACAAGCGCATCGCAGAACAAACGCGCTGGCTCACATCGCCCTAAAGTGGTTTGCAGTTAAGACAAACGCGGCTTTTTTCTGATGCAGCACAGAGAAGTTTGCGGCGTTGCTGCGCAAAATCACCGCCGGATAAAACTGAAACGCTGCGGCCACGGTCACAAATTTTTTCCCTTCGCTTGCAACTGTGGTCATACTAATTCGCGTCGCAAGCATGCTATGGATGCCGGGCCAGCAGGATGCCCCGGATGGAATGACGGTTTTAATTTCAACTAGAGTGTTGCCATGAAAAATATCAATCCGACCCAAACCGCAGCCTGGAAAGCGCTGCAACAGCATTTTGAACAGATGAAATCGGTACAAATCGCCGACCTGTTTGCCCAAGATGCCGATCGTTTTGCGAAATTCTCTGCCACTTTCGATGACCAGATGTTGGTGGATTTCTCAAAAAACCGCATCACCGCTGAAACGCTAGAAAAATTGCAGGCGCTGGCTAAAGAGACCGATCTGGCGGGCGCGATTAAATCGATGTTCTCCGGCGAGAAAATCAACCGCACGGAAGAGCGCGCGGTGTTGCACGTTGCCCTGCGTAACCGCAGCAACACGCCAATCGTGGTGGATGGCAAGGATGTGATGCCAGAAGTCAACGCGGTGCTGGCGAAGATGAAAGGCTTCTCCGAGCGCATCATCAGCGGCGAGTGGAAAGGGTATACCGGCAAAGCCATCACTGACGTGGTGAACATCGGTATCGGCGGTTCAGATCTCGGTCCGTTCATGGTGACCGAAGCGCTGCGTCCGTATAAAAACCACCTCAACATGCACTTCGTTTCCAACGTTGATGGCACGCACATCGCCGAAACCCTGAAAGATCTCAGCCCGGAAACCACGCTGTTCCTCGTGGCATCAAAAACCTTCACCACGCAAGAAACCATGACCAACGCCCACAGCGCGCGTGACTGGTTCCTGAAAACCGCTGGCGATCAGCAGCACGTAGCCAAGCACTTTGCTGCGCTATCGACTAACGGCAAAGCGGTGGGCGAGTTCGGTATTGATACCAACAACATGTTCGAATTCTGGGATTGGGTTGGCGGTCGCTATTCACTGTGGTCAGCGATTGGTTTGTCGATCATCCTGTCGATTGGTTTCGAGAACTTCGAGCAGTTGCTGAGCGGCGCGCATGCGATGGATAAGCACTTCGCTAACACGCCTGCCGAGCAGAACCTGCCGGTGCTGCTGGCGCTGATTGGTATCTGGTATAACAACTTCTTCGGTGCTGAAACCGAAGCGATTCTGCCATACGACCAATATATGCATCGCTTTGCGGCTTACTTCCAGCAGGGCAACATGGAATCCAACGGTAAATACGTCGACCGCGAAGGCAATCCAGTGGATTACCAAACTGGCCCAATCATTTGGGGCGAGCCGGGTACCAACGGTCAGCACGCGTTTTATCAGTTGATCCATCAGGGCACCAAACTGATTCCTTGCGACTTCATCGCACCGGCGCTGAGCCACAACGTATTGGCCGATCACCATCCGAAGCTGCTGTCGAACTTCTTCGCGCAGACCGAAGCGCTGGCGTTTGGTAAATCACGTGATGTGGTAGAGAAAGAGTTTACCGATGCCGGTAAATCAGCCGAGTCCGTCGCGCACATCGTGCCATTCAAAGTGTTTGAAGGTAACCGCCCGACCAACTCCATCTTGCTGCGTGAAATCACTCCGTTCAGCCTCGGCGCGCTGATTGCGCTGTATGAGCACAAGATTTTCACCCAAGGCGCGATCCTCAACATCTTCACCTTTGACCAATGGGGAGTTGAGTTGGGCAAACAGCTGGCGAACCGTATTCTGCCAGAGCTGGAAAATGACGCGGAAATTAGCAGCCACGATAGCTCCACTAATGGCTTAATTAATCGCTACAAATCCTGGCGTTAATATTCCTGCCAATTGATCAAAGGCGGCTAATTAGCCGCCTTATTTATGTCAAATATGGAATAACAATCGCAAAGCTTCTATTTATTGGCGCCAAGAAGGTTAGATAATTCTTAAAGTGCAGTAAGGAAATTCGCATTATTTGCAGATTATTCCGAACGCCACTCGATAAAGAATGGCCCTAATTATGGGGACAAAATAGGTTATCTCACTGATAGATTTATTATTTTTATTTATCCCTCGTCAGTATTTTCTGAATTTTATCCTTTGATATCAATAGTTAATGCAAAAGTGAAAAATCCTGCCACCAGAGCGAGATCCCATCAGTTATTCCACTGTGAAAAATAATCGCCATTAAAAAAAGCAGTTATCGCCAATTCGCCTTATTTATCACCAGAATTGCCCTTACATTCCACCCTCTTTTCCTCGCGCTGAACTCTGGTAATTTGTTGCCCTATACTGAACGCGCCCGAAATCTGGGTAAATCCTTCATTCATTTTATAAATGCAGGAAACGTTATGAAAAAACTGATGGTTGCTGGTGCAGCCTTACTTTACGTCGCCGTTTCTTCTGCTGCGATTGCCGCACCAGAGGAAGCTGGTGCTGCAGCAGGCGCGCAAGCGGGAGCAATCTCGTCCGGCGCGTCAACCGCTGTCGGTATCGGCGCGCTCGGCGCGTTAGTGGGTCTCGGCATTGCTGCTACTGGCGGCGGTGACGGTGCAAATACCGGTACAACAACAACCACCACAACGAGCACCACTCGTTGATGTAGCACCTTTAAGCATAACCACACAGTCGTGTGGTTATTTTTTGCTTGGTTTGATTAGACAGGGATACACAGTGCGCCGACTCTCTTTGCTACTCCTTTGCCTGTTGCTACAGGCCTGCACACAAACGCAAAAAGGCCTCGAACAAACCGTGAAGCTGGCCATCAGCGGCCCGGATGATGTCACGGTCACCGACGAACAAGTCAACAACCTGCCTTACGCCAGCATGTACGCGCGCGTTAATGAAGGACCGCGTATTTTCGTGGTGCTGGGTTACAACGAAAACGGCCAACAGAAATGGATCACCCAGGACAAAGCCATGCTGGTGATGCAGCACGGCCGTTTGGTGAAAACGCTGGGCTTGCCGAGCAACCTCACCGACGTCAGCAACCTGGCGCAAGATCCGCTCGCCGATGCGCTGCACCTGCAAAACGGTGCCAGCTGGACGCGCGTGGTGCAGTGGCGCGAGCAGGATAAAGTGCGCGCGGCGACCGCAACCTCCACCTTCCAACGCGGTGACGATACGGTGCTGGATATCGCCGGTGAACGCGTGCCGTGTCGCGTGTGGCAGGAAACCGTGCGCATGGAGAGCGTCGGTGCAGAATGGCAGAACACCTTCTGGATCGATAACCGCGATGGCAGCGTGCTGCAAGCCAACCAGATGCTGGCTGCCGATGCATTCCCTGTTGATACCACCATTCTGAAGCCGGCTAAATCATGAAAAAAATAACGCCACTGCTCGCCGTTTTAGCGCTGCTGACGGCAGGCCATGCGCTGGCTGCAAGCCAGGTTACCGTGCACGATGTGCAGGGAAAAAACACGCTGCAAATCAATGATGCGCAGAATCTCAGCCAGTTGCTGACTAACCCAGCGCTGCACAGTTGGTGGCCGGGTACGGTGATCGCTGAACGGGGTGCAACCGCCGTGGCGCAGCAACAGCAGCAGCAACTGCTGGCCGATCTGCGCGTCTGGCAAGCCGACAGCGGCGAGTCGCTGGCTGTTACCATTGGCGCGGTGATCCACCAGCTCAGCGCGGCGCAGGTTACCGGTCGCCAGTTCACGTCGCTCGATCCCGATGAAGTGCGCCTGCGCCCGCAAGCGAACCGCACGCTGCAAGGCAGCTACGACCTTTACATCCTGACGCAGCCTACGCAGGTGCTGGTGCTTGGCGCGTTGGAAAATCCCGGCAAAGTGAGCTGGCAACCGGGCCGTGAAGTGCGTGATTACCTCGACGGACACGATCGTTTGTCCGGTGCTGAACGCAGTTTTGCCACGGTGATTGCGCCGTCCGGTAAGACGCAGCAAGTGCCTATTGCTTACTGGAATCATCGCCACATCGAAGTGGAACCTGGCAGCATTATCTGGCTGGGATTCACTTCATGGAGCCTGCCTTGGGGCCACAGCGATTTGAATGAGCGCATGCTTTCCGTTCTGACTCACCGGATACCAGACTGATGAAAAAACAATTACTTCTCAGCCTGTTGGCTGCTTCTGTTTCCGCCGCTTGCCAGGTGCATGCGGAAACCTGGCCGGATCCGGTCGGCCCTTCGCAATCCGATTTCGGTGGCGTGGGATTGATGCAAACGCCCACCGCGCGTATGGCAAAAGAGGGCGAATTTAGCGTCAACTTCCGCGATAACGACCAATATCGCTACTATTCAGCCTCAATGCAGCTGTTCCCGTGGCTGGAAACCACCGTGCGTTATACCGATGTGCGTACCCGTCGCTACAGTGCGGTAGAAGGTTTTAGTGGCAACCAAAGCTATAAAGACAAAGCTTTCGATCTCAAATTGCGTCTGTGGCAAGAGAGCTATTGGTTGCCAGAAGTGGCGTTTGGTTCGCGCGATTTGGGCGGCACCGGCTTGTTCGACAGCGAATATCTGGTGGCCAGCAAAGCGTGGGGACCGTTCGATTTCAGCCTCGGTATTGGTTGGGGATATCTCGGCAACAGCGGCACGATTAAGAACCCGTTCTGCTCCTACAGCGACAGTTTCTGTACGCGCACCGGCGGCGGCGAAACCGGCACCATCAACGGTTCACAGATGTTCCACGGCCCGGCAGCGCTGTTTGGCGGCGTGGAATATCAAACGCCGTGGCAGCCGCTGCGCCTCAAGCTGGAATATGAAGGCAACGATTATCAGGATGACTTTGCCGGTCGTCTGGAGCAGCGTAGCAAGGTCAACGTCGGTGCGATTTATCGTCTTACCGATTGGGCGGATATCAACGCCAGCTACGAACGCGGCAACACCTTTATGTTCGGCTTCACGTTGCGCACCAACTTCAACGATCTGCACCAGTCGCATATCGACAGCGCCAAACCGGCATACAATCCGCAGCCGCAGGGCAATTTGTTGCAGCCAACGGTGGTGGCGAATCAGCTGACCGATCTGAAGTACAACGCCGGTTTGAACGGCCCGCGCATTCAGACCAAAGGCAGCACCTTGTATGTTTCTGGCGAGCAAAACAAATATCGCGACACGCGTGAAGGCGTTGATCGCGCCAATCGTATTGTGATGAATAACCTGCCTGCTGGCATCGATACCATTGATGTCACCGAGTCGCGCTTTAATATGCCGCAGGTAACGACACGCACCAACGTTGAGAGCTTGCATAATGAGCTGGCAGGTTATCCGCTGGGACATGAGCAGCCACTGCAACAAACGCGTGAGAATCCGGTTGATGCGGGCGCTACCGAGCAAGGCTTCTTTATCCGCAAAGATCGCCTGAATTACAGCCTGTCGCCGGTGCTGAATCAGTCGGTGGGCGGGCCAGAAAGCTTCTACATGTATCAGGTTGGCGTGATGGGCAACGTCGATTACTGGCTTACCGACCACCTGTTGGTCGGCGGCAGCGTATTCGGCAACCTCGCCAATAACTACGACAAGTTCAACTACAACGGCGCACCAGCGGATTCCACCTTGCCGCGCGTGCGTACGCACATCCGCGACTACGTTGAGAACAACGTTTACGTCAACGATCTGCAAGCCAACTACATGGGCTATCTCGGCAACGGCTTCTACGGCCAGCTTTACGGCGGTTATCTGGAAACCATGTACGGCGGCGTCGGTGGCGAAGTGTTGTATCGTCCGGTGGATAGCAACTGGGCCTTTGGTGTGGATGCCAACTACGTGAAGCAGCGTGATTGGGACAACATGATGCAGTTCACCGATTACAAAGCGCCAACCGGTAATCTGACGGCGTATTGGCGTCCGTGGTTTATGCAGGATGTGTTGGTAAAAGCCAGCGTTGGGCAGTATCTGGCGAAAGATAAAGGTGTGACGGTGGATGTGTCGAAGCGCTTCGACAGCGGCATTATGGTCGGCTTCTACGCCACCAAAACCAACGTTTCTGCCGAGCAGTATGGCGAGGGTACTTTTACCAAAGGCTTCTATATTTCGGTGCCGATGGATCTGTTTACCGTGACGCCAACCCGTGGTCGTGCGCAGGTCAATTGGGTGCCGTTGACGCGTGATGGTGGCCAGATGTTGGGACGCAAATATCAGCTGTATGATCTGACGTCAGATCGCGATGCGCGATTTAATTAATTGATTGTAAAGTCTTAATCGTAGGGGCGGCATTTATGCCGCCCTTTTCATTGGTGCGGTTATTAAAAAGGTCGCCATGAATGGCGACCCTACGGAGAATTGTGCGGATTTTGGATTGATTTAGTCCGCGTCGTAACCGAGGTTTGGCGCTAACCAACGCTCGACTTCACTGACGCTCATGCCTTTACGCGCGGCGTAATCTTCCACCTGATCGCGCTGAATCTGCGCTACGGCGAAATATTTGCTTTCAGGATGGCTGAAGTACCAGCCGGAAACCGCTGCGCCCGGCCACATGGCGAAAGATTCGGTGAGCTTCATGCCGGTATGCTTTTCCACATCCAGCAACTGCCAGATCGGCGCTTTCTCGGTGTGTTCCGGGCAAGCCGGATAACCTGGCGCCGGACGAATGCCCTGATAATTCTCGCGAATCAGCTCTTCGTTACTGAGATTTTCATGGGCAGCAAAGCCCCAAATAACCTTGCGCACGCGCTCGTGCAGATACTCGGCAAAGGCTTCAGCCAGGCGATCCGACACCGCTTTCACCATGATTTTGTTGTAATCATCGTGCTGCTGATCGTACGCCTCGGCCAACGCATCCTCTTCCAACCCGCCGGTCACTGCAAACGCACCGAGATAATCCGCTTTACCGCTGGATTTCGGGGCCACGAAGTCAGCGAGGCAATAGTTGGCGAAGTCGGTTTTTTCGGTTTGCTGGCGCAAGTGATGGCTAACGCACAACACTTCGTTGCGATTCTCATTGCTGTAGATTTCGATGTCATCGCCCACACGGTTAGCCGGGAAAATCCCCACCACGCCGCGTGGATTGAGCGTGCCCGTGCTGCTCAGCATATCCAGCATCGCGTTGGCATCGGCAAACAGACGCTTGGCTTCCTCGCCCACCACTTCATCTTCGAGGATGCGCGGATATTTGCCCGCCAGCGACCAGGTCATAAAGAATGGCGTCCAGTCGATGTAATTACGCAGCGTTTCAATGCTGGCTTCCACTGGGCTGACACCAAGGCGATGCGCCACCGGCGGCGTGTAGCTTTCCCAATCGATGGCGTAATCGTTGTCGCGCGCGGTTTGTAAGCTGACCGGCGGCGTGCGCGGCTTTTTACGTCCGTGCTGAATACGCACCGTGTCGTACTCTTTGCGCGTGCGCGCCACGAAATCTTCTTTCAATGTGTCAGACAGCAGCGAAGACACCACGCCAACGGTGCGCGAGGCGTTCTGCACATACACGGTTGGGCCGCTGTAGTTCTGCTCGATTTTCACTGCGGTATGCGCTTTGGAAGTCGTTGCGCCGCCAATCAGCAGCGGAATGGTGAAGCCCTGACGCTCCATTTCTTTCGCCACATTGACCATTTCATCCAGCGACGGCGTGATCAAACCGGAAAGCCCGATGATATCGGCATTCTCAGCAATCGCGGTTTTAAGGATTTTGTCGCTCGGCACCATCACGCCAAGATCGATGATTTCGTAGTTGTTGCATTGCAGCACCACGCCAACGATGTTTTTGCCGATGTCGTGCACATCGCCTTTGACCGTTGCCAGCACGATCTTACCGTTGCTGCGCCCGGCTTCTTTGCTGGCTTCGATGTAAGGTTCGAGGTACGCCACCGCTTGCTTCATCACGCGCGCTGATTTCACCACCTGCGGCAGGAACATTTTGCCCTCGCCGAATAGGTCGCCAACCACGTTCATGCCGGACATCAGCGGCCCTTCAATCACCTGAATCGGACGTTCAAAGCCCTGACGCGCTTCTTCGGTATCCAGCTCAATAAATTCGGTAATGCCTTTTACCAGCGAATACTCCAGACGTTTTACCACGTCCCAACTGCGCCATTCCGCCTGCTGTTTTTCCTGCTCGCCATCGCTTTTGTTGCCGCGATATTTTTCCGCCAGTTCTAACAGACGTTCGGTGCCATCTTCGCGGCGGTTGAGAATCACGTCTTCTACTGCATCGCGCAGCTCGGCTGGCAAATCATCATAAATCGCCAGCTGACCGGCGTTGACGATGCCCATGTCCATGCCGTTGCGGATGGCGTAATAGAGGAACACTGCGTGAATCGCTTCTCGCACCGGTTCGTTACCGCGGAATGAGAACGACACGTTAGACACGCCGCCGGAAATCATCGCGTGCGGCAGTTCGCGCTTAATGTCTTCACACGCGCCGATGAAGTCCATCGCGTAGTTGTTGTGCTCTTCAATCCCGGTGGCAACGGCAAAAATATTCGGGTCGAAAATGATGTCTTCGGGCGGGAAACCGACTTCTTCGGTGAGGATCTTGTAGGCGCGGCGGCAGATTTCGATTTTGCGCGCGCGCGTATCGGCCTGGCCGACCTCATCAAACGCCATCACCACCATCGCCGCGCCGTAACGACGCACTTTACGCGCATGCTCAATGAACGGCTCAACGCCCTCTTTCATTGAGATCGAGTTGACGATGCCTTTGCCCTGAATGCATTGCAGACCTTTTTCGATCACTTCCCATTTCGAGGAGTCGATCATGATTGGCACGCGCGCGATGTCTGGTTCACCGGCAATCAGGTTGAGGAAGCGCACCATCGCCGCTTCCGCATCCAGCATGCCTTCATCCATGTTGATATCGATGATTTGCGCACCGTTCTCAACCTGTTGACGCGCCACATCCAACGCCTCGTTGTACTTCTCTTCTTTAATCAGGCGCTTAAATTTCGCCGAACCGGTGACGTTGGTACGTTCACCGACGTTGACGAACAGCGAATCGGCCTGAATGTTCAGTGGTTCAAGACCCGCCAAACGGCAAGCAACGGGAATGTCTGGCAATTGGCGTGGCGCAACGCCTTCCACCGCCGCCGCCATCGCGGCAATGTGTTCCGGCGTAGTACCGCAGCAACCGCCGATAATATTCAGGAAGCCGGAACGCGCCCATTCGCCAATTTGTTCCGCCATGATCGCCGCATCAAGATCGTATTCGCCAAAGGCGTTGGGCAAACCGGCATTCGGGTGCGCGGTAACGTAGCCTTCAGCAATGCGCGATAACTCGGCCACATATTGACGCAGTTCATCTGGTCCCAACGCACAGTTGAGGCCGAACGACAGCGCATCGGCGTGGCGCAGCGAGTTGTAGAAACCTTCGGTGGTTTGCCCGGAAAGCGTGCGGCCAGAAGCATCGGTGATGGTGCCGGAGATCATCAGCGGCAGGTCAACGCCCATCGCGTCCATCTCGGCTTTTACCGCGTAAATCGCCGCTTTGGCGTTCAAGGTATCGAACACCGTTTCAATCATGATGATGTCGGAACCACCGGCAATCAGCGCATGAGTGGATTCGCGATAGGCTTCCACCAGCTGATTAAAGGTGACATTACGGAAAGCAGGATCGTTAACATCTGGCGAAATGGAGCAGGTGCGGTTGGTTGGGCCTAATACGCCTGCGACGTAGCGTGGGCGATCCGGCGTTTTCGCCGTCCAGGCATCAGCACTGGCGCGCGCCAGTTTAGCGGCTTCGAAGTTGATTTCGGCGGATATCGCTTCCATCGCGTAATCGGCCATCGCAATGGTGGTGGAGTTGAAGGTGTTGGTTTCCAGAATGTCCGCGCCCGCGGCGAGATAGGCATCATGGATTTCGCGAATCACCTCCGGTTTGGTTAGCACCAACAAGTCGTTGTTGCCTTTCAAATCGGATGGCCAATCGGCAAAGCGACTGCCACGGAAATCCTGCTCACTCAGTTTATAACTCTGGATCATGGTGCCCATGCCACCGTCCAGAATCATGATGCGTTGCGCCAGCTGCTGTTGCAGCATTTCTGTTTTAGTGCTCACTCTTGCCCCATCCACGTCATTGCGTTGGCTAATATGCCAGCCAGACATACTGGCACAACTTTTAGATGAGCAAAAGTCAGGGTAGATGAGACATTTTCAGGAATAACGCCCTACAGGTCTGACCAGAAAGTCAGCGTTTGCATTAATAGCGTTAAAAACGAAAATGGTTTCCAGCATTGATGCGAATTGGAGACGTTATGGCAACCCCCGTGCCCGCGAAACGCGGCAAGAAACCTCGTGCTACAACGACCACCGCCAGCGCGCCCGTTGGCGGACAAGTCCAATCTTTAACGCGCGGCCTGCGTTTGCTGGAATTGATTGCTGAATCACACGGCAGCGTGGCATTAACCGAACTGGCGCAACAGGCCGGTTTGCCCAATTCCACCACTCACCGTTTACTCACCACCATGCAGCAACAAGGTTTTGTCCATCAGGTCGGCGATTTGGGTTTGTGGACCATTGGTTCACATGCGTTTGTGGTCGGCAGCAGCTTCCTGCAAAGCCGCAACTTGCTGGCGATTGTGCATCCGGTACTGCGCAAGCTGATGGAAGATGCGGGCGAGACGGTGAATCTGGCGGTGCTGGATCTCAGCGATTATCAGGCAGTGATTATCGATCAGGTGCAATGTACGCAACTGATGCGCATGTCGGCACCGATTGGCGGCAAGTTGCCGATGCACGCGTCCGGCGCGGGCAAAGCGTTTCTGGCACATCTCAGCGATGAGCAAGTGACGGCGCTGCTGCATCAAAAAGGGCTGCATCATTACACGCCAAAAACGCTGATCTCACCGCACAGCCTGAAGGAAAATCTGGCGTTGATTCGTAAGATGGGCTTTTCACACGATGATGAAGAACACGCGCTGGGTTTGCGCTGCGTGGCTGCACCGATCTATGACGAACATGGCGAACCGTTTGCCGCCATCTCGATTTCCGGTCCGATTGCGCGCATGACCGATGACCGCATCACCGAACTTGGCGCGCTAGTGATCCGCGCCGCCAAGCAGGTGACACAAACCTACTCCGGCCGCTAAGCGGCTACCGAGGCATAACGCGCGCTAAACCGCTGGCTGGCGCGCCACGCAATCACCTCTTCGATATGCCCTTGTCGAATGCGCGTTTGCAGCGCGCGCCACCAGTTGGCATCAAATAATTGCGGATGCAGCGCTTGCAGTAATTTGCCGGTCGCCGGTTCGCTGCACAGCGCGTAGCGGAAGGTTTCCGGGAACACATCATCTGGCCCAACGCTGTACCACGGCTCGGCCTGCAACTCATCTTCTTCATAGCGCGCGGCCGGCACATCGCGGAATATCAGTTCGGTCATCGGGCGAATTTCGTCGTAATCGTAAAACACCACGCGACCATGCCGCGTCATGCCGAAGTTTTTAAACAGCATGTCGCCGGGGAAGATATTCGCCGCGGCCAGTTGGCGAATCGCATCGCCGTATTCACCAATCGCATGCTGACGCTGTTCTGGTGTGGCTTGCGCCAGCCACAGATTGAGCGGCTCCATGCGGCGCTCCAGCCACAAATGACGGATGATTACCACATCGTCACGCACGTCGAGCTTTTCCGGGATATCGCGCTCAAATTCTGCCATTAAGGCCGCCGGAATGCGCGCGCGCGGGATAGCGAAGTGCTCGAATTCCTGGGTATCGGCCATGCGTCCAACGCGATCGTGCTCTTTGACCATGCGATAACAGTCGCGCACCTGCGCATCGGTGACCTCTTTTTGCGGCGCGAAGCGATCTTTAATCACTTTGAAAACGCGATCAAAACCCGGCAGCGTAAACACCATCATCACCATGCCGCGAATGCCGGGCGCGACGGTGAAATCTTCCTGGCTGTGCGCCAGATAGTGCAGATATTCGCGATAACATTCGGTTTTGCCGTGCTTCTGGCAGCCAATCGCCATGTAACGTTCAGCCACGGTTTTGCCCGGCAGAATCGGTTGCAGCCACGCCACCAGCGCGGCCGGTACCGGCGCATACACCATGAAATAGGCGCGCGCGAAGCCAAACACAATGCTGGCGTCATCGCTGTCGGTGAGACAGGTATCTATCCACAACCGTCCGGCATCATCGCGCTGGATCGGCAGCAAACAGGGCACCATGCCGCTGCTTAATTGCAAACGCGCCACAATCCACGCGGTTTTATTGCGATAAAACAGTTCACTCGCCACATCCAGCGTCGCCGTCGCCAGTTGCGCTGCACCAAACTGCTCGTGCAGATGGCGCACAATCCAACCGATATCGCGGGTTTGATCCTGCCACGTTAATCGCAACGGAATGTCGTTCAGCACCTGGCACAAGGTTTCCTGCCAGCTTTGTTGCGGGCGATACAAACGTGACAGCGGCCGCTGTGCATCAGGCGCCGGTGCATACGGCTGCGACGGGAAGATAAATAAGCGTTCGGGAGACAAATGGCTGTGACCTTGTAGCCGACAATAGACCGAATTAAAGAAACTCTCGGCGATTTCATGGCGCGGATAACCCGGCAACAAGGTTTCATAATGGCTTTTGACGCGCAGCCAAAACGCTTCATCCCAACTTGAAGTGTCATTAAGAATGCGCAGTTGATGGGTGACCAAGCCAACGTGGTGATCGTAAAGATGGATACGCGCTTTCATCGCCTGTTGTACCGCATGCCAATCGGCCTGTTCGAAGCGCTGCTGTGCGCCAGCGGTGATATCCAGAAAGCGACCATACTGCGCGTCGAAACCTTGCAAAATGGTATGGGCGATCAGCGATTCTCTTGGGGTCATCGGTAACGCTCCGCTATCGGTTTGCCAGAAAAGCGGTCGCCAAGAATGGCGACCCGACGAAGTGCGGTGCAATGCGCACCGGCTGGCGGTTAGAACTGCGAGGCTTCGGTGGAACCGGTTAAGGCGGTCACAGAGGATTGGCCGCCCTGAATCACGTTGGTGATGCGATCAAAGTAACCGGTGCCGACTTCCTGTTGATGCGAGGAGAAGGTGTAACCTTTGTCGCGCGCGGCAAATTCCGGCTGCTGCACTTTCTCGACGTAATGGCGCATGCCTTCACCTTGCGCATAGGCGTGCGCCAGATCGAACATGTTGAACCACATGCTGTGAATGCCCGCCAGCGTGATGAACTGGAAGCGATAGCCCATGTCGCTCAGCGCCTGCTGGAATCGTGCGATGGTGCGATCGTCGAGATTCTTCTTCCAGTTAAACGATGGCGAACAGTTGTAGGCCAACAGCTTGCCGGGATATTGCGCGTGGATCGCATCGGCAAAGCGCTGCGCCAGTTCAAGATCTGGCGTTGAGGTTTCGCACCATAACACATCGGCATACGGCGCATACGACAAGCCGCGACTGATAGCCTGTTCAATGCCCGCATGGGTGCGGAAGAAACCTTCGGCAGTGCGTTCGCCGGTGATAAACGCTGAATCGCGTGGATCGCAATCGGAGGTGATCAGATCGGCGGCATCGGCATCAGTGCGCGCAATTAACACCGTTGGCACGTTCATGACGTCTGCTGCCAGGCGCGCCGCCACCAGCTTCTGAATCGCTTCCTGGGTCGGCACTAACACTTTGCCGCCCATGTGGCCGCACTTTTTCACCGCCGCCAGTTGGTCTTCAAAATGCACCGCTCCAGCACCGGCCTGAATCATCGATTTCATCAGCTCGAAGGCGTTGAGCACGCCGCCAAAGCCCGCTTCAGCATCGGCGACAATCGGCAGGAAATAATCAATGAAATCGTCATCTTCCGGCGATACGCCGCTGGCCCACTGAATTTGGTCGGCACGCTGGAAGCTTTGATTGATACGCTCCACCACGTTCGGCACGGAATTGACCGGATACAGCGATTGATCGGGATACATTTGCCCGGCCAGATTGGCATCCGCCGCCACTTGCCAGCCAGAAAGGTAAATCGCCTCAATGCCGGCTTTCGCCTGCTGTACCGCCTGGCCGCCGGTTAATGCGCCAAGACTGTTGATGTAGCCTTTGCTGGATTCGCCATTCAGCAGCGACCACAACTTGGTGGCACCGCGTTCCGCCAGCGTGCACGCCGGATTGACCGACCCGCGCAGATTTATCACATCCTCAGCGCTGTATGGACGAGTAATTCCCTGCCAGCGCGCGTCGGTCCAGCTTGATTCCAGTTGTTTTATCAGTTGCGTACGATTCATAGCACTATCTCCAAATTCAAGGCAGCAGGCGGTAGCCCGGCAGAGTGAGGAAAGAAACCAGTTCATCATCAGTAGTGATTTGCGCCATCAGCGCGGCGGCATCGTCGAAACGTCCGTTACGGCAACGTTCTTCACCCAGGCTGTGTTGCAATGTTTGTAATTCTTCGGCCAGTAAGCGTTCAAACAGCGCCACGGTAACCGGTTGACCATCGCTGAGAATTTGTTTGTGATGAATCCATTGCCAGATGGAAGTGCGGGCGATTTCGGCGGTTGCGGCGTCCTCCATCAAGCCATCAATCGGCACGCAGCCGTTGCCGCTGATCCACGCTTCCAGATATTGCAGCGCCACGCGAATGTTGGCGCGCATGCCCGCTTCAGTGCGTTTGCCACGGCAAGGTGCCAGCAGACGTTCGGCGGTGATCGGTGCATCTTGCTCACGCGTGATATGCAGCTGGTTGGGATGATCGCCGAGACGACGGTCAAACTCCTCCATCGCAATGTCAGCCAAACCAGGATGCGCCACCCAAGTGCCATCGTGACCATTGCTGGCTTCACGCGCTTTGTCTTCCTGCACTTTCTGCGTCACCCATAAATTGCGCTCGGCGTCTTTGCTCGGAATCAGCGCCGACATGCCGCCCATCGCCAATGCGCCACGGCGATGACAGGTTCGAATCAGTAAACGCGAATAGGCATCGAGGAACGGTTGATCCATGCTGATTTGCTGGCGATCCGGCAGGATGCGATCCGGATGTTGGCCCAGCGTTTTGATGTAGCTGAAGATGTAATCCCAGCGCCCACAATTCAGGCCGACGACGTGATCGCGCAGTTCCCATAGGATCTCATCCATCTGGAATACCGCAGGCAGCGTTTCGATCAATACCGTGGCTTTGATGGTGCCGCGCGGCAGATCGAAGCGATCTTCACTAAAACGGAAGATCTCACGCCACCACGCCACTTCCGCCGCATGCTCGGTTTTCGGCAGATAAAACCACGGTGCGTGGCCCTTCTCCAGCAGCGCTTCCACGTTGGTAAACAGGTACATGGCGAAGTCAAACAGTCCGCCGGGAATCGCGCGGTCACGCCACTCCACATGTTTTTCGTTGAGATGCAAACCACGCACGCGGCACATCAGCAACGCCGGATTGGCACGCAACTGATAGATCTTGCCAGTGTCGCTGGTGAAGCTCAGCGTGCCGTTAACCGCATCGCGCAAAGTTAATTGCCCATCGATCAGCTTCTGCCAGGTCGGTGCCAGCGAATCTTCGAAGTCCGCCATGAAGACATTGACGTTGGCATTCAACGCGTTGATCACCATTTTGCGATCCGGTGGCCCGGTGATCTCGACGCGGCGATCTTGCAGCAGTTGTGGAATCGGGCGCACTTGCCATTCACTTTCGCGAATGGAAGTAGTTTCCGAATTAAAGCCCGGCAATTCGCCTTGATCGTAACGTTGCTGACGTTGCTGGCGCGCTTTGAGCAGCCGTTCGCGCTCGGGCGCAAAACGCACCACTAACGCGTGCAGAAAGTCGATGGCTTCTGGGGTAAGCAGCTGCTTTTCCGCGTGGGTAAAGGGCTGGCTGAAGGTTAGCGTATTGCTGATAACCGAGTCTGTCATGCGGGCTGCCTCCTGTGTTGATCCTTCGCTTTACGATCGGATCCGGATGTAGGGTGATTTTTAACCTGCAAGATCAGAGCATAATGATTTTTATTTTATTTTCAAAAACTATTTCCATTTTTATGGTTTAGATGATTTATATCATTGATTATTATTTAATTTAATCTCTCGAATTAAAGGCAATGCATTCCAATGGTGAATTTCAGGCAAAAAAAAGCCGCGACAATTGCGGTTGTCGCGGCAGGATCTGTTTTGCTGTTGATTATTCGAGCGATGGATTCATATGGCGCAGATCGAATGGCGTGATCTGATAAACGTAGTAGTTGAGCCAGTTGGAAAACAGCAAGTTACCGTGGCTGCGCCAGCTGGCGCGCGGCGGCAGTTCTGGATTATCGTGCGGGAAGTAGTTAAACGGTACGTCCGGATGCAGGCCCGCATCGTAATCGCGATGGTATTCACCTGAAAGCGTTAACGCATCGTACTCTGGATGGCCGGTGACAAAGGCCAAACGCTTGTCTTTGCTCGCCATCAAATAGGCGCCGGTGGCTTCCGATTCCGCAAACAGTTCCAGATCGGTGTAATCGCGAATCAACTGGCTGGGGAAATCAGCGTATCGGGAGTGCGGCGCGAGGAAATTGTCATCAAAACCGCGCGTTAGCAACGCATGAGGATGCAGAATCTGATGTTCGTAGACGCCAGATAATTTGTTCTGACGCGTTTGCTTTGGAATGCCATACAAGATGTTGAGCGCCGCTTGTACCGCCCAACAGACAAACAGCGTGGAAGTGACGTGCTCTTTCGCCCAGTGCAACACGCGCTGGATCTGCGGCCAATAGGCAACATCATTGAAATCCACCAATCCCAGCGGCGCACCCGTGACAATCAAGCCATCGAAGTTGTCGTTTTGGATGTCTTCAAAATTGCAGTAAAAGTTGTTCAGATGCTCGCTCGGCGTGTTGCGTGATTCACGGCTATCAATGCGCAGCAGCTGCACATCAATCTGTAGCGGCGAGTTGGAAAGCAGGCGAAGAAACTGATTTTCCGTTTCGATTTTCTTCGGCATCAGGTTAAGAATCAGCACTTTAAGCGGACGGATTTCCTGAACACTGGCGCGCGAGGACGTCATGACAAAGACGTTTTCATCACGCAAGAAATTCACTGCCGGTAATTCGTCGGGAATCCTGATTGGCATAACCTACTCACCTCTTACTTATAACCGTATAAACGTTTAGACATCCAGATGCCCGACATTAGCCTGGTGCTTTGTGAATGTCGAGTCTTCATGCGGAATATGAAAATGTTTCAGCTTAAATCGGCAAACATCTCGACGAATGGCTGAATCACCGATGCTTCGCTGCTGGCATGTCGATACAGCAGCCAGGTGCGGCTTTTCAGCGTTTCACCCGCAACCTGCAATGGCTGGCAACACAAGCGATCCGACAAGGGTTGATAGCTCGAAACGATGGCATATCCAAGACCACGCTCCACCATCGCCAGACACACTTCCAGCTTGTCCACTTGCATTGCGACACGCGGAGCCAATGTGAAATTCGCATTCCACCATCGCTCAATCAGATGGGTGATATGACCACCATGATTGATGCGAATCTGCGGCAATTGCGGTAATAGGCGCAGATCAAGCGGTTGCTGGCTCACCAGCCAATAGTCATCAACGTCGACCAAGCGTTTGCCATCGCGCCAATGATAGTCGTCTTTGACCAGCGCAGCATGGACCTCTTCCCGCTGTAGCTTCTGGTACATCTCTTCGCTCAGGCCGCTAACCAGGTTAACGCGAATACCGCTGTGCTGCGTGCTAAAGCGCGCGAGAATTTCCGGCAGGCGATAAGCCGCATAATTGCTGGTGACACCAAGGCGCAACTCGCCCTGGCGCGGCTGCGTCAGGCTTTGCAAGGTTTGTCGCAGCAACTGCGATTCATTGAGCATTTTCGCCGCATGCTGTGCCAGATATCGACCTTGCGCGCTGAATACCAGCTGACGCCCGCTCTCTTCAAACAGTGCCACACCCAACTTACGTTCTATTTGCTTGAGACGATAACTTAGCGCCGGTTGCGAGGTGAAAAGCTGTTCTGCTGCACGCGTGACATTCTGGTGCTGCCACACCGTATGAATGATCAGCCAATCTTTTTCGTTCATCGCCATCTCCCGCTACGTTGCCATCCATAAAATAATTTTTGCCAACAGCGAGCAAGCAATAAAAAAGCTCAATTGGGAATTTGTGACGCAGAGGTTTATATCTGAACAATACATTTTAATTCAAAGCATTACTCGCACCACAATGGTGAGAGATGGATTGCAGGTGCGCTATGTCAGAGCAGAAAGAAAAAATTATTTATGCCGTGAGTCAGTTAAGCGCAGCGATGACGCGACTGGCTCGCGATATTCACGCCCATCCCGAACTCAGTTTTAAAGAACATCGTTCGGCAGCCGCTTTGCAGCAACCTCTGCGCGAGGCGGGATTTGAAATTACTCAGCCATTGGCTGGCATGGAAACTGCGTTTCGTGCGCGCTACGACACTGGCAAAGCTGGACCGCACATTGCGCTGCTGGCCGAGTATGACGCGCTGCCCGATTTAGGCCACGCCTGCGGGCACAACCTGATTGGTACTGCTTCAGTTACCGCGGCATTGGCGCTGGTACAAAGCGGCCAGTGGCCAAGCGGCTGTTTGGAAGTGATTGGCACGCCGGCTGAAGAGGAAGGCGGCGGGAAAATTATCATGGCGGATCAGGGCATTTTCTCTGATGTTGATGCGGTGATGATGTTCCATCCACGTGAGAAAAATATGGTGACGCGCGGCGCATTAGCCTGTGTTGATGCGGTATTCAAATTCTATGGCAAGGCGGCACATGCGGCATCCGCGCCTCATCTGGGTGTTAGCGCGCTGGATGCGGTAATTCAGACCTTTGTTGGCATCAATGCCCTGCGCCAGTTCTTCACTGATGACGTGCGCGTGCACGGCATCATCACCCACGGCGGTGATGCCACCAACATCGTTCCAGCCTATGCCGAAGCGAAATTCTTAATGCGCGCGGCAACCGTCGGTGGATTACAAACCGTGCGACAGAAAGTGTTTGCAGCGGCTAATGCTGCCGCTGCGATGAGCGGAGCGCGTATTGAGATCGAAGAAGGCCTGACCTATGCCGAACGTAATAACAATCAAGCATTGGCGGCGCTTTTTCAGCACAACATCGAACATTTAGGGCTGACCGCCGAAGCGGCACCCGAGCGCGGTGGCGTGGGTTCATCGGACATCGGCAACGTTAGCCAGCTGACCGCCGCCATTCACCCCTATTTACGCATTGGCGATGTGATCCCACACACGCCGGAATTCGCCATTGCAGCAGCATCGGAATCAGGTATTGAGGCGATGTTGAATGCCGCCAAAGCGCTGGCGATGACCGCTTTTGATTTGCAATCCCCCCAACATCTTCAGGCCGTGCGCCAGGAATTTACTCGCTGGCATAACGCCCATCATTCTGCTGGAGAATCATTATGAATACAGGCTTAACCTTGCTGGCAACCTTATCACTCGCGCTGGCTAGTCAGGCATTCGCTGCCGGCGAAACACTGCGCGTTGGCGCAGATCTCAGCTATCCACCGTTTCAGTTTCGCGATCAAAATGGCACGCCAACCGGCTTTGAAATCGATATTACCAATGCTGTTTGCCAGGCCGTACAGGTGAAATGTGAATACGTAGTAAGTAGTTTTGATGCGGAAATTCCCTCTTTGATGGCGAAAAAAGTCGATTTCATTTCCCCACTTGGCGCTACTGAGAAACGCCGTAAATCGATCGATTTCAGCGATTTTATCTACCATATCCCGACAAAATTGGTCGCGCATAAAGGTAGCAATCTGCAGCCAGACATCGCTTCACTGGTCGGTAAGCGCATCGCGGTTCAGCAAGGTTCGATTCAGGAGATGTATGCCAATAAATTCTGGGCACCTAAAGGCGTCGATATCGTGATGTATCCCGATCAGGATGTGATTTACCAGGATCTTGCCGCGGGACGGTTGGATGGCGCATTGAGTCCGGGCGTTGCGGTTACCTTTGGTTTTCTGAATAAACCAGAAGGTAAGGATTTTGCGCTGACCGGGCCTGAAGTGCGTGATGATAAATTATTCAGCATCGGTTCGGCTTATGGCGTGCGTAAGGATGATGAAAAAACACAAAAACTGCTGAATGAAGGGCTGGCGAAAATCATGGCGGATGGCACATGGGAGAAGATTAAGCAGCACTATTTCGGCGCTCTGGAAATGAAGGTGACGCGCGATGTCGCCCAATGAGTTACAGCTGGCGATGCGGCAATTACTGGAGAAGTTCCAGCATTGGCATCGCTTATCGGGTAGTGCTGATGCCGAACACAGCATTGACTGGCTATGTGACTTTTTGCAGCAGCGGCAGATTCCCTTTCGTCGCGAATATTGTCGATTGTGGTTAAGCGATCCGCTGTCGGCTTCGTTAACTCTAAATCGCGATCCCGATTGGCATATTCCAGCGAAAACGCGTTCCTTCTCTGCGCATTGTCCGCAAGGTGTCGAAGCCGAGTTGATGTATGACGATCGTGCACTGACTTTTATCGCGGATTGTGAGCGAACGGAGTGGGAAAACCGTGTAAAAGGAAAAATTGTCGTTGCTGATCAAGGATATGAAGACTACGTTCAGCGGTTGATGCAGGCGGGTGCCGCGGGTTTGATTCATATTTGGGGCTCCGCGGAGAGTGCGCTGCATGAAGAAACTGTCGGCCCAATTTGGGGATCACCGGTTCCCGATGATGTGCTGCGCTATCCCACTCTTCCGGTTATTGGCATTAATCAGCAGGATGGCAAAGCGTTGCTTGATCGTATGCAGCAACCGCTACGAGCGAACATCATTACAGTATTGCATGAACATGTCGCACGCTGTTCACTGCCGATTATTGAGCTGCCCGGAGAAACTGAGGAGTTTGTTCTGCTCTCCAGCCATTACGATTCCTGGCATCAAGGCGTGACCGATAATGCAACCGGCAATGCGCTGTGTCTGGCGTTGGCACTGCATTATGCTCAAAATCCAGGGCAGCTGCGACGTGGCTTGCGCATCGCTTTCTGGCCGGGACACTCTAATGGTCGTTATGCCGGCTCCAGTTGGTATGCCGATCATTTTCGTGATGAGCTGGTTAATCTCTGTGTGGCGCATATCAATGTTGATTCACCTGGCTGTGTCGGCGGCAGCGAAGTAGTGATCAATGCCAGCGGTGCGGAGTCCGTTAGCTGGCTGAACCAGGCAGTAGAAAAGGTGACAGGTTTGTCAGCCTCACGTATTTCCCCGCTGGGTAAAGGTGGCGATCAATCGTTTTGGGGCGTCGATATTCCGTTACATTTCGCACTGCGCGAAGAGCCTGCGCTGCGATCCTCACTTTCACCAGGAAGTGGCGGCAGATGGTGGTGGCATACCGAACAGGATACCTTGGATAAAGTTGATGATGCCCATCTATGGCGCGATGTGCAGATTCATCAGCATTGGCTGGATGCTTTATTGATGGATGAAGTGCTTCCGCTTGATGCTCCAAACTATTTGCATCAGCTACGTTCCGCATTGACGCAGTTGCAGCATGAGATCGATCCCGCTTTTTCGTTACAGCCGATTGATGTTTTATTGGAACGTTTGATTCTTGTAATGGGATCAAAAAAAGTATCTAGGAAGGCGTTTGGATTGTGGCATCGCGCTC
Source organism: Pantoea sp. CFCC18179 (assembly GCF_059412405.1). NCBI lineage: Bacteria > Pseudomonadati > Pseudomonadota > Gammaproteobacteria > Enterobacterales > Erwiniaceae > Pantoea > Pantoea sp. CFCC18179. Next base: position 573 of record NZ_JBNBPM010000004.1, on the reverse strand, counting down.
GCTATCGCGCATCTGATGATTTTCATCCCGACCTGAGCTTCAATGGCGGGGCCTTTCCCGGTTTGCAATTATTGCGCGGTCACCGGCAAGAAAATTGTAGCGAACGCTATTGGCTGATGCTTGAAACGCAATTCGTTCGCCAGCGTGACCGTTTATGCGAGCTGTTTGCGTTGAGTTTGCAGCTAATCCTGCATGAAATTAGCTGATTTTTGCTGTGTCTCTCTGCATTTCAGACGTAAAAAAGCCCTGAACTTTCGTTCAGGGCTTCTTCACTTATTTGATGCCTGGCAGTTCCCTACTCTCGCATGGGGAGACCCCACACTACCATCGGCGCTACGGCGTTTCACTTCTGAGTTCGGCATGGGGTCAGGTGGGACCACCGCGCTAAAGCCGCCAGGCAAATTCTGTTTCATTCACGCCGTCACCCTCAGGCAACCACGCGAACCAATCCATAAACAAGCTGAAAATCTACTCGCGTCTCTCAAAAACGCCTCTGGCGTTGTAAGGTTAAGCCTCACGGGTCATTAGTACCGGTTAGCTCAACGCATCGCTGCGCTTACACATCCGGCCTAT
>NZ_JBNBPM010000003.1:0-428329 GCF_059412405.1 Pantoea sp. CFCC18179 | reverse complement strand
TGCTTCCCACCCGGCGACCAAGACACTATCCCCGGGCAGTAAAGAAAAAGCCGAAACGCTATGCGTTCCGGCATGTTTGAGGCTTAACTGACGAGCATTACACCATAAATGGCGACCCTACGAAATCTTGATGGATGCGCTACCTGCGCATCCACCCATTTCATTAGAAACGATAACTCGCCGAAACCGAGAAGTTACGCGGATCGCCGTAGACAATGCCGCCGTTGCTGACGTTGGTGTCGTACTCTTTATCGAACAGGTTGTTAATGTTGGCCTGCACCGAGACGTTTTTGGTGACATCGTAACGGGCAAACAGATCCACCAGTGCGTAGCTGCCCTGACGTGCGCGCCAGGTGCCGTTGCCATCTGGCCCACCAATATCACCGTAGGTTTTCGACTGCCAGGTCACACCACCGCCCAACGTCAGCTGATCAAGCATCGGCAAGCGATAGCTGCTGAACAAGTTGAACGAGGTTTGTGGCAGTTGTGAGTTGTAGCGTTCACCCTCGGCGTCTTCCGCTACGTAGCTAGTGCCGCCAAAGGTCATCTGCCAGTTATCGGTCAACGCGCCGTTCACTTCGAACTCGACGCCGCGGCTCACCACGCCTTTCTTACCGACATAAATCGCATTGCCGGTTTCCGCATTGGTCGCGCCAGTCGCCTGAGCCACGTTATCCAGTTCGGTACGGAACACGGAAACGGAGGTGGTCAGACGGCTGTTAAACCAATCCGATTTCACACCAGCTTCATAGTTCTTGCCGATCACTGGCGAGAGATATCCGCCCGATGCATCTTGATAATCCTGCGGCTGGAACACCGAGGTGTAACTGGCGTAGGCCGACCAGTTATCGTAGAAGTCCCAAATCACCCCACCGTATGGCGTAATGTTGTTCTTCTCCATCTCCGCATCCAGCGTCTGGCGGTTCCAGTTGGTATAGCGTGCACCTAAAATCACATGCAACGGATCGGCAAGCGAAATGCGCGTGGCTAAATAGGCCGATTTCTGACGTACCAGTTGGGTATCCGAGGCCGGTTCACGCGGATTCCAATCCGACTCTGGGAAATCGCCATTGTAATCATTGAAGTTGCCCAACTGCTCAGACGAGATATTGGTCCAGGCGCTGTAATACTTGTTGTCCTGGCGGCTGTAATTCACGCCAAGCATCAACTGATGTTGACGGCCTAACAGTTCGTATGGACCGCTGGCGAACGCATCTACTGCATCCACTTTACGTTTGCCGGTGTTGTAACCGGTACCGCCGATAACCGGCCAGCCCGCATAAGAAGACGATCCCGCGCCAGTGGCTTTATCGAAGTAGCCATCGATATACAGCTGTTTGCTGTCGAGGAACATTTCGTTGTGCGTGCCGTTAAGCGTGATGTTCCAGCCGTTGTCGAAATTCTGTTGCAGGTTAACAAAGACTTTTTTGTTTTCTTTGTTGTTGTAAGCCCAATCCGGCGCGGTGTTGTAGCCGCGACGCGCCTTGATCTGCGTGCCGTCGGTGTACCAGCGCGGAGAACCGCTCCACATCGGCGAATCGGTATTCACTTGAGTGAATTCATAACCGACAGACAGTTTGGTCGAATCGGTAAGATCGGCATCAACCACGCCATAAATGAATTTTTTGTCTGCGCCGTAACGTTCGATAAAGCTGTTGCGGTCTTCATAACCCGCCACGATACGGCCGCGCACGTTGCCTTCTGGCGACAATGGCGCGGAGAGATCGGCGACATAACGCTGCTTGTTCCAGCTGCCGTAAGTCGCCGAAACATCGCCCGTGAACTCTTTGCTATCGGCGTGTTTGCGCACCATGTTGATCGAAGCCGATGGATTGCCCGGCCCCGTCAGCAAACCGGTGGCACCGCGCACCACTTCTACCCGCTCATACAGCGCCATATCAGTTTGCGCATCGCCCAAGTTCCAGCGAGAGGCGAAAGCGGTAGGAATGCCATCAACCATGTAGTTGTCGATCAGGAAACCGCGCGAGTAGTAATTGGTGCGATCCATATCGGAAGATACGCCGTGAATACCAGTGGTATTCGACAGCACATCATTCAGCGATTGCAGCTGTTGGTCTTGCATACGCTGCTTGCTGACAATCGAAACCGATTGCGGGATATCGCGCGCGGTGAGATCCATTTTGGTGCCCGCGCGGGTGATTGGCACGCTGTAATCCTGTGCTGCCTGCTGCTGTTGATCGGCGTTCGCGTTGGCATCAACATTCAGTGTTTGTTCGGTTTGAGTGGTTTCTGCTGCTTGCGCAATACTCGACGCAACCAACATCGCCAGTAACGAGTGACGCAGCACGCGCTGCGATGTACCGGCGGTTTTCCTGACGCGCAAATCTTCGAAAGACATACAATTCCTCGATCAACTTTTCTTTATTTTGTTTTGGCGGCATCGCTGCTGACGTCGATTGAAGGGATGACAGTAAGGATGCCGTTAAGAAAGCAAATGAGAAATATACGCATTAAGGTTTTCAATGCAAGAAATTGTTACCGGTTATCTGACACTTTTACATTTAGATAAAAGCGTTATTCTTCAATGGGTAATAGTTGTGAGAGGGTATTTTTTGACAATTAACAGAGATCGCTAGCGGGTAAGTTGTTGAAGTATATAAGGATGAGAAAAAACCGAGGGAGAAAGGAAGATAGCTTTGGAGGCAATAATTTTATTCAAACTCTTAACAAAATAAAAAATGGAAGTGGTTAAATACACCCACCTCCAATAATGTCCTTTCAAACATTGGGCTGCGAAATTTTTAGTGGCTTATTTAACATTGCGCATTTTGATGACAGGCTTCTCCATTACAGCATAGTGGTTCGCGGCAATATCGGACATCACAATTGCCCCTGCACCTATAATAACGTTATCACCAATTTCAATGTCATCCCCTAGTATGCAGGAATTCACACCCATTGAGACATTGTCTCCAATAATGAATTTTTGGGGATATGGCAATTTATTTCCACCAACGGTGCAACACTGTCGAATGGTAAAATTTTCACCAATCACGCATCCGCTATTAATCACAATCGAATAAGCATGCCAAATGGTAAAACCATAACCAATTTTGGTTCGATAAGAAATCTCAACACCAAAAAAAAATTCATTTAATAACTTGTGCAGCACAACAAAAAAAAGAGTAATCGGATATAAGACCATGCCATGCTGGTTATGAAGTGACGCTAGCCTATATAACAACACAACAAGTTTTGATTTCACTCCAGGATTAGATTTAACTTCTGAAATTGTAAGCCTGATTTTATTCACTGCATTCACTTTAAGATATCCTGCTTTGTAGTCGATTTGATAAACCGGGTTGAGATTGAATTAACAGCGATAGTAAACATCCTAAGATGAAGTGTGAAAACCATCCCACCTTTAAAGAAATAGTTAAATAAGGTCAATGAAACAAATTCGGTTATTAATGTTGCAAGTGCCGCGCCATTCATACCAAAGTGGTGTATCAATGGTATGTTTACCGTGACACTGAAAATAAGAACCAGAATGGTTTTTTTAGATAAGAATGCATATCCCGAATATTTTGCAATAAACCTCGCCGATATGGTTCCCAACGCAGAAAGTAACGTAGATGCTGAAATAATCAGTAATGGTATCAATGCGGCCTCATACTTATCACCATAAAACAATTTAATAAAGAAAGGACTAAAGAAATACACCACCACGAAGATAGGCAAGGATAATAGCACCACAACGATAAGAAGCTTAGCTGTTTTAAGCAATGCACGTTCGTGGCTAGATTCAGAAAATATCGAGGGTAAAGTCGACGTTATAAATGCATTGAAGACAAAAGACCAAGATCCAGCTAAACTCGCAGCGACAGCAAAAATACCTACGCTCTCATGCCCATTGAAATACTCTAAACTCAATATAGATACGCGGGTATATAGTGCGACGGAAATAGATGTGACGACGAAGGTTAAGCCAGAAAAGAATAGATAACGGGCATAGCGTAATTGGTTCTTGAATACTATCTTTGGCTGGGCTGTGAAACGGTTAAAGATGATACGACGCAGAATAAAAGGCACCAATCCCGCTAGAATTATTGGCAAGCAAAGCCAGGCAGGTGCTAATTCGAGACTGGCAATCAACCAGCGAATAGCCAGACTGACTAGCAAGCCGAACACATTGATCAATGTATTTTTTTTCGATTCTAATTTAGCATCGAAGTACACATTATAGACGTCGAGCGTGATGAACAAACAAGATAGACAACAGGCAAATATGAAGTATATCCCCTCCTCCCCTAAGCGAAAGTAAGTAAATGCAATAAATGGGACACATAAAACCATAAAAATAAGCAGTCGAAGCCAGGTCGTGGTAATCACCAACTTAACCCCGGAATGCATATTGGCACTCATTCTTTTTAAAATTATTATATCGCCGCCCATTTGAGCAACAATTTGAGTAATTTGAAAGATCGATGTGGCAAATGCTATTTCACCAAAAACCTCCGGCCCCACATACTTTGCCACAAAAGAAGTGACAAAAATCAAGCCTAATACAGCAATCAACTTTTCGGACATGATCCAAAAAGCATTAGACATCACTCTCTTATTCAAAATACTATCCTGACGAGATGTTTATTGAGTTAATCAGTTGGCTATATTTTGGCTCGATCGTTACGATAAAGGAACGAGAGCACATATTCAGGAGCTATCCGAGTACAAACTCGAACAATCAGGAAGGCAATATTTCTAAGTGGTGAGATAATCCCAAGGCTATTTTTCAGTTTAAAAAGAATTAATTCACTTTTGATATAATTCAAACCCCTTCTCTTTTTCAACATGCCACTACCAGCGCGTACATGTAGTAGTACATCAGGTAGATTGTGGACCTGGTGGTTTGCTGCAATAATCCTCAACCATAAGTTATAGTCCTCCATAAATAGGTGGTGACGATAACCTCCCACATTTTCAACTACACTTCGTTTGAAGAATACACTCATGTGATTAAAGGGATTTTTTAATCTGGAGAATTCTTTTATTTCAGTATGGTTTACAGGCAAGCGCTTTAAACGCTGCTCTCCACACTCATCAAATTCAATCACTGCCGTGCCCAATAATGCCACGTTTGGATTCTCTTGCATGAACTGAACCTGTCGCTGGAACCGTTCAGGCAAGCAAATATCATCGGTATCCATTCGAGCAATGTATTCACACGAACAGTGTTTAATTCCCTCCGCCAGCGCCATTCCTAAACCAACATTGACAGGCAGTTGTACGCGATGAAGAATAATTTTCTTCTGCCAACGGGTTAGCACTTGTTCAAGATCAGTGCCGACTGGACCATCAATAACTAATACGATTTGTTTAGGTTGTAAAGTTTGATCATGGATACTCTGCAAACAACGTTCGAGATTATCCACACTTTCTTTAACGTATAGTGACATTAATACCGAAAATTTCATATATGACATGAAGCTTCCTTAACATGACAAGAATAAATCAGATATAGCTGTAATATTCGATATACTGCATAGCCATTTTTTTTGCAGAGTAGTTTTGTAGGTAACAACCCCTGGCATTCTTTGCCAATAATTTTTTTTCTGACGAGAAGTGATACGCTTCAAAACAATCAATAAGTCCTGATAGCGTTTTATCAAAGATGAAACCTGCGGTTTCATTATATGAATTGAGTACCTCCCTATGTGGATCAATATCTGAGCATATGAAAGTTTTCCCTAATGAAAGAGACTCCAATAAAGCTAATGGAAGTCCTTCATTATGCGATGCGGAAACAAAGCAGTCGAAACTTTCATAAATAGTTTCAGGCTTATCGCTGTGTCCATGAAAAAATATCTGTTCATTATTATATTTCTGTTGCAAATGCGTCTCATCGGAGCCGGTGCCAATGATGTGGAGTACTGCGCGCTTATCACTACACCATTGACTAAACGCTTCAAGAATCATTGCTACATTTTTTCTTTTATTCAAAACCCCTAGGTAGTAGAAGTGTGTGTAATCATCCTTCTTCTGTAAAACTTTTGATGGCTGCGGTTCGACCCCGTTGGGAATAGCAATTATTTTTTTCATGCTATGCGTTTTGACACAGTGTTCCATTACTGAATTTGAACAAGCGACTTTGTTAAAATTTCTCACGATATAGCGACCTACAAGTCCTTCCATCTTTCCTTTTATAAAACCTTTGGTCTGAACAAAATCGAGTTCAAAATAGTTGTGAATAGTGGTTACTTTTCGCGCAGGAGAATGAGATAGGTAGTTAAATATATCCGCTATAGTGCAATGACTGTGAATTATATCGAAATTATTTCTTTTGATATATTTTAATATCTGAAAAACTTCTGTTCGCTTGAATACAATAACTTTTGCTCGAGTAGAAAACGCTTCCTTCCACTCACCATCATTAAGTGCAATGACTTCAACACAGTAATCATGGGGGATATTATTTACAAGTGTCAGGCATACATTTACCGGCCCGGCATTTTTTAAACTGGGGACTATGAAAAGGATTTTATTTTTCATATTAATTTCATTGTATGGTGGAAAATTACTTGTCTCTTACCCAATAGCCATCCGAGTCAATTTCGCCAAGATATTGATTAAACTTTTCCATATTATAATTCAATAATAATATTGGACTGGTATACGCGTAAGACCATAACCCTCCCATTGTTAGCGTCCTTCTCTGCGTGTAAATATTTATAACCAACAGACTGATTAACATGAAGCCAACCAGATAAAGTTTTAGAGCCGATTTAAATGCAGGAGTCTGATAGATTGATGAGAAAAGGAATGCATAACAAATCCTAATTACCAGAAAATAGTGCGCAATGTTAAGATATCGACCCATTGCGGTATACGATATTGACATGAAAAAACAGCAAGGAATGAATAGATTCAAGAATCGATCAAAACCAGCTATTTTATCTCTACTAAGAAGATAGAATACGAGCAGTATAAAACTTAGCGTTCGTGTAATTAATGCAACAATTAGCGTATTAGTGTCATCCGGAACGGCACTCCATGACCCATCTACATAACCAGTCAAGGCATAATCGCCTATCCCCATAAATGTTATATTAGGCAATACTAAACGTAAAACATTTGAGCTTAATATGAAGAAGACGATTGAAAGTAACACAATATGTTTTTTCTTTACATTGACATATCGGCTAAAAACAAAGACCAACAGAACAAATACCATCGAGAAATGCATTAACAACGAAAGAATTATAAATATATAGGTTCTTGTCTTACTTCGGCTAAAGTAGCTGGTAATGCCATATATTATTAGAACTAAAGCTGCACCATATCTTATACCCAAAACTAAATTGAAGATATTTAATGCGCAAAATGCTGTTAGGTAGGTTAACGTGATCAGTTGTGGCGATACAATAGTTCCAGGTAAATTATTAAATTGTATGAGCTGAAGGTTTCTAAATGATGCCAGATAAAAATAGCACATCAAAAAAGCATATATCGCCGGAATATAATAAAAATCTATATGCAACAATTGAAATATCCATCCATGCATATAAAGAAGAACATCCGGATGCGAATTTAAAATTTCAGATACTTTCGTAGTTGAACTGTAAGCATTGATCTCAAGATATCGTCGGTAAAGATCGCCCAGCGGAGGTATTTTTATTACGATGAAAAAATAGAACATAGAAATACTAGCCAATGCCAACCTATTCATTCCTTTTCTATTAAATGATAGAAAAGAGAGGATTAGCCCAACTAACGGAACTGTTATACTCATGACTAAGCTGAGCGGAAGGTTTCTATTAATTTTCATTGTGATTATTTAACACCAGCGACTTTCTTTAATTTGTATTTTAAAAAAATCAATAGATTCCGAAATCCGGGGTAGAGAACTACATCATTAAAACTAATGGTGTCTTTTCTGTTTAATTTATCCTGAAAGTATAGCGAGTTTAATTTCTGTTTACTTAACGAATGATGATGAACCGATATAAATTTTTGATAACCTTTCCATGCATTGCTTCCTGTTGTGATCCTCGGCCTATCATTCTCCATGTTTACGATATAAGTAGCATCATTGGTCCTGTAGCAACTACCGAAACGTTGAATCATCCGATACCAAAGATCATAATCTTGCCAAGCTGGAAAATCAGTATCAAATCCGCCAATTTCTTTAATTAACTTTGTTTCAACAAAAACTTGATTGCCTACTTTGTTTTCAAAACCCATCATATCTAAGGTTATTTCGCCAACGTAACCTTTCCATTTCCTCTCTGTATTTTTGTTTTTAAAAATCATATTAGCACAGAGAAAGTTTATTTTGTTTTTCAGCGAGAAAGATACAAATCTTTCAATCCTATCGTTCAAAAAGTAGTCATCGTCATCTAAGCCTGTAATAAACTTCCCTGAGGCAATTTCGATACAACGGTTACGCGCATGACATGCACCTTTCGGCACCTCGTTTTTGAGGTAAATAATGCGACTATCTTTGTTTATTAAATCCGCGATAACAAACTCAGTTTCATCTGAAGAACCGTCGTCACAAATAATGATCTCAAGGTTCTTGTAGGACTGGAGTTGGACTGATGCAATGGCTTTGCTCACCAGTTGAGCACGGTTATGAGTGGGAATATATACTGTTACTAATGGACCATTGAGTTCACTCACGCAACATTCCTTTTGATTTAATATGTAATTTATAAAGCCATTTTGGTCATTGAATACAAAACAATCAAATCTTAAGAGCATAAAGATTTTAAAACTATTTTCTCAACATCAATCTGTTATATATTGTGAACTTGAAAATGATGAGGTTAAGTGATGTGAATAGGCCAATAAGCGTACCTTGAATGATAATTAAAAATTTTCGTGTGAACTCTTCCCCAGAATCGTCTATAGCTGAATCAATGACACGAATATTACTTATTGCAGATGAAGCCAGCACTTCCAATTGATTACGCTTGGTCACAGCTTGCATATATAGATTATTCCTCACCTCAACAATGTGTTTGAGATTAATGATCTCTTGATGCAGATTTGGTGTCTCTGCCAGAGTTTTTTTATGCTCTGCTTTTATTTGTAATAATAAACGACGTTTTTGAAGTAAAACCTTGTATGAAGGATGACCAACGTTAAACATTTTCAACATTTCGATTTCATCGATGGATAATTCATTGAGTCGGTCATCAATGAATGCCATTTGATTGATTAGGGATTCAGCTTGCAATTTCAGGTCTAAAACTGCAAATTTATTACGTGCGTCTATTAGCTTATCTTCATCTCGTTCCAATTGTTGATGAATACGATCCATATGTACCGAGAGGTGTTTAATCCCCTTCTCTAATTTCTCTTTACGATCTCTAACATTATATTTTATATGATTATAAATAATCGCATTTAATATCTGTGTATTAAGGTCTCGATTAGGGCCAGAAAAAGTCAACTTGATAATATCGCTAAACCTGGAAGGTGACATCAATGAAAGGTTATTTAATACGTTATCGATACTATCCTGTCGTGATAGATATGATATAATATACTTAGAACCTGAAGGTATTTTAATTGGGTTAACTAAAATCCTTACACCTGCATGTTTAGTCAGCACCCCAAATCTAGCCTTAAAAATTTCGCCTCGATAGTTAACCTGGAAAACCTCATGATCAATGACGGTCAATAAAAGGTTATCTGGTGCACCATCCGCTGCATTGGGCAAATATAATTCGTGAACCGATAATTTCTCTGACCTCTCATTATTTAGATAAGCCAAAGTTTTCCCAACTATAGGTCTATATTTAGGTTGGACATCTACTTGGAGGCTAAGCTGATCGACAGTTGCTCCAATCACTCGTCTGGACTGTAGCAACACAATATCCAGTCCAGAGCTTGCCTTAAGACTCTGTACTATTCTTCCTAACTTTGTTACATCTGAAATATTTTTTTTAGGCTCAACTTGAATAATCGCATTAGACTTATATTCGTTTGGGGTTTGAATTGCACACATAATAGACAGCATAATACAAAATGAAGTTATATATAGGATAACCCGATAAGACTTGCGCAATTCAAAAAGAACAAACTTTACGTCAATCTCTTCTTTGACGGCCGCTAAATTTACACCATCTAACTCAGTGGTCACGACTGCCACCCTTTCACTCGCTGGCTAAATAAATAAATAAAACTAAAACAGCAGTACAGTTATTAAGTTATTCAATGCTGTTTTTACGCAAAAATTTGTGGGAAACCAAAAAAAGCATCATAACAATTAGAAATTTTTACATAAAAATCAGTAACGTACTCTTTCATTGGAGAAATATCGTTTCACTACAGAAATAAAATAACCACACCGGCTTTCATTTTTAAGTTTTACGGGCAAGGTGAACACTTCAATTGGTGAGTTCAGCATTTCCCTTCGAATACGTTCGTGTAGAATAGAGTCTTGATTCACCAATCCAATGTCATCAATTTCACCACATTCAATTAAAGATCGATATATAACTAAACCTGGATAAAATTTTTTTCGTTCAAGGTCTCTTCCTATATAATTATTTAGCATATCATCCAGGACCATAGGACGTAATTTTATTTTACTTCTAAAATCTAACGCATGTATTTTTAAGCTGCTATTTTTTTTATTGTACCTATCAAGATTATGAACAAATTCTCTATCAAGATTTACATCATCATTTATTAATATATATCTACTGTAGTCTGTGCTCTCACTGATCTGTTGAGTGAAGATACTGAACAGTGATCTAGAGCCAATGTACTCTTTGATAGTAATACTCTTTACGTAAAGACCTAAAGTGTGTATGAAATCTTTATCAAATTGTAATGAAAATGGCCCTCTATTAATAATCACAAGATCTATATCTCTGAATGACTTTGTCATCATAGACTTTAATGCTTCAGAATATTTATATTCCTTCCCTTCAATAAATATCAAAATCATAGTTTCTTTCATTAATAACCTTAATTAAAGATGGTGGAATCCTATTTTGACGACACTGTTTTGCATCAAGCACGCTACCGCCCTTGGTTTACTGGCACCAATGACCTAATAGCTAATCTCGCCGAAAATAAGCCAAACTCTTTTAAAAGAGAGTCGAGTCACATCAACCCTGTCATTTACTATATCTATATAACCAATCAGCCAGTTTTATTATTTTTTTTAGTTTTCTTCATAGTGAAGATTAGCATATTGTAAAAGTTGAAATTACAAGACCACTCTCGATTTCGCTTAGGAATATACTTACGTCATTGCGATTTTTCATACAACATGGAATACAAATCGATCAAAGTGCTATACATCCATAATTGCTTAGTAGGGGGGGAAGTGCAGGGGTAAAATCTTAACTACCATAAGAATGAGATGTTTAAATTTTTGACGTGATTTTTATTTATCTTTCAGATTGCCCTTTTGAATCACCCACATAGAATAATAAACAACCTCGTTTGATGCCTATATAGCTTCCGCTTATCCACTAATATTTATGTGATAGAACATAACTAGAATCAAATCATCTTACACTTTCAGATCGTTAATTTTTCATAAAAAAATAAAATTTTAAGGAATCAAGGTGCATATAAACCTTATGGCAGCACGTATCTTGTAGATCAGCCACCCTTTAATTCTATATATCTAAATTTAAAGGGCACAGTACGGTTTTATTTATTTTTTAATAATGAAAATTAAAAATTGTTAATTTAAATTGCATACTGCAACCAAAAAAAACGAGACCATTCTCAATTCAATGCATCAATGCGAAATAAATTCACGGCATGTGTATTCTCGTTAACAATTGATAAACATGGAATAAAATCACATATTGTTAATATATTAAGATACATCCTATAGCTGCTCTTGAGCCTTCTCTTCCCCCATGTGGTTATGATTTTAATTTGGTAAAAATTTTCGTAGAATGCACGGCTTCAAACCAGTTGGAAAAGTAATAAGGATTTAACCATGAGCGATGCACTTAAAGCATTGAACAATATTCGCACGCTGCGCGCGCAAGCACGTGAAACTGAAATTGCGGTATTGGACGAAATGCTGGAAAAGTTCGCTGTAGTAGTCGCAGAGCGTCGTGAAGAAGTGGAAGCGGAAAACGCGGCACAGCGCGAGAAAGAAGAAAAATTAGCGCTATATAAAGAGATGCTGTTGAAAGATGGTATTGATATTAGTGACCTGGCGCAATTAACACCGCAGGCAAGCAAACCTAAAGCTAAACGTGCACCGCGTCCGGCGAAGTATAAATTCATCGATGAACAGGGCAACGAGAAATTGTGGACGGGTCAAGGCCGTACACCATCGCCGATTAAATCTGCCATTGATGCAGGTAGTTCACTGGATGATTTCCTGATTTAATTTGTTATTGATCGCCTGGATAATAAACAGTTGTTTCAAGTTTATCAGCAGTGTGCTTTACAAATTAACAATGAGTATTAATTAAACGCAGCAAGCTCAACAGCTTGCTGCGTTTTTTATTTATTTATGTTCAGCATTAATCTGCTTGATATACGCCTTCAGCACATCGTAGACATAATCCTGGCAAGCGATGCCGGTTTGCGCGTCGTACTTACCATTATTAGTGATGTTGTTAGATAACACGCGGATGCCAATAAACGGAATGTTGAACAGCGACGAGATTTGCGCTGCAGAAGCGGTTTCCATCTCTTCTACCGAAGTGTGGAAATTGTCGTGGAAGAAGCGGATGCGGTCTAATTCGCTGTTCCACACATCCGCTGAACCGATCACGCCCTCAACCACTTTGCCCTTTTTGTAGCTCGGTATTGCCTGTTCGGCGGCTTTCATCAACACAGGATCGGCAGCAAATTGACGAATGCTGTGGGCATTTTTATCTTCGCCAGCGCTGCCTTTAGAGGCCATTAAATCCATTGGCTTCCACTCAACCGAATTACTGCCTGCGCCCGCTAATTTGTGCGGCGTTTTGAACGCGCCAAGGTTAACCGAATATTTACCCACTACGATATCGTAGACGTTTAATGCCGGATCGTGACCACCAGCGGTGCCCTGATTAATAATCGCTTTAGGCTTGAATTCCACCGCTGCAATTGAGGTTGCCGCCGCGACATTTGACATGCCTTTCAGCGTCTCAGACACAATCACCGGATAACCATCGACGGTGCCGCGCCAAAAACGCCATTCACCAATTTGTTGTTCTTTGGCGTTATCCAGCTTGGCAGCGAAATGTTCCGCTTCCACCGGCATCGCGCCCTGAATAATGATGGGTGCTTGAGAGGTTTCTGTATTGGCGATGGCATGCAGCGGCGCAGCAATTGCCACAACACTGGCGAACAGCATATTGCGTTTCAAGGATGATTTAGACATGAAATAGTAACCGGAGAAAAATGAAAAAACGCATTATGCGTGAAGTGAGTTAACAAGCAAAGCGTTGCTTTAAAATTGCCGAAAAAGAGGAAAAGGTTAGGAATTAACCCAAGAATATTCTGATGTTTTCAGAAAATAACAAGCAGCGAAGGAAAATAATATTAACTTGTTCGCTGCTTGTTTATAGCAGGATTATTTCAACGCTGCGCACGCCTNACCCAAGAATATTCTGATGTTTTCAGAAAATAACAAGCAGCGAAGGAAAATAATATTAACTTGTTCGCTGCTTGTTTATAGCAGGATTATTTCAACGCTGCGCACGCCTGCGCAATTCTGCACCCTGCTTCACGCACCGTGTCGATATCGGTGGCAATTGACAAACGGAAATACGGTGATAATCCATAAGCGCTACCGGCAACGCCCGACACGCCGCTTTCCAATAAGTAATTCATTACGTCCTGTTCGGTTACAATTTTCTGACCATCGGGGCGCGTTTTACCGAGCAAACCGGCGCAACGGCAGAAAATAAAGAACGCGCCATCGGGATTGAGCACTTCAATTTCCGCCACCGGACGCAGCAACGTCATAATTGCATCACGACGATCTTGATAAGCACTGCGCTGCGGCGGCAGAAAATCAAGCCCGCCATTAAACGCCGCCACTGCCGCGCCCTGACTGACCGCGCTGGCACCCGAACTGTTTTGCGACTGCACCACCACCATTGCGTCAATCAACGCTTTTGGCCCGGCACCAAAGCCGATGCGCCAACCGGTCATCGCGTAGGTTTTCGACACGCCACCGACCAGCAAAATACGCTCAGCGAGATCCGGCGCAACCTGCAGCAAACTAACGTGCTCGCGTCCATCAAACAGAATATGTTCGTACAATTCGTCCAGCATGATCAGTACGTTGGGATGATCGCGCAGCACCGTCGCCAACGCCGTTAATTCGTCGGCGCTGTACACCATGCCGGAAGGATTGCCGGGATTATTCAGTACCAGCCAGCGCGTTTTGGCGGTGATCGCCTGCGCCAGTTGCTGCGGTTGCAGCTTAAATTGCTGCTCAAGCGGGCACTCTAATAGCACCGCTTCGCCGCCGTTGAAACGCACGCTATCCGGGAAGGTCGGCCAATACGGCACCGGCACCAGCACTTCGTCGCCATCATTCAGCGTGGCAGCAAAGGCATTGAAGATGATCTGCTTCGCGCCGTTGGCGATGCAAATCTGCTCCAGTGGGTAATCCAGCTGGTTCTCGCGCTGCAACTTCGCCTGCACCGCTTTACGCAACGGCGTGGTGCCGTTGGTCGGCGTATAACGCGTTTCACCGGCTTCCATCGCCGCCACGGCCGCCTGGCGAATATGCGCGGGCGTGTCAAAATCCGGCTCGCCGGTGGTGAGATCGAGAATATCCACGCCCTGCTCTTTGAGCTGACGCGTCAACTGGCGCGCCGCCGCATTGGCAGAAAGCGACACGGACTGCACACGCTTAGATAAGGTGACCATGTTGAGCTCCTGAATGGCTTAAGCGACCGGCAAACCGAGGTTTTCGCGCAGCGTGGTGAATTCGTAGTCTTCGCGGAACAAGCCACGACGACGCAGTTCTGGGATCACCAACTCGACAAACAGATCGAGTTGCTCAGACATAATCGCCGGCATGATGTTGAAACCATCCGCGCCGCCTTCTTTAATCCACAATTCGAAATCATCAGCGATATCTTCGGCGGTGCCGACAATCACGCGGTGTCCACGCGAACCGGCAGCAACCGCGGCCAATTCACGCAGCGTCAGATTTTCACGCTTCGCCATATCGGTCATCAATTTGACGCGGCTCTGGTTGCCTTCACCCAGCGGCACTTCCGGCACCGGTCCATCCAGCGGGAACTGGCTGAGATCCATGCTGAAGCGCAATGAAAGCTGACGCAGACCGTTTTCGATGTCCACCAGCGTGTTCAGCTCTTTCCACAACGCTTTGGCTTCTTCACGGGTGCGGCCGACAATTGGCATCACGCCCGGCATGATCACCACGTGATCGGGATTGCGACCGGCGGCGATCACCTGATCTTTCTGCGAGCGATAGAAGGTTTGCGCGGCTTCAAGGCTATCCGCTGCGGTGAAGATCACCTCGGCGGTTTCCGCAGCCAATTTCTGACCGTCGGCGGATGAACCCGCTTCGATAATCACCGGACGTCCTTGCGGCGAGCGCGTAATGTTCAGCGGGCCTTGCACCTGGAAGTGTTCGCCTTGGTGGTTAATCGGCTGAATCTTCTCATCAACAAAATATGCGCCGGTTTCTTTATTTGGCTGCACCGCGCCCTCTTCCCAACCCGCCCACAGCTTGTTGGCGACCTCAAGGAATTCACGCGCACGCGCATAGCGTTCGGCATGATTTGGCATGTCGTTGCGGCTAAAGTTGCGCGCCACATCGGTAGAGAACGAGGTCACCACGTTCCACGCCGCACGACCACGGCTGATGTGATCCAGCGAGGAGAAGCTGCGCGCCATGGTGAACGGATCGCTAAACGTAGTGGACGCGGTGGCCGCCAGACCAATGCGTTTGGTATTCACCGCCAGCGCCGACAGCATGGTCAGCGGTTCAAGGCGCGCCATGGTGGACGGCAAGCGATACATGCTGGTTGCCAGCGCATCGCCGACGAAAAACAGATCGAATTTACCGGCTTCAGCTTTTTTGGCGATGGTGATCAGCCAATCGATATCGGTTGGATCGCCGAGTTTTTCGGTTAAGCGCCAACCGCTAACGTGTTGTCCAACCGGTTGAACGAAAAGGCCTAAGCGAATGTGGCGTTGTTGTTGTGAGTTAGCCATGAATTTGTCCTGGTCAATAAAAGGTAAGACGTTTTAAAAGGTGTCCTCGGTTGCCAGCATCGCTTGTTCCAGCGCATCGGCAGAGATGCGAAACGGCAAACGCTCGGCGCTGGCGGCCGGGAATTTAATTTGTTCAGCGATGCTGCGAATGGTGGCCGCGCGATCGCCGGTTAATGGCGCCAGCGTCAGCGGCATATCGTATTCGCGCAGCAGCGAAAGTAGATCGGCATCCGGCACGCCATCACGTTCAATCAGCGATTGCACCAGCAGGCTGTACCCGACTTTTTCGCCGTGCAGCCACTCGTGAAGCTCTGGCTGATGCGTCAGTCGATTATGGATCGCATGGGCAAATCCCGGCGTTGGCAGCACATCGCGCACGCTGTTGGCTAAACCGGCCAGCACAATATTGGCGTCGATGATTTTCACCAGTTCCGGCGTAACCTGCTGCTGTTGGTTAGCGGCAACCGCGGCAGCGCCGAATTCTCGATAGATATCCAGCGCGCGTTTAGCGTTCATCACTTTGAGATCGAGCGCTAAGTCGTTGGGATTGTTACGCTGATAAGGATAGAACTCGTAATACTTCGCCAGCGCATCAACGATGCCAGCCTTTAAATAACGCACATCGCTACGGGCGATCACTTCGCTATCGACTAATACCAGCTCGGGCATTTTTCCCAGCCCCTGGCTGCGCACATGTCCACCGTGCTCGTTGTACACGATGGCAACCGGCGACCACGCCGCACAGGTTGCCGCAACGGTGGCAAAGTTAATCACTTTGAGATCGGGCAATTGACTGCCGACCGCTTTCGCCGCATCGAGCACGCGTCCGCCGCCGACCGCAAACAGCAATTCGGCGCCCTGCTGTTCAACATTTTGCTTGAGCGCCTCAATCGCTGCATCGGTGCATTCGCCGTGCAGATATTCCAGTTGCCAGCGTATTCCGTTGGCTTCGAGGCTTTGGCTTAATTCTGGATTTACCGCCTGCCAGGCACGTGGCGAAGTAAATATGCGGATGTGTGTGGCGTAAGGTTTAATAAATTCACCGGCACGCGCGCGCAAGCCGGATTCATGTGCATAAGCACGCGGAGATTTGATCGCTAACACGGCGTCACCCTGATTAAGAATAAGGCTATAACGAATTAAATTAAGATAATTCAGAGGGTTAATACGGAATAGTTATAGCGCTATGGCTTTTCTGCATACTACGGTAAATAACGATTTAAGCAATGCAAAACGGGCGATTTCAATTTCACAAATTCGCATTAGCTTAGTTATTTTTCACATATAGTCGGGAATGTGTTTGCTGGTAATCTGCTGGATATATGGATGGGTGTTAGCTAGGTCACCATAAATGGCGACCCTACAAAAACATGCCACAGCGCGGAATCATTTATCGCGATTCGGCAAAAACATGCCATATCGCGGGATCATCATTTATGGCGATTTGGCAAAACGCACCATACATCGTAGGGTCGCCGTTTATGGTGACCGAAAATTCACAACATATTAAGCATCAATTCTCCGCCTGAAGGCGGTTTATCCGGGGATGTCTATGTCACTTGAATTTCGTCAGGTTCGCGAAGACGAGGTGGAAACCTATCAGGCGCTGATGCATGCCGCCTACGCGCCAACGCTGGCGTTGGGTATCAAATTCGATGCCGCCAGCGCCGATCTGGCTAAAACGCTGCGCCATCTACAAAACCACGGTGTGTATGCGCTATACGCGGATGGCGTCATGGTTTCCTCTGTCACCGTGCGTTATCCGTGGGGACCGCTGCCCGGCCCGTTTGGCTTGCCGCACATCGGCTGGTTCGGCGCGCATCCCGATTATCCCGGCCTGCAATATGGTCGTCAGGTGCAAGATCGCCTTGAGCAGGAGATTCTGCTCGGCAAATTGCGCGCGCCTGCGGTATCGCTCGGCACCGCCACCAGCCATCCGTGGCTGATCGAAATGTACAAAAAACGTGGCTTCCAGTTGATGCACACCACCGATCTCGGCAAAGGCCACATTACGCAATATATGAAGAAAGTACTGGATGAAAGCGCCCATGACGCGTGGTTAACCCGTCAGGCCGCTCTACAAGGAATCAAAGCATGAGCCAAACTCTCGATAATTTAGGCGAACAGCTGATCGCATTCCGCCACGAACTGCACCGTTTCCCTGAACTCTCTAATCAAGAATTTGAAACCACCGCACGGATTCGTCAGCAACTTGAGAAACACGCTATCCGCGTGCTGGATCTGCCGCTCAAAACCGGTTTAGTAGCGGAAATAGGCAGTGAAAATGGCCCGCTGATGGTGCTACGTTCAGACATCGATGCGCTGCCAATTGAGGAGCAATCAGATGTGGCTTTTCGATCAGAACGTCCCGGCGTGATGCATGCCTGTGGGCATGATTTCCACAGCTCAGCTGCGCTGGGTGCGGCAATCTTATTGAAGCAGCAGGAAAGCAGCTTGCCGGGTCGCGTGCGCATTCTGTTCCAAGCGGCGGAAGAGACCGGACAAGGCGCGCCGGATGTGATTGCTACCGGCGCGCTGGATGATGCGGTCGCCATATTTGGTATCCATAACGATCCGTCGCTCCCGCCGGGCGTGATCGGTAGCAAAGCTGGCCCGTTAACTGCGGCGGTCGATCGCTTTGATATCAGCATCACCGGCATTGGCAGCCACGCTGCTAAACCGCATCAGGGCAACGATCCGATTGTGATTGCCGCGCACATTGTTTCGGCTGCGCAAACCTTGATCAGTCGTAATGCGCCGTCTGGTGATAACGCGGTGGTGTCGATTACTCAGATTCACAGCGGCAGCACGTGGAATGTGATTCCCGACAGCGCCTGGCTGGAAGGCACCGTGCGTTCGTTCTCGCAGGAAACTCGTGAGCGCCTGGAGCAGCGCTTCCGTGAAATTGTGCTCGGCATTGGCGCCGCCTTCGCGGCTGAGGTGAAATTCAACTGGCACGCCGGCCCGCCGTCGGTGGTCAATGACGCTCATTGGGCTGATTTTGCACTGCAACAAGCCAGCGTCAGCGGCTTTGAAGCGCGCGTGGTGGAAGCCAGCCCGATTGGCGAGGACTTTGCTTTCTACCAACAGCAATTGCCAGGCGCCTTCATGATGATTGGCACCGGCGAACCTTATGCGCTGCATCATCCGGCGTTTCGTATTAATGATGATGTGCTGCTGCCAACATCACGCTATCTGGCGAATCTGGCGGTTGCGGCGTTGCAGAGTGTTAGCGCATGAATCTGACCGCCGCGCTGGCTGAGCGCATTGTTCACAGCCAACCGGATGCCGCCGCGCGTGGTGCGGCGCGTGAAGGCGTGCGGGATTTTCTCGCCGTGAGTTGGCCGGTATTGCAAGCGCAGGTTCCCGATAGCGGTTTACCGGCGCTGCGTAGCGTTTATCACGATGGCAGTGTGCGTTCGCAGGCGCTGTTGCTGGGTTATGCCAGTCACGCGCTGGATTACGATGATTTCCACGCCGATTTTCGCGGACATCCCAGCGTGGTGATTCTGTCGGCGCTGTTTGCCTGGCAGCAACAGCAACCGTCAACGCCGGATGATTTTCTTGATGCCTACGCGATTGGCGTAGAAGTCGCCGGACGTTTGGGTTTAGCGGTAAGTCAGCAGCACTATGCATTAGGCAATCACAATACCGCAACGCTTGGCACACTCGCCGCTGCTGCTGCGCTGGCACGGTTGCTCGATTTGGATGTGGCCGCCACCGCCACCTTATTGGGCATCGCCACCACGCAAGCCAGCGGATTGCGCGCGCAGTTTGGTTCGGCAGTCAAACCGCTGCATGCCGGTTTCGCCGCTGAACGTGCGATCACATCAGCGCAACTGACGCTGGCGGGTTTTGACGGCAAGCAGGAAGGCGTAATCGAGGCCTTTATCGCTGCCAGCAGCAATGGCCAATCGCAGCCGGGTAAACTCATCGAGAATTGGGCTGAGCCGTGGCGCATCGTCGCACCTGGTTTGGAATTCAAGCCGTTCCCCACGTGCGCCGGAACGCATAGCGCTGCTGAGGCCGCGCGTATTTTGCGCCAGCAATGGTTGGCGAGCGGTGAAACGCTTGATGCGCTGTTGGAGAACATCAGCGATATCAGCGTGGCGTTTCCGCCCGGCGGCGATATTGCAGCTTCTGTTCGCGTGCCGACCAACGGCATTGAAGCGCGCTTCAGTCTGGAATATGCGATTGCCGCGATGTTGATATATGACGATTTGCGTTTGCAGGATTTTGCCGAGGGCGATCTCAATCGGGCAGTGATGCCGCTGGCGGCTAAAGTGCGTCGCACGCCGGATGAAACTGCGCCGCCGGATGCTGTTAACCCAGCGCTGCGCTTTCATCTGGTGACACTGTCACTGAAAAATGGCACGCAGTTGCAGCATCGCCGTACCCGTCAGCAATCATTGGCGGATGGCGTCGATGTCACCGCTAAACTGCGTGCGGCGTTGCAGCAAGAATCAGCGCAGCGCCAGCAGCAATTGCTAGCGTGCGCTGAACTGCGCTCTTCCGCCGATTTGGCCAGCTTAAGCCAATTGCTACGCGTGCAATAAAGTTGCGTTACAACACGCCGCTAAACAACACCGGGCCGGTCGGTTGACTGGTTGGCGAGCCGCCGTGCGGTTCAAGGCTGATGGCAACCACCGCGCCCGGCGGCAAGGTGATCTGATTGAGCGTGAGTTGTGTCGGCGTACGTTCATCAACCAATCCCAGTGAAACCGGTTTTTGACCGTTCGGAATCAGCCAGAGCTGCAAACTGTTTTGTGCCGCCACCGTCACGGGCTTAAGCGGCGTTAACACCAACCGTTGACGATCGCTGCTGCTGCTAACCACCCATTGCGCCTGCTGCTCGGCATTGCTGAGCACGGTGAGCGGCATAACGTCAGGCGCGCGACCATGAAAACTGGAGATTAAGGTGAATGCTGCCAGTCCAGCGGCAACCAACCAGCCCCAATAAGGCTTCAGCGTTTTTTTAGTCGCGGGTTGAGGCAGATTAAGCGTGATTTTTTTCCATACGCGTTCCGGTGGAATCTGTGGCACCACTTGACTATCCAGACCGCTGAGCATGTTCTGCCAACGCGCCAACTGTTGTGCCAGCTCAGGTTCTTGCGCCAGCCGTTTTTCAAAGCGTAACCGCGCATTGCCACGCAAGGTGCCAAGGGCATATTCAGCTGATAACGCATCATCTCGTTGATGTTTATCATTCATAGTCCCACACACTCCCGTAAATGCTCCATCGCGCGGCGTATCCAGCTCTTTACCGAACCCACGGGTTGATGAAGCCAGGCAGCGATGTCGCTGTGTGACATTCCCTGATAATAGGCCAGCGCCACGCTTTGCCGCTGTTCACTGCTGAGATGGCGCAAACAATGCTGTAAACGCGCCACCTGAGAATCTTCGCTTTCATTTTCAGCTTGCTGATTTTCATCGAGAAAAACCTGGTCGTCGTACTCATCCTGTAATGCTTCTTCGCGTGCAGGACGACTGCGTAACCCATCAATACAGCGATTGCGGATGATGTGCGTCATCCACGTCATCGGTGCTCCCAGCGCGGGATTGTAGCGATCGGCTTGATTCCATAAGGTGATAAAACCGTCGTGCAACACTTCTTCAGCCCAGGAACGTTGGCGTAAAGTACGTAGCGCGACGGCAAAGAGGTGTGGTGACATCTGTCGATAGAGTTGTTCAAATGCGTGGCGATCGCCTTGAGCAACCGCCTGCATCAGTTTCACCTGCTGTTCCGCCTGAGACTTATCCATGTTTTTCCCGGATGGCTTGATTGCCCATCCCGAGTATAGACAATTACTTAGGCATCAGAACGGTATCGATCACATCGATCACGCCATTTTTCTGGTTTACATCATAGGTGCTGATATTGGCCACGTTGCCTTGACCATCTTTGAGTTGAATGTTGTGCGGGCCATTATTCATAATCCACAAAGGCTGGCCGTTGACGGTTTTCAGCTCGGCATTACCGCCACCTTGTTTAATTTTCGCTTCTAACGCTTTCATATCCAACTTCCCAGCCACCACGTGGTAAGTCAGGATGCTGGTGAGCATGGCTTTGTTTTCGGGTTTCACCAGATTGTCCACGGTACCGGCGGGCAGTTTGGCAAACGCGGCGTTAGTTGGCGCAAACACGGTGAATGGCCCTTTTCCTTGCAGCGTATCAACCAAACCGGCCGCTTTCACCGCAGCCACTAATGTGGTGTGATCTTTGGAGTTGACGGCATTCTCGATGATATTTTTCTGCGGGAACATGGCAGCACCGCCGACCATTACGGAGTCGGATTGCATAGCAGCCATTGAAGTTGCGCTGAACAGTAATGCGCCTGAAACGATTGCGGTAGCGAATAACGTTTTCATCATAAATCCTCATTGTAGGGGAGCAGATTAGGTGCTCACATGGGGATATACGTAAACGGTAGGCGAACTGGATGCAGTTTTTTTAAATTTATTTTTTTATGGGATGAAAACAGCCAAAAATGACCAAAACTCAGCGCCTGCTTGAACTGGTACAGCTGTTGCGTTGCCATCGCTATCCGGTTACGGCGCAAAGCCTGGCCGAGCAACTCAGCATCAGCGTGCGCACGGTGTATCGCGATATCATTAGTCTGCAACAGCAAGGTGTGGATATTGAAGGCAGTGCCGGATTGGGCTATTTGCTGAAATCAGATGGGCATTTGCCGCCGCTGATGTTTTCTCGCCATGAGTTAGATGCGTTGATGTTGGGGCTGAATTGGGTGAGTCGTCACACCGATCCGGAGTTAAAATCGGCGGCCAATCATGCATTGGCGAAAATTCAGGCGGTGATCCCACAACATCTTAGCCTGGCGATTGATCATCAATCCTTGCTGATTGCATCACGCGGAGAAGTGGTATTTGAAACCCATCTGCCGGCCATTCGCCAGGCCATTCATCAGCGCAATAAAGTGTCATTGCAATATAAAGATCTGAAGGATGCCTCATCACAACGCGTTATTTGGCCGGTGGTGATTGGTTATTTTGATCGAGTGAGATTGTTGTGCGGCTGGTGCGAATTGCGTCAGGATTTTCGTAATTTCCGCGTGGATCGTATTGAGCAGATTGAAATTAGCCACGAAGTATATCCGGGAACGCGTCATCAATTATTGAAGCGCTGGAAGGAGTATCAACAACTGCGTTACCCGGAAAGTGGCTAACCCTGCTGTTAGCCACTGCGCTTGATATTTAGACGTTACAATCGATAACCACGCGTCCGCTGACTTTACCATCAAGTAATAAATGTGCGGCTTCAATGGCTTGGCTGAGTGGCAATACGGTGCTCATTTTTTCGAGCTTTGTCACCGGCAGATGTTCACACGCTTTCTGCCAAATCTGCGGCCTCTTTGCTGCATCAACCATCACGCTATCAATGCCTTTGAGCGTCACGCCGCGCAAGATGAACGGGGCAACACTCCCCATCAAATCCATGCCCTGCGCCATGCCACAGGCCGCCACAATGCCGGCATATTTTGTCCCTGCGCAGACATTGCATAAAGTGTGACTTCCCACGGTATCAATCGCTGCCGCCCAACGCTCTTTCTGCAACGGCTTGCCGGGTAGATTGAGCTGATTACGATCGATGATTTCGCTGGCACCCATCTCCTTGAACAAGCGCGCGTTCTCTTCTGGTCGGCCTGTCGAGGCAATGACTTGATACCCGAGCGCCGCTAAGATGATCACCGCACAACTGCCCACGCCGCCACTGGCGCCCGTCACCAACACTGGGCCGTCGGACGGTTTGACGCCATGTTCAACAATGGCATCAACGCATAACATGGCGGTGAATCCGGCGGTGCCAATCGCCATTACCTGACGCGAATTGCTACCCGATGGCAACGCTGTCAACCATTCACTTTTCACCCGTGCTTTCTGTGCGAGCCCGCCCCAATAACGCTCGCCAACCCCCCATCCGGTGAGCAGCACCGCATCACCCTGCTGAAATGTCGGGCTATCGCTATGCGTCACGGTGCCAGCAAGATCGATGCCTGGGATCATCGGAAAGCTTCTGACAATCGGTCCTTTGCCGGTGATGGCAAGCGCGTCTTTGTAGTTGATTGACGAATATTCGACATCAATAGTGACGTCACCCGCGGGCAAAACGTCATCGTTGAGTTCGGTAAATGCGGCAGCGTAAGTGCCATCGGTGTTATTGATGAGAACTGAACTAAACACTGAACCTCCAGTTACAGAGCGGCGTCTGCGTAATTAAGGTGCGATGGGTGCAGATATTGTCTGATTTAAATAATAGACCGATCGTCTAATTAATTCCATCACCAGATTTAAGCATAATTTAACTTGCTGAAATAGAAGATGATTTAGGGAATGCTACACATTTGTGCGAGGGATTAGGCCGGCAAGAAATTGCACGAGAAAATTATCTAGTGGCTTGCGGCTTTCATGCAGCTTGGCCTGAAGTACCGCCCCTTCCCATCCCGTCCAGAAGTAATCAGCTAAACCGGGTAAGTCAGCGTTGGCGGAGAGATGACCGGTTGCCGCCAGCTCGTCTAAACACCTCAGCATCATCGCCTGCCATTTTTCAAATATCACTTTCAGCTTTTGGCGGAAGCCTTCGGGCAACGTGGCGACTTCTTGCGTCAAATTGCCGACCGCACAACCACGACGAAAAGCATGTTTGGCCATGCCAATTGCCGCAGCATTAACGAACGATTCGATGCGCTGCAGTGGCGGCAGCGCGCTGTTTGCCAGCGTTTTACTTAATAGATGGTCAAAGAAGCTGTCGTATTGATCGAGTACCGCCAGACCAAAGGCTTCTTTGCTTTCAAAGTAGTGATAAAAGGACCCCTTTGGCACGCCTGCGCGCTTAAGAATGACATCAAGGCTGCTGGTGCCAAAGGCAGATTCCGTTAACACCTCAACGCCGGTACGCAGAATGGCGCGGCGCACGTCACGCTGCGCAGACTCGGCTTTAGGCGGACGTCCACGTTTTTTGGCTGTTGGCGCGAAGGGAATATTCATCAGATTATGCGGAAATGGCTAACAACCTGCTGCTAGCCATATTGATTGATTAAATCGCGTCGTCAGGTTCTAACGCATCTTGAATCGCATCGGCGAGATTAGCCACTTCGTTTGCCACCGCCTGCAAATCCCATGATGCTTTCGAACCACTTGCCGAGGTAGACGCACTTACCGACTCTTTAGCCACTGCCAGAGCGGCGGCGACCGCGATGGTACGCTTATGCTGCTCAACTGAAACGCCAATCGGCGGTTGCGTGAAGTAATCGTTTACCATGTGGATTATCCTTTTAAGTAATAAAAAATAAAAAAATGAGAACGGTCATTATGGGCGATTCCTCACAAAGTGCGAGCAATTGTGCGTTTAAAGCAACTGCGAACGTCCGATCCTCGCTCGTAGTGGGCATTCCAACCTATTAATTAGAAACCTTAAGCTAGATTCCTAACCTATCGCCCACAATGCCTGCGATATTGAAGCTGTTTTGTCATGTTATTAACTCGACAATATGAATCTTATGGCCGTCCACAGCACATAGATTCCTAGCAAAAACTGCACTGCCCAAACTCCCCATCGAACATAGCGCCACGCCTGTCGTTCTTTTTCATTGGCCGCTGCGATAATCGGGTTAGCATGGAGTTTTCTTTTTTGCGGCATAAAGTATAACCAAATCAAAATAACCGTCGTTATTGCGGCAACTATTTTGAGCATCACGTGTCCGTCCATGAAAATATTTCCTTATTTTTTTATAAAAACCAGCCCGCTAAAGCAACCAAACCGACAATTAGTGAGGCAAACACCGCACCCGTTGTGAAAGCATGCGTTGTCTTCTGCTCTTCTCTGCGGATGTCATGAAATCGGGCGAGAGCCCCCTTTTCATCCGCGGCACTTAATTCTTCAAACTGCTTATCATAACCCTGCTCAGTCAGGACGGCAGCTCCCGCGCTATCCGTTTTCTTCAGTGCTGTTATCTGGTTATCCTTTTTATAAAAACAGTATTCCGGCATATGTTCCTCCTGAGTGATACGACGCGTTACGTCAACGACCATATAATAGACGTTGACGGTGGAACATTGAGATTTTAGAGGTTGAGCTTAAGCTAGAAGGCTACTGACAGAATCTGTCATCGCTTGCTCATAGTATGCATCGCACATCCAAAGGAGAATGCCATGCTTACTGCCAATATGACCATCATCTATGTTCCAAACGTCGTAAAAAGCGCCGATTTTTATGCTGCCTTATTTGATTTAAAACCGGTGGAATTAAGTCCAACCTTTGCCATGTTTATTTTTAATGGCGGGTTTAAATTGGGCATCTGGTCTAAATACACCGTGGAACCGGCGGCGCAACAACTGCCTTTCAGCGCTAACGGCGAACTGGTATTTAAAACTGAAACCAAAGCAGACGTCGATTTCCTCTATAACGAATGGGGCACGTTCCGCGAAGTGACCATTATTCAAACACCGGTGAAAATGGATTTCGGTTATACCTTCAGCGCCATCGATCCCGATGGTCACCGCTTGCGTGTGTGTTATTTAGATTTAGATGGTGAATAATCATTAATAAGCGCGCCGCACAGGCGCGTTTATACGTTTATAATTCAGCGCGGGTCAATTAGGTCCACCACCATCGATAGAATTTCATCCATGATGTGTGGCTCAACCTTTGCTGAAAAACTCGCATTACGCGCTGCTAGATCAAGAGAGCGAAGTTGATAGCACAACGCGACACCGGTAACGTTCCCAGTGTCGGTACTATTGCCATCCAGATACACCGTCACGGCTTGCGAGCGCGAGGCGTTGCCACCACTGGTTACCGGAATGCAAACGGCTGTCCCTAGCGCGGCGACGAGTTCCCGCCGTGAAATCACCAGATAATAATGCGGCCCCTTAAACTCCCTGCCTTCAACGGGATCATCGTTGACGTGCCAGATTTCACCCAACTGCGGAACTCTACGCGATATCATCAAATAGCCTCCTTGCCTTGCGGTTCATCCTGCAAATCGTCACTGATTGCTTCATTTAGCTGGCGAATCTCATCCTGATCAATGCCTGCTAACAGTTGCTCCATGGTTTTTCTACCGCGTGCGACCCGGTTAACAGGTTTAATGTTGATTGACTCATCAGTTGCAGTCACATCAAGCTCAATGCCCACATGCCATCCCGCTTTGGTCGCAATGTCACTGGGAATCGTTAGCACGACGGCTCCGCCCTGTTGGCGCAGTTTAGTTAATGCCATACATCCTCCTGAGTGTAACTTTGTCACACTCAGCGTAGCATTAAGTGAGACAAAGTCACACTGTTCTTTTACTGCTCAATCCAACATGGTCACCATAAATGGCGACCCTACGGGATGGATGCGGAGTTGGGGGGGATAAATGCCTGCACCGGAGTTAATTCGCCGCGATATTTACGCGCCGCTACCACGGTGATTTGGCCACTGCAACCTTGCGCCAGCGAGGAAGTGCCAATGTCTAGCGTCAATACGTTGGGATTGCCATGACGGCATAACGGGCGCAGCGCCGTCGGATCTACCGGATCGTACCAGGCACCGGTAGGCAATTGCACCACGCCGCGCATGATGGTTTGCGTCACGCGCGCGCTCGCCAGCACGTGTCCACGCGGGTTATACAACTCAATAATATCGCCATCATTAATGCCCAAAGACGCCGCATCTTCAGGATGCAAGCTGCATACTTCGCGGCCGTCGCGTTTGCCGCTCAGACTGTAATCACCAAAATCCAGTTGGCTATGCAAGCGCGTTGCCGGTTGGTTGGCGATTAACCAAAACGGATGCTCAGCATCCGGTTGCTGCTGCGGCTCGCGCCATACCGGATGTCCCGGACAGTTTTCGTAATTGAAGCTGGCGATGGTGGCGGAGAAGATTTCGATTTTGCCGCTCGGCGTTGGCAGCGGCGCGGCGTCGGGATCGGCGCGGAAAGCATTGATCATGCGGCCACCATCTTTCAACTGCGGCAACTCCAGCACGCCTTGTTGCCAAAAAGTGGCGAAATCGGGGATCTCAACCTGCTGCGCCGCCAGCTTTTGTTGCAACTGCGCGTAATGATGTTCAAGCCAACCGCGCGTGTCACGACCCTCGGTGAAAGCCTGTTCATGGCCTAAGCGGCGCGCCAGCTCGGCAAAAATGGTGTAATCATCTTTGGCTTCACCAAACGGCTCGGCCACCGGCTGCATGGCAAATAGATGGCGATCGGTCGGCGCACCGCCAATGTCTTCGCGCTCCAATGTCATGGTGGCGGGCAACACGATATCGGCGTGACGCGCGCTGGCGGTCCAGGCGATTTCATGCACGATCAGCGTATCTAACTGGCAAAACGCCTGACGCAAGCGAGCCAAATCCTGATGATGATGGAACGGATTGCCGCCCGCCCAATAGGCCAAACGGATGTGCGGATAGGTTAAGCGGCGGCCATTGTAATCAAACTGTTTGCCGGGATTGAGCAGCATATCGGCAATACGCGCCACCGGAATCAGCCGATCAATGCCGTTTTTGCCCTGCGGCAGCGCCGGGAAACTCACCAAATTGTGATGCTTGCCGTAATGCCCCAACGCGCCCAGCGCATAGGTGTAACCGCCGCCCGGCAAGCCCGGCTGTCCGAGCGCCGCCGCCAACACCAATCCCAGCCACACCGGCTGTTCGCCGTGTTCGGCACGCTGCAACGCGTGCGCTACCGTGACCAACACGCGCTTGCCATAAAGGTGGCGCGCGAAGTCCTCGATAAATGCCGCATTCACGCCGCATATTTCGGCTGCCCACGCTGCATCACGCAACGTTCCATCTTCTTCACCACGAATGTAGGCGACCATTTGCGGCCAGCCAACGGTGTAACGTGCGAGGAAAGCTTCGTCGGTAAGCTGTTCATCGATCAACACTGACAATACGCCAAGGATAAAGGCCGCGTCGGTGCCCGGTCGCAGTGCCAACCATTCGCCCTGCGCTTCGTCCGGCAGATCGCTTTTCAACGGGCTAATCGAGATGAAACGCGTGCCGCGCTGTGCTGCCTGCTGCATAAAACCGCGTTCGGTGTGTTCGCTTAATCCGCCGCTGGCGACCTGTGAGTTTTTCAACGCCAGGCCGCCAAAGGCCAGCACGATTTCGCTGTGCTGGGCGATCTCTTCCCAACTCACGCCGCGTCGGGCGATTTCCGTCATATCACCGACAATGTGCGGTAGCAAAACCGAAGCGGAACCCGAGCTGTAACTGTTTACCGAACGCACGTAACCGCCGAGCGTGGTATTGAGGAAACGATGCACCTGGCTTTGCGCGTGATGGAAACGTCCGGCACTCGACCAGCCGTAAGAGCCGCCGAAGATGCCTTCCGGGCCATAATTATCTCCAACGCGTTGCAGTTCGCGCGCCACCAGCCTGTACGCTTCCTCCCAACTCACCGCGATATAGTCGTCATTGCCGCGCCGATCGTCCGGGCCAGGGCCGTTTTCCAGCCAGCCGCGACGCACCATCGGACGGGCAACACGCGCCGGATGGTTGAGTGCGGTGCGAAAATTTTGCAGTAACGGGCTGGGATCGGGATCGCCCTTGAACGGTTCGATGGTGAGTTGATCGCCCTGCTGTTGGGCATGAAAAGCGCCCCAATGCGCGCTGTGCATTACCGGTTTTTGCGTCATCATTGTTCCTGGCATTAAAAATGAAAAACGGTGCCTAAAGCACCGTTGCAATAAAGTTTCTTACGCGCCCGTTTTCCGGGTCGTCGAGGACTTGCTGGGTTGGACCGGCCGCCACGATCTTGCCGCTTTCCATAAACACAATGTTGTCGGCCACCTCGCGCGCGAAGCCGATTTCATGCGTGACCACCACCATGGTGATGCCAGAGTGCGCCAGCTGTTTGATCACCTGCAACACTTCACCGACCAGTTCCGGGTCGAGTGCTGAAGTCGGTTCATCAAACAACATCACACCGGGATCCATCGCTAGCGCGCGAGCAATCGCCACGCGCTGCTGCTGTCCTCCCGAGAGATTTTGTGGCCACTCATCTTCGCGACCCGATAATCCCACTTGCTTCAACAGCGACAGCGCTTTGCTGGTGGCTTGCTGGCGACTCTGCTTTTTAACCCGCATTGGCGCATCAACGATGTTTTGCAACACGGTACGATGCGGGAACAGGTTGAACTGCTGGAACACCATGCCGATTTCGGCACGCTGACGCGCCACATCCACGCTGCTTAATTCATGCAGCGCCTGACCTTTCTGCTTGTAGCCAATGATCTCGCCGCCAATGCGAATGGTGCCGCCATCCAGCTTTTCCAGATGGTTGATGCAACGCAACAGCGTCGATTTGCCGGAACCCGACGGTCCAAGGATCACCGTGACCGAACCGGCGGGAATATCCAGATTCACTTCATCGAGAATCGTCACGCCTGAGAAGCGTTTGGTGACTTTACGTAAGGCGATTGCTTCAGCCATTGCTCACGCTCCTTACGGCTTTCACGCCTGATAATCCCGGCAGCGATTTGAAGAAACTGCGCTTTTCACGACGCGTAACGCCACGGCCAAAATAGCGCTCAACGTAGAATTGGCCGACCGACAATACGGAAGTCATCAGCAGATACCACAAGGTTGCCACCAACAGCAGCGGAATCACTTCATAGGTGCGCTGATAAATAATCTGCGCCGAAAACAGCACGTCTTGCAGCGAGATCACCGACACCACCGCGGTGGTTTTCAGCTGACCAATAATTTCATTACCGGCAGGCGGCATGATGGCACGCATCGCTTGCGGCAACACGGTATGACGGAAAATCTGTGACGGGCGATAGCCCAGCGCGCGCGCCGCTTCCAATTGTCCGTTGCCGACACTTTGAATCCCGGCGCGCACAATTTCCGCTGCATAGGCAGATTGGTGCATCACTAATGCGATCACCGCCGCACTAAAAGGACTCACTAAGGCGTTGGATTGCGTGCTCCAGATTTCGCCGAGGCCGGGAATCGACAAGGCAATCGTCGGATAAAGTGCGGCGATGTTGTACCATAAGAATAGTTGCACCAGCATCGGCACGCCACGGAAGAACCAGGTATAGAACCAGCTCACGCCGACCAACACCGGATTCGACGAGAGACGCATCAGCGCCAGCACCGTTCCGAAAGCAAAGCCCAGCACCACAGATATTGCAG
The DNA here is from genome assembly GCF_059412405.1 of Pantoea sp. CFCC18179. NCBI lineage: Bacteria > Pseudomonadati > Pseudomonadota > Gammaproteobacteria > Enterobacterales > Erwiniaceae > Pantoea > Pantoea sp. CFCC18179. The sequence goes on along the minus strand of NZ_JBNBPM010000003.1, from coordinate 397,038 downwards.
TCAGCTGCAACGTCATTAATACGCCTTGCAGGATTGATGCGCCGGTGAAGTTCTCCGCAATCACGCCCCATTCGAAGCGTGGATTGTTAATCATCGAATGCGCCATCGCCACCACGCACAACAGCACCACCAGCGCGCTGAACCAGCGTCCGTAGTAACGTTTGCCGACGATTTTCAAATCGTCGGTTGGGTGGTGAATATCACTCATTGAAAGATTTCCTGATTGCGTTTCGCTTCTTTAACTGCACCAAAACCGATACCCCAGTTATCAAGGATCTTTTTGTAGCTGCCATCTTTGATCAGCGAGTTCAGCGCAGCTTGCACCGCCGGTTCCAGCGCGGAATCTTTCGGGAAGGCGACAGAAACTGGCGCATCGTGCACAGTGATTTCGCCGCTCATGGTCAACGGTTTGATCACTTTCACCTGCCACAGCAAACCTTCGTATGGACCCAGGAACATCGGCACGCGACCGCTCACCACCGCTTGCACGCCAGCAGGACGATCCGGGAACACTGACACTTTGATCGGTTTGTTACCGGCAGCTTCACATGCTTTGCTGGCTTCTTCCAAACGCGTTACCTGCGTGGTGCCGGAACCCGCACCGACTTCTTTGCCACACACATCAGAAAGGTTTTTGAACGGCGCGATGTTGGCATCTTTGCGCGAGATAATGCCGAGCAAGCTGGCATCGTAGTAACCGACGAAGTCGATGATTTTGGCGCGCGTTGGCGTGGCGTTGATGTTAGACAGCGCGACGTCATAACGACCGGTTTTTAAGCCAGGAATGATGTTGTCGAAACCGCCGGTGTCGCGCCATTGAACCTGGATTCCCAGGCGCTCGCCCACGGCATTCATGATATCGATTTCACGTCCCGCCAGAGTTTTGTTGTCTTCTTTATAGAAGGTGGTTGGCGGCGTGTTGGGATTGGTTCCGGCCACGATGTAACCACGCTTGACCACATCCGCTGGCAGCAAACTTTTCAGCGCAGGATCGGCCTGCACGTGTAACGAGCTGTCGGTTGGCACGGATTGATCGGCGGCGAACGCGGTGTGGGCACTCAATGCGAGCGCTAAAAGAGTCATGCCTTTGGCGAGTTTCACTGGAACCTTTCTCCTGATTTATAAAAAATTTCCCGGCAGGGAAAAGGCGTTGAGGTAGCGATGGTTTTGTCTCCTGTCTCACCCGTTGGCGGCAGGAATTGTCATCCTCAAGACGTCCCAAAGACATTCTCTTTGAATGAGTGCAACGATCACAAATGCGAAAAAAACATATCTATTGCCGAAATTCGGCAATAGATATCAAAGCCATATCGGCAAGGGATTGCCGCGCCAGTAAAGACGCGGAATTAAGCGAGGATTTCAGATTTTGCCACTGAATCAATGGCCTGCTTTTGCCGTAGGAAACGCACAATTAGTTATGAGTCATCGCGGATTTGTCTAAGCGTTTGCGGATAGGCTCGAACTCTTTGGTGGCATTACGCGGAATGGTGTCAGGCAGATTTTGCTCCGCCGCCTGCCAGTAACGCCACGCCACTTTTTTATTGCCCAACTCGTAATCCATGCCGTCCCAACTGTCTTCGCGGAAACTGTAAAACGCCCAGTGCGCTTGCTGTTTGTCCAATACCTTCAGCACATCTTCAAGATATTGCGTGCAGCCTTTTAGGGTGCGTACACAACCAAATTCCCCCACCACCATTTGATGCTTGTCGATACCTTTTTCCGCTGCCCAGTTAAAGGGCAACGTTAAATAAGCGGCCACCCGCGCCGCATCCCAACGCTGCATCTGATGGGCATAAGGCACCATGCCGGGATAATTCCACGGTTTTTGCCGTTTAGCATTGGGCGCGCTGGTGGCTTCATAGGGTTCATACATATGCACGCTATAAAGAATGTGCGGATCGCTGAGCGCCTGCGGCCAATAGCTAAATGCATCGGCGGCGGCGTACCAGCCGCTATCTACCATAATTGGTGTTGCGGGATCGACTTCTCTAATCGCGGCAATAATCGTGCGATAAAAAGCAGATAAATCTCGCGCGCTGCCTTGATTACGCTGATACCAGGCTTGCATTAATTCAGGCGTCGCGTGTTCTGCCAGATCGCTATTTTTTTCCGGTGCCGGCTCATTAATGATGTTGTAGGCGGCGATGGCAGGATGATCTTTCAAGATGCTGGCCAAATCGTGCCAGTAGCGCGCGCTTTGTTGCCAATATTGTTTGTCTTGCCATAAGCGATCATCAAACTTGCCGCCGTTATTTTGCGACCAGCGCATTCCGGGCAACGATAAAGGAGTGATAACCACTTTGAGACCGGCGGCTTGAGCGTTATCCAGCACCTGCTTTAATGTGGCGACATCCTCCGCCACCAAACCTTGATAATGATCCGCACTGCCTAATAAGAAATCACGCTGCTGCTTCGGCCACTTATCCCATGATAATCGCACCCAACTCGCGCCGTAATCATGTAACGCTTTGAAATACGCTTCGTTGGGCGGCAAACGGTTAAAACTGTTGCCGCCATGCTGCGGTTGCTGCCAGAAATCCATCTTTTCGGCCGCATTTGTCGGCCCCGCCATGAGCAGGATGCTCAGCACAAATGTAAAGGTTTGTATGATATAGCGCACATTTTCTCCTTAATTTATTTTCCATCCGTATCACTGTTTTCAGCGATGGCGAGCAGCATAAAGCAAATAAAGATAATTACCGTGCGTAACCTTTATTTTTATCATTATGATTTAATTCAAAATATGTCACCCTTTCGCCATAAAACCGTCTCAATAATCTGCATTTCAACCGCGTTAGAATAACCCTACTTTCAGCACACCTTTCCATTATAAATCAGCACAATCATGGAGAGATTGTGGAGACGACCTTCGCCACTTATATACAATGATAATTGTTATCATTATCATGCGCATTTACTTACAATTGTTAACCTAACAGGGAGAAACCTTAAGTGAATGTAACTATGCGTGGCAAAAAGCGTCCAATAGCGCTTTTTTTAGCGGGAATGCTAACGTCGCCAGCCTTTGCTGCGGAAACCACTGAAAAACTGGCGGATGACGAATCGATGATTGTCACCGCCGAGCAGGAACTGAAGCAGCAACCAGGCGTATCGACCATCACAGCGGAAGACATCAAGAAAAATCCCCCTGTTAACGATCTCGCCGACATCATCCGTAAAATGCCCGGCGTGAACCTTACCGGCAACGGCGCCAGCGGCAGTCGTGGTAATAACCGTCAAATTGATATTCGTGGCATGGGCCCGGAAAACACCTTAGTGATGATCGATGGCGTGCCGGTTTCATCGCGAAATTCGGTGCGTTATAGCTGGCGCGGCGAGCGTGATTCTCGTGGCGATACCAACTGGGTGCCCGCGGAAATGGTTGAACGCATTGAAGTCATTCGTGGTCCAGCCGCGGCACGTTACGGTTCTGGCGCGGCTGGCGGCGTGGTAAACATCATCACCAAACGCCCGACTAACGACTGGCACGGATCGCTGTCGCTGTACACCAGCCAGCCGGAAAACAGCAAAGAAGGCGACACGCGCCGCGCCAACTTCAATCTCAGCGGTCCGCTGGCCGGCGATGCGCTCACCATGCGTATGTATGGCAACATTAACCGCACCGATGCCGACGCCTTTGATATCAACACCGCAGAAAACGGTTCTTATGCCGCTGGCCGTGAAGGCGTGCGCAATAAAGACATTAATACCGTGCTGTCGTGGAAAATCACCCCGCTGCAAATTGTCGATTTCTCCTACGGCTATAGCCGCCAAGGCAACATCTATGCCGGTGATACGCAAAACAGCAACAGCAACGCCAGCACCGACGGTTTAGTCGAATCGCTGTACGGCGATGAAACCAACCGCCTCTATCGCCAAACCTACGGCATCACTCACAACGGTATTTGGGATTGGGGCACCTCGAAGCTCAACTTCAACTACGAAAAAACCAATAATACTCGCTTACAGGAAGGCACTGCCGGTCGTACCGAAGGGATGATTAACAGCGAAACCTACGCTACCAGCCGCTTAGAAAGTTATCGTGCGGGCGGCGAAATCAACTTCCCGCTGCAATTGCTGGTCGATCAAACCGTCACGCTGGGCGCGGAGTGGAATCGCGATGAGTTGAACGATCCGGCTTCAATGCTATCGGCTAGCGCGACCGGCGTGAATTTGCCGGGCAGTTCGGGCGATCCGAGTGAACGCAGCAGCAAAAACAGCGCTAGCCTGAGTTCGCTCTATTTCGAGGACAACATCGCCGCCACCGACAGCACAGAAATCATTCCGGGCCTGCGCTTTGATTATCACGATGAGTTTGGTGCTAACTGGAGCCCAAGCCTGAATATCTCGCAAGGTTTGGGCGAATATTTCACTTTGAAGGCCGGTATCGCTCGCGCCTTCAAAGCGCCGAACTTGTATCAATCGACGCCAGGCTATTTGCTGACCACACGCGGCAACGGTTGCCCGATTGGCTTAACGCAATGTTATTTATTAGGGAATGACAATCTCGATCCTGAAGTCAGCGTCAATAAAGAAGTCGGATTGGAATTCACCCATACGGGCTATGTCGCGGGCATCACCTATTTCCGTAACGATTACAAAAACAAAATCGTTTCCGGCACCGATCCGATCTACACCAACGGCAGCTATAACGTGCTGCGCTGGGAAAATGGCGGCAAGGCGATTGTTGAAGGTTTAGAAGGCAATCTGACCATTCCTTTGATTACCGATACGCTGGAATGGCGATCCAACGCCACGTATATGTTCCGTTCGGAGAGCAAGAAAACCGGTAATCCGCTGTCAGTGATTCCAGAATTCACCATCAACTCGCAGTTGGAGTGGCAAGCCACGCAGGATCTGAGCGCTAACATCAACTGGACGCAATACGGTCGCCAGAAGCCGCGCCAAAATGCTGAAACCAATATCGATCAAACCAACATGACGTCGCGTGAAATCAGCCCGTATTCGGTGTTTGGTCTGAATGTGAATTACGACATCACAAAAAATCTGCGCGCTAATGCCGGTATCAATAACCTGTTTGATAAACGCATTTATCGCGAGAATTCCGGTGCTTCAACCTATAACGAGCCGGGTCGTGCCTATTATGCTGGCGTGACAATGTCGTTTTAATCTGATGTTTTGGCGCACTTCGGTGCGCCAGTTAATTAGTGAAAGAACTCAGCTAGCGCTTCAGCCAGCGTCTGCGGTTGCTCATCGGGGATGAAGTGGCCGCAGTGCGCGATCGTAATTCCGGTGACATCGTCAGCAAATTTGCGCAGCGGCTCCGCCATATCCGGAATCGAGCCTTGATCGGCGCTCACCGCCAGCAACGGCAGTTGCAGCTTGCTGAAATCTTTTTGCAATTGTTGATTCTGCCTGGCCGAATGCATGACATCACGATATGGCGCTAATCCTGCGCGCAACGCGCCGTTTTGTTGCAATAAGCGCAGATATTCCGCCATCTCTTCTTCGCCAAACACCATTGGACTGACCGCTTTGCGTTTAAGGAACCATTCGAGATATATCGCTTCGCGCCCTTCAATTAACGTTTCAGGCAAATCCGGCAATAAATGGAAGGCAAAATGCCAGGTTTTCCACGCTTTATCCGGCGTCGCAGGCAAAGCTTCCGGCAACGTGACGCCGGGAATACCCGCATCCAGCAGCGCCAGCTTCTTCACCTGATGGCGATATAACGTGGCATACGGCCAGGCAACCCACGCGCCGACATCGTGTGCGGCAAGATAATAGCGATCCAGCTTCAATTGCTGCATCAATCCTTGCACTTTCTCTGCCAGCGATATGGTGTCGTAGCCGCTGATCGGTTTGTCGGAGTCGCCCTGGCCGGGCAAATCGGGCGCGATGATAAAGTAGCGATCGGCCAACAACGCCATCACCTTGCGCCACGCAAACCAACTTTGCGGAAAACCGGCCAGCAGCAGTAAGGTTTCGCCGTTGCGATTACCGCCGCTGACATAATGCATACGCACGCCATCAACCGTGGCGTACTGATGGGTAAAACCTTCGAGCTGATCTACTGCTTGCGACCAACGTGGCGCGTCTTTCAAAGCTGATGCGGTCATTTTGTTCTCCAGTCATTTAGGAAATGATCACTTCCTAATTAAGTAAAATTTTTAATCGAGCAAGGTTAATACAGTGGCGATCAGAGAATCTTGCTGCGGCAGATTTTGCATTTTGCCTGCCACGCGCATGCCCAAAACCATGCAAAGCAACACGCCGCTTAACGGCTGAATATCATGGCGCGGGTTAATCGATCCGTCTTGCTGCCCTTGTTCGATTAACGCGACGATGGCATGCAGATTGCGCTGCAATGCGCGGCGCACCAACTCCGCCAACTCGCTATCCAGCACCTGCAATTCAATCGCGCTGCCGACCACTAAACAACCGCGCCGCCCTTCTACATCACTCGCCGATTCCAAATAAAAACGCAGCAGTTCAGCGATGCGCGCACGCGCGTCAGGTTGCTGCTCTAATCGCTGACGTAGCACCTCATTACGCAATGAGGTGTAACGCGCAAACACTTGCAAAAATAAGCCACGTTTATCACTGAAGGCTTTATAGATACTTCCCGCCGTCAATTCCATCGCCGCACTGAGATCGCTGATGGACGCGCCGTGATAACCTTTTTCCCGGAACACCAGCATGGCACGATCCAAGGCAATGTCGGTATCAAACTGGCGTGGACGTCCACGCTCACGCGTTACATTGAGTGGTTGCGCCATAACAGCACCATTAAGGAAATGATCGATTCCTAAATGATAGCCGCGAATTGCGGGGAAAGGCAACGCTATAAATGATCTGATTTGTTATGCTGCTGACAAATTTTTGTTAACTATTGTGGAACCTATGAGAACAGCGGATTTGTTGCGACTGCTAATATTGGCAGCGATTTGGGGTGCCAGTTTTCTGTTTATGCGCATTGCGGTGCCCGCGTTAGGTGCGGTGAATACTGCATTTTTGCGCGTATTTTGCGGCATGTTGGGCTTGTTGATCATCATGGCGATCATGCGTATTCCGCGCCGTTTTGATGGCAAGTTAGGCTGGGCCATGTTGCTCGGCGTCATCAATTCCGCCATTCCATTTCTGATGTATTGCCTGGCCGCACGCGTTTTGCCGGCGGGTTATTCAGCCATCCTCAATGCTACCACGCCATTAATGGGCGTGATTATTGGTGCAGCCTTCTTCGACGATAAATTAACGGTGAACAAAGTGCTTGGCATGATCGCTGGATTCAGCGGCATTATCGTCATCAGCACCACCGGTGAAGCGCACTTTTCCAGCACCTTGATCTTGGGAATTTTGGCCTGTTTAGTCGCCACCGCCTGTTACGGTGTGGCGGGTTTTCTGACCAAACGCTGGATTGGCGCACGCGGCGGGCTGGATGCCACCAAAGTAGCCTTCGGTAGCCAGCTTGGTGCATCGGTGTTCTTGCTGCCATTCTTTGCCTTCAGCGCACCGCAAACACTCGCTGCAAACTGGCAAATTCCCGAAGTGTGGGTGTGCATTTTGGCGATTGGATTTATTTGCACCGCGCTGGCCTACATTCTTTACTTCCGCCTGCTGGCCGATATCGGCCCACTGCGCACCTTAACCGTCACTTTTATGATCCCGCCGTTCGGCATTTTATGGGGCTGGTTAGTGCTGGATGAGCAAATTAACCAGGGATTTATTAGCGGTTCATTATTGATCGTCTGCGCTGTTTGGTTGGTAACCAGCAAAGGATTGGGTAAAACTGCGGTAATAAATAATCAGACCAATAAATAATCGCTCGCGCTGCGCTTGTGATTAATTGGAAGCTAACTAACCTTAATCTTGCAGCATGGGCATGGCGTTGAAGCAATTATTTCCGCCATGCAGTAACAACTCACAAGAGGATGTTTTATGGCTGAGCATAGAGGCGGTTCCGGTAATTTCGCTGACGATAAAAAGAAAGCGTCTGAAGCCGGTAAAAAAGGCGGACAAAGTAGCGGCGGGAGCTTTAAAGACAATCCCGAAAAAGCATCTGAAGCCGGTAAGAAAGGCGGTAAAAAGTAACTGCATCAATGGCTTTGATTGTATGAGCCGCCAGGGCAAGGATGCCCACTCAACATCCCTTCATTCCATCCCATCCTCTCCTATTAATTACTGACATTAACTAAATTTTATTGCTTAAATTTCGTTACCGCTTCGTCTTAATAAAACGCTTTGTAGGTTTTCAACGTGACAATTATCACATTTATGCCAGGCTTAAATTAATCACTTTCATCACAAGGAGAAATTTATGACTGCACCAACCAACAATAAAAGCTTAATTATTGAAGAATATCCGGTACCGCCTTTTAAACAACAAACACAACCGATACCGGGTTTAGCCAGCAAAATGGAACCGCGTCCCGATCACGGTGAAACCAGCTATCAGGGCAGCGGCAAATTGACCGGACGTAAAGCGCTGATCACCGGCGGTGATTCTGGGATTGGTCGCGCCGTAGCCATCGCTTACGCACGTGAAGGTGCTGATGTGGCAATTAACTATCTGCCAGAAGAGGAATCTGATGCCGCTGAGGTGGTGCAATTAATCGAGGCCGAAGGTCGTAAAGCGGTGGCGATTCCGGGCGATATTCGTTCTGAATCCTTCTGCAAACAGCTGGTGCATCAAGCCGCTGAGCGATTAGGCGGGCTGGATATTCTGGTTAACAACGCAGGACGCCAGCAGTTCAATGAATCGATTCGCACCCTTTCGACCGAAGATTTTGACGCTACTTTTAAAACCAACGTTTACGCGATGTTTTGGATCACCAAAGCGGCGCTGGATTATCTGCCAGCGGGTTCATCGATCATCAACACTTCTTCCGTGCAGGCATATAAACCCAGCGAGATTTTGCTGGACTATGCGCAGACCAAAGCAGCGATTGTTGCTTTCACCAAGTCGCTGGCGAAACAGTTGGGTAAAGAGAAGATTCGCGTCAATGCGGTAGCGCCCGGCCCCTATTGGACCGCATTGCAGGTAAGTGGCGGACAACCGCAGGAGAAAGTACAGCATTTTGGCGAGGATGCGCCGTTAGGACGTCCGGGACAACCGGCTGAAATCGCCTCGTTGTATGTGACGTTCGCGCAGTTGGATAACAGCTTCACTTCTGGTCAGGTTTGGTGTTCTGACGGCGGTACAGGAACGTTATGATTTTCCAGGTGCGCAATAATGCGCACCCTACAATTTACTTGTACATAAGTGAGTAGACGACGCTGCTGTTAACTAAGCCTGGCGTGGTTGCGCCTTCGGCGTAATATTGCACGGCGTAAACCAGAGCCGTACTGCCTTTAATCAGCACAAATCTGGTATTGCTTACCTGGTTTTGATTACCCACCTGAATGGGTGCGCTATTGTTTGGAACATCCAGTAATTGCAAGCTGACATTAGTAGCGCCGGTGAGGTTGGTGTTTTTTAAACGGCCTGTCAAAGCATTAACTGTCTGACCCGCCTCGAAAAATGCTGCAACGGCGCCTAATGAGCCCGCGCAGTTACTCAGCGTCATGCCAAATCGTTGCTGACCTGCTGTTTGACCAGAGCTTTGCAACAAACTGGTTTGTACAGTAGGCAATACTATTGTCGCATCAGGACCTTGGCCACCGATGTTGATGTCACAAGTATTTTGCGTCAGCTCACCGTTAAACGTTACTGTTCCGGTTGATGCGGCCTGTGATGTCGCGCTCAACAGTAGTGCTAAAGCTGAAGCAGCGAACAACGATTGAGTCGATTTACGCACCGAATGTCTTCCATATTGTTTATGTAATGTGGGAACGAATCGGTTCCCATCTGATCACATGAATAATATGTCGCGTTGTGAATCACGAATATCGGAGCGGCGGCGCACAGTTGTAGGCGTTTTGATCGCTTTTTGTCATCCTTGCGCGGGAAGTTTGTAGTCCTTATTCCCCTGCCAATCTTGCAGGAAATACCTCGCGCAACCATTCGATAAACACACGCAATCGCTGCGTGAGATGACGATTCTGTGGATACACCACGTGAAACGGATAGTGAGCCGGTCGCCACGCCGCTAGGATTTCCACTAACTTACCCGCCTGCAAATCCGCTTTCGCCGCGTAGCGAAAGGTTTGAATAATGCCTAATCCCGCCACTGCCGCCGCCAGATGCGCATTGCTTTCATTCACGCCAATGCGATGATCGGTCTTAATTTCCAATTTGTCCTCGCCGCTGGCAAAACGAAACGGGAACGCCCTGCCGCTTTGCGGTGCCAGATAGCTCACCAACCGATGACCGTTTTTCAATTCTTGCGGATAAGCCGGAATGCCGTAGGTTTTAAAATAGCTCGGCGCTGCGCAGGTAATCATCTCGGCATCGCCCAAATGGCGCGCCACCAGCGAGGAATCACTGAGCGGGCCGCCGCGAATCACGCAATCCACGTTGTCACTGATCAGATCCACCGCACGATCTGAAACGCCCAAATCGAGACGGATATCGGGATAATGGGCGATGAAATCGGGCAGCGCCGGAATCAGCACATCACGCGCCGTCGATCCGCCGATATCAATGCGCAGATAGCCGCTCGGCTTGCCGCTCTGCGCGTTGAAAGAGTGATCGATATCTTCCAAATCGCGCACGATGCGCAGCGCTTTTTCGTAATAGTCGCGCCCTTCCGGTGTCACCGTCACGCGTCGCGTGGTGCGTTGCAGCAAGCGAATGCCAAGATGCGCTTCCAATTCCTGCACCAATTTGCTGAGTGTGGCATTGGGCATATCGAGCGAATCCGCGGCACGCGTGAAGTTGCCCGCTTCTACCACGCGCGCAAAGACGCGAATCGCCATTAATTGATCCATTACATTATCCACACACAGAAATAGTCCTTTCGATTTTACACCATTTATTCACAAATGCCGCAGCGCTACATTGCTTGCCATGCACTGCAACGCAGTGATTAAAACCTCAACCATCATTGGAGAAGCAAACATGAACGCATTGAACGGTAAAATCGCATTAGTCACTGGCGGCACCAGCGGCATTGGTTTGGCATCGGCACAAGAGTTGGCGGCGCAAGGCGCGCGGGTATTTATCACCGGTCGTCGTCAGGCCGAATTGGATGCGGCGGTCGCCAGCATTGGCTCACAGGCCAGCGGCATTCGCGCCGATGCTTCAAAACTCAGCGATCTTGATACGGTGTATGCCGAAATCGCCAAACAGGCGGGACGTTTGGATATCCTGTTCGCCAACGCTGGCGGCGGTGACATGCTGCCGCTTGGCGCTATCACCGAAGAACATTTCGACCGTATCTTCGGCACCAACGTACGTGGCGTGTTGTTCACGGTGCAAAAAGCGCTGCCATTGCTCAGCGATAAAGCCTCGGTAATCCTCACCTCGTCAACTACGTCGATTCAAGGCACCGCCGGATTCAGCGTCTATAGCGCCAGTAAAGCCGCGGTGCGCAACTTCGCACGTTCCTGGGCGTTGGATGTGAAAGAGCGCGGCATTCGCGTCAATGTGGTCAGCCCCGGTCCGGTGCGCACGCCAGGTTTGGGTGAGTTGGTCAGCGAAGATCAACGTCAGGGATTGTTTGATGCATTAGCCGCGCAAGTACCGCTGGGTCGTCTTGGCGAGCCGGGAGAGATTGGTAAAGTGGTGGCGTTTTTGGCATCAGATGCATCCAGCTTTATCAACGCCACGGAATTGTTTGTCGATGGCGGCATGGCGCAAGTGTGATGTGAAAAGGCGATTTTACGGGCAGGTTCCCGTAGGGTCGCCATTTATGGTGACCGCATTATTACCCTGCACTCGGATCGGCTTCGACATACAAATAACCAATTCCCAACACCTGCTGTGCGCGATCCAACTGACCGAAGTGCACATTGGTGCCTTTGCTTTTCAACGCATCTCGCGGATCGAAAGGATTGAAATCAATCTGGCGCACGATGGCCTGCAACCAGTTTTCGCCAAAAGTACAACTGCGGCCATACAACCAAATCTGATTGATATTCAAGGTATTGAGGAAGTTGTACAAACTCAAGCCAATCGCTTCAGCCGATCGCTCGGCCCACGCGATAATCCAGGGTTCACCGGTTTGCCATGCCGCCAACAGCTGTTTGCTGCTCACCAGCGGCACGTCGAGTAATTGCTGCTGCGCCGCCTGTTTCAACGCGCTAAGAGATGCCACGGTTTCGAGACATCCCTGGCGGCCACAGCTGCATCGCACGCCGTTAGGCTCAATAATGGTGTGCCCAATTTGCCCGCTGCCATATAAATTACCGCGAAAGATCTCGCCATTAATCACAAAAGAGGAGCCGATGCCGTAATCAACGTTGATCACGCAGAACTCGCTCAACGCATTACGGCTCAACCACTTCTCGGCCAACGCCAGCATCACGCAATCATTATCGACGCGTACCTCAACGCCGAGCTTCTCTTCCAATAAAAACTTCAGTTGCAGCGGTGTTTTCCACGCGGCTTGCGGCATATGTTGTGACACGCCGGTCACCGGATCGACCTGGCCGTGTACCGCCAGCGCCAGATTGATACGCCGCTTCGGCCACAGTTTGCAGGTTTGTCGCCACACAATCTCAATCTCATCGAGCAATGCCTGTGGCGTCTGCGCCTTGATGCCGATTTGCTGATAACTGCCCTGCGCCACCAACTGCGCATCGGCCAGTTGCAGTTCAATGCTGGTCGGCTTGATGCACAAACACAGCGTCCACGTGCCATCCGACGGCAACTGGAAACTGCCGTTGCTGTTGCCGCGCGCGCTCATCAACGCAGCGGAATGTTGCAGTTTTCCCTCGTCTAACAACGCCTGCAAAATTTTACTCGCCGCCGGAATGGTTAATCCGCTGAGCTGTGCCAAGTGCGATTTGCTTAGCTGTTTATGTCGCCACATCAGCGCCATAAACAGCGCTTTGTTGTATTGGCGCACCTGAACGTTGTTCATGCCAACCGGTTTCATTTTCTCTCCTGCATCACTTTTCACCTCAGTTTACTAAACAGTGTTTACTAACTTCTGTGATGCTCTCGCCATCCTGTGCACGGTCATTGCTCTAGAGTTCGTCCTCATCAAATAACAATAACCCTCATCACCTCGAAGAGAACTTACAATGACAACATCACCTGCAAAACATCCGTGGCTGATCCGCCTCGGCATTCCACCGGCGCTGGCTTGGGGCTACGTCGCTGTGCTGTTATTCATGATTGGCGATGGCGTGGAATCCAACTATCTCGCGCCCTATTTGCATCAAAACGGTTTCTCACTGAATATCGCCGCTGCGGTCATCGCCTTTTATGGCGTCACCGTGACGCTCGGTTCGTGGCTGGCGGGTTCGCTTTCTACGTTGATTGGTCCACGCAAAGTGATGCTGGCGGGCGGCCTGATTTGGATCGTGTTTGAAATATTGTTTCTCGCCATTGCGCTGCCCTCGCACAGCGTGTTGCTGCTGGCGTTGACTTACGGTTTGCGCGGCATTGCTTACCCGATGTTTGCCTATGCTTTTTTGGTGTGGATTCAAGCGGCAGCTCCCGCCGATATGCGCGGATCTGCCACCGGCTGGTTCTGGCTGGCGTTTACCGGCGGATTACCGACGTTGGGTTCGTTGGTGGCAATCTTCTCCATCCAGCTGATTGGCGAATACGCCACCTTCTGGCTGTCGTTAGGTTTGGTGGCGTTGGGATTGCTGGTGATGTTGATTGCGCTGAAAGAGCGCAGCGGCTATCAATCGCTGCTGGACGATCAACATCGCCAACAAGGTGTTGCGCGCACGCTGATGGGCGGCATCGATATCCTGTGGCGTGAACCGCGCATCGCCGCAGCGGCAGTGGTACGCATCATCAACACCACGCCGTACTTTGGCTTCTTCATCTTCCTGCCGGGCTTTTTCACCGAACAAATCGGCTTTACGCAAACCGAATATCTCAGCCTGATCACCATCATGGGATTAGTGGGGATGAGCTTTAACCCGATTGTCGGCAAAATCAGCGACCGCATCGGCTGGCGCAAAGTGCTAACGGTATTTGGCGGGCTCGGTTCAGGCATCTCAATGCTGTTGATGTATTTCGTGCCGCAGTGGAGCCACGGCAGCTTTGTGCTCAGCGTGATCTGCGCCTGTTTGTACGGCATCACCTTGTGCGGCTACGTTCCGGCGGCAGCGCTGTTCTCTTCACTGTGCCAGCCGAAAGATAAAGGCAACGCGATGGCGATTTACTGCTTCGCCGCCGGACTTTCCACCTTCTTCGGACCGGCGTTATATGGCGCTTTCAACGCGCTGTTCGGCACCTCCGGCGTGATTTGGGGCTATGCGCTGCTTTATTTAATTAGTGCCATCGTCTCCTGGTGCTTCCTGCTCAGTCCGCTCGATCCGGGTGAACAACACAATCCCGAGGCGCAGCGTCTGCGTCGTTTAGATTCCGTTACTTCAGAGTAAAGAGTGAATAATGAAAGAGTTTGATTACATTGTGGTCGGCGGTGGCAGCGCGGGCTGTATCGTCGCCGCCAGGCTGGTCAAAGAGGGCAACGCGCGCGTGCTGCTGTTGGAAGCCGGTCGCGATGAATATCATCCGGTGCTGAAAATGCCAGCGGGATACATGAAGTTCCTCGCCAGCGATAAGTTTCTCACCATGCATCAAACCGAACCGCAACCGCAGCTGAATGGACGCGGCGTGATTGTGCCGCAGGCGAAAGTGCTGGGCGGCGGATCAACGGTGAATGCGATGGTGTATATGCGCGGACATCGTCAGGATTACGCCGACTGGAACAGCGCGCTCAACCATCAAGGCATCGACTGGTCGTGGGATGCGCTGCTGCCGCACTTCACCGCCATCGAAGATAACGATCATCTCGGCGCGCCCGATCACGGGGTTGGCGGGCCGATGAAAGTGTCTCATCTTGGCCACTTCAGTCCGCTGAGCCGTGCCTACGTCAAAACCATGCAGGGTTTGGGCATTCCCTACACGCCGGATTTCAACACCGGCAATCCGTTTGGCGTCGGATTTATGCAGCACACCATCAATGGGCAAACGCGCCAGCGCTGTAGCGTAGTGGATGCGTTTATCAATCCGCTGCGCGAGGATGCGCGTTTGACGATTGCCACCGGCGCACAGGTTGAAGAAATTCTGTTCGAAGGTGCTAACGCCGTCGGCGTGCGTTACCTCCAGGATGGGCATCCGCAACAAGCGCGGGCGCGCAAAGAAGTGATCCTTGCTGCCGGAGCGTATCAAACGCCGAAGCTGCTGATGCTTTCCGGCATCGGCCCACAGGAACAACTTAAGCAACATGGCATCGCATTGCGTCAGCATTTACCGGGCGTGGGCAAGAATTTGCAGGATCATTACGAAGTGCCGGTGGTCGCCAGCACCAACGGCGCGTTTGGCTATTACGGGCAGGATCGTGGCTGGCCGATGATCAAAGCGGGTTTGCAGTACATGCTGTTCAAAACCGGGCCAGTCACCACCACCGGCGTCGAAACCTGCGCCTTCTTTGATCCGCTGGATTTGAACGCCACGCCAACCATTCAAATGTTCTGCGTGCCGACGGTGTATCTCGATCGCGATGTGATGGGTGCCGATCCCGGCCACGGCGTCACGGTTAACGCATTGTTGTTGCGACCCAAAGCCACCGGCGAAGTGACGCTGCGTGACAAAAACGCCAGCAGCTTGCCGATTATCGACACGCAAATCTTCGGTCATCCCGACGATTTAGCGCGCACGCTGGCGGGTTTCCGTTTTGCGCGCAGCGTGATCGCCGCCGCGCCGATTCAGGAAATGGTGCAACAAGAGATCTTTCCCGGCGCAGAAATCACCTCAGATGAAGCCATTACCGAGCACTGTAAACGCATGGTGAAAACCGGTTATCACCCGGTCGGCACTTGCCGTATGGGCCACGATGACGATCCACTGGCGGTGCTAAGCGCTGATTTGCGCGTGCGCGGCGTGCATCGCCTGCGCGTGGTGGATGCGTCAATGATGCCCAATATCATCAGCGGCAACACCAATGCGATTGTGATGGCGGTAGCACATCGCGCCGCTGAACTGTTGATGCAGACTGAACAAATCGACGCCAGGGAGCTTGCTTATGAGTGACAAATTGATGCGCCTGCAACAGGCATTGGCTGATTGGCAACTGGACGGCGTGCTGTTGACGCGACGCGATAACATCGCCTGGCTAACCGAAGGTGCCAGCTATTACGTGGTGGAGCGCGCGGAAATCGGCGTAGCCAGTTTGCTGATCACCCGAGACAAGGTGTTGCTGATAGCGCCCGACAATGAACTGCCGCGTATTCTCGCCGAAGAAACGTTGCCATTTAGCTGCGAGACGCGCAGCTATGCGTGGTTTCAAACGCTGGAGGGCGTGTTACCGCCAGGCAAGTTCGCGAGTGATATGCCGCAACATGGCATGTCCGATGTTCAGTTACAGATGATTAATCTGCGCCAGGGTTTAAACACGGTTGAGCAGCAACGATTCCGGACTTTAGGCCGTGAAGCCGCACATATCGTGGAACGTGTTGCGCGCCAGTTACGCGCTGGCGTAACGGAATGGCAGGTAGAAGCCGAGATTGCTGCCGCCTGCCTTGCACGGGGTATTCGCCCAATGTGCACCTTAGTCGCCGCCGATGAACGCATCGCCGCATTTAAACATCCGGTTCCCACAGAGAAAAAGCTGCAACGAAAAATGCTGATTACGCTCGGCGCGGAGCGGCAAGGATTGCACGTTAGTCTGACCCGTTTAGTGCACATCGGTGAACCTGATGAAGCACTGCGCCAGCGCCATCAGGCTTTATGTGAGATTCATGCTGATATGCTGTGCGTCACACAACCAGGACGCCAGTGGAAAGCCGTATTTCAGTCGATTGAGCAAGCTTATCAAACGCATGGCTACGCCGACGGCTGGCGCGATCATCATCAAGGTGGGCCGGCTGGCTATGGCTGCCGCGATTGGATTATCACGCCCGAAACTCAAGGCGAAGTGCGGAGTGAAACGGCTTTGGTGTGGAATCCCACCTTAAGCGGCGACAAGAGCGAGGACACTTTCTTACTGCACGCCGAGGATTATGAAGCGCTCACTCGCACCGCCGATTGGCCGCTAATTAGCGTGCAGCGCGGCGAACACACATGGCAGTTTGCCGATTGGCTGGTGTTGCCGGCATCTTCATAAGGACGCGATTATGTCTCAACGATTACGCAATAAAACCGCGATTATTACCGGTGCGGGCAGCGGCATTGGTAGCGCGATTGCCCGCTTGTTTGCCGAGCATGGCGCACGCGTGGCACTGTTTGATCTCGATACACAAAACACCGAGGCGCTGGCCGCGCAATTGCAACAGCAAACCAGTCAGCGCTGCATCGCCTGCGTTGCTGACGTTACCGATCCCGACCAGGTGCAACGCGCAGTTTTGACCGCGCAACAGGCGCTGGGTGAGATTGATATTCTGATTAACTGCGCAGGCGTCAATGTGTTCCGCGATCCGCTGGCTTTGGAAGATGCAGAGTGGCAACGCTGCATGGAGGTCAATCTGAAAGGGCCGTACAACCTGATTCGCGCAGTGCTGCCGGGCATGTTGGCGCGTCAATATGGCAACATCGTCAACGTCGCCTCGGTGCATGGGCAAAAAATCATTCCCGGCGCATTTCCCTATCCGGTGGCAAAACACGGCTTAATCGGCATGACGCGCTCGCTGGGCGTGGAATATGCCAGTAAAGGGATTCGGGTGAACAGTATTTCTCCGGGTTTGATCATGACGCCCGCCGCTGAAGCCTGGCTGGCAAGCTGTCCAAATCCGCAACAGGAGCGCGACCGACAAGCGGCATTGCTGCCGTGCAAACGCATTGGTGAACCGCAAGAAGTGGCTTACACCGCACTGTTTCTCGCTTCCGATGAAGCACGCTTTATTAACGCTAGCGATATTTTGGTGGATGGCGGGCGCAGTCAGGTTTATCACGAATAAGATTGTAAGTTGCTGCCATCGTTGCCGATGGCAGCAGATTGGGATTATTTATACACCGTCGCCGTGCCCTGCACTTTATCTTCGACGCGTGCCGAGGTGATCACGTAATATTTACCGCCCTTCTCATCGGCCAGTTTTGATAATTCTTCCTTGGCATCATGAGGATCGGTGAAAGTACCCGAAGTGGAAACGGTGCCAACTTCAGTATATTGTTTTGCTTCCTCTTTAGTGATTTCCTTGGCAGCCATTGCGCCCGCAGAAACAAAGAAGAGGCTTGCCAGTACCAGGGATTTCGTCATCATGCTTTTCATCATTTACACTCCAGGGGTTTTATTTTGGCGGTAATATCATTCCCAAATGATCAATTCATTGGGTATGAATTTGTGAGCACGTCTCAGAGACATTTGCTCAGTTATTGCTGGCTGAAATCAGGGCAACGGATGGTATTCAATATCTGCTGATACTGATCTTTTTTACCGGCTTTCAATGCCGTCGCCGCCGCGCTCAACTGGTTATGATTAACTTCGCTGTTAATAAACACCGATTTCACTTTTTCATCAGGAACGGTAGCGGGAATGTCGCACTGCACGCGCAGATCTTTCACCAGCACTTGTTCATTCAACGCATAGGCTAAATTGTCATAAGGCGATGCCGTTGCAGTCAGTGCGGTTAGCAACAGCGGGAGCAATACCAATCGCATCTTCATATCTCTGAGCCTCTTATTCAGCGGAAAAACACCTTGCATTTTCTCTAAACGCAGGGCATTGGCTTATGGCGTCACAATATTGAACCAGAACTCAAAGTTATCCATATAACCCAGCAGTTCATCGACTTTCGCCGCATCGCCGCCGACTTTCACTTCGCCTTTATCTTCAGCTTGCTTCAGCGTTTCATCTTTCAGAATGATTTTGTTCAGCGTGTCGCGATTGAGCGTAAGCGTGGCGTCCGGTTTATCCGCCTGGATATTGGCGGAATGGTTCAGCACGCCATTCTCCAATTCCAACTTGTATTTGCCGCCGTCATCGCCCAAATCGACGTTAATCACCGCTTTGGCATTACCGGCTTTCTCGCCGTTGATATGCACCGCGAGGAAGTCGAAGAACATTTCTGGCGTCATGGCACGCACCGTATCCGGGCTAGCAGTATTCGGCGTTGGCAGTTTCTGCACGCCGTTACGCAACTCTTGTGCGCCGGTGAGGTAGAAGTTGCGCCACGGACCCGATTCCGCCTGATAACCTAACTGCTCCAGCGCATCAGCTTCTAAATCACGCGCCGCTTTATTTTGCGGATCGGCGAATACCACTTTGCTCACCACTTGCGCTACCCAGCGATAATTACCCTGATCGAAGTCAGTTTTGGCTTTCTTCAGGATGCTGTCGGCACCGCCCATGTATTCGACAAATTTCTTCGCCGCTTCTTCCGGTGGCAATTCATCCAAGGTTGCCGGGTTGCCATCGAACCAGCCGAGATACAGCACGTAAGTGGCTTTAACATCGTGACTAACCGATCCGTAGTAACCACGGTTCGCCCAAGTATTTGACAGACCAGCCGGTAGTTTAAAGTTGGCGGCGATTTCATCACGCGTTAGGCCCTGGTTGGCCATACGCAAGGTTTGGTCATTGATGTAGCGATAAAGATCGCGTTGCGTGCGCAGCAATTTGTTGACGTTGTCATTGCCCCACGTCGGCCAGTGATGCTGCGCGAGAATGATTTCGGCCTTGTCGCCCCACAGATTGATCGCGTCATTAATGTATTTCGACCACGGCAGCGGCTGGCGAATTTTCGCGCCACGCAATGAGTAAGTATTGTGCAAGGTATGCGTCACGTCTTCTGCGGTCTCGATGATTTTCTTCTCTTCGATGTACCACAGCATTTCTGACGGCGCTTCCGATCCCGGCGCCATCATGAAATCGTAGGTGAGACCATCGATGGTGCGCTTCTCACCGGTTTTGGTGATGTAATCGGTTGGCGCAATCAGTGTTACCGTACCGGCTGAGGTAGTGGTACCCAAACCGGCACCGACCTGACCTTTTTCATCGGCTTTTAGCAAGTTACCGTACATATAACTGGCGCGGCGACTCATCACGTTGCCGGCCATAATGTTCTCGGAAACCGCTTCTTCCATAAATCCAGCCGGCGCATAGACTTTCACTTTGCCTGATTTCACATCCGCTTCGTCAATGACGCCGCGCACGCCGCCGTAATGGTCAACGTGGCTATGGGTATATATCACCGCCACCACCGGCTTTTTGCCGCGGTTTTTGTAATATAAATCCATACCGACTTTGGCGGTTTCAGCAGAAACTAACGGGTCAACAACAGTAATCCCTTCCTTGCCTTCAATGATGGTCATATTGGAAAGATCGAGATTACGAATTTGATAGACGCCATCAGTGACCTGGAAAAGTCCGCTGATATTAATCAGCTGCGATTGGCGCCATAAACTGGGGTTTACGCTGTCGGGTGCTTTTTCACCCTCTTTGATAAATGCGTATTGTTGCGGATTCCAAATAACATTGCCGGATTCACCTTTAATAACCTCTTGCGGCAGCGCGGCAATAAAGCCTTTGTGCGCATCGGCGAAGTCAGTTTTATCAGAGAACGGTAATTGATTATATAACGCGTCGTTGGCGCTTTTGGTCGCCGCAGCAGCATCTTTTCTGCTGTCATCTGCGGCGTGGGTTAAGGTGATTGATCCTAGCGAAGCGGCAAGCGCCATGCATACTATCAGCGGTTTCAGTTTCATGATGATCCTCGAAATGTACCTTAAACGAATGAATTTAAAGCAAATAAATTTCTTTATAAGCCTGTCAGAAGTGGATCCCTTCCCCTGACAGGAAGTACATGGCGAAATGGATGAGAACTGAAACATTTCGAAGTAAACTTAGCGCAAACTTTACGTCTGACAACTTTCCTATCGCTAATTGCAGATCGAAATGCCATGAAATTGCGTTAAATTGGTTGTTTGATCTGCCGTTGCAGCATTATTTTTTCCGCATATTTTATGGGAGAAACTACAGTTAATTCAGCGCCTAAGATGCATTTCATCAACATCTTTGATAATGGTCGAATGTGATCTGTAACGCGAAATAAAAAATTTAATCTGGCACTGATTTAATTGATAAAAAATTGAACGGTTATGCTTGAATGCATTAAGTAAACATTGCAGATGCAAAAGGGAGTTTGACCTATGTTAATTAATCCCGAACACGACAAGCGCGAGTTGTTGATGACACGCACCGGTTGTGTGTGGTTTTTATTTCTTAACATCGCTTTCTCGCTTTATTTGATCATGCGGCACACGTTCCACGAAACCGCGCAGGTAAATACCCATGCGGTTTTATGGCTGAGTTTGGTGGTTTTGGGCTTTTCATTTTGGAATTTGCTGCTAACGGCGATTATTAGTCGTCACGGATTTTTTGTTCGCCGCAGCTTATTATTAATCAATATGCTGTTGTACGGGATTATCTGGGCATTATTACTGCATACGCTGTATAAAACTTTTGCCACTCACGAATTAATTTTCCTGATGTCTTTATTAATGATTTTCGCGGCAACGATTGCTTTTCACCTCTCTGCTGCGCTGATTGCCGCATTCACCCTTCCCGTCGCGCTTATTGTTATCGGTGAGGTGATTGTTTTAGGCATGAAAGCGAATCTATTTATGCTGTTCTCGTATGGGGTGGCGCTATTGATTGTGTTGTCATCACGCGTGGTGTTAATGGAATGGTTTCGCAAATCGCAAGAGAGTGAAAAACAGAACAATCTACTCATTCAACGACTGACCGATCTTGCCGATCGCGATGGCCTTACCGGTCTGGTGAATAAGCGTTATCTGCGTGAATATTTTCAGCTTAAAAGTGCGCAGAACGCGTTAAACCGCGCAGCGATCTATCTCATCATGATCGATGTCGATTTTTTTAAAGCTTACAATGACCTATACGGCCATCTCACGGGCGATGAGTGTTTGAAACAGGTGGCTGATTGTATTAAAGCCTCCATTCGTGGTGAATCCGATTTGGCAGTGCGTTTTGGTGGCGAAGAATTTGCCGTGTTGTTGCTGGCAACAGACAAAGCTGGTGCGCTGGCGGTGTGCCAACGTATTCAGCAAAACATTGCCGATGCAGCGATTGTTCATGCAGGTTCTAAGGTTAATCAACATGTCACGGTCAGCCAGGGCGTGGCGCATCTGTATAATGGTGCATCGCTGGATGCATTAATCGCAGCCGCCGATCAGCAGCTTTATATACGCAAACAGCATGGCCGAAATGGTTATAGCGTTGCTGATAAATGAACGCGGCATTTATGCTGATCGCCAGCATGGTCAACTTGCTGCAATAAAAACACATTACCGTTGTGTTACCGCTAAGCTTCTTGCCTGAAGCCATAACGCGGCATTTCAAAATCAGGAGTTTGCATAGATGTCTGAAAATCCAACTATCGCGCTGATTGGACCGGGCGCGATTGGCACCACCATTGCGGCAGCATTGCATGAAGTGGGCCGCACCCCGACCATTTGTGGCCGTACCGCACATGCGCAACTGGAATTGCGTCACGACAGCGGAAAAATCATCGTTCCCGGCCCAGTGCTGAGCAATCCGGCTGACATTGCCAAACCATTTGATCTGGTGTTCGTGGCGGTGAAAACCACCCAGGTTGCCGACACCGCGCCATGGCTGGCCGCATTGTGTGATGAAAATACCGTGGTGTGCGCACTACAAAATGGTGTTGAGCAGAAAACACAACTCGCGCCGTATGTGAACGGTGCGACGGTGCTGCCTTCGGTGGTGTGGTTCCCGGCGCAGCGCGAACCGGATGCTTCTGTGTGGCTGCGCGAGAAGCCGCGCTTAACGCTGCCTGAAACACCACAGTCCAAGCTGGTTGTGGCCGCGCTGCATGATACGCGCTGCGCCGTCGATCTCTCGGCTGATTTTATTACCATCGCCTGGCGCAAGCTGCTGCAAAACGCGGTGGCAGGATTGATGGTGCTGGCTAATCGTCGTGCAGGCATGTTTCAGCGTGACGACATCACCGCGCTGGCGCTGGCTTATCTGGGCGAATGTTTGACGGTGGCGCGCGCTGAAGGTGCTGCATTAGCCGATAGCGTGCCACAGGAGATTGTGACGCGTTTCCATCAAGCACCGCTGGATTTGGGTACTTCAATCCTTGCCGATCGCCAGGCCGATCGTCCGCTGGAGTGGGATATTCGTAACGGCGTGGTGCAGCGTCGTGGGCGCGCGCATGACATTGCCACGCCGATCAGCGATGTGATTGTGCCGTTGTTGGCGGCCGGCAGCGAAGGCCCAGGTTAATATTTGTAGGCTCGCCATTTATGGCGACCTCCAAAATATCGTTAATAAACACCAGGTCACCATAAATGGCGACCCTACGATGTTAATCGTTTTAATTTTGTCCGTTAATTCCCCTTTCTCCGCCGCAAACTTGCGTCTCGCTAGATTGTTTACTAGGGTTTGCGCTTCTTCAGCCTCTTATAGCTTTCATTTCCATTCATGAAATATCGGCTGCGAAAGCTATAAGATCGCGCCAAATTGTCTCATGGGAGGTTTATGAGCAGCGAAACAACAACCCGTACATCCAATGATTTAACCGTGGATGACATTACCGTTATCGACAACAAATTACTCAAGCGCGCGGTGAGCGCCGCGGCGTTAGGTAATGCCATGGAGTGGTTCGACTTCGGCGTATATAGCTATCTCGCGGTGATCATCGGCCAGGTGTTTTTTGCCGATGCCAGCGCCGCGGCGCAATTAATTGCGTCCTTCGGCACCTTTGCCGCGGCGTTTTTAGTGCGTCCGATTGGCGGCATGGTATTTGGCCCACTCGGCGATCGTATTGGTCGCCAGAAAGTGTTGGCGCTCACCATGATTTTGATGTCGATTGGGACGTTCTGCATTGGGCTGATACCAAGCTATGCCAGCATTGGTATCGCCGCGCCAATTCTGCTGCTGTTGGCGCGCCTGCTGCAAGGTTTCTCGACAGGCGGTGAATATGGCGGAGCCGCCACCTTTATCGCGGAATACTCCACCGATAAACGCCGTGGCTTTATGGGCAGTTTCCTTGAATTCGGCACACTTGGCGGCTATTTACTCGGTGCCAGTTTGGTTACGGCGATGATCGCCTTCGTACCGCATCAATCGATGATGGATTGGGGCTGGCGTATTCCGTTCTTCCTCGCCGCGCCATTAGGTCTATTCGGCTTGTATATCCGACTCAAATTGGAAGAGACGCCGGCGTTTAAAGATCATATGGATAAGCGCGAAGAGATGGAACATAACAAGCCGCGTTTGAGCGTGTGGCAAATGCTGCGCGACCAACGCAAACCGCTGATGAAATGCATCGGTTTAGTGCTGTTGTTCAACGTCTCAAATTATATGCTGACCGCTTACATGCCGAGCTATTTAACCGGCATTCTCGGGATGAGTGAATTATCCGGCCTGCTGTTGGTGATGGTAATTATGTTCATCATGATGCCCTTAACCTTAATGTGGGGACATTTCACCGACCGCATTGGTCGCCGTCCAGTGATTGGTTTAGGGGCGTTAGGATTATTATTGCTGGCGGTTCCAAGCTTTATGCTGATTGGTTCCGGCAATATGTGGTTGGTATTTGCAGGTTTAGCGATTCTTGGCTTATTGCATACCTGTTTCAGCGGCACCATGCCTGCCACGTTACCGGCGCTGTTTGTCACCGATATTCGTTACAGCGCACTGGCGATTGGCTTCAATTTATCGGTTTCGCTATTTGGTGGCACCACGCCATTAATCACCGCGTGGCTGGTTGATACCACGCACAATAATATGATGCCGGCTTATTACATGATGGGCGCAGGCGTGATTGGTTTGCTTACCGTGCTGACCTTGAGCGAAACGGCTCAGAAACCATTGAAAGGTTCATCGCCAGCGGTGGCCACCCAAGCCGAAGCGCATAAGTTGATCGATAAATTGCGTAAACGTAAGGTGAAGCACAAACCAGCCTAGCCTTTCGTAGGGTCGCCATTCATGGCGACCTCATTCCTCCCTCTCTCCAGACAATTTCCGAAACCCTCCGAGACGCGCCAGAAAAAGCCAAATTATCGACTATGCTCAGTTTTCCAGTGTCCTTGCGTAGACTAACGAGGCAATTGAATGGAATTCAGATCATTTGAAAAATCCTGGGGCGCTGAGATTCTTACTGACGGCAGCGCACGTTTTCGCGTCTGGGCGCCGGGGCAGCAACACATCACCTTACGGCTCGCCGAACAGGATCGCGCCATGCCAGCCATGGAAGATGGCTGGTTCGAGTTGCAAATCAGCGATATAGCCGTCGGCAGCGAATATAATTTCGTACTGGCCGATGGCACCGTGGTGCCCGATCCCGCTTCACGTGCGCAGAAAGATTCCGTCAACGGCCCATCGCTGGTGATCGATCCGCGACACTACCGCTGGCAGAACACCTGCTGGCAAGGTCGTCCGTGGCAGGAAAGTGTGGTGTACGAACTGCATATCGGCACCTTCACACCCGAAGGCACGTTTCAGGCGGCGATAGCCAAACTGCCGTGGCTGGCCGAGCTCGGCATTACGCAACTCGAAGTGCTGCCGGTTTCTCAGTTTGGTGGCAATCGCGGTTGGGGCTACGACGGCGTGTTGCTGTACGCGCCGCATGCGGCATACGGTTCACCGGATGATTTCAAAGCCTTCATCGATGCCGCGCACGCGCACGGTTTGTCGGTGGTGTTGGATATCGTGCTCAACCATTTCGGCCCGGAAGGCAATTATCTGCCGTTGCTGGCACCGGATTTTTTCCATCAGGAACGCATGACGCCGTGGGGCGCGGGGATTGCCTATGATGTCGATGCCGCACGCCGTTATATCGTCGAAGCGCCGCTGTATTGGCTGCAAGAATACAACCTTGATGGTCTGCGCTTTGATGCCATCGATCAGATTGAAGATAGCTCCAGCAAGCATGCGTTGATTGAGATCGCCGAGCGTATTCGCCAGGAAATTAATGATCGCCCAATCCATCTCACCACCGAAGATTGTCGCAACGTGATTTTCCTGCATCCGCGCGATAAGCAAGGCAACGCACCATTGTTCACCGGCGAATGGAACGACGATTTTCATAATGCGGTGCATGTATTCGCCACCGGTGAAACCCACGCGTATTACCAGGATTTTGCCGACGTGCCGGAGAAATTGGTGGCGCGCGTGCTGACCGAAGGCTTTGCTTATCAAGGTGAGCTATCGCCGCAAAGTGGTCAACGTCGCGGCGTACCGAGCGCCAGCCAACCGCCAGTGACGTTCGTTGATTTTATCCAGAACCACGATCAGGTCGGCAACCGCGCACAAGGCGATCGCTTGATCAACCTGGCTGGCAGCGATCGCACCAAAGTGTTGCTGGCGACGCTGCTGTTGTCGCCGCACATTCCTTTGCTGTTTATGGGCGAAGAGTACGGCGAAACCAATCCGTTCCTGTTCTTCACCGACTTCCACGGTGATTTAGCCAAAGCGGTACGCGAAGGCCGCGCCAGGGAATTTACTGGCCATGCCGGACACGACGAAGAGGTGCCCGATCCCAATGCGGAGCAGACCTTCATACGTTCGAAACTCGACTGGGACAAACTGCAAACGTCGTCCGGTCAGGCGTGGCTGGCGTTAACGCGTGAACTGCTGGCGCTGCGTCAGCAATATATTGTGCCGCTGCTGGCGGATGCAGGCGGTCATTGCGGCAAGGTACTCGCCACTGCGCCCGGCTTTGTGGCGGTTAGTTGGCGTTTTCCGCAAGGCGAACTGTCGCTGGCCCTCAACATCGGCAAGACAGCGCAGCGTTTACCACAGATGCCGGGCAACACGATTTTTGCCTGGCCGCAGCAAACGGAAACTTTAGCGCAGCACGCCATTGTGGTGCGTTTGTCCCAGGGAGCATCTGCATGAACATTCCAACCGCCACCTATCGCCTACAGTTCCGTAACGGCATGACGTTTGAGCGCGCCATCGATCTACTGCCATACTTAAAACGCCTCGGCATCAGCCATCTTTATGCTTCACCGATTTTCAGCGCCACGGCCGAATCGACGCACGGTTATGACGTCACCGACGCCAATCAAATCGATCCGGCAATTGGCGGACGCGACGGTTTTGACCGCTTAGTTGAGGCGTTGCAGGAGGCGAATATCGGTTTGATTCTCGATATCGTCCCGAACCACATGGCGGCGTCGCTGGAAAATGCCTGGTGGCGCGATGTGATTGAGCACGGTGAAAACAGCCGCTATGCGCAGCATTTTGATATCGATTGGTCGCGCAAACTGACGCTGCCGTTCCTCGGCGATAGCTTTGAGAACGTGCTGGAAAATGGCGAGTTGAGCGTGCAACCGCATCCTGAAACCGGCAAACCCACGCTGGCCTATTACGACAGTTTTTACCCGCTGACACCGGCAAGTTGGCAGGATCGCGCCGATGTAGTGTTAGCCATCACCGACGCCAAAGCGATCGCTGAACTGCATGCCCAACAACCGTGGCGCTTAATGAGCTGGCGTGCTGCACGCAGCGAGCTTTCTTATCGTCGCTTCTTTGAAATCACCGGTTTGGTTGGCGTACGCGTCGAGGATAAAGCGGTGTTCGCGGAATCCCACCAGCTGATTCTGGAGCTGGTGCATTCTGGTGCGGTGAACGGTTTACGTGTTGATCACGTTGATGGCTTGGCCGATCCGCAGGGCTATTTGCAGCGTTTGCGTAACGCCACCGGCCCGGATTGCTACATCACGGTGGAAAAAATTCTCGCCGCAGGGGAACAGATCCCTGCCGATTGGCCGGTTTCCGGCACCACCGGCTATGAATTTATTGCCGCCCTTTCGCATGCGTTGATTGACGATACGCAGATCGATAGTTTGCATTGGGCTTATGAAGCCGCCGCGGGTCAACGCTATGACGTTGCCGCCGGTTTACGTGCTGCGCGCGAATTGATGGTCGATCGCAATTTCGCCGGTGAATTTTCCCGCCTGGTAAAATTGGCGTCACGCATTGCATTGCTGGAGCAGCGCAACCTGGGCGAAGCGGAATTACATGTTGCCCTGCGCGAACTGCTGCTGGCGTTCCCGGTATATCGTACTTACGGTAATCTGGCTGAGATGCCGAATGAAGGTGAAGAGCTGTTACAGCGGGTGCTGGAGAGCGTGAAGAATAGCGCGTCACCCACAGCCTTGAGCTTGTTGCAGGCAGCATTGTTAGGTGCAGTGGATGAACAAAGTGAAAAGGATGCCGATGAGTTCCGCACCCGCTTCCAGCAACTCACTGGCCCGCTGATGGCGAAATCAGTGGAAGATACGCTGTTCTTCCGCAATCACGCCGCGCTAGCGATCAACGAAGTCGGTGCCGAGCCGTTACCGCACACCTTCTCGTTGGCGCATTTTCATCGTGAGATGCAAAACAGGCTGCAACATCAGCCCAATGGTATTACCTCAACCTCAACCCATGACACCAAACGCGGTGAAGATGCGCGTGCGCGCCTGTATACGCTGAGTGAAGCGCCGGGATTGTGGGCAGAAAATGTGGCGCGCTGGCGCCAGATGAATGCGGGCAAAGTGGTTGAGCTGGACGATGGCCCGGCACCGGAACCCGCAGTGGAGTGGATGCTGTATCAGGCGCTGGCGGGCGTGTGGCCCGCCAATATGCAGCAGCAAGACGTGCTACGACTTGAGGAGCGCTTCCTGCCGTTTGTGGAAAAGGCGCTGCGCGAAGCTAAGCTGCGTACCGATTGGGCTGAAACTAACGAAGCGTATGAAACGGCGGTGATGGATTATGCGCGCCATTTGCTGTCGCTCAACAATCCCCAATTCCTTGACGATTTCAGTCAGTCGTTACGTCCGTTTATTCAGGCCGGATTGATCAACAGCCTGACGCAAACCACCCTCAAATTGACTGCGCCTGGCGTGCCAGATATCTATCAAGGCAGCGAAGCACTGGACTTCAGTTTGGTTGATCCTGACAACCGCCGCCTGCCGGATTTCGGCCTGCTCGCCCAGCAATTAGATGTCGCTACGCCACCGGATTTCACCGAACCGCCTGACTGGCTGAATGGCAAAATTAAACAGCAACTGATTGCACGTTTGCTGCATTTACGCCTCAAGCATCCTGCGTTATTCCGCTTTGGCGATTATCAACCGCTCGAGGTGAGCGGCGAGCAGCGAGATCACGTCATCGCGTTTGCACGGCAATACGGCGATCACGCGTTGATTGTGGTGCTGCCGCGTCTCAGTTTTGCCGGCATCGACTGGTCGCAATGCGTAATCACCTTACCGGAACCTCTCGCCCATTGCCGTTATCGCAATCTGCTAACTGGGGAGAGTGAATTAATCAACGAACAGGTGTTACTGGAGAATGAGCCCTGGTACGCGCCACTGGTGTTAATCAGTTAGCCGTTTGAGAGGTCACCATAAATGGCGACCCTACAAAACCGCGCCCAACATTCGTAGGGTCACCATTTAGGGTGACCACTTACAACATTGGTTAACAGGATTGGAGAGTCTTTGATGTCTAACGATCAATCTTTAACAATAACATCAGGTTCCGCGCTAAAACTCGGTGCGAACTATGATGGCAATGGCGTCAACTTTGCCCTGTTTTCGGCCCATGCCGAGCGCGTGGAACTGTGTCTGTACGATCAAAGTGGCGAGAACGAAATTGCCCGTTTTGATCTGCCGGAATATACCCATGAAGTGTGGCACGGTTACATTCCAGACTTGCAGCCAGGCGCGCTGTACGGCTATCGCGTGCACGGCCCATTCGAGCCAGAAAATGGCCATCGCTTTAATCCCAACAAATTGTTGCTCGATCCTTACGCACGCGAACTGGCGGGTGAATTGCAGTGGGATGAATCGCATTTCGCTTATGACCTGCAAGATGAGGAAAAAGACCTCAGCTTTGATACCCGCGACAGCGCGCCGTTTACGCCTAAATGCCGCGTCATCGATGAAAATGAATTTGACTGGCAGGACGCCAATCGCCCAAATATTCCGTGGTCCAAAACGGTCATTTATGAAGCGCACGTTAAAGGCTTCAGCCAGCTCAATCCGGCGGTGCCAGCCGAAATGCGTGGCACTTATGACGGCATGAGCAATCAGGCTTCGATTGAGTACATCAAAAGCCTCGGCGTGACCACAGTCGAACTGTTGCCGGTACACGGCTTCCCCGACGACCAACACCTGCTGGATCGTGGCCTGAAAAATTTCTGGGGCTACAACACGCTGGCCTTCTTCGCGCCTGCCACACGTTACTTCGGTCCGCGCGGCATTCAGGGCTTCCGCGATATGGTGCGCGCCTTCCACGATGCCGGGATCGAGGTGATTCTCGATGTGGTGTACAACCACACCGCGGAAGGCAACGAGCTTGGCCCAACGTTGTCGTTCAAAGGCATCGACAACTACTCCTATTACCGCACGCTGCCCGATCAGCATCGCTACTACATCAATGACACCGGCACCGGTAATACCGTGAATACTTCGCATCCGCGCGTGTTACAGATGATCCTCGATTCGCTGCGTTATTGGGCGGAATCGATGCACGTCGATGGTTTCCGTTTCGATTTGGGTACCGTGCTGGGCCGCGAGCCTGAAGGCTTTGATCAGCGCGGCGGCTTCTTCGACGCCATCATGCAGGATCCGGTGCTTTCCAGACTGAAACTGATTGGCGAACCGTGGGATATCGGGCCTGGCGGTTATCAGGTTGGCGGCTTCCCACCAGGCTGGGCGGAGTGGAACGATAAATACCGCGATACGGTGCGTGAATACTGGAAAGGCGACATGGTGACCAATGATTTTGCCGCGCGCCTGCTCGGTTCTGGTGACCTGTATGATCAGCGCGGTCGCCGTCCGTGGGCCAGCATCAATTTCCTGACGGCGCATGATGGCTTCACGCTGAACGATTTGGTGTCGTACAACGAGAAGCACAACGAAGCCAACGGTGAAGACAATAACGACGGTCACAACGAAAACCGCTCCTACAATTACGGTGCCGAAGGGCCAACCGATGATGAAGGCATCAACGCGGTACGCGAGCGTCAGAAACGTAACTTCCTCGCCACGCTGCTGTTTTCGCACGGCACGCCGATGATCCTCGCGGGCGATGAATTTGGTCGTAGCCAACTCGGTAACAATAATGGCTATTGCCAGGACAGCGAGATTTCCTGGCTGCACTGGGAAAATCTGCCGCCATCAGCCGATGCGCTGCGCGATTTTACCCGCCATATTTTGGCGCTGAGAGCCAAACAGCCATTGCTGCGCCGTGAAAGTTGGCGCGATGGCATGGAGATTAAGTGGTTTAACGCCGGTGGCGGTTTTCAGCAGGCCGATCAATGGGATGATGGTTCGACGCTCGGCGTGTATCTTGGCCGCGCGGATTTAGAAGTTGAGGAAGGCATTTGGCATGATGTGTTGATGCTGTTTAATCCGTATGAAGGCAATGTGCCATTCCAAATTCCGCAGTTTGGTGAAGGCGGTTGGGTACTGGAATTGAGTACCTCGGATTCGGCGAAGAAAGGTTTGGTGATTACCAAAGAGAAGGATTTCGAATTGGAAGGACGGAGTTTGGCGTTGTTCCGCCGTCCTTGATTGACCTGATTATATAGGGTCGCCGGTCACCATAAATGGCGACCCTACAGATTAAGCGATTTTTGTGGGGTCACCATAAATGGCGACCCTACGGATTACATGGTTTTTGTGGGGTCGCCATTTATGGTGACCAAAAAACCTCGCGATTAGAAATTGACCTTCACGCCCACCATCGCGCTGCTGTCGCTATAACCTTTATCGCCCATCTGCTGACCGATATTGCCCCACAGATTCACGCTGTTGTTCAGCTTAGCATCAACGCCGACTTTCAGCTCGCCGAGATCACGCGCACCCGCTTGCTTCACCGTTACGCCGTTCAGGCTGCTGCCAAAGGTTTCGGTGTTATGAATCCAGTTGGCTTCGATAAACGGTTCGAAGGTACGATTTTTGCCGTCATCAATCGGGTTATGGCCTTTAACGTAGGCGCGCACGCCCAAACGAGTCTGCACATTGTTGTTGCCTTCACCGACTACGCGGGTGCCGTTACGCTCCTGATGATCATCAGCCTGCACGCCCATCCAGGTTGCCTGCGCTTTTGGTTGCAGATAGAAGCTGGAACGCTCGCTCAGATCAGCCATTTTAACGCTGTAACCCGCTTCCAGCGACGCGGTGATCCCTTTGGATTTGTAGCTTTCGGGCGCGATATCCTGGCCTTTCACGCTGTTATCAAACCAGTTGTACAACATCCAGCTATCCACATATGCGCCAGTTTGCTCGGCATTGTCCTGCAACCAGGTTGCGTACACGCCAGTGCTGTAACCGTGCACTTCGCCTTTGGCTGAATAACCGGTCACGGATGAAAGGGTGTTGCTCTGTGCGTTGGCGTATCCGCCCATCACGCCGAGGTGGAAACGATCGTCGCCATTGCTGCTCCATTGCGCGATATCGCCGCCCAACTGCATCACATAACGGTTGCCGGTGGTTTTCAACTGACCAGAACTGTCGCTGAAGCGCGTGTGTCCACCTGCATTACGCAGCCATAAGCTGGTGCTGTGTTTGTTGCCGTCCGCGCCGATGTAATGGGTTTCACCCAAACGATCATCAAGTGAAGTGGTGAACAAGGTGTTCGCCGCCGCGAGGTTGGCCGCGTAGCTGCCGGTTTCTGGACGGGTAATCGGCGCGCTTTTAACTGGCGTAATGCCATCGCCAATAACCGGTGCGCCGCTTTCCCCGCCAATCGCGCCAACCATATCGTCACGCAGTAACCATTTGTTGCCGTCCTGCACCAGATGGTAATCGTAAGCGCCCGCCACAATGCGGCCTTGCTGCGCGAACGTTCCGTTGATGTCGCCGTCAACGCGGATTAACTCGATGCCGTTGAGTGTTTGCGCGCCGGTGCCGCCCGCGTTTTTCACTACGATGTTGCTGTTGCCACTGTAATCGCCGGTGATCACCAGATCGTCAGTGACCGAATCATCGCCCTCTAAATGGGTTTTGAAATCGATGGTGCCATTGTTGCTGGTCAGATTGCCGATGGTCACTTCGCTGTAACCGGTGCCCGGTGCGGTCATATCCAGCGTGCCGTTATCCAGCGTTAAATTATCTACTGCCGAACTGCGCGTAACGTTCCATGCGCTGCCGCTGGAAACGTTCAATGTTTCCAGTGAATCTGTTGCGCCAGTCCAGGCTGAGTTATTGGTCAGATTAATGATGTTTTTTGCGGTGTTGGCACGTTGAATAATTACATCACCGTTAAATGCAGAACCATTGTCGCCGGTTAATTCCACATTACTCATCGTACCGCTGTTATTAACGCCAGCAGAGAGCAATGTTGCGCCCGTTAATAATGAGCCGGAGGTGTTCACTACAGTATCCGCCTTACCTGCAACCAAAAGAACCGTTCCTTCACTAGCGGCTATGCTGCTGTTGCTGAGTGACAAGGTATTATTGCTATCAGGCGTGGAGCTAAATTGTGCGCCGATGCTATTAGCACCGTTGAGCGTAATCTGAGAATTACTCAACGCTAATTGGTTTGTTTTACTGTTACCAATGGCAAGAGCATGAGAGGCCGCTCCGCTATCACTGCTATTAATATTAATACGGACGTTATTGCCAGTGGCCGTACCACCCGCCAATACCTCTAACCCCCGTGCATTGCCAACTTGGTTGATCTCGATATTGTCAAAGGTGGCACTGCCACCGAACGCGACTTGAAATGCGAACAAGCCATTACTGTTGTTAACCTGAACGTTATTTGCCGTCAGTTGGCTATTGGTACCCGAAACAAAAACACCTGAATTATTGGCGTTAATAGTGACACCCTCAAGATTCGCTTTCGAGCCGCCTTCAATATCAACTGCCATGTTTTCAGAATTGATTGTGGTATCCCGGATGTCCAATCGGGAATTCGACAATACCTGAACGGCAGAGTCTGCGGAATTAATCGTGGCGTTACGAATATTCATCTGTGAATTAGTAAACGCCTGAATGGTTCTGGTTGGGCCGGTTGTCGTAATGGTTCCACCATCAAAATTCACCGTGGAATTGGTGCCGTTGGTACGTAAACCGTAAGAGTTAATTCTGTCAGTGAATATAGTAGTGTTATTCAGATTAACCTTGCCGCCATTCTGCGCATAGACCGCCTCAGAAGAGGATCCCGCAGTACTGATGTTGCTGTTATTGATATTGATGGTGCTGCCTGCCCCGGTAGCATAAGCGCCAACAGACATATGTCCTGTGGCTTTAATGACGCTGTTATCTACTGTCATTTGCCCGCCGGTCATCGCATAAAGCGCATGCGCTTTTTCACCAGAAGCTTCAACCGCCGTTTTCGTTAATGTGATATTACCCGCTGCACCTTGTGACCATGCGCCTACAGCGGCTGCCCCAGAGGTTTTGATGGTGCTATTTGTCAAACTCGCTGTACCGTCAGCAGTTTGAACGCCATAAGCCGTTGATCCACTGGTGGAGATGTTCACGCCATCACCTTTTACTGTGCCACCGGTTTTTGCATAGATACCGTGCGCGCGACTACCTTTGGTGCTGATGTCAGTTTGACTCAGCGACACCACAGCTCCTGAATCGGCAAATGCGCCAAATGCAGTACCGGCGCTGGTGGCGATGCTGCCATTACTGAAATCAATCGTGCCGTTGTTGGTTGCACTTAAGCCACGCGAATTTTCTCCCGTGCCCGTTGCAACGATATCTTGCCCATCAACGACAACGGCAGAACCATTCGCCACCACAGTAGAAGCGGCAAATACGTTGGTTACAGGCAACGCCAGGGCTATCGCAACAGCCAAACCTGACAGCACAACCGTTTTTTCCGCCGTACTTGCCACCGCTCTGCGCGATGATTGGGATTTAACTTTGCCTTTAGCCAGCTCAGAGGTGACAACAAACTGCTGCATTGCTGCATTCCAGATAACACGGAAAATTTTATTCATGGGTTTGATCACTCTCAATAATTGCTGCGGCTTAGGGAAACCCGCCAGATTGCAGTGATCTTATGTTGTAGTCCTGTAGGGGAATATGGGAGGAGAAGTGGTGATTTGTAGTCCTGGGATGATCTTTTGTAGGACATTACTGACAGACAAAGTCAGTGTTGGGAATTTGCGCGACATATCACCTAAAGCTTAACGAATGGAAAAATAAATTAACTAAATCTCCCAATCTGCCGATGTTTATTAATCTGCCCTTTTCCCTGAACGGCTTTACAGGGATGCCTTTAGATTAAGGATAATAAGATGAACATCTCGCAACGTCTGTTTCTCACCTTTTCCATGCTGTTTGGCGCGATTATCCTGCAAGCAGTGCTCGCGATTTCGTTGCTGTCGGGTTTCCAGGATCGCTTTGAATATGTGCAAACCAATGCTATTCCTTCGATTAAAGATCTCGGCAAACTGATTGATAACAGCAACCAGCTCGCACTGACGTTATACAAACATAAAAGCCAGACCGATGACGGCAAAATGCCCGCGGTAGAAAATGAAATTCAACAGCAACTGGCTGCTTTGAAATCGCTCACCGATTACTACATGGCGAATGATATTTCCAACGATGAAGATCAACGGCTGACAGAGTTGGCTTACAGCAATATCAACCAGGTAACACAGGCGCTACCGGCGTTTCTTGCGGCCTCGCGTGCGCATCAGAACGATGTCAGTCTGGCATTGATGGAGGGCAATGACGGCATCGGCGCCGCGATTCATCAATTGATCCGCGATTATCAAAAGCAGCTGGTACTGAATATTTCACTCGGCGATAGCCTGCGCGCCACCAATCGTAGCACTTTCCATTCCGTGTTATGGACCACCATCGCGGGCGTGGCCGGCACCGTGGTGATTTTTGGCTTGTTATCGCTGTTCACCGTGTTGCGCATTCGTCGCAGCTTGTCTGCCGCCGGTAAAGTGATGATGGCTGCCAGCGAAAACCTCGATCTGACGCTCAAAGCCGATGAAAGCCGTCGCGATGAAGTCGGTAATATGGCGCACTCGTTCAATATTTTGATGGAGCGGGTTGCCAGTGCTCTGCTTTCAGTCCGTCAGGCTTCGCAATCGGTCAGTAGCGCGTCGGTGCAGATTTCGGCGGGTAATGAAGACCTTTCCGCGCGTACTGAGCAGCAAGCCGCTTCACTCGAACAAACCGCCGCCAGCATGACCGAGTTGAGTGAAACCGTGCGCCAAACCGCCGACAACACCCATCAAGCCAGTCAGCTAGCCGCCAACGCCAGCGGCTTATCCGAGCAAAACAGCGCCTCGCTGAGCACCATGCTATCGACGATGGATAACATCCGTGGCAGTTCACGCAAAGTGACCGAGATTGTGTCGATCATTGAAGGCATCGCCTTCCAAACCAATATTCTGGCGCTTAACGCCGCAGTCGAAGCCGCACGTGCTGGCGAACACGGTAAAGGTTTTGCGGTGGTCGCCGGTGAAGTTCGCAGCTTATCGCAGCGTTCCACCACTGCCGCACGCGAGATTAAAGCATTGATTGAAGAGTCACATCGCCTGACCGAAGCCGGTGCCGCGCAGGCCAACGATGTCGGCCGCAATATGGGCGTAATGAACGATGCGATTCATCAGGTTAGCCAGTTAGTCGAAGAGATCGCGGCGGCGGCGGTTGAGCAGAGCCAGGGCATTCTTCAGGTGCAGCAAGCGGTAAATCAAATGGATGATGTGACGCAGCAAAACGCCGCGCTGGTAGAACAGGCTTCTGCCGCTTCACAGT
This sequence comes from Pantoea sp. CFCC18179, assembly GCF_059412405.1. Classification (NCBI taxonomy): domain Bacteria; kingdom Pseudomonadati; phylum Pseudomonadota; class Gammaproteobacteria; order Enterobacterales; family Erwiniaceae; genus Pantoea; species Pantoea sp. CFCC18179. The sequence goes on along the minus strand of NZ_JBNBPM010000003.1, from coordinate 360,344 downwards.
CGCTGCAACAGCAAGCCGGCAGTTTGAATCAGTTGGTGGGGAAATTTCAGGTTGCGGATGCGGGAATTGCACCTCAATCACCGCTGGTGATGCGTTCGCCTGCACTTGCCAAACCCGCGCGGGTTGCGGTGGTGAACGACGCTGATTGGCAGAGTTTTTAATCCACAAATTCAGGTGCGCACTCATGCGCACCTGCATGCCGAACTCACTTCATCTTAAGCATTTTCACCGTGGCATCGATGTCGACTTCATCCGCCGAGAAGATCAGCGTCGAGCCCTGGAAAGTGGTGATCGCCAGCTTTTTCAGCTCACGCATTTCGCCTGGTTTGCTGTCTGACTTCGGCTTGATGCTGTTCATCAAAATGCCGACTGACAGCACCGGATTCTCTTTATCAATGCCTGCATCTGCTGGCACTTCTTCGCTGTAAACCAGAAACGATTTGATTGCGGTGAGTTTGAGACGCTCACCGGCGATAAAGATGTATTTGCTTTCCGGCACCACTTTCACTGCATACGCAGACAAACCTTTGTTATTGGTGGTCGGTTCGAAGGTGACAGCGGCGTTTTTCTTAATCAGCTCAGGATTGGCGACCTTAATCACATGGAAATAACGGTTATCACCGTTTTCATCTTTAATAAATCCAAAACCTTTGTCTTCAAACCAGGTTGTGATTGTTCCGTTCATCGCCAGTGCCGCCTAATTAATCATTAATCTAAAAAAGTTCGACGCGCAGTTTAATGCACATCGTCCGCGCAGACCACTTAAGTCTGGACGATAAATTTCGCCTGTGCGAGCGGGCATCCAGATTCGCCAGCTCAGGCTAAATTGGTTATCATCCGCCTCCCTTTGCAACCGGGCAGCATGATGTCAGTCATTGTCGATACCTTTATCGCCCCGCCATGCCACGACGAGATAGAGATTCTCTATCAGGACGCGCATCTGGTGCTGATCAATAAACCCAGCGGCTTGCTTAGCTTGTCAGGCAAGAATCCGCAAAATCTCGATTCAGTGCATTATCGACTGGTGAAGATCTTTCCCGGCTGCACGCTGGTGCATCGATTGGATTTTGGTACATCAGGGTTAATGGTGATTGCGCGTAATAAGGCGATCAATGCCGCTTTGTGTCAGCAATTCAGCCAGCGCAGCGTCACCAAGATTTACAGCGCGCTGCTGTGTGGGCGTGTAAACCCAGAGGAAGGTGTGATTGATGCGCCGATTGCCAAAGATGCCGAGCTGTTTCCGCGCATGAAGATTTGCGCCATCAGCGGCAAACCGGCGCGCTCGCGCTATCAGGTGATTGAGCGAATTGAACGGCCGATGGAAAACGGCGTTTTGTTGTCGGTGACGCGGGTGCAACTCACGCCAGAAACCGGGCGCACCCATCAACTGCGTATTCACTGTGAGCAATTGGGGCACCCGATCTTAGGCTGCGATCTGTATGGTGGGCTGTTGGTGCCAGGCAGCGAACAAACATCTCGTTTGATGTTACACGCCAGCGAACTGCATTTTGTCCATCCAATCACCGAAGAACCGATTACTGCACACAATCCCAGCCCATTTTAATTACCACATCAAATCGTCTGGGACTTTGAAATCCGCATACGGATCGTCTTCATCCTGCGCTTCCTGACTCAGCGCACTATTTAATACAATACTGTCGGCATCGCGCTGGGCAATTTTATCCGCCACGCTAGCTGGGATGATGGCGTATTTGGCTTCACCGTTGTTGTCTGCGATTAAACGTGCAATCGCCAGGCGACCATTAATCAGCTGGGTTTGTGTCAGCTTATCCACCGCGATTTTTTTGATTAAGTTGTTGTCGGTGAAGTTGAAATCAATCGTGCCTTTGGCGATGTCGATTTTATTCATCTCAATCAGCTGCTTGACCTGCGCTTTTACTTCCTTCGCTAACGTGGCTTGCTTCTGCTGTTCACTAAGTTGCTTATCACGCTCGATTTGCGCTTTCTTATTCTCTTCTACCGCTTCTCTGGCTTCACGTGCCTGCACGCGCGATTTTTTCGCCGTGCGCTGCACTTTTTCCATCTTTTTATTGCTGACCAGTCCTGCTTTTAGCAGCTGCTCTTGTAAGGTAAGTTTTGCCATTTTGATATCTAAGCCAGTTGAAAAAATTTCAGCGATTATAGCGGCAATGCTGGTTGCTGTGCCAGCTTGCCTGCCTTGTTCGCGGGTGATACGTGGGTGCAGGACAAAATTTCATGTGGCGAGATATTGATGCTCAGGTAACAAATGGATAACATCTTCGCTTTCGGAGATAGAAAATGTCAGTCCACGATTCACTCCTCGCGTTTTCCTTTGCTGCACTGCTACTGACTTTGACGCCCGGCCTCGATACCGCGTTGATCCTGCGAACCGCCTGCGCTGAAGGCGGTAAAAAAGCCTTCCATACCGCATTGGGCATCAATACCGGTTGCTTCATTTGGGGCGCGGTTGTCGCACTGGGATTAGGGGCGCTGCTGGCGGTTTCTGAGCTGGCTTACACCATCCTGAAAATTTGCGGCGCGGCTTACTTATGCTGGCTGGGTTTGCATTTGCTGATGCGCCCGAGATCGACATTCATTCAAGAAGAAGGTGCCACTTCCCCGCGTAACAATTGGTTTATCAAAGGCATGCTGGGCAATGTGCTGAATCCAAAGGTGGGGATTTTCTACGTATCGTTTTTACCGCAGTTTATTCCTGCCGGGCATTCGCCGTTCATCTGGACATTTATTTTGGTCGGTATTCATGTGCTGATCGGTACGGTTTGGTCGACTACGCTGATTCTCTCCACCCATTTTGCCTCTGGCGTGTTGAAGAAAAGTCGCGTGATCAGGGCAATGGATCGCGCAACCGGCGGACTGTTTTTGTGTTTTGCGGCGAAATTGGCGTTCAGCACATCAGGCAAGTGATCGCGATTAGCTGAATTTTCTTCATGACCAACGTTTTCGTAGGTGCGCGACACTAATATTCGTAGGGTCGCCATTTATGGTGACCGCTTGTTACTTCCTTCGATACGTTCATTTTTTTCCAAAAAATGATATCGAACCTTCAATCCTCCGCATGAAAAACATTGAACATGAAATTCCTTCATGTTCGGTGAATTTATATCACTTTAACTTAATCAACGAGTTAGGCATAAATAGGCTCTGTTATTTTTTTGTAGTCAAGATGAAGACTATTGAAGAAGTAAGTAAATGAAAAAATCCTGAAAAGTAAGCAATTCGTTCAGGTTATATATCAGAAATTAGGATGCCAGATTGCGATGAACAACGATTTTGCCTTTACCATTAAGAGCACGCGTTTCGATGAGAACTACAACCCTTCTCAGAACACGCGTATCACTACTAACTTTGCCAATCTGGCGCGAGGAACCCATCGCCAGGCCAACTTGCGCAACGCCTTAATGATGATGGACAACCGTTTCAATTCCCTGGCGCACTGGGATAATCCCAACGGCGATCGCTATGCTGTCGAGCTGGATATCATTTCAGTGGAAATTGATATTGAAGGTAACGGCAAAACCTTCCCGGCGATTGAGATCCTAAAAACCATTATCGTTGATAAAAAAACCCATCAACGCATTGAAGGGATTGTCGGCAATAACTTCTCTTCTTACGTGCGAGATTATGACTTCAGCGTCGTGCTGTTGGATCACATGAAGAACCAGCCTGAGCAAAGATTGCCAGAGAGTTTTGGCGAGCTGCACGGCAATATTTTTAAATCCTTCGTGAACTCTGACGTTTATAAACAGCATTTCAGCAAAACACCGGTTATCTGCCTGAGTGTGTCCAGCAAAAATGTTTATCGTCGAACGGATTACCAACATCCGGTTTTGGGTATTGAATATCAGCAAGATGAATATTCTTTGACCGATAAATATTTCGCTAAAATGGGCCTGCATGCGCGCTATTTCATGCCTGCTAATAGCGTGGCGCCGTTAGCGTTCTATTTCACTGGTGATTTAACCGCTGATTACAGCGATTTGGAGCTGATTAGTACCATTAGCACCATGGAAACGTTCCAGAAAATCTACCGCCCAGAAATTTATAACGCTAATTCAGCGGCGGCAAAATGCTATCAGCCAACCCTGAATCACCAGGATTATTCATTAACGCGCATTGTTTACGATCGCGAAGAACGCAGCCAATTAGCGGTTGAACAAGGGAAGTTTACGGAAGAGACTTTCATTAAACCTTATCAATCCATTCTTGAGCAATGGTCTGCTAATTACGCGCTTTGATTAACTAAGATTACAAGGTTATTTATCATGAAAAGATTGTTACCCACTTCGACCGCTGGCAGCTTGCCAAAACCTTCCTGGCTGGCACAGCCAGAGACGCTTTGGTCACCGTGGAAATTGCAGGATCAAGCGTTAATTGAAGGCAAACAAGATGCGTTGCGTTTAACCCTGGAAGATCAACTTCAGGCCGGGATTGATATTGTTAGCGATGGCGAGCAGACGCGCCAACACTTTGTCACCACCTTTATTGAACACTTGAGCGGCGTTGATTTCGAGAAGCGTGAAACCGTGCGTATCCGTAATCGCTACGATGCCAGCGTACCAACCGTGGTGGGTGCAGTATCGCGTCAAAAACCGGTGTTCGTTGAAGATGCGAAATTCCTGCGTCAATTAACCAAGCAACCGATCAAGTGGGCGCTGCCTGGCCCGATGACCATGATCGATACGCTGTATGATGCCCATTATAAAAGCCGTGAAAAACTGGCTTGGGAATTCGCCAAGATTCTGAATGAAGAAGCGAAAGAATTAGAAGCGGCTGGCGTGGATATTATCCAATTCGATGAACCGGCCTTTAACGTGTTTTTCGATGAAGTGAATGATTGGGGCATTGCCGCATTAGAAAGAGCGGTTGAAGGCCTGAAATGCGAAACAGCGGTGCATATTTGCTACGGTTATGGCATCAAAGCCAACACCGATTGGAAAAAGACCTTAGGCACTGAATGGCGCCAATACGAAGGTATTTTCCCTAAACTGCAAAAATCAAAAATCGATATTATTTCGCTGGAGTGTCAAAACTCGCGCGTTCCAATGGAATTAATGGAGCTTATTCGCGGTAAAAAAGTGATGGTTGGCGCGATTGATGTGGCGACTCATACGATTGAAACCGCAGAAGAAGTGGCGGAGACCTTACGTAAAGCGCTGCAATTTGTTGATGCTGAAAACCTCTATCCATCCACCAACTGTGGCATGACGCCATTACCACGTGGTGTCGCGAGTGGCAAACTGCGCGCATTAAGCGCTGGTGCAGAAATCGTTCGTAACGAACTGTTGGCTAAATAATCTTTCCGCCCGCTTCGTTCCAGAAGCGGGCTTAATATACTCAACTTTAAATTCAACTTTTTCGATATCAATGATGCAGTAGGTCTTCAACAATTTCCTGTTTAGTTAACTGATACGGGAAGAATGTCGGCCAATTCTCAAGTTCGGCAAAGAGCGCTGCTTGCGAGTGATTTCCGGTGAAGATATGGAAATGCGATGATTTCCGCGGGCTGATAATATGGTCACTGAATTGCACATATTTAGGTGCAGTGCTTTTCTTTTCACTGCATTCAAAAAGATAGCGAACGCCTCTTTTACCTGAAACGTAGTTAAGCACCTTATAACCTTTGTAGTCATATTTGCAGGCACTTACTGCTCCGTTCACGGTAAATTCCATCGTGCCGTTTTCAATGCCAATATCGGTCATGGTGCTAGCATAACCCTTCAAATAGTAATTCTTAATATCAGCGAATGACTTGGTTTTATCCGCTTCAGCCTTCTTACGGAAAACCGGATCCAGGCTGCCATCTTTGGCGTATGGATAGATCGACTGCCATACGCCGTCCCAATCAGAAAGATGGCGATCTTTGATATCGCTGTTAGCAAACACGCCATTCGCCGCGCTAATTTCTTTCTCACTGAGCGGTGCGCCATGTGAATGACCCGCGTGTGCAAACGCTTGAGAACTCAATACCAACCCCAGAAGTACGGCATACTGATTCAATTTCATGATAATTTCTCAACCCACCAAAAGATTATGTTATAACATAACATTTTAGTGTTTGTTACAAATATTTCCACTTTGGCGATTAATATCATTTCCTATTCTCAGGAGATCGCTGACAACGCATTGGCTCTACTGAGTATCAGCGGTAATGAATGAATAACGGTTTTTAGCAAGATAGAAATGCCATGCTAAATTGGTTAGACGAGAGACTTTTGGCAAAAGGACATTGATTGATGACGATCCCCACGTTAATAACCGAACGCCTGCAACTTCAACCACTGATGGCGGAAGATGCGGTTCAAATTCAGAAACTCTATCCGCGTTGGGAAATAGTGCGCTATATAGTCGCCTCAGTGCCCTGGCCTTACCCTGACGACGGTGCCAGTAGTTATGTGAATAATGTGGCACTGCCTGATATGGCAAAAGGAATTGCGTGGTTCTGGACCATAAGAGGTCATAAAGCACCTGAAGATATAATGGGTTTGATCTGCCTTTATGACGTTGAAGATAACAACCGTGGATTCTGGTTGGCGCCGGAATATCAAAAGCAGGGCTATATGCGCGAGGCCAGTATTGCTGTGACAGATTACTGGTTCAATATCCTTAATAAGCCGCTGTTGCGCGCACCGAAAGCAGCGCTGAATAATCGATCTCAGCGCATCTCATCCAGTAGCGGCATGCGGCTCATCAGTACAGGCAAGAAAGAGTATGTGAGCGGTTTACTCGATTCCGAGCTGTGGGAGATCACCCGCGACGAATGGAATGCGCTTCAGTCTTGATTAAGTTTGCCCTTAGCTTCCACGTTAACGGGCAATTCAACACGCTTTTCCCTTACTCCAGTACGCCATAAAACTGACATTCTCGCTGGCGACATGGCGTTCACCGACCAGATAACGCCGGATATGTTTTACCGCAGAAGATTCAGCGGCAACCCAGCCATAAAATTGATTACCTTGGTTCTCCGCTCCGCGCCAAAGCACATCGCCTTCAACGTCGATGTCATCATTCTGTGAATTAAGGGCGTAAGCTGGAATCATTACCCGGTTTTTTAGTGCACTTAGCAAGGCAGAACCATACTCGGCATTGCCGCGCGGCAGCCAATAAACCTCAGCAAACCCATACGCACGCCAATCGAGGCGGTCTTCGTCCAGCGGGATTTCCTGAAAAATCTGCACCTTGGGCGGATGAGCCCACTTCGCCATCTGCTCTAGAATCCCCTTCACCGCTGGCAGCGCGGTTTCATCAGCAACGATCAATGCGCGCTCAACGTTTGGATGCGGACGCCATTCATAGCCGCCACTGTCAGCGATGTGTTGTTTGTTGGGCGCAACGATTTGCAGCGCATCGCCTGGCTTGGCATCAATCGCCCAGGCTGACGCGATCCCTTCGCGACCATGAATCGCAAACTCAACATCCATCAGACATTCGGCAGCCGCAACGCCGCGCAACGTGTAGGTGCGTGGAATTGGCCTGTGCGCCTGCGGCAAGCTTTTAAGCTGTTCCCACCAGGATTGGTCAGACACTAGCGCAGGCGCCAGGCCACTCAGCGATGGGAACAACAATTTTATCCGCTGATCGGGGCCATCCATCTTCATCATGCCAACCTCTGCTCCGGTGAACACGCAACGCATGATCGAAGGCGATAACCATGTTTTATGCAGTAGCGTGACATTGAATACCCGGTAGCCGAGAACGCTAGACATAGTGTTTCCTGGCGCTTAGCGCGCACGTTGAGAGTGAGTGGTGAATCCCAGACCGCAGGTGATCACGAGGAAGATAAGTGACGCGATACACGCCCCCGCCAGCAAATGGTGTTGTCCCGAAAGCCACGTGATGAAAGGGACCAGCAAGGCACTGAGGCCGTAACCCAGCGTATGGCTGGTGGCGATCAAACCCGCGCCCTTACCGAGCGAAAGCTTTTGATTAAGCAGCAATTGGTAGGCAGGCGTAGCCATCGCCGCACCGAATGATGTCACGGCAATGCCGACATACAGCGAGAGTAGCTGGCCCGTGACCATCACGCTAAGCCCGACGCTCATCAAGATGGCGGCAACCAGCAGCAGCGGTTTCACGCTTAATCGCTGCGGCCGCACAATCAGGAATTGCGCCAGCAAAGTACTCGCGGCCGCAAGACTCAACAGCCACGCAACATGATGACTAACCGCTGCCGGGGTTGCAATAAAACCACCGAGGAGCGGTGAAAGACCGATTTGCATCAAGCTAATGCTGACGGCAAGCAACGCCGCCAAACAGAGAAACGGCAGTAATCCGCGGTTCATTCGCGCTGATTGATGTGTGATGGCTTGCAGCGGAGGATCGTTGTATTGCCCGTAAATCAGCAGCAACCCAACAAGAGGCGCGATAGCCATTAACCAGAGTGGCGCGGTGGGATGAATGCTCAAGGTGAGCGCTGCCAACGGTGGCCCAAGCAATCTCCCACAACTTAAGCCTGAGCTGATAGTCGCCAGTGCTTGCATGCGCTGGTCCGTTCCTGCGCGTTGCATCGCCCATGTCTGCGCGGCAGGCACCATTCCCGACACCGTTAAGCCATAGATCACGCGTGAGATCACCAATCCGCTCAGCCCTAAACCCAAGCCGATGGTTTTTTCAGCCATCAGCCACACCACCAGCCCCATCAGGCAAAAACTGAGTAAATAGCCGACCAGCGACGTCACAACCACCCACTTACAGCCTTTCTCTTCCGAGACTCTGCCCCACCACGGCGAAGCAGGTAGAAACAGCATCGAACCAAACAGCAGCAGTCCTGCCCAGGTCGACAATGACAGGCCGGTCATCGCCACCATTTGCGGCAACACTACCAATAAGCCGTTCTGACCAATCCCCAGCAAACCGGCGCATAACGCCAGTGGCCAATTGGATTTCCTTATCACTTTCCTACTTAACAAATCAGCAAAAGAAGCCATTAATATGTAAAAACACCGTTAAAAACAGGGGAATAATCGACATAACTTGTATGTAAATATTGCAAAATCTGTTGCCAATGTAAATGAAATACTTATCATAACGATAATCATTATCAGTTGCTAAGTGAGATTATCTTATGGATTACCTGCCTCAGCCGTCAGGCGTGGACGTGGCGGCACAGTGTTTTCTCAATGCATTTTTTCGGGAAACACGTGACTGGAAGTACATTCCAGATGCACAGCAAGGACAGCAAGCCCACATCTATCTGGCGCTGTCGCCATCGCATGCACTGCGTTTGCCACTGCGCTATTTTTCTCCCACTCAGCATCATCAGTATCAGTTTCCCGCCCTGCTGGTCAGCCCAGAATCACCGCAAGGTAAACCGATCAGTTTTGAGACGCTGGTATCACTGATGATGGACATGCCCGCCATCCGCGCAGAGTTGAGCAGCAACGTCATCGATTTATTCCAGCAGCGAGTGTGTGAAAGTCATGCCAATACCTGGCAGGCGATCAATTTGCGCCATCGCTGGCCAACGTTGCGACACAAGCCACTGTCATTTGCCGATGCGGAACAGGCGCTGCTGGTGGGGCACGCGTTCCATCCCGCACCAAAATCGCATGAACCTTTTGATGAAGCAGAAGCTCGCCGCTATCTGCCTGACTTTGGTTCAGACTTCCCGCTGCATTGGTTCTCGGTCGATTGTCAGTATGTGACGGGCGAGAGTTTGGGATTGTCACTACGCGCCCGTTTGCAGCGTTTTGCCGCGCAGAGTGCGCCTGAACTGTTGAGCCAGTTTACCGACACGCGCTGGTTGGTGCCGATGCACCCATGGCAAGCGCGTCATCTGTTATCACAGGCATGGTGTCAAAAGCTGATATCCAACGGCGCGTTGGTCGATGTTGGTGAATCCGGTCATGCCTGGCTACCAACCAGCTCGTCGCGCTCGCTCTATTCGCCCATCAGCAATGACATGATTAAATTTTCCCTTAGCGTACGTCTGACCAATTCGGTACGCACCTTGTCGGTGAAAGAGGTGAAACGTGGCATGCGTCTGGCGCGTTTAGCCGATACGCCGCAATGGCAGGCGCTGCAAATGCAGCATCCCACTATGCGCGTTATGCAGGAGGATGGCTGGGCCGGATTACGTTCGGTTGATGGCAGCGTCCAGGAAGAGAGCCTGATGGCGTTTCGCGTGAACCTGCTGTTTGACACCCCACAAACCCAGACCAACGTGCTGGTGAGCTTGACGCAAGCGGCTCCGGATGGTGGAGACAGCTTACTCGCGGTGGCAGTAAGACGTCTGAGTACCCGACTGGGATTGTCGTTAGCGCAGGCGGCGCAGTGCTGGCTCAATGCTTACTGCGATCACGTCTTGTTGCCGCTATTCAGTACAGAAGCCGATTACGGCCTGGTGCTGCTGGCGCATCAGCAAAACATCCTGGTTGAAATGCAGCAGGATTTGCCGGTTGGATTGCTGTATCGCGACTGCCAGGGCAGCGGCTTCACTGCAAACGCCCGCGAGTGGATCAGCCAAATCGGTGAGGCCGATGCGGAAAATACCTTCAGTCGCGAACAGGTCTTGCGCTACTTCCCCTATTACCTGCTGGTTAATTCCACGCTTGCCGTCACCGCCGCGCTCGGTGCGGCTGGCTTTGCCTCAGAAGAACATCTGATGTCGATGGTTCGCGACAAGCTGGCTGAGTTACGCCAACGCGTCCGAAACACCGATTGCCTTGATTACGTTCTCGACAGCAAACACTGGAACTGCAAAGGCAACTTCCATTGCTACCTGCACGATCACAACGAAAACACCATCGCCGATCCGGCCGTGATCTACTTCGATTTCCACAATCCGTTTTACCGGGAGAAAGCGTGATGCCACAGGCAAATATTGTTCACGGCCTCAATGGCTTCCAATGCACGCTTACCGATCAGGCGCTGCCGTTGCAGCTGGGGCTGGATAACAGCGCGACATTGCAGTTTGTCGCCGATATTCCCGATGGCTGGCTGGTGGAAGCGATCGATCAGTTACTGATTGCCGCGCCGCAGCTTAGCGGCATCCAACTTCCGTGGGATCAATGGCGGGATGAACCGCAAGCGCAAGCGCTATTCGCTGCTGTCAACGGCGACTATGTTGTACGTGAAGCCTTCTGGCAGTTACCGCTGTGGCTCCGTGCTAAACAGGCAAAACCCCATGAAAAAATGCAGTTCGATGCGGCACGTCAGCTCTACTATCCGGTTCGTCCGCTCAGGCCCGCTGGCGAGGTCTATCGGCGTTACGATGCGCAGATCAAACGCACGCTGAGTTTCCGCGTTGCTGATGTGGCAAAGGACGCCGAGCGCTTTACCCGCTGGATGAACTCACCGCGCGTTAACGCTTTCTGGGAAATGGCCGGCCCGCAGGCCGATCAGGAAAATTACCTGCGCAAGCAACTCGACTCCGCCTACTGCTATCCGTTGATCGGTTGCTTTGACGATCAACCATTTGGCTATTTTGAGATTTACTGGGCCGCCGAAGATCGTATTGGCCGCCATTACCGCTGGCAGCCTTTTGATCGCGGTCTGCATATGCTGGTTGGCGAAGAAGCCTGGCGTGGCGCGCACTTTATCCGTAGCTGGCTGCGCGGGCTCACACATTACCTGTATCTCGATGAACCGCGCACGCAGCGCGTGGTGGCGGAACCGCGCTACGACAATCAGCGTCTGTTCCGCCATCTGCCGGTTGCAGGTTTTGACACCCTTAAAGAGTTCGATTTTCCCCACAAGCGTTCCCGCTTGGTGATGAGTGAACGCCACCGTTTCTTTGCGGAGGTGGGCTTGTGATGTGGCAACGTGTGAATCGCGAGATGATCGCCAAAATTCTCGCCGAACTTGAATATGAGCAAGCGCTCGACGCGGTCGAAAAATCATCAGGTCGCTGGGAAATCCCCGTAGGTTCAGTGTGTTGGGAACTTAATGCCAATCGCAGTATTTGGGGCTGGCTGCACATCGATCCGGCTTCATTGAGTGGTGGGCCGCTGGAAGCCGACACGCTGTTGCGCCAGCTGGCTCAGGTTTTACAGATGAACGATGCACAAACCGCCGAGCATCTGGAAGATCTCTATGCCACGCTGCGCGGCGATATGCAGTTGCTGGAAGCGCGCCAGCCGCTGTCCGCCGACGATCTGATTAATCTTGATGCTGATGAACTGCAATGCCTGCTCAGCGGGCACCCTAAATTTATTTTCAACAAAGGCCGCCGTGGATGGGGATTGGATGCGCTGCACGCCTACGCGCCAGAGTATCAAAATCGCTTTCGTCTGCACTGGATTGCGGTGCGACGCGACAAGTTAGTCTGGAGCCATGAAGAAGACTGCGATATCTCAGCACTGCTCGCCAGTGCCCTGGATAAAGCCGAATTGGCGCGCTTCCACCAGCGCTGGCAATCCTTAAATCTGGATGACAACTGGCTAGCCTTGCCGGTTCATCCGTGGCAGTGGCAGCAAAAAATTGCCCTGCATTTCCTGCCTTATCTGGCGCGCGGCGAGTTGATCGAACTGGGCGAATTTGGTGACAGCTATTTGGCCCAGCAGTCGCTGCGTACGTTGACCAATGCCAGCCGTCCTGCACGCTTTGATATCAAACTGCCGCTAACGATTTATAACACCTCGTGTTATCGCGGCATTCCCGGCAAATACATCGCTGCCGGGCCGCAAGCCTCTGCATGGTTAAAGCAGCAGTTCGCGCAAGACCCCACTTTACGCGCCACTGGCGCGCAGATTCTGGCGGAACCGGCCGCCGGCTATCTGGCTCATGAAGGTTACGCCGCCTTGCCGCAGGCGCCTTATCGCTATCAGGAAATGTTGGGAGTCATCTGGCGCGAAAATCCTTCCGTCTATCTCCAGCCGGGTGAGCAAGCGGTGCTGATGGCCGCGCTGATGGAAACCGACAACGCAGGTCGTCCGCTGATTGATGCGTGGATCAAGCGGTCGGGGCTGGATGCGGAAAGCTGGTTGAGCCGGATGTTTACCGTGGTGGTGATCCCGTTCTATCACCTGATGTGCCGTTACGGCGTGGCGCTGATTGCGCACGGTCAGAACGTGACGTTGGTGATGAAAGACCATATTCCGCAGCGCATCCTGCTGAAAGATTTTCAGGGCGATATGCGCCTCGTCGATCACGATTTCCCGGAGCTGGCTTCCCTGCCCGCCGCGGTCAAAGATGTCACCGCGCGCCTCAGCGCCGACTATCTGATCCACGATTTGCAAACCGGCCATTTTGTCACCGTGCTGCGCTTTATCTCGCGTCACACCATCAGCGCGGGCATCAGTGAACGGTATTTCTATCAACTGCTTGCCAATGTACTCCAGCAATACATGGCCAAACATCCGGCAATGGCCGATCGCTTTGCGCTGTTCGATCTGTTCAAGCCGCAGATCATCCGCGTCATCCTCAATCCGGTAAAGCTGACGTTCTCCGAGCATGACGGCGGTAGCCGTATGTTGCCGAACTACCTTACCAATCTTGCTAACCCACTCTATCTGGTCACCCAGGAGTCCGCAGAATGAAGACGTATGATTTCATTGGCATCGGCATTGGGCCGTTCAACCTCAGCGTAGCCGCGCTCGCTGAAGGGCTGGAAGGATTTAGTTCGCTGTTTCTCGAGCGGAAACCGCATTTTGCCTGGCATCCAGGCATGATGGTGCCGGACTGCGCGATGCAAACCAGTTTTCTCAAAGATCTGGTGAGCGCGGTCGAACCCACCAATCGCTACAGCTTTGTTAACTATCTGGTTCAGCGAAAAAAATTCTATCGTTTCCTGACTACCGAACAGCGCACCGTTTCGCGCGAGGAGTTCTCAGATTATCTCGCCTGGGTGGCCGCGCGCTTAAGCAATCTGGCGTTTAACCAGCCGGTTACCCGCGTCAGTTTTGATGATGCTACGCAGCTGTTCACTGTTGAAACCGCCAAAGAGCGTTTCCAGGCGCGACATGTGTGCCTCGGCATCGGTAAACAGGCCAATCTGCCCGATTGCGTGACGGAACAGAGCGATCGCTGCTTCCACGCCAGTGAAATGATGCTGCGCAAGCCGGATTTGGCCGGCAAACGCGTCACTGTGGTTGGCGGCGGTCAGAGCGGAGCCGATCTGTTCCTCAATATCTTCCGTGGCGAATGGGGCCAGCCTGCGGCCCTGAACTGGGTTTCACGCCGCAATAACTACAACGCGCTGGATGAAGCCGCCTTTGCCAACGAGTACTTCACGCCGGAATATCTCGAAAGCTTCTCGACATTAGGGGCAAGCGCACGCCAGCAGATGCTTAGCGAGCAAAAGATGACCTCCGATGGCATCACCACCGAGTCGTTACTCGCCATCTACCGCGCGATGTATCACCGTTTTGAAGTGCTGCGCGAACAGCCTTGGGCACATCTGATGCCTTCTCGTTCGGTGACGCGTATTCAGCCGCAAGCGGATGCGCAGCAGTTAACATTGCGTCATCGACTTGATCACGGTGAAGAACAACTCACCAGCGATGTGGTGATTTTCGCCACCGGCTACCAGCCCACGCGTCCTGCGTTCCTGGCGCCCATTGCCCATCGCTTGCAACTGGATCGTGATGAGAATTTCCACATCAACACCGATTTCACCCTCAACTGGGATGGATCGGCGACCAACAGCCTATTCGCCGTCAATGCCGGGATGCAAAGCCTCGGTATTGCCGAACCCCAACTCAGCCTGATGGCCTGGCGTGCTGCGCGCATCCTTAACCGCGCGCACCCGAATGAGCCTTTCGAGCTGGCGACTACCCCTGGCGTAATCCAATGGCGCACACAGCAGCCAGAAACGCACGTTCAGGATCATCAACAACCCGTTAATTCTGTTCAGTATTGAACACGTCATCGGAAAAAAATAACAAATGAAACAGCCGTATCTCTGGGTATTAAAACCTTGTTTGCTTGCAATGATCTCTTCTGGCGCCTGGGCCGAAGAAGCAAAGGACGATCAAATGGTGGTTTCTGCCAGTCGCGCGCATCGCAGTGTGGCGGAAATGGCGCAAACCACCTGGATTATCGAACAGGCCGAAATTGAGCAGCAGGTGCAAGGCGGGAAGGAATTGAAGGAAGTGCTGGCGCAGCTGATTCCGGGCATGGATGTCAGCAGTCAGGGCCGCACCAATTATGGCATGAATATGCGTGGCCGCTCGATGATGGTGATGGTTGATGGCGTGCGCCTCAACTCATCGCGCAGCGACAGTCGCCAACTGGATTCCATCGATCCGTTCAACATTGCGCATATTGAGGTGATTTCCGGCGCGACGTCACTGTACGGCGGCGGCAGCACCGGCGGCCTGATCAACATCGTGACTAAAAAAGGCCAGGCGGATAAGCAAGTTGAGCTGCAAACCGGCATGAAAAGCGGCTTTAACAGTCACAATGACCATGATGAAAACGTCGCTGCGGCGGTGAGCGGCGGCAACGATAATGCCTCTGGACGCTTGTCAGTTGCCTATCAGCGTTACGGCGGCTGGTATGACGGCAAAGGCGATGAGGTGATCATCGATAACACCCAAACCGGATTGCAATATTCCGATCGTCTGGATGTGATGGGCACCGGCACGATTAACATCGATGACAATCAGCAGCTGCAACTGACCACGCAGTATTTTAAGAGCGAATCAGACGGCAAGCATGGCTTGTATCTGGGGCAGAATTTCTCCGCCGTCACCGGATCGGGCAATGCTTACAACTCCGGCAATCTTAACTCGGATCGTTTACCTGGCACCGAACGCCATCTGATTAACCTGCAATATTCCAATACCGATTTTCTCGGTCAGGATTTGGTGGCGCAGATTTACTATCGTGATGAAAATCTGACCTTCTATCCTTTCCCGACGCTGAGCGGCGGTCGCGTGACCAGTATCGGTGCCTCGCAGCAGAAAACCGATTTTTATGGCGGCAAGTTGACCCTCAACAGCAAGCCAGTTGACGCGCTGACGCTGACTTACGGCGTTGACGCTGAGCATGAAACCTTTGATGCCAACCAACAGTTCTTTGACCTGAATACCGCAGCCCAAAGCGGTGGGATGACGTTGGATAATGCCTACAATGTCGGCCGCTATCCGGGCTACAGCATCACCAATCTCGCGCCATTCCTGCAATCCAGTTATGACTTCGATGCCATTACGCTGAGCGGTGGCGTGCGTTATCAGTACACCAAAAATAAGGTTGATGATTTTGTTGGCTACGCCCAGCAACAAGCCATCGCCACCGGCCGCGCAACCTCAGCCGATGCTGTGCCCGGTGGTTCGACCGATTACAACAATCTGCTGTTCAACGCCGGTATTTTAGGACGCATCACCGAACGTCAGCAGGTGTGGTTTAACTTCTCGCAGGGCTTTGAAATCCCCGACCTGGCAAAATATTACGGATCGGGCACCTATCAGTTAGCTAACGGGCATTACAACCTCACCAACAGCGTGAACGTTAATGACTCGAAACTGGATGGCATCAAAGTTGATGCGTACGAGCTGGGCTGGCGTTATACCGGGGATAATCTGCGTACGCAGTTGGCGGCCTATTATTCGCTGTCAGATAAAACTATCAGCATCAATAAAACCGACATGACCATCAATCTGGAAGATGACAAGCGCCGGATTTATGGTGTCGAAGGACAGGTTGATTACTTCTTTACCGACAGCGAATGGAGCACCGGTTCCAATTTCAACGTGATCAAATCAGAAACGCGCACCGACGGAAAATGGGAAAAGCTGACCATCGACACCGCCAGCCCTTCCAAAGTCAGCGCCTGGTTGAACTGGGCTCCTGGCGACTGGAATCTGCGCGTGCAGAGCACCCAAACCTTTGATGTATCCGATGCCGATGGTAAGAAAATTGATGGTTACAACACCGTTGATTTACTCGGCAGCTACAGCTTGCCGGTCGGTAAACTCAGCTTCAGCGTAGAGAATCTGCTGGATAAGGATTACACCACGGTGTGGGGACAACGCGCGCCGGGCCTTTACAGCCCAACCTACGGCGATGCTGGGCTTTACACCTATAAAGGTCGCGGCCGTACCTTTGGCCTGAATTATTCTGTGTTGTTCTGATGTAAATAACGGGTAATGACGGCCTAAATGTCTGGCCGCCATTACCCGCTTCGCACAAAACGGAGTTTAACGCACCAGCGCAGCGGAACGGTCGCGGGAATTTTTCACCAGCAGCCAGACCGCTGAAATCAGAAAATACAGCACCCCGAAAGCCGCATAAGGCGCAACTGTCGTCACATCCAACATCATTGCGCTGCTGGCCTGCTTGAACATAAATACGCCAGCTAAAGTTGATTGCGCGCCACTCAGAATCATCGCCCATTGACCGCTTGAGGTTTTCCAGCGACGAACCGACGCTGACAATTGCAGCACGCCGGAAAAAATCGCCCACAGTCCAAACACTTTGATCGTGGCATTCATGCTGATGGTCAACGCGCAGGCGATAGCGATTGCAACGATGACACTGACGATAAAGTTAAACTTCTGCGGCGGATTTTTGCTTAAACCACCACTGCGGCGCGCATCAATCACGTTGGCCAGCGCATCCCATGCCGGGTAAATCACCAGCAAAACCGCGCCAATCATGGGATGGTGTTTACCCAACACCACGGCGAGCACAATCCACAAGATCGAAACGCCAGCGCGCAGGAAGTAGTAAGTCTGAAGCCACTGATTTGAAGAAGAATTTGGTGCATCGATATCGCTGTTCATGGTTCGCCGCCCGTTAAAATTAGATGATGAGAAGAAGAAAGCTGTGTAGGTTTGCAAGCCTGTGGTTATTATATCTACCTACTAGTAGATAGATTGTCAATCGCTGGCTAAACTTCTTTCGTTAACGGTTTGAGGGATTGGTAGAAAACGCGCCATTACATTGAAGGGTCGCCATTTATGGTGACCGCAACGCTTAATTGATCTTCATTAGGCGAGATATAGCTCGAATGTTGGCAATCTTGACAGCCAACCTTCCAACGAGTAGGTTCGGTTTAACTGATTGATTTAGAGATTATTCATAAGGCATCACATGGTCGCTGAACGCTCCGCAAAATCTGTAGAAATTATTAATCACACCAGACAATTGCTCACCGCTGGAGGCTACAAAAGTTTCAGCTATGCCGACTTGGCCGAGCGGGTAAATATCCGCAAAGCCAGCATCCATCACTATTTTCCTGGCAAGGCCGATTTGGTTCTCACGGTGGTGCAGGATTATCGCGCCGAAGCGCGTGCGGGCATGGCGGCAACCAGCCAGCATTTTAACGACGATGCGTTGGGCGAGTTGCAAGGCTATATAAATTATTGGGCAACCTGCATCAGAGATAATACCTCCCCTTTCTGCATTTGCGTGATGCTGGCGGTGGAACTACCCACTTTGCCAGAAGAGATCGCCGCTGAAGTTAGCGGGCATTTTAACGACCTGTCGCAATGGTTAACATCGGTGCTCGATAAAGGTGTAAAGCGTGGGGTATTCGCGTTAGAAGATAATATCGACCATGAAGCAAGAACAATAATGGCAACAGTGCATGGTGCGATGATCACGGCTCGCGCATTGAATCAACCAGAGATGTTTGTGAAAATTACGCAGGCAATGCTCAACAAGCTGATTAATTAATCGTAGTCTCCCCTTTCTTTAGCCATAAAAAGCCGGTTTTCCGGCTTGTTATTTATCGCAGCGAGATTCTTTCATTAAGAGAACAATCACTTTATCCACCAGTAATGGCGCGATGTGATTAATTTCAACATCGTTATGCAACTGGGCCGCAATTTTCAAAGCAAACTCGCGAATAATACGGCATTCCGTTCCATCAATATCAGCCGACGTCGCTGCATCAAGGCAAGCAGCACGTTTCCCCGTGGGAAAATTAATGATATTCACTCTGCCTCCTGGTGAGATGACTGATAAGTCAATCTACTAGTTGGTAGGCAGAAGATCAACCAGGCATTGGCGAATAAATGGCAGAGTACGTTTTAAATCACCGCATATTCCGTAGCGGCGCGATTTATCGCGTTGTGTTGACCTTTAAAAATCAACTGAACGCGATAAATCGCACCGCTACGATACGTGCGTTTCAGCCATTTTCTTGCTTAAGGCGATCATGCTGCTCAAGTTCATAATCAATAAATGCATCAATCATGCTGCGGTAAATCTTCTCAATGATCACTTCCGGAAGTCCAGCATCGGCAGCTTTCTCACGGACTTTATCGATCACCTGTTGCACACGATCCGGCGCACGAACCGCAGAATGGTCGGTTTTAAATGCCGCAGCCGCTTTCACGCATTCAGCACGTTGCGCGATGATCTGGACCAATTCGCTATCAATCTGATCGATACGACTTCTTACGTCTTCAATAGTGGAAAATGTCATCATTTGAACTCATGAACTAGTACAAGAGTTCGGCAGGATACTATAAATTTGGCTGAAATCCACACCTAAAATAGTGCGGTGTAGAAGCGTAAATTATCGATAGTTGTCAAATATGTGCCAGCTTCGTTAACGAAAATCGCGGACGTAATTTGCCAGCGCCCTGAGTGCAGGCGGCACCAACCGATGCCCCGGATAGTAGAGACAAAGTGCGCCGAGATACACCTGCCATTCGGGTAACAGATGTACTAGCCTGCCCTGTTTCACATCTTCAGCAACATACGTCTCAGCAACACAGGCAATGCCCAATCCGCCTAATGCTGCTTGATGGAGTGACGCCGCATCGCTAACGGCGAAACGCGGCTGACCTTGCAACTTATAACGCTTTTCATGGCACGCCAACTCCCAGCGATAAACGCTGCCATCCGCCATACGCATACATAAGGTTTGATGCGAGTTGAGTTCTTCTGGCACTTCAGGGGTGCCGAAACGTGTCAGATAATCCGGCGAAGCCACCACAATCATGCGCAAATCCTGCGTGAGCTTAACTGCGATCATATCGATAGGCACATCCTCTGCCAGCCGAATACCCGCGTCATAGCCTTCAGCGACAATATCGACCTGTTCTTTTTGGCTGTAAATATCAGCCCGGATACGGGGGAAACGCTGCAAAAAGGGCAATAGAATGTCATCGAACCACAGAGATCCGCTGTCTGGTGGGACATTGAGTCGTAACGTCCCTGCTGGATCGCCTGCATCACCTCCAACCTCCTCTGCTGCCAACCGAATCATCTCAAGCGCCGGGCCAATCTTTGCCACATAACGCGTTCCCGCTTCTGTCAGCGCCACGCTGCGAGTGGTGCGATTAAATAACCGGACGCCAAGTTTATTTTCCAGTCCTGCAACCGCATTGGTGATCGCCGAAGGTGACATTTCCAGCTCACTGGCTGCGGCTTTGAATGTGCCACGGCGAGCTACCGCCAGCACAATTTCAAGTTCAGTTATTCCTGTCCGGCTCATTGATTATTCCGTTTTACGTAATACCCCTTGCAGGGAGAGGCGGATTATCGCCGCTGGGTGCACATGTTACTTTGCCTTAACGCAATGAGACTACGGAGTTACGCATGCACATTATTGAACACGTTTACATTAATGGTCGTTTTGTTATCCCAGAAGGAGACGAATGGCTGGATATTATCAAACCCGCCGACGGCAGCGTAATCGGGAAAGGTCGACTCGCCAACGCCGCTGATGCCGAACATGCGATCGCCGCTGCGCATGCCGCGTTCCCTGCATTTGCCAAAACCAGCGTAGCCGAACGTATCGCGCTGTTAGAGCAGATGCATGCAACAGTGAAACAGGCTGAAGCTGAACTGCATGAAGCCATTTTATTGGAGTATGGCGCACCTTCGTCACGCTCGCAGTGGATGTCAGCTTATCCGGCTGGCGTTATTCTTCAGGTCATTGAAGAGCTCAAAAACTATGCTTTTACGCAGCAAGCAGGTCGCGCCACCGTGCAAATGGTGCCACTTGGCGTGGCCGGATTGATCACGCCATGGAACAGCAACGCCGGATTTATCTGTCACAAGCTGGCGGCTGCGATTGCTGCAGGCTGTACAGCCGTGATTAAACCTAGCGAATTAAGTCTGTTACAGACAGATGTGATCACTCGCGCACTACATCAAGCTGGATTGCCTGACGGTGTATTTAATATCGTTACTGGCCGTGGCAACACGACCGGCAATGTCATCAGCTCAAGCCCATTGGTCGCGAAAATCTCTTTCACCGGATCGACCGCAAGTGGCAAAACTATTTTGCGCAACGCTGCTGATACCTTTAAACGTGTCACATTAGAGTTAGGTGGCAAATCACCCACTCTGATTTTACCGGATGCTGATGCCACGAGCGCCGCCGAGTTAGCGGTTCAGGCTGGATTCATGAACAGCGGTCAGGCATGTATTGCTGGGACTCGCATTCTGGTGCCTTCAGCGCGTAAAGAAGAATTTGAGCGGGCACTAACAGCAGCGGTTGAGGGACATCATTCCGGCGATCCGGCTGATGCAGCCACAACTATTGGTCCGATGGTGAGTGAGCAGCAGTGGCAGCGCGTGCAGCATTACATTGCTTTGGGCGAGCAAGAAGGCGCACGCTTGCTAACCGGCGGCATTGGTCGGCCCGGCGAGCTACAACGTGGCTGGTATATCAAACCCACGTTGTTTACCGATGTCACCAACGATATGCAAATTGCACGGGACGAAATATTCGGTCCGGTGTTGAGCATCCTCACTTATCACGACGAAGCTGAAGCGATTGCCATCGCTAATGACACTGACTACGGTTTGTCGGCACTGGTGATTGGCAAAGATGAGCAGCACGCACAACAGGTTGGGGAACAGATTCTGGCAGGACGCGTGATGATCAACACGCTGGCACACGAAGCGCGCGCCCCTTTTGGTGGCTTCGGTCACTCGGGTATGGGCCGGGAAATGGGCCACTGGGGTATTAGCGCTTTCCTTGAACCGCGCGCGGTAACGCGAGCTTAATGTTCTATAGTGAGGAATTAAGTTCAACGGATAGGTGGGAATGGGTAAAATGCGCCCACTTAATCTCATAACAGGCAACATCAGCAATGGCTCTGATCCCTAAAAACTACTCGCGGCTGGAAAGTGGCTATCGTGAGAAAGCATTAAAAATTTATCCGTGGGTGTGCGGTCGCTGTTCACGCGAGTTTGTTTATTCGAATCTGCGTGAATTAACTGTTCATCATATCGATCATGATCACACCAATAATCCAGAAGATGGCAGCAATTGGGAGCTTTTGTGCCTCTATTGTCATGACCACGAACATTCGAAGTACACGGAAGCCGATCAGTACGGCACATCAGTGATAGCTGGAGAAGATGCGCAGAAAGATGTTGGTGAAGCCACCTACAATCCATTTGCTGATTTGAAGGCGATGCTGAATAAGAAGAAATAACGCTATTCCGAAAGCAGGGCTGCGCAGGCAGCCCCAAAAATTACAACTTCAGTTGGCTACCTAGAATCACATCGGCTTCCTGCAAGCTGACATCCAGTCCGGCAGACGGCGTGAAGGTCAGTTCACCGAAAATAACCTCACCATTTAGCAGATAAAAATCAGCGCGTACGAATTTAAAATCAGACGCCAATTTAATCGCGTAACCTCTCATTTTATGAAAACCATCAGGCATCGGTGGATATTGCTTTTTATCAATCAGCTCAACAGTATCTTCAAAAGGAAGGGGATTCCAATCCATATCAAAATAATAGAATTTGGGGGTGCCATTTTCTCGCCCAACGCAGACCATTACCGCATAAGGCTTGCCATTGAAACAGTAGAATTTATAGTCATCAGGAAAACCACCACGATCATTTTCAATAAACTTTTCACACAAAATTTTTCGTTCAATCTTCTTATATTGGGGTTCAATAAAATGCGCAGAGAAATCCTGCTTCATCCACTCATCCAATTGAAGATTGGTTTTTGCAATATCCATGGCGGCCTTGTCATTACAGATGATGTTATAACCTGCCCCGTGATTACATTTTAGCGCAAACTTCTCAGGCAGTGATTTATAGTCAATGCTTTGAGCGTTATCATAAACACCATACAATTGATTGAGGATTTCACCACATCCTTTGGATTCGATGTACTCTCTTACCTTGTACTTATCCGCACACAGGGTGTAGATATCACCGCTGAACTCATTAAATTTCAGCCATTGTATCTTTTCGTTGAATCGGGTGGGATTGGTTAGGTTAAGTTTCTTCTTAAACTTAATAAAATAGTGCGCCTTGGCACAAAACTCAGGATAATGGTGGGCACTTAATTTTAACGCTGATTTGACTGTGTGTTTTATCATTCTCATTTGAATTATCTCGATTTGAAAATGTTAAGGTGCATTTTGATAATTGTTCTATCTCTAAAGAAATAATTAAGTAACGTGCAAGACAAAATTTCGACAATCAAAAAGCAATACGCAGCACCAATAATCCCGTAGCGATTAATCATCAGCCAGGATAAAGGTATGGTGAGTAAGCAACATAAAATCATTTTTTTTGCCAGGTAACTGTAACCTGACTCTTTGATCATATATCTATAACAAATCGTCCCTAATGAAGAGAACATGGTGCCAATGATGATAATGGGGATGATATTGATGGACTCCATGTAATCATCGCCATAAAGCAAATGCACAATGAAATTGCCGAACAGATAAAATCCACCTAAAGCCAGCAGAGAAAGCAGGATCACCAGTCGGTTGATTTTAATCAGCAAACGATCAACAACCAATTGGTTTTTCTCACTGTAAACCTTTGAGAAAAAACTGGTTATCAATGCTAATACAATGAATGACCACGCGCCGCCTA
The DNA here is from genome assembly GCF_059412405.1 of Pantoea sp. CFCC18179. NCBI lineage: Bacteria > Pseudomonadati > Pseudomonadota > Gammaproteobacteria > Enterobacterales > Erwiniaceae > Pantoea > Pantoea sp. CFCC18179. Next base: position 336,643 of record NZ_JBNBPM010000003.1, on the reverse strand, counting down.
TCGTCAAGGCCACGCTGTAGATGCCTAAATTTGAGTAAGAGAGCACTTTCGCCAGGAAGATACTGGATATCTGGGTATATATATCCGCGGATATACTTGATAAAATTAATGCGCCTCCCGTATATAACATATGCCGATGATAGATGCCGCCGCCTTTGCTGCTCTCTTTGGTAATGGTGGTATATTTGAAATAAATCAGCCGCATGACATACGGAATCAACGGGATGATAATGATTGGAATGGTGAAGTAATAAATAGGCAGTTTGAAATGGGCAATCAAGAATCGAACCAGCAACGCGAAGGACAAGCCAATCACATTGGTAATGGTGTTAATCTTTGATTTCAACTGCGTGTTATTGTAGATAGAAAAGAAATCCATCACGATATAATAGGTGGCGATGCAATTCGCCAAGCCAAAAAAGAAAACGATCAAATCGGTATACAAATAGAGATACAGCAATACCGCACTTGATGACAGAACAAAGAAAAGTCGTCGTTGATTCCGCGTATGCATCGCCAACGCGATACCCGAGCGAGTGTTTTCACTCATACGTTTGAAAATAATATTCTGGCCACCAAACCATGACAAGGTTTGCACAAAAATAAAAAGTGATGTGGAGATATTTATTTTGCCGAAATTATCCGGACCAATGTATTTCGCCATCAGTGAATTAATATAAATCAGTCCAATGATATTGACTGACTTTTCTAGCATGATCCATATTGCGTTAGAGTACATTTTAAGTCTCACATATAGATTGCTTTACAAATCCAATATTCCATTGCGACCGCACATTTAATTTGGGTGCTAGTGTGACCACTTGGATAAAAACAGGAAAGAGAATTTTTAATTAATCAGATTAGTGACAAGGCTTTGCCGAAAATGGATCCGATTATTTACTGGCTTTTATTCGATTGCTGCGCGGAGTACAAGGAAGGAAGATGTTAATTCTCCAATAAATTTTGGCATCAACGCCAATAGAGGTACTTTTGCAAAGAAATGAAAAAGCACCTGCAATATCATTCGCACGCGAATAGAATGCGGCGGCTAAACTGAGATCAAGATCATATAGTCAAAATAGTAATATTCTCTGCCACAAAAGCGTTATAGAAATCTTTATTGAGCTTTTCCTCAACCACCAAAATATCTATTGCTTCACAGCGGGCAACAGCGAAACGGGCGATGCCGGGAATCTTCTCTGCCGTCAGGCCGACAACGGTTTGGCTGCTTTGCGCGATGGCAGCTTTCTTGAATTCGCAATCATCGAAATTAAATCCCGTGAGTCCGGCTTCGGGGCTCATGGCACATCCACCGATGAACGCTTGATCAAACATGATGTTTTTCAATTGCTCAATGGCCGTATTCCCGACGCAACCGCCGGTGTCTTTCTGCATTCGCCCGCCCAGCATGATCACTTCTACATGCGGATATTTCAGCAGTGCGGCGGCAATATCTGGCGCATTGGTGACAGCCGTAATCGTGAGCGATTCCGGTAAAGCCTGCGCCATCGCCAGATTTGTGCTGCCTGCATCAATAAAGATGCAGCTCTGATTTTTAATCAGGCTGGCACACTTCTGCGCGATCATGTCTTTTATTGAGAGGTTTTGCTCTTTTCGCGTGGCAAAGGTGCCGGCATCCGGCAGTTGCAGCACCGCCCCGCCATACACCTTTTTGCATATCCCCTCTTTGCTGAGTTCATGCAGGTCGCGGCGCACCGTATGCTCTGAAACCCCCATTTGTTGAGCCAGTTCCACACAAACCACTCGGCCTTGGTCACGTAAAATTTGTCGAATCAGATCTTGTCGCTGATCGGGGAAAGCTGCATAATCGAGCACGAAAACTCCTTAAATCATCATAATCGAGCTTAAGTGAGCATGGTCGCGTAAGGTGCAGAGCTTGTCAATCTCTGCTGAGTTTCAACCAGCCTGCGGCCGAATTTACCCAAACGAGGAACGTCATGGTTCAGATACGCCACCGAATCTCTTCCAGCCGGGCAACGCGACTGGCCTTCTTCATCGCCGGATTTGTCACGGCAACCTGGGCAGTCATCGTCCCCTTCGCCCGCAGCAATACCGGCGTCAATGATGCAACACTGGGCATGTTGTTGCTGTGTCTGGGCGTGGGTGCGCTGATTGCGATGCCCGTAACCGGCGTATTAACCAGCCGATTCGGTTGCCGCCGCGTCATTATCGCCGCCATCATTTTAGTCATCATCAGCACGCCTTTTCTGGCAGTAATTGCCGATCCGCTACTGCTTGGCCTGACATTACTGCTGTTTGGTATTGGCGTTGGGGTAACGGATTGCGCAATGAATATTCAGGCCATCCTGGTAGAGAAAGCGTCATCGGTGCCGCTGATGTCTGGTTTTCATGGCATGTATAGCTTCGGCGGAATTGCTGGCGCCGGTTTGATGACGCTGTTGTTAGCAGCAGGCCTCAGCGTATTTAGCGCCACAATGCTGATTACGTTGATGGTTTTTGCCTTAACCGTATTGAGCTTTCCCGGCCTGCTAACCTACGCCAATCCGCAAGAAGGCCCAGCGTTCGCGATGCCACGCGGCATCGTCTTGTTGCTCGGGATTGTTTGCTTTTTGGTGTTCCTCACCGAAGGAACGGTGTTGGACTGGAGCGCCGTATATCTGACGCAGGTGAGAGAGATGCCGGAAACGCTGGGTGGCCTCGGATACACCTGTTTCGCCATCGCCATGACAGCCGCGCGACTCACCGGCGACCGCATAGTTGAAAATCTTGGCCGCTTGACCGTGGTGGTTGCCGGCGCGTTAACCGCTGCAGTCGGGCTGGCGTTGGTGACCTTCATTCCTGCCTGGCATCTGTCCCTGATTGGCTACGTTCTGATTGGTGTCGGCTGCGCGAATATTGTGCCGGTGATGTTCTCCGCCGTCGGCCAGCAAAGCGTTATGCCGCAAGCCGTCGCGGTTCCCGCCATGACCACCATGGGCTATCTCGGCGTATTGAGCGGCCCGGCATTGATTGGCTTCGTCGCGCATCTCAGTTCATTAGCGATTTCTTTCTCACTCATCATGGCGTTGATGTTGTTCGTCGGCGCAATCGCATTCACTTTGAATCTAGGTCAAACCCATTCAGCGAGGAAGAACGCATGAAAATAGCCCATGTCGCGTTGTGGACGACAAATCTTGCAGCGCAAAAAGCCTTTTGGTGTGAGTATTTTGGCGGCCAGACCAACGACTTATACATCAGCAAAAACCGCCCCGGCTTTAAGTCTTATTTCGTCAGCTTAGCCGAAGGCCCGACCATTGAATTAATGTCTCTGGAAGGCATTGAGACCGGACCGATCGGCAAGGAACTGACCGGCTGGGCGCATCTTGCCATTTCGTTGGGTGGTAGAAAGCAGGTTGATGAGATGGTCGATAAAGCCACTGCGCAAAATATTCTGGTTAGCCCAGCGCGCGTGACTGGCGATGGCTTCTATGAAGCGATCATTCGCGATCCCGACGGTAATTTGATTGAGATTGTGAGCTAGGCACCTGGACTCCACTGTATCTCTCGCTGCTGGAATATTTGAATAGGCCGGGCAACTGCGCCCGGCCTTCTATTTCAGATTAAGGAGATCAGTTGTTGCATTCGCAGTCAATTAGCTTCGTACTCATCAGCACTGTTCCTGATAATAAACATTTTCGCAGGATCGATTCCTCAAGTCAGACAGACATTTTCCAGTTCTTCAATGAAACGTGCAGCAACCTCCTGAATGGTTGCATCACCGACTTCCCGACAGTCGTAGAACAGCACAAAGCCAAAATTCTCGATATCAGGCAGCAAGCACAGTACCGTCTGATGGTTACTGCCACTGGTGCCATCAAACGGCCGCAGGGTGAAGGGTAAATCATCTGCAATTTCCGGTGCCGGCATGCTTTCAAAAACCAGCAAACTGCCAAACGGTGATGTAGGCCGCCACACGTCATCATAGTGGTTGAGCTCATGGAAGGCATATTGCTGCCTGTCCGGCTGGCTACTGGCAATATCAGCAAGCAGGTCTTCATCGCTTCTGCTGTGGATCTGTTGCAACCTCAACACTGGGCTTGCGACGAACATGCCGACCAGCTTGTCAACATGCATAATCTCAGCGGGCCGCTCACTCATGGTAGTGCCAATCACAATATCATCACCTGGAATATGTGCCGCCAGCGTCTTCATCCAGGCTAACTGCGTCAGTTGATTGACGGTATAACCCGTTTCGCTTGCAAACCGGTACAACGCAGCAGTGAGGGTGCCCGAAAGCGTGTGCTGAACTTTTCGCATCCGCTTTTCCTGCTGGAGCTGAACAAGCGGTAATGTCTCCAGCGGCAGGCGCTGGTTCAGCGGAGCATCACGCAAATAGGCTGACCAGAATGCTTCAGCTGCCTGATGGTTTGTAGAGCGAAGCCATTTAATGAAAGGTTCAAAGCCAGACGAAGTCACATCAATAGTCCGTTGAGCCTGCAGCGCGCGGTAGTCTTTTATGAGAGTGGTAAAGATATTACTGTTTGACCAGCCGTCGATAAGCACGTGATTAAATGTCTGCATCATATAATGCTTGCTGTCCGGCCCAATAATGATCACCACGCGGATCAGTGGCGGTTGCTCCAGATTAAAGGGTTTAAGGCGCTCCTCAAGCAGCCGCTGCTGAAGTGCTTCCGTCAATAAATTGAACGGTACATCGCGCCAGTCTTCAACGGCAACGGGGATTGATGTGTCTTTGCAGACAAAGGCGACCGGCTCGCCCGGGCAGGCACGGTCGCTGTAGCCCGTGCGGAATACATCATAGCGCATGGCGGCATACTGCCAACTGGTGCGCATCAGATTAGGATCAAAGTCTCCCTCTATCACAACCATCCCCTGGTCAATCTGATAGTCGCTGTTGATGCGATTGAAATAAAGCTGCTCACGCTGTGTTGGCGTAACTGGGTAAGCGTTTTCCAGCGAGTGTCGTCGCTGTAAACGGTCCAATTCCTGCAACGTCAGCACGCAATGCGGAAAATCAGCAAGGCTAAACCAACTCTCACCAGCAGCCTGTACGGTCAGACAGTGTTCAATAAGCACCTGCAAGTGATGCTGGTATGCCCGAACCAGCTTCTCCAGGTCTTCTGCAGAAAGTGATGCGCTGAAGCTCAATGACAGCTGTCCCTCTACCACCCTGCCCACCACGTCGAGCACATTACCGCTGCGGTTTTCCGCCGCCACTGTTTCACCGCACTGGGTCTGATCAATCACCCAGCTTCCATCACTCTCTTCAGTTACAAACTGGCCAAGGTAGTTGAAGCTGATAGCAGGCAGCTTGTGATGCTTCAGCGTAGTTGATTGCGCGCTGTATTTAAGCGCGGAATACCCCAGTCCTTTATCTGGGATCTGACGAAGGGTGTCTTTCACCTGTCGCAGTGTCTGTGCAGGAGAAGCCGAAAGTGCCAATTTCACCGGGTACATCACCGTAAACCAGCCTACGGTACGGCTCAGATCGACGTCCGCTGAAACGGCTTCACGCCCATGCCCCTCAAGAGTGATATAACTGTGCTTCAGGCCATGCCAGTCCGATAAGGCATACGCGAGTGGCGTCAGCAACAAATCGTTAATTTCCGTTTTATAAGCATCATGTACCTGCGTCAGCAGGGCACGCGTCTGCTGCGGGGTCAGCGTTAGCAAACGCTCAATATGCGCTGCGCCTTTCGTGTTCGTGCTTGCGGTGAGCATTTTTCGATAATCCGGCTGCCCGTCAATCATCTGCTCCCAGAAGTGAAGTTGCTGTGGAACGTTATGCGCATATTCATGCATTTTTTCTGCCCACTGACGATAGCTCGTGCCCTTGCTTTCGAGCACTCGCCCTTCGCACAGGGTTTGCAGATCACTTGCCAGCACGCGCCAGGAAACCGCATCGATAATCAGGTGATGAAAAGCGCAGAATAGCGCTGGAGGCTCAGCGACCAGACTGTTATGCAGCATAACAAATCGCAAAAGCGGCCCGTCGGTTAGACAAAAATCACGCTGCCAGTCGGTGAGCTTTTGCGCCACATCAGCGCCCGTCATGCAGGCAGCCATGTCAAACACACTAAAGGGGATGTCTTCCGTAATTGAATTAAAGCGTTGCTGTATACAGTTTTTACCAACCTGATAACGCAGGCGCAGCACATCATGGTGACTAATAAGTTTATGCAGGCTGGCTTGCAACGTCTCAGCGTCTGTTCCAGCCGGTAGCGAGAGGGTAAAGGCTTGATTAAACCAGTTTGGCTGTGCGAGCGACAGTTCAAAGAACCACTGTTGCACCGGCAGCAATGGGCAAAATCCTGCCAGCTCACCTTGCTCGCTGATGATCTCAGACTGGCTGGTGTTTTCCAGAAGTCTGGCAAGCTGCTGCACGTTTTTTGCGTTGAAAATATCGCGGGTGGTGCACTGGATTCCACGCTTACGCAGCGCGGTCGTAACGAGAATGCTCTGAATGGAATCCCCACCAATGCGGAAGAAGTTGTCAGTCACACTAATGCGTTCAGCTTTCAGTACCTGCTGCCAGACTTCGGCAATCGTCTTTTCTAAGGCCGTGACCGGAGGCTGAAAATGCACCCTACGCGCCTCAGTTGCCCTCGGCAGCCTGTCACGGGCAAGCTTGCCGTTTAGCGTTAGCGGAATTTCTGCAATGGGGATGATGCTGGCAGGGATCATGTAGTCAGGAAGGCGACTTTCCAATGCAGTAAACAGCGCCTGGAGGGACGGTTCCTCCGAAGTTTTAGAAACATACCAGGCACACAAGTGGGTCGTATTTTCTGCATCCTGCAGTAGCACCACTGATTGTTGCACACCAGGCTGCTGGTTGAGCACGGCTTCAATTTCCTGCAGTTCAACACGGTAACCGCGAATTTTCACTTGCTGGTCTTTACGTCCTAAATACTCCAGCTGACCGTTTGGTCTCATCCTTACCTGATCACCCGTTTTATAGAGTCGCCCGCTAACATGTGGCGAACTCACAAACTGTTGAACGGTCAAATCAGGGCGGTTCAAATATCCCCGGGCAAGACCACGGCCGCCGACATACAGCTCACCGACCGCGCCCGGAGGAACCGGTCGCATGGTGTTATCCAGTACGTGTAACTGCCGCCCTGCAATGGCCCGGCCAATGGGGATGCTACCGATGGCGTCATTGGCAAAGATTTCAGCCGTAGTGGTAAAGGTAGTGCATTCTGTCGGGCCATAGCCGTTGATAATGTGCTGTGGTCGGGGCGACTGGCGGGCCAGCGAATGCATAATTTCAGGCGTCAGCGCTTCTCCCCCCACTAACAGATAGTTCAGGCTGTCAAACAGATGGTTATCTCGTTTCCAGAGATTATCGAACAGCGCGCGCGTCACCCACATGACGCTCACTTGGTGCTGCTTCACAAGCGCCCGAAATGCCCGGGTATCACTCGCCAGATCCTGCGTGCTGAGCTCGGGTATCACTAACTGCCCACCATTGAGTAAAGCCCCCCAGATTTCAAAGGTTGCGGCGTCAAACACCGGGCTTGAGAGGAAGAGAACGCTGTCGCTGGCGGTCAGTGGCAGCGACGGGTTTTCCACGACCAGCTCGACCATTGCGGCCTGCTCTATCAAGACCCCCTTCGGCGTTCCCGTGGTGCCGGAGGTGTAAATGATGGCACCCAGGCTGGCGTCTACGGATACATTGATGCTCTTGCACATCTGCGGAGTGAGGGTGTCTACGCAAAGCGCATTATAATTCGTTACCAGCGCCAGGTGAGACTGCTGAGTGAGCACCAGTGGCGCTGCGGTATCATCAAGCATCCAGCGGATGCGCTCTTCCGGATAGTCAACAGAGAGAGGAACGTAGCACCCACCCGCCTTTAGAATGGCCAACATTGCCACCACAAAATCCACGCTTTTGTCCATCAGCAGAGCAATCGGTGTATCCGGCCTGAGCGCGCCCAATTGTTCTGTAATGACGCCAGCAAGATAACTGGCATGCTGGTCCAGTTGCTGGTAGGTCAGCGACGTCTTGCCACAGGAAAGAGCGACTGACTGGCCGTAATGCTGAGCACTCCAATCAAAACGCGTTGCCAGCGAAGACGTGCAGGCAGGTGGTAACAGCGGCACCTGCAGTTCCTCTGCCGGTAACCGCAGTTGTCCGTGTGCGCAGGAGACATCCTGCAGCGCCTGAGACATCAGCCTCACCACCGAATCCACCAATGTGGCGGCATGGTCGTTGCTCAGCCAGTCAGTGTGATAGTTCAGCTGAAGCGTCAGGCCATTCTCCTGTTCAAAGGCCATCAGTACTAACGGGTAGTCGAGCTTTTCATAGACCTTCTTAAGCGCCCATGCGGCAGCAATACCTTCTTTATCCCGACTTTGTGGGTAGTTTTCACAGACAACCAGGCTTTCAAAGAGCGAGACGCCTTCATCCTGAAGGCTGCTCAGCGAAATATTACTGTGGCTGTTAAAATCAACCACGGTTTCCTGAATGGCGGTGAGCAGTTGCGCGCAGCTACTCTCTGCTGCCCACTCCACTGTGAGCGGCAGAGTATTGATGAAGGGTCCGACGCACTCTTCAATGCCTGCCAGAGGAATGCCGCGACCCGACACAACGATGCCAGCCTGTGTCTGCGTATCCTGAGTGTAAATCTGGATAAGCTTATGCCAAGCGAACTGCAGCAACGTATTCAGGGTGTAACCGCTATCGGATAGCCGCTGTTTTAGCCTACCAAACGTCAGGGCTTCCAGAATATGTTGTTGTGAGGCTGTCGGAGGGTGTTTCTTATCCAGAGAGGGGCGCATCAGCACCTGAAGCCTATTAGGCATAGAAAATCGCTGCTTTTGCTGTTGCCAGAATTCTGCTGTAACGGATTTGCGGCGTTGCAGCCAGTTCAGCGCTTCTCCCCAGCTCAGTTGCTCGGTCACCTCTGGCTGTTCGTCCTTCATCAGACAATCGTAAAAACGATGCACCTGCTCGAGCAATAACGTCATACTCCAGCCATCACAAATTGCATGGTGCTCACTTTTCAGTAGATAAAACTCATCATGCTGACATTTAACGACGAGGATTCTGAATAGTGAGGGCTCAGAAAGATCAAAGCGTTTCAGCCTGTCCTGCTGTTGCAGACGTGCAATCTCCCCCTGTTGTTCTGCGAGCGGAAGGTCACTCAGGTCAATCACCTGGAACCATTGCTGTGCCAGCGTGTTGCTCTCGCTCACAACCTGCAGGATGTCTTCCCCCTGCCAGTCAAACGCCGTTCGCAGTATCGGGTACCTCTGAACCACCAGCGTCCATGCCTGTCTATAACAGGCGATGTCCAGCGGACTACGATAGTGCATTAATTGCTGCACATGATAGGCATCATCGTTGGGCGAGCGTAATGCGTGGAACAGCATGCCCTGTTGTAGAGGCGTGGCAGAGTGAATGGCTTTCATCTGCGGATAACGTTGTCGTAAACGCACCACCTCAGCATGCGCAAGAGGATTGATGCCATAGTCACTGGCCGTTTTACCTGCATGGTCTGCTAAATCAGAGGTGGCAAATTCAGCAATAGCATTAAGCGCGTCGTAAAATGCTCGGGTAAAATTCTCTGTTTGCTCGCGGGTAAGTTTGCTCTCAATCATAAAGCTGAGTTGCCCACCATTTACCGCACCGTTGATGTTCAGCAACTGACCCGGAAGGTTAGCACTGTGCACCCACTCACCTGTGTTTTTATAAGATAAGGTCCAGGGCTCATCGCAGGCGGTAGTGAGCTGACCAAGGTAATTGAAGCTTATTGTAGGCAGGGTGATATCAGGCAGGTGCTTTTGCTGAAGCAAAATCCCAAATCCAATACCTTTAGCGGGGATCTGCCGCAATCCTTCTTTGATCCCAATAATGGTTTCGTCTAAGGTGTTCCCTGCTTTGAGGACAACCGGATACAATGAGGTAAACCACCCTACTGTCCTTGATAGATCGATAGTGTCCTGCCACGATTCACGGCCATGACCTTCCATCAAAATGCCGTGCTGCTGCTCTCCTGAAACTGCCTTCAGCGCCAGCGCTAAAGCACTGAGCAGTAAATCGTTGATTTCGGTTCCCCACACCTGATTTGCCTGCCCCAGCAGACGTTGTGTCTGCGCCGTGGATAACGTCACGTCGCGCCTAAGATACAACGCTGTTGCACTCAGCGGGCAGGCGGGCAGTTTTGCCAACGCCTGTTTCCACCACAACACATCATCAGGCCAGGCATCAGCGTAGTCTGCAAGCGAATCAGCCCACTGTTGGTAATTGCTGCCGGGCGAAGGCAAAGACTGATGCTGAAGAAAATGTTCAATGTCCTGTGCGAGAACACGCCATGAGAAAACATCAATAATCAGGTGGTGAAAAGCAAACCACAAACAGTCGCCACCAGACGGATGCTGTCGAATAATAGCCGAGCGCCACAGCGCTCCTCTCGCTAAGTCAAAATCAGATTGCAGATGGGTGAGCTGTTGCGTCAATTCCGTGATTGAAGCAGGAAGCAGGGTAAGCAGCTCCGGGCATGACCATTCTTCGAAATCATGGATATAAGGTGATGAATGAGCAAAACTCGCGCGCAGCATGCCATGTTGCTGGGCCAGGGCGCGAATCGCTTCCAGCAACATCTGATCTGAGACACCCGCAGGCAAACGCAGCGTAAACGCCTGATTCCAGTAGTGTGGCTGAGGGAAGTGCTGCTTGAAGAACCACTGCTGCACCGGGAGCAACGGGATATTCCCCTGCATCGGTTTGTAAACCATCCTGGCGCAGTCATTACTCGTGTCACTGCGTGACTGCAACAGTTGTGCCATTGAGCGAATGGTCGGATGCTGGTTTATTTCATAGAGCGACAGCGCATTGCCTTGCTTACGCAGGGCGGCGATCAGCAAAATGGCCTGTACTGAGTCTCCGCCTACGCGGTAAAAATTATCATCCAGCCCGACGGAGGAAACGGGCAGCAGCTTCAGCCACTCCCTGAGCACCCGTGCCTGCCATGGCGTATTGGTTTGCGTCACCTCGCCTGACGAGACGTTATGTGTGGCCAAAAGCGCCCGGCGATCCAGCTTGCCGTTGAGATTGACCGGTATCTCATCAATGAGTTGGAATACAGCGGGTATCATGTATTCCGGCAGTCGCGCCTCTAGGCTTTCACGTAACCCCTCTGACGTAAGCGAGCCTCCAGGTTTGCACACGCACCAGGCAACTAAATAGTGGCTGTCTGGTTCGACAACGTTAAGTACGGCGGCTTGTTGCACCCCTTTACACTGATGTAATGCCGCCTCAATCTCGCTGAGATCAATCCGGTAACCACGTATTTTTACCTGAGTGTCCTTGCGCCCCCGGTAGATGAGGTTGCCATCGGCCAGTCGCGTAACCTGATCCCCGGTTTTGTATAAACGTCCCTCCCCATAGGGGTTTGGGATAAATTTGCTCTCTGTCAGCGGGATATCGCCGAGATAGCCCAGAGCGAGAGCGGAGCCACCAATATAGAGCTCGCCCTGCGCGCCGTCCGGCTGCATCTGCAACTGCTCATTCAGAACATAGAGGCTGCGGCCAGTGACAGCTTTCCCGATGGGAATGCTTTTTTGCTCTCTATCCTTGGGTATTTCATACCAGCAGCTGAAGGTCGTGCACTCTGTCGGACCGTAGGCATTCAGCACCCTTTCCGGTCTCGGATGCTGCCTGACCAAGGCCTGCATGATGTCAGCGGTCAGCGCTTCCCCGCCCACCATGACCTGACGGACAGAATCAAAGATATGGTTGTCAATCAAGTAGAGCGTATCGAATAGCGTCCGAGTCACAAACATCGCCGAGACCTGCTCAACTGCTAAGAGGGTTTTAAAGCCTTCTGGATCGCTGACTAACTGCTGGGAGGCTGCCGGGATGATGAGCCTTGCACCGTTGAGTAGCGCTCCCCAGATTTCGAACGTTGCCGCGTCAAAGGATGGGCTTGCGAGAAACAGCAAACAATCCTTCGAGCTCAGATCAACATAGTTAGTTTCCTTTACAAGGCCTGAAATTGCTTGCTGAGTAACAATGACACCCTTAGGGTTCCCGGTTGTGCCTGAGGTGAAGAAAATTGCAGCAGCCTGTTCGGGATGGCCGTGCACAACCGGATTACTCATCACCGGCATGCCGGATAAGGCGTCGATATCGCACAGCAGGACGTCGACCGGATGCTTGCAACCTGCACTCAACATACTGTTTTCTGGAGCGAAGTGAGCCTGGCTAATCATGATTTTTACGGCAGCCTGCTCAAGCTGGTATTGCTTTCTTGAAGCAGGTGCAGCGGTATCAACAGGCATATAGCTACCACCGGCTTTAATGATGGCAAGCATAGCAACGACAAACTCGCTACTTTTCTCACAGTGCAACGCCACTGGAACGTCAGGATAAATGCCTAAGGATATGAGCTGGTGGGCAAGTACATTCGCGCAGTGATTTAGCTGAGCATAAGTTAGCGGATAGTCTTTCCCCGACAGTGCTTGAGCATCAGGATGCCGTATTGCCTGTCGCTCGAATTGCTCAGCCAAAGAGCGGCCTGTGTTTACAGATTCGTTGTAGGGAGCGGTCAGCCGGTCAATTTCTTCATCACTCAGTATTGGCAGTGAAAGCAAGGGCGTATCCGGCTGCTGGACGGCAGCAGTCAGTAAACGCAGGAAGTATTCACCACAGCGATGTACCGTGGTTTTATCAAACAGCGCGCGCCGGTAACGCAGACGAAAATTGAAATTCTGCTCCGTTTCTTCATATTCCAGTGACAAATCAGCACCAGCCAGATCGTAATACTGGCCATGAACGGGTTGAGACTGGCATCCTTCAAAAGTCAGCAAATATTCTCGCTGCGGCGTCTGTGCAAAGCTAAAACGCAAATCTGTGCATTCACTTAGCGCAACGATACTGTCAGTTGGCAAATAGTTATGATAAATACCATCTGTATTTTTCATCAGACTGAAGCGGTTCTCATGTTGGCAAAGTGTTCGAAGCGTCGTATCCGCCTCAACCTCAACCAGCATCAGGCTGCTGTTAACCTGAGCGCCCATTTCAAGCCCTGACAACTGTCTGATAGCAATGGGATAAAATAGCGCAACGGCGCGCTGAGCTGTGCATCTTGCCAGCAACGCGCCCCAAATCTGTGAAAATACGATGAAAGGCCGCTGCGCGATTTTTCGCGTGCTGTGGTACGCATTCTTTGGGAAAGCGAAGCGTAATTCATCAATGGCATCCGTAGGAGAAGAAGAGTGTTCACACTCAGACTCAAAAGGCAAAATGACCGCTTCAGGCAACCTTGAAGATAATGCCTGCCAGTGCTGAACGGTATCCGCCCCTTCCAGGCTTGCTACCATTTTTTCCGCCTGCTTTATTTTTTTGACGATGTCCTCTGCTGTTACAGGTACTACGCTTGCTGTACCGTTGTAATAATTACTGATTTTATCGAAAAAATCCCGCTGAACACGCCCATCCATAATTAAGTGATGGAAAACAAACGTAAGAATAACGCTTTCATCTGATAATCGCTGTAAAGCAATGCGATATAATGGGGCTGATAACAGATCAAAAGGCATTTTTATATATTCGTCTAGCTCTCGTGCATCCGAAACATAATGGAGTGTATTTCTTTTCTTATTTCTTATCCAAAACGGCCGTCCGTCCTGTAATACAACGTGGCTATCGAAAATGATATGATCGTCGAGAAAACGCTGAATGCTTAATTCAAATCTTCGCGTATCAAACTTACCTGAAAGCTGCTGTGAGATGGAAATGTTATAATCAGCGCTGTCAGGTCTGCGAATGAACTCATTCCAGAACAACAGGGAAAAAGGGCTAAACGGAAGCTGATTCATAATGAGTCCTTTCAGAGGAAATTGAGAAAAACAATTAAAAAATCACCAAATAGAATTAACGGCGATCCAGACGGCATATCCAGGTATTATCTGGATCGAAAACACACTGAGGCTCGGCGTACCATGACATCATTAGGTTGAGTGGTTTCGTTTCCAACAGCTCACCGGTTGCATGGCAAATCTCAGATGTGCGGGTGCGGGGCAATAAGACTTTGCACCTGGCATGTAAATAGTGGCTGGACTGAATGGCCCAGATAAAATGTGCGTTGCTCGTTCCTGATATATCCAGGACTTCAACAAAGTCATCAGTGATGCCTAAAATAGCAATGAAGTCTTTATTCTGAATGGCGAGTACATCGAGATAGCAAGGGTGTTTTTGCAAATATTCCAGATAGGAACTGTCTTTAACTCTTCCCAGATAATTATCAAAGCAGGTAAAATTAATGTCATTTAATGATAAGCCATTAAAAGCTTTGACTACTGGAATGGTTTTAATTACTACTTCGTCATAAGAAATGACTTGATTGACGGTTTTTAAATTACGCTTAAATATAGCATTGTAAATGGATATTTTTCTGTCATCTGAAAAACATAGACTTGCATCAGACTCAAAACAGTGCGCTGATAATAAGAGACTTTTAACCAATGACGATGATTTTATACTGTCATCAATGCCCAGATCACCTATTAGATTAATCTTTATCAAGCCGTAGTTACTTGAGAAGTGATATTGCGTAGTAAATATTAAGCCAATCCTCTCACCTTTACTTTCACAATATGTCACTCTTTTTTTATTATCAAGCGGACTGTCTATTCGATGCTTCCAATCAAAATAGTGCTTTCCACCCAAGTCACGACCATAAAAATTCCTTAGTAAATAGTAATCAGAGTATTCGATGCGAGATGAATGGTAAAATTCCATTATTGAAAAATATCCCTGTTGTTAAATAGTTTCGTAGAGTAACGATATCACGGCATTTCGATTATAAAAATAGAGGCATTTGGATGCATTTATTCACTTGGTACTAAAGCGTTATTATAGAAAGATATTTGGAGTGTTTATTAACATCGCTTTACTGATCTTCAACAAATTTATCAAGAGTTTGAAGGGAAATTTAGCTGGAAGTTACTTAATGCTTTTTTATAAATTCCCATAAAATTGGATTCATTTTTGGACACTTTTAGACAAAAATAGAGGGGGGAAGACCCAGCACCTAACAATTGAAAAGTGCAGGATGGTGATTTTCGGGTTTGCTACTGACTTTCCTTAGGTGCTTTTTGACTGCCTGCGTTAGTCGAGAAGTTATTGCAGCGTGAAATCGGGTTTCGCTATTGTCATTATTTTTATCCCAAGAGTGTGTAAGGTAGTGAACTCAGAAATGTCAGGAACATCAATCATAGCAAAGTGATTTTTAAGCACCGCTGGCGGATAGTGTTTAAGTTATTCCTCCTCTTGCCGATGATCGTATTAGGCTCTCTTTAAAAGCCTGTTTCATCCCACTTACTGGTCACATTAAACAGGAGCGCAAAATGGATGTATCGCAAATTACGTCTTTGGCGACCGCGATGAGTCAAATGGATCTCAGCAGCCAAATCAGCACCATCATGATGAAAAAGACGCTGGATAATAAGGAATCGATGGCATCCGGCATTCTGGATGCTATCCCGCAACTGCCCGCCAATCCGGCGATTGGTCGTAACATCAATACCACTGCCTAACAGGCAAAAAAATAGGTCGCCGAATTGGGCGACCTACCTCTAATGTTCCGGCAAATTACTTATTATTCTTCGATGTATTGCTGAACTGCTCGGTGAGATAGCTGCTGGTGTTATTCAGCACGCTGACCATCTTATCCAGATTGGTGAACTGCTTTTTGTAACGCGCAATGGTGTCATCAATACGCTTGTTCGCGGTGTTGTACTGCTCGGTCAACACATTAAGTTTTTTACTGATGGTGTCCGTCGCGCCTTGCAACACGCCTTTGCTGCTCAGGAAAGAAGTGAACGTGGTGTTGAGCACCGTTGCCACGCCGGTTTTCTTGCCATCGCCGATGAACATATCGCGCACCGCTTCGGGTTTGACTTGCAGGCTGCTAGTGAGCTTCGCGGCGTCCAGTTTGAGCTTGCCGTCGGTGGGATCGGTGGTAATACCGGCTTGCGATAAGGTTTTATACACGCTGGAACCCGAGGTGTTGGCCAGAATGCTTTTCAGCTGCACCTGAATATTGCGCAGCGTGCCGTCACCTAATAGCGCTCCGTTTTTCCCATCCGGATCTTTACCCGCATCCACCGGCGTATATTTGGTTAAATTCGCCATGGTGTCTTGCAGCGAGTTGTAGGCGTTAACCCACTCTGTCACCGCCGTTTTGGCTTTATTGGTGTCACTGCTCACGGTTAAGGTTTGATTGCCAGTGGTTTCATCATTCAGGCGCAGCGTGATGCCTTCCACCGCATCGGTAATCACGTTGCTGCTGCTTTCAATCGCAACATTGTTCACCGTCAAACTGGCATTCTGCGCCGCAACGCTTTGCCCCATGCCGCTGTTGGCGGTATCGGCGGCGTCAAAGCCGATAAAGCTGTGCAAGGCATCATCACCGGTCACGCTCAACGATTTCACCGCATTGGCGGTACCCGATGCGCTGGAAGTCAGCGACAGACGATATTCGGTCGCCGAGACTTTAATCAAACTGGCGGTTACGCCGACATTGGATTTGTTAATGGTGTCGCGAATCGAGGTCAGCGAGGTCTGATCTTTGGTCAGCGTAATGCTTTTCTCTTTGCCTTCCGCCGTGACAAATTTCATGGTGCGCGAATCGGCATCGCCGCCAATCGCCGCTTTTACGTCAGTTTTTACCGCGCTGGTCAACGTCTGCGATTGCGCCAGATGCTGCACGCTAATGGTGTATTTGCCCGGCAACGCATTGCCGTTGGTATCCGCGCTAAATGCCGTGGAGCTGGATGTGGTGGTGGTCGAGGTGAACAGCGCCGCATCGTTTAATTTGCTGTTGGCGGTCTGGAACGTTTGAATCGCGGTTTTCAGTGCGCCATAGCCCGAAAGCTTGGCGGTGGCAGCCGATTGCTGTTTGGAAATCGGGGCCAGTGATTGTTTCTCTGCCGCGGTTAACTTATCGAGAATGGTGCTTAAACCCAGTCCTGAACCGACGCCTAATGTTGAAATCCCAGTCATGTCTGTAACTCCTGTTAAATTCGCGATACGGTACTATCGGCAGCCCTAAGGCAAACTTTATAGAATCTTGATCAAATCCTTACATTATCTTTACGATTGTTAGCGCAATATAATCGCAGGGAATGCCTCTGTTTTTTCAGGACTGAGAAAAATGAAAATCGCGAAGATCCTCAACAATAATGTGGCGGTGGTGCTCGGCGACAACGGCAAAGAGCAGGTGGTGATGGGACGCGGCTTAACGTTCCAGAAGCGCGTTGGCGATGTGTTAGACGCGCAGCAGGTGGAGAAAGTGTTTGCGCTGCAAAGCGATACCTTAACCGGCCGACTTAGCGAGTTGTTGTCTGATATTCCGCTGGAGATCATCACCACCAGCGAGTTGATCATCGCGAACACTCGGCAGCAATTAGGCCAACCGCTGCATGAAAGTTTGTCGATTGCGCTATGCGATCACTGCCACTTCGCGATTGAACGTCATCAGCAAGGCATTCCGATTCGCAACGTGCTGATTTGGGAAATTAAAACCTTGTATCCCAAAGAGTTCTCGCTGGGTCTCGACGCATTAGAATTGATGAAAAAACGCCTTGGCGTTGAATTGCCCGAAGATGAAGCCGGTTTTATTGCGCTGCATTTGGTCAATGCGCAACTCGGCAGTGATTTCGCTGATGTTTCCCACGTCACGCAGTTTATGCAGGAGATTCTGCAAATTGTGAAATATCGCCTGCAACTCGATTACCGCACCGACAGCCTGAGCTACAACCGTTTCGTCAACCATTTGAAATTCTTCGCACAACGCATGTTGGGCAAACGCGGCGTATGCAGTGAAGATGAATCACTGCACGATGTGGTGCGCGACAAATATCCGTTGTCTTACCAATGTGCGGAGAAGATCGATCAACATATTCAGCAAAAATATCTGTACGCGCTCTCCAGCGAAGAACGGATGTTTTTGACCATTCATATTGAACGCGTGCGCAAAGAGACGTTGGCGTTGCAAGAGGATGCGGACGAAGCTTGATACCGGATTTGTAGGATCGCCATTTATGGTGACCAGGTGCGCAAAAATGCGCACCCTACGAAAAACGTGTCGCCATTTATCATGACCGCCAACACGCTTATTTCAATGCCGCCCCATGACTACGAATCACCTCCTGATACCAGAAGAAACTCTTCTTGCGTGAACGCGCTAACGTGCCGTTGCCCGCATCGTCACGATCGACATAAATGAAACCGTAGCGTTTGGAAAACTCGGCTTTGGAGGCGCTAACCAAATCGATCGGCCCCCAGCAGGTATAACCCAGTACATCGACGCCATCCTCAATTGCTTCACGCACCTGCACCAGATGATCGTTAAGATATTGAATGCGGTAATCGTCGTTAATCCGCCCGTCAGCGTCGACCACATCCTTCGCGCCGAGTCCGTTTTCGACAATAAACAGCGGCTTTTGATAGCGGTCATAGAGGATGTTAAGCAGGATACGCAGCCCTTCGGGATCGATTTGCCAGCCCCAATCGGAACTCGGCAGATGCGGGTTCGGCACCATCGACAGAATATTGCCGCGCGCTTTCTGATTCTCTTCTTCATTAGTGGTGACGCAACCGGTCATGTAATAGCTGAAGGAGATGTAATCGACGGTATGTTGCAGGTCGCGTTTATCTTCATCGGTGATGGCAATCGCGATGTTACGATCGGCGAAGAAGCGCTTCATATACGCCGGATACGCGCCGCGCACCTGCACATCGCCAAAGAACAGCCATTCACGATTTTGTTGCAAGGTTTCCAGCACATCTGCTGGGCGACAACTTAACGGATACAACAGCGCGCCGAGCAACATGTTGCCGATTTTGCCGTCCTTCACGATTTCGTGGCAGGCTTTTACTGCGCGTCCACTGGCCACCAGCTGATGATGAATCGCCTGATAAATCGCCTGCTGATCGCTCTCTTCAGGCAACCCGACGCCGGTAAACGGTGCGTGCAGCGACATATTGATTTCATTGAAGGTCAGCCACAATTTCACTTTGTGCTGGAAGCGGGTAAACACCGCGCGCGCATAGCGCTCGAAACAATCAATGGTGATGCGATTGCCCCAACCGCCATATTTTTTGATCAAGCCATACGGCATTTCATAATGCGACAGCGTCACCAGCGGCGTGATGTTGTATTTTGCCATCTCATCAAACAGGCGATCGTAATAGGCCAGGCCCGCTTCATTCGGTTGCGCTTCATCGCCTTCAGGGAAAATACGCGTCCAGGCAATCGAGGTGCGCAGCACGGTAAAGCCCATTTCAGCGAACAGTTTGATGTCTTCCGGGAAGCGATGATAGAAATCAATCGCGGTGTCTTTAATACCAAAATCATCACCGCTGCGCTCAACGCGCGCGCCGAAAATGCCTTTCGGTTGCAGATCCGAAGTCGATAGACCTTTGCCACCTTCCTGATAAGCGCCTTCAACCTGATTGGCGGCGACTGCGCCGCCCCATAAAAATCCATCCGGGAAACGTTTAGTCATCTGCTTGTTCCTCTATTATTTCAATACTGCTAACAGCGGAGCACCTTCACTCACGGCTGAACGGCTCAGCGTTAACACATCAACAAAATCATCACTGTTGCTCACCATCACTGGCGTGGTGAGGTCATATCCGGCGGCTTTGATGGCAGCGAGATCAAACTCCAGCAATACATCGCCCACTTTCACCACTTGATCGTTGTGCACTTTGGGCTGAAAAAATTGGCCATCCAGCTTCACGGTATCGAGGCCGACGTGAATCAGCACTTCCGCGCCCTGCTCCGACGTCAAACCAATCGCGTGACCGGTGCGGAACATCGACGACACCACGCCATTAACCGGCGACACCACGCGTCCTTGCTGCGGGATGATCGCCGCGCCTTTGCCGAGCAATCCGCTGGCAAAGGTGGCGTCATTGACCTGATCGAGCGGAATCACGTCACCGATCATCGGGCTGACCACGCTTTCACGGCGCGTCAACGTCGCCGCGGGTGCAACCGGTACTGTCTCGGCTGCGGCTGGTGTTGCAGTGAGTCCGAACAAATAAGTGGTCACGCAAGCAAACAGCAATGCCACCGCCGCACCGGCAAAGGCCGCCAGCACGCTGGCATCAATCCCGCTGTTTGGAACCACCTGGATAAAGGTGAAAATGCTGGGGAAGCCAAACGAGTAAATGGTGGTGTGCCAGAAGCCGAGAATCGCCGCACCCAGCGCGCCGCCGATGCAGCCGAAAATAAACGGGCGGCGACGTGGCAGCGTTACGCCGTAAACCGCCGGTTCGGTGATGCCGAAAATGCTGGCCGTGAACGCCGATCCGGCCATCGCTTTGAGTTTGGCTTCGCGAGTACGCAAGAAGATGCCCAAAGTGGCGCCCGCTTGCCCCAATACGGCGGGCATTAACAGCGGCAGCAGCGTGTCGTGGCCGAAGTTAGCCAGATTATTCAGCATGATCGGCACCAATCCCCAATGCAGGCCGAAAATCACGCATATCTGCCAAATCGCGCCCATCACCGCGCCCGCAATCATTGGGCTGAGGCTGTAAATCCACAAATAGCCTTCAGCCAGTAAGCGGCTCAGCCAGGTAGCCGCCGGGCCGATGGCAAGGAAGGTCAATGGCACGGTGATCAGCAGACAAAATAGTGGCGTGGTGAAGTTGCGCACCGCAACCGGTGAACGCGGATGCACCCAACGCTCGATCAGGCTGGAAACCCAGGCGGCAAAGATAATCGGGATCACCGAGGAACTGTAATTCAGCACTTCCAGTGGAATGCCAAGGAAAGTGAGCGACTGCCCTTGCTGCTGCTGGTGCAGCACGTCAAGGATGATCGGATGCACCAACGCCGCCGCAATCGCCATACTGACAAACGGATTGCCGCCAAACTTTTTACCGGCGCTGTAGCCCAGCAGAATCGGCAAGAAATAGAACAAACCGTCGCTGGCGACAAACAGCACTTTGTAACTGCCGCTGTTGGCATCCATCACGCCGAGTACCAGGGCCAGCGCCAGTAAACCTTTGATGATGCCGGTGGCGATCATCACGCCAATAAACGGCGTAAAGATGCCTGAAACCAGATCGATAAAGCGCGCAAACAGGCTTTGCGGCGCGTTGTTTTCAGCGTCTTGCGGCTGATTATCCAGCGCATGGCGCGCGGTGAGTTCGCGATAAACATCGGCTACCTGATTGCCAATCACCACCTGATATTGGCCGCCGCTTTCCACCACCATGATCACGCCGGGATTGTTTTTAAGCGCCGCGGTTTGCGCCTTTTCGCTCTGTTTGAGTTTGAAGCGCAAGCGTGTCGCGCAGTGCATCACGCTGATGATGTTGTCTTTGCCGCCAACCCCAGCCACGATGTCATCCGCCAGTTCCTGAAATTGCATCACCCTTTCTCCTGAACGATTCCGGCTCTATCGGTCACCATAAATGGCGACCCTACAAACACGCGTAAGGCGTTGTGAATTTCGCGCAAAAAAAAACCTGAGGCGCGCCCTCTTCAAATGAAAAAGGGCGCGCCTCAGGTTTTGCCTGCCGAACAGTAACAATCCTTAACGGAGGCTATCGTGCGTCGGCGGTGAGAAAAGTGGCAAGTTGTTTTGTTGAACAGCGTGCAGAATTGTGAAGCAAATCACCGAAATTAGAGGGTTCCCGCGCGTTTTAACGCGGTTAAAGCCAGCGCAATCAGCAGTACACCAATCAGCATCAGCAAGTTATAGCTGATCAACTTCAACAGCCAAATCCCCAGCACGCCGCCGCCGAGAAAAGCCAGCACGGTGAAGCAATGCAGCTTCAGTCGTTCGATATACAACGGCGCGTCTTTAGGCGACTCTTTGCGGCGCAGCACATCAAATAACATCGCCATTTCGATACCAATATCCGTGGCGGTGCCCGATACATGCGTGGTGCGCACGCGCGCATTGGAAATCCGCGTCACCACCGCATTTTGCAGGCCCATCAGAAAACTCAAACTCAGCACCAACAACACGCCAGAGCCACCAAAGCGCAGCCAGCTTTCCGTCGCGCCCAAGGCCAATAGCGCAATGCCTTCGATCAGGATATTAATGGCGTAGATACCGCGAATCTGGCGTCTTCTGCCGGAGTTAATAATCAGGGTTGAAACTACCGAACCAGCGATAAACAGCAGCACGATGAGCAGGAAAAATAGCCCAACGTGCAGATTGGCTTTCGCTAAATGGTCGGAAAGCGCGGAGACGTTGCCGGTCATGTTGGCCGAGAAGAAACCGACCGTTTCGAACGCCGCAGTGTTGAGTGCGCCCGCGACCGCAGCCAGCGTACAGGCCAGTCGAATGTCGGTGTTGAAGGTGCGGGTGTTCTCGGCAGTGATCAGCATGGGAATTCCTTGCCCGGTCAAAGATGCGTATCTTCCTCCCGGCGCAAGGAATTCTCAAGTGTTGCTAAGCCGCACTATCTACCGTTTCCTGATCTTCTTCGCTGAAACGCTCGCGCATTTCATTCTCAATCTGCTCCAGTGATTTGCCTTTGGTTTCCGGCAGCATGGTGATGACGAAGATCAGTGATCCGACGTTAATCGCTGCGAAAATGAAGAAGGCACCATTGCCGGTTGCCGCCAACAGCGGTGGAAAGGCAAAAGCCACCGCCGCGTTGCAGATCCACTGGAATGAAACCGCTGCGCCGGTTAATACGCCGCGCACTTTCATCGGGAACAATTCGGACATCAGCAACCAGTAGACCGGCGAAATACACATCTGCATAAAGAACAGGAACACCAGAATGGCCGCCAACGCGCACAGGCTTTGCGTCATATCTTGTGGCATCAACAGCAGAATGCAGCCCAGTGCCAGTTGCATGGCGATCACCACTGTCAAACCGGTCATCAGCATGGCACGACGGCCAAAACGGCCGACCGCTTTAATCCCCACCATGGTGGCTAACACGGAAACCACGCCGTTACCGATGGTGGCGGTGATGGCAGCATTGGTGCCCATACCGGTCGATTTCAGAATCACTGGCGTGTAATACATAAAGGCATTCACACCGGTAAACTGAATCACAATCCCCAATCCCGCGCCCACCAGCAGCAATCTGAATACCCATTTCTGGCGCAGCAATTCACCGGCTGACGGTCCTTGTCGCGCTGCTTTGGCGTGTTGGCGCATCTCTGAAAGCTCTTTGCGCACTTCCTTTGGCGTTTCGCGCAGCTTATGCAAGATGCGGCTGGCTTCTTTGACGCGCCCTTCCGCCACCATCCAATGCGGTGAAGCGGGAACAAAGAACGTACCAATAAACAGCAACGCGCCCGGAATCATCGCCAGCGCCAGCATGTAGCGCCACATATGCGAATCGTTTAACAGGTAGCTCATTAACGCGCTGACCACATACGCCAATAATTGCCCCGAAACGATCATCAGTTCGTTGCGACTCACCAGCGGCGCACGGCGTTTTGGCCCAGCGATTTCAGCGATAAATACCGGCACGGTTGACGACCCGCCGCCCACCGCGATGCCGAGCAGAAAGCGCATCGCCACCATGATGTGCAGATTCGGTGCTAACGCGGTACCGATTGCGCCAGCGACAAAAATCAGCGCCAAACTGCGTAGCGTAATGCGACGTCCAAAACGATCGGAGAAGTAGCCACTTAAGAACGCACCCACCGCCGCACCAAAGATCAGTGATGAAGTGACAAGCCCTTCGGTGAACGGCGTGAGATCTAAGCCGCCCTGCGCCGGTGGTAACGTCATATACGGCAACGCACCGGAGATGATGCCGGTGTCATAACCAAACGCCAGCGCGCCCATAGTGGCAACCAGCACCACGAAAAACAGGCGCTGCTTTACCGTAATAGAACTGGATGATGAATCTTCTTCACTATTTTTCTGCGTTGTTTCCATAGTCATACCCTGCAAATTGAACGCGCTGAATCGCGCAAAGGCTTGAAGCCGAAAGGGTAAAGTATAGACACTAATTTCAATTTGTGACGAAGGTCACTGTTATCGGGCTAATTATTGCGTTTTTCCGGCAGCGCATTTGATGAATGCACTTCGCCAATTAGCGGTTTTGCGCGTCTTTCAGCAACCAAAGGTTGTTAAATGTGAAACAGATGGCGTAACCTATATACATAACGCATACGTTTTATATATAGGTAGCCCAATGGGAATTGTGAAAATCTCTGATTTGATGCACGAGAATCTGCGCATCGCCAGTACTTCGCTGAGTCGTTCGATCAATGCGCAAGCCGAACATTGGATGAAAATCGGCATGCTGGCTGAGATCTATCCTGCGCTCAATCACCAAGAGTTAACGCGCTTGCTGATGCGTGTTGAACGCGACAGCGGCACTGATTTAGCCCAACTGATTGACCATCCGCTCTTTACCTCGCAGGGAATCGCTTAATGACTATCAAACTACACAGCGCTGAAGAGATCGAACTGGCACGCGCCGCCGGACACGCCGCTGCTAAGGTGCTGGAAATCATCACGCCGTACGTCAAACCTGGCGTCACCACCGATGAACTGGACGCGATTTGCCACGATTACGTGGTCAATGAGCTGAAAGTGATCCCCGCGAATATTGGCTATCACGGCTATAGCAAAACCACCTGTACTTCAGTGAATCACGTGGTGTGCCACGGCATTCCCGGCGAGAAAAAGCTCAAAGATGGCGACATCGTGAATATCGACGTCGGCATTATTAAAGACGGTTGGTTTGGCGATACCAGCCGCATGTATTACGTCGGGCAACCGTCAGTGCGTGCGAAACGTCTGGTGGACATCACTTACGAATCGATGGTGGCGGGCATCAAAGTGGTGAAACCCGGCGCAACCTTGGGTGATATTGGCGCAGCCATTCAGCAAGTGGCCGAGAAAGCCGGTTTCTCAGTGGTACGTGAATATTGCGGTCACGGCGTTGGCGAGATCTATCACGGCGATCCGCAGATACTGCATTACGGCACGCCGGGTACTGGCTTGCCGCTGCAAGCCGGGATGATCTTCACTATCGAACCGATGATCAATGCCGGCAAAGCCGGGACTAGCGTGCTGTCGGATGGCTGGACGGTGGTGACAAAAGATCGCTCGTTGTCGGCACAATGGGAGCACACCATAGCGGTGACCGAAAGCGGATTTGACCTGCTGACACCGTGGCCGGAAGGCACCGGTGATTATCCCGCTATTTGATTCATTTTCACTGCCGCCAGCGATGGCGGCTATTCAAATAATCCCTATCTCGTTTTAAAATAAGCGAAGCGTTAATTTAAGCGCGCAGCGAAGAGTAATTAAACTTAACAAAGCCATTTCAGCAATCAACTATTCACACCAACAAAGCCAATTTGGCTTAAATGCCACCACCCTGCCGCTTCGCTTATTTATCCGTCTTTTAATGAATTTAAAGAAATAACTGGAAGTTAGGATAGTAAACTTCTTAAAATTAATTCTTAAGATTAATCCAGGCTTGAATCCACTAAAAACATCACTACATTTATTTTGCATCACGTTGGTATTAAAAAAAGAGGAGAACCAATGACGGACGCTAAGAAGCAACCCGATGAAGAAGAACAAAAGACGCAGCGTCGTGGTGGCTCGGGCAATTTTGCCGAGAATAAAGAACGTGCCGCCGAGGCTGGACGCAAGGGCGGACAGGCCAGCGGCGGCAACTTTAAAAACGACCCAGAGCGTGCCATTGAAGCTGGAAGAAAAGGAGGAAAAATCAGTAAGCGCAAATAGCATTTACTGAGAAGAAACCTCTTTTAGCGAAATCTCATTTTAAACTGCACTCTCCTGACGTTGTATTTACGCTTCGCTTATTCACGCGTTTAATGACGTCAAGAGAGTTATTTACGTTGTGAAATCACATTATTGATCATTTCTTGATCAAATCAGTGCTATTTACCGCTTCGCTTATCGATGCTTTTACCCTTCGCTTATTAATCCGAAAATTACATTTACACACTAATAATTCATTGGGTGATTAAGGATATATTTGTACGCGAAGATTTGGGTTGTACATCTTTAGAAGGGTTATTCTGCGGCTTTGTAGGGTCGCCATTATTGGCGCGTTTTATACTCTCTAATTTAATGCGCAGCCATTTGCGGCGGTTGCTTCAATGCGGCACGCGCTTGCGCCACCTGTTCCGCGCTCACCGCGCCTGCGGCGTTACCCCAACTATTGCGCAAATAAGTGGCGGTCGCCGCAATCTGTTGATCCGACAACTTCCGGGCAAACGCCGGCATCACGTCACTGATTGGAATTGTTCTCGGAAATTTCACATTAAGTCTCATCGATTATGTTTTTGTTATTCAACACCCTACGCTTGCTGCACGTACACTTGCTTAAAATGGATATTTTTATGAAAACTCTTTTTGCCTCTGTCAGCGCCATCATTGTTGCCACCAGCTTCTCAGCTATCGCGGCACAGCCTACAGCACCCAAAAACCCACTGAGCGTACATGTCTTGAACTTACAGTCAGGCTCACCGACTGCCGGAATTGAAGTGGAGCTTGATCGAAAGGAAAATGATAACTGGGTGAAATTGGCTACAGGCAAAACGGATAGCAATGGTCGAATTAGTGCCTTATTTCCTGAAGATAAGATGGCTAGCGCTGGCAGCTACCGGGTGGTGTTTAAAACCGGCGACTATTACAAAATGAACAATCAGAAAACGTTCTTCCCGGAAATTCCAGTCGAATTCAATATGGAAAGCAGCGGTGAGCACTACCATATCCCGCTGTTATTGAGCCCGTTTGGCTATTCAACCTATCGCGGAAACTAAGTTCATACTTTTTTTCACCATAAATGGCGGTACTTCGACCGCGAGATGCGTTTTTAGTAGGGTGCGCATTCATGCGCACCTGTCTACTCAGCTATCACTCTTTGACGAAATGCTTTACGCCAGCTTGTCGGTGTAGTGTTAAGCCGTTGCCTGAAATGATGGCGCAAGGCTTCAGCTGATCCAAAACCGGCTTGCTCGGCGACCTGATCAATACTCAGTTTTTCACTCTCCAACAGCGCACAGGCCTTTTCGATGCGCACCGTCAGCATCCACTCGCCGGGTGACGTACCCGTAGCATCCTGAAAACGACGTAAAAAGGTGCGGCGACTCATTCCCGCGCGCCTGGCAAGCTGATCAATCAGCAACGGCGTGCTGAGATCGGTGCGCAAATCATCGAGCAACGGAGCCAGGCTTTGTGCCTGATGTTGCGGCACCGGCTGCTGAATCAACTGTGCTTGATTTCCTTCACGCAATGGTGGCGTCACCATGCGGCGCGCGGTGCGGTTTGCCACCTCAATGCCATAATCGCGCCGAATCAAATGCAGACATAAATCGACGCCCGCTGCGCCACCGGCGGAAGTAATGATGCTGCCTTCATCAACATAAATCATGCCATGCTCAACCTGCACTTGCGGGAAACGTTGCGCCAAAATATCAGTGCTATTCCAGTGCGCGGTGGCACGCTTGCCATCCAGTAATCCGGTTTCGGCGAGAATAAAACTGCCCGCGCAGATCGACACAATGCGCGCTCCGTTATGGTGAGCTTGTTGTAATGCCGCGATCAAACGTGGCGAAGCTGATTCGTGCACGCTGCGCCAGCCGGGAATCACAATGGTGCCCGCATCCTCAAGCAGTTCAAACCCGCCATCCACCACCAGCCGCACGCCGCCCTGCGCGCCAAATACGCCCTCTTCTACCGACGCGACACGCAGATCATATAAAGGCGTGCCTAAAACTTCATCGACGCGGCCAAAGGCTTCAACCGCGATACCAAACTCAAAGGTACACAGGCATTCGTAGGCAAGCAGCACCAATCGGTGGTTGTTAGGCGGTAAAGGTCGGGCATTCAGCGGCGAGGTGATGTGCATTTAAGCGTTACCGATCAATTTGGCATGATCTTGACGATATATGGCATGCGCCGCGATTTCCAGGGCAATAACAATCTTTCATGCTGGTTCACTCTCAGGTTCACAGGGATTGAAGATGAAAAACACCTTGGCGCTACTCGCCGTATGCCTCGCGGCGTTAATGTCCGGTCTGGAGATTTCCAGCGTGCCGGTAATCCTGCCGGTTCTGGAGCACCAGATGCAGGCCAGTTTCAGGGAGTTACAATGGATCATGAATGCCTATACGCTTGCCTGCACCGCAGTATTAATGGCGACCGGGACACTGGCCGATGTGTATGGCCGCAAGCGCATCTTCCTCATCAGCATTGCCGCGTTTGGTTTGACATCAGTGATGTGCGGATTGGCAGGAAATCCGTGGTGGTTGATTATCGGACGCCTGTTGCAAGGCTTAAGCGGTGGCGCGATGTTAACGTGCTTGATCGCCATTCTCTCCTTCCAGTTTCCCAATGGTAAACCTCGCAGCCGCGCATTTGCCGCCTGGGGCATCACCTTTGGTTTTGGACTCGGATTCGGCCCGATCATTGGCGGCGTGCTGGTTGCCTGGCTGAGCTGGCAATGGGTGTTTCTGGTGCACGGTTTTATCGCCTTGCTGACATTCATGCTGGCGCTGAACAACGTGGTCGAATCGCGCGACAGCGAAGCAAAGCGTCTGGATCTGGGCGGATTGCTCACCCTTTCATTGAGCGTGGTCGGCACCACGTATCTCATCACGCAAGGGAGCAGCCTGGGTTGGAGCAGCATTGCAGCGCGGACAA
Organism: Pantoea sp. CFCC18179; assembly: GCF_059412405.1. Lineage (NCBI taxonomy): Bacteria > Pseudomonadati > Pseudomonadota > Gammaproteobacteria > Enterobacterales > Erwiniaceae > Pantoea > Pantoea sp. CFCC18179. Next base: position 308,020 of record NZ_JBNBPM010000003.1, on the reverse strand, counting down.
TCATGATGATTACGCTGGTCAGCGCGCTGCTGTTTATGTGCATTGAGCAACGCCATCCTCACCCAATGTTCGATTTCTCGGTATTTCGCATTCGCCGCTTTTCGGGGGCGTTGATGGGTTCAATTGGCATGAATTTTAGCTTTTGGCCGCTGATCATTTACCTGCCGATCTATTATCAAACCGGCTTGGGTTACAGCAGCATGGCAACCGGGTTGGCGCTGCTGGCTTACACCCTCCCAACGCTGTTGATGCCGCCGATCGGTGAAAAGCTGGTAGTGCGTTTTGGCGCGGCGCGCATTATTCCGCTGGGATTAGCCACCATCGGTGCGGGTTTTTTATTGATGAATCTGGCGGTTCTTTACCAGATGAGTTTACTGCCCGGCGCGCTGTTAGCGGGCATGGCGTTGGGATTGACCAATACGCCAGTCACCAACACTACAACCGGTTCGGTAGCCAGTAATCGCGTGGGCATGGCATCAGGGATTGATATCAGCGCGCGGCTGATTACCCTCGCGATCAATATTGCTTTGATGGGTAGCCTGTTAGTGGCGGGCATTGCGGCAAGTCTGCAATCGTTATTGCCAGCGGCGAGTGATGTGGCCGATTTGGCAGAGCGCATCGCTGGCGGCGGCGTTGTTTCGCTGCCACACGAAATGGTAGCCCAAGCGATCAGCGCCGGATTTTCCGCTATTTTATGGTTTGGTAGCGCAGGCGTTTGGGGATTGGCGCTGGCGAGTTATCTGCTGTTCAACGTAAAGACGCAATCTGCCGATCACGATCTAAAGAATAAAGAGTGCGTGTCATGAATTACGCATTCACCCATTTGGCGCTGGCGAGCTTGCCGTCGGCGCGATAACACAACATCGCTCGTTGATTACCTTCACGTGCCAGCTGACACCAATCCAGCGAACCCGCCTTAAAAAGCAGCACGCCAAAGTTCGCTTGGCCGTCGTGAGTCGCTTTCACATCATTAGTCGCATCACTTCCCGGCGCAGCAACGGCATAGGTTTGCTGCGTGCGGGAAGATAATTTATCCCACGCGGTTTGAGCGGTTTCGCTGCTTGCATCGTACAACGCAATCAAACCCTGAAGCCGAAGTTGCAACCGCATTTGTGGGCAGTAACCCAGCACCGTGGCATGCGGATTGTTGCTAAGTTCACGCCATTTCGGGCTACGAATGTCAGTGTGAAATTCAAGCACGCGCTCAAGCGGATCAACGTCACGCAGCACCACGGTTCTGATCTGCGGCAAACCCTGTTCATCCACCGATCCCAGCGTTAAAAAATGAAAACCGGCATCGGCCTGTTGCGCTGCATTTTGCAGTCCCGCCCAGCAATCGCGTTCAATATCGTCAAGGTCTACTCGCATCACAGAATTTGCTCGCTCAAGGTTGATTACGATGGCGTTCCACCAGCGTGATGATCAGCGACTGGAGTTCGGTTAATCCTTGCTGCTGGCTGATGTCTTCACACACCACCGCATTGGAAATGGCATCAGCGGCGCCCAAAATGCCCCACATGCTGGCTTGCGGCAAGGTGGCTTCAGCAAACCAGCCGCGAAACTTTTCGATGAAATCGAGCTGGTATTTACGCTTAACTTCCGCCAGTTCGGGCGTGCTGTCCAATGCCGATAACACGTCCGGGATTTCGCGCCCTTGCGTCAATACGCAATCGACATAGCTCGACGCCACCACCTTGGCGCGATCGGCCAAACTGCGGCCCGCGGCCTGCATCGCCGCCACGATAATCGCGTTCTGACGCTGGTCAAAATCTTCATACAACGCCGCGAGCAATCCGTGACGCGTACCAAAATGATCGTAGACCACCGGTTTGCTCACGCCCGCCTCTTCCGCCACGCGGCCCAGCGTCAGCGCATCGCTGCCCTGCTCGCGCACCAGATTCCATGCCACGCTAATCAATTGCTGGCGGCGTGCTTGATGCGTCATGCGCTGACGAGTCGGTTGATTCATCTTTAATCCTTGGCGTGAAACAGTGTGTGTCCCAATTGATGCGCCAGAGTGTAATGCGCGTCGGGATAATGGTCATCAGTCGGCAGCAGTAACTCGCTGGTTACCACCGGCGCACCACAATAGCCAAAAATACCTTCATCAATTTGTTTGCGCATGCTGCTGAAGTAGCCGCGACGCACATAAGTACGCTGGCTTGCCGCGCCGATTGCCAGCAAATGAACCTGCAACCTGCCGAGTTTTTTCTCCACCGTTTCGCCATCATCATGGTAGGCCCAGCCCTGCGTGAACACGCGATCAATCCAGCCTTTGAGTTGTGCCGGGAAGGACCACCAATAGATCGGATAAACCAGTATCAACGCATCGGCACGATTCAAACGCTGCTGTTCCGCCAACACATCGGCTGGAGATGGCGCACCGCTTTTGAACTGCTCGAAATCGGCCTGATTAAACCGTGGATCAAACTGTTCCGCAGCCAAATCGGCGATTTCATAGGTATGCAAGCCATGCGCCGCAATGCCTTGCGCCACCTGTGAAACGATTTTCTGGGTATACGAGTTGGGATCGGGATGAGCTGTAACAATCAGCGCGTGCATAGTGATGACCTCCGCAATGAATAAGTTACTAGTAGTAACTTACCAATAGTAGGTTGTCAATTTTGCGTCGCTTTAAGCGCATAAAAAAGCCCGCCGTTAACTAAACCGGCGGGCTTGTGAGGGTAGACGTTATCAAAACACCCAGCGCACACCTGCGTTGTAGTTCCAGCCTTGCACGCCGTTGCCGTCGATTTCCTTGCGATAGTTGGCTTCGGCATACAGCGAGACATTATTGGTGAAAGCCGCATTGCCACCGATGCCAGCATCCCACATCTGGCCGAATTTACCGCTGTTGAAACTTTCGCTGACGTCGCTGTTGCTGGCCCCGACATTGACTTTCGCCGTGCCGCCCCAGCCGCGATAGTAGTTGGTGCGCAGATACGGCGTGTATTGTCCGCTGCCGCTGTCCTGCCAGGTACGCGCCAGACGTGCCCCGACGCGGCCAATGGTTTGATCGTAATCGTCGTACGAGACTTTGGTTTGATCGTCGTCGGTGAAGTCATCCATCTTCAGATGCAGGTGCAGCAGTTGCGCTTGCGGCTCAAGACGAACCCCGTTCGCCAGTTGCAGCGGATAGCCGCTCTCCAGCGATGCGGTCCAGCCTTTACCTTTCAGCTTCGCGACTTCTTTCTGCCGCGCAATATCGGTGTCGCCACGATGCCAGTCGAGTGAAAGCGCGCCATCCAGATAGAAACCACTTTGGCGCTGCCAGGTACCGTAAATCGCCAGGCTGTCGCTGTCGAAATCGGTTGAGCTGTAACCATCCGCCGCATTCGGTCGGATACGTGCATTGCCGCGTGTGTAAGCCAGGCCGCCGCGCAGGCTATCTTGCTCGCCGTCCAAGCGCAGTAGATTGCCGCCGAACTGCACCGCGCTGTAATCAAGGTCAAAGTCGTAGCCATAATGCGCTGTATCGAGATTAGTTTTGTACTTCTGATTGGAGCCGGAATAACGGATGAACATTTCCGCTGAACCGTCGGGATTCTGGCGCAATTCACCCAAGCGCTGATGCAAATCGCCAATGGTTGCCAGGGTGTAATAAGCCAATCCTACTGGCGCTGAAATATAGGAAGGTAGTTGCGGAATCAGCGCCGGGCGCACTGCCCCGCTGCCTGCTGTTTGCGGCTGACAAATCGTACCGTCTTCACAAATAAAATTATTCGCCAGACGATAATCCCAACTGCTGTTGCCACTGGCAGGCGCAAAGCTGTAAAGCCCGTATTGCCATGGCCCTGCGGCGACATAACCGCGTTGCAGCGCAAAGCTATTGGCGCTGGCGCTGCCAGCAACCTGCACTAGAGAAACGCCTTCATTGGCGGTGATCACGCCATCACTATTGCTATCCGCTGGCGTGGCAGTGCTCAGCGCATCATTGATAAACGTGGTGCCGGTTACGTTGCCGTTAACGCGTAATGTGTCGCTTTGCGCGCCCTGCGTCCGCAACGACAGCTTGCCGCCCGCCGACGCCAAATCACCGTTGATGGTCAAGGTGTTGCCCGCCGCGCCGCTGCCGTTGGTGAGATCCAACGTACCGGCGTTGTTCACCACCAGCGAATCATCGGTTTCGCCCGACAACACTGGATTGACCTGATCGCCGACCAACAGCGTTGAACCGCTATCTACGTTGATAGTGCTGTGTGCCAGCTTGAGATTATCGGTGAGAGTAAATTGCGTGTTGTAAAAGTTGATGGTGCTCCAGCCCGCTCCGAGGTTGACGCCGCGCGCCAGATCATCGTTGCTGAACGAACCCCCGCGCGCATCGATCTGATTAAAGTTCAGCGTGCTGCCGCTGCCGCCTGCGGTCGTAATGTGACGCGTGTTTGCCAAACTCACGTTCGACACCGTCGCCACATTATTCGCACCGGTTCCCATCGTTACGCTGCCATCGATGGTGCCGCCGGTGAGTTCGACCACGTCGGTGCCGTTGCCGGTGTTCACATCGCCCACCACGTTGCCATCGACCAGCGCAATCTGGTCATTGGTGGCGCCGCCCGCGACCACCACGGTTTCCGGGAAAGGCGCAGTCACGTTGCCTTCGTTGATGAATATCGAGTTGCCGCCGCGCAGATCGATGATTGGCGAAGTCAGGCTAAGTGAGACAATCGTGCCGCGGTTAATCACCTCGCTGGCGGTGCTGGTGACAATCGCCGAACCGCCATCGGAACTGTTAACGATGATGTTGCCGTTGGCGATCACCTGCCCGGTGGTGTTAGCACGTACGCCGGTTGCTGGACCATACACAAAGAAGCTGTAACCTTGTGGGATGATCAAATCGTTGCTGGTGGTGGAACCATCTCTGTTGCTGAACACATAACCCGTCGCGCCTGCGCCACTCACCGTGCCTAACATGTAGCCGTTGGGATCAAATGAGGTGGCTGAGCGAATCAAGGTGCCGCCATCGGTGTTCATCCCGACATCTTGCAGCGAAATATTGCTGGTTTCGGCGCGGTTATTCAGCACCGTGCCGCCGCCGGTATTGTAGAGTCCGATGTGACTGGCGGTTAACGATGTTGCGCCTTTATCCAGCAAAATGGTGTCTGCACCCGTATTGGCGTTGATGGTGCTGTAGTAAAAATTTGGTCCCGCGCTATCGCCATTAATCGTTAGCCCGCCGTTATTGCCAACGCGCACCGCCGCGATGCCTCCGGCACTCAATCCGCTGTGATCGGTCCAATAAACGGTATTGCCTTCGGCGGTATCCAGCGCGACGCCAGACGCGATGTTGGTGCTGGATCCATCGAAGATATTTCCGCCGCCGCGAATACGCACGCCAGTGCTGTTAGGCCCAGTGAGATTGATGGTGCCGCGCGGCGTGGACTGATAGATCACGCCGTCGCTGATAGCAAAGGCAGTGGCGTTGGTTCCGTTGCCGGTGATCGGCGCGACGTTGGCAAAGAATCCGCCTTGCCCAGTGCCCGCCATCGTATTGTTGCCGTTCAGCTCAATCGGGTTGGTGATGTAAACCTCTGCACCCTCCGAGCTCTGAACCGCAATCGCCCCTTCACCGTTAACGTGATAACTGTCGGTGCCGTACAAGGTGGTGCCGTAAAGCCGTGAACCGGCACCTGACGCGACAATGCCGCGTGTGTTAGCGCCGCTCAACGTCACATCGGCAGCCACCACCGGATTGAAGATCACGCCGTCACTCAGCCGATACAGCGCCGAACCCGGCGTGGCAACATCATAACTGCCGCCGTTGCTGTCGATGTGCGCATAGTTGGTGGCTTGATAACCGGTCTGATTCGGCGCGTAAAAGTGCAGCGAACTGGCATCGCTGATAGTTAATCTGGCGTCATCACGCACATCAACGCCAACTGCGTTTTCACCGTACAGATTGATTCTGCCGTTCTGGGCAAAATTGGCCTCGCTGCCGGAAACGGCAACGCCCAGCGCGCCCTTGCCTTTGACATTGATGGTGCCGTTATTTTCACCGCTGGCATCCTCGAGTCGGATGCCAGTGCTGTTAATCGCGGTATTGATCACGCCATTATTGATGAAACGGCTGCCACCGTTGGCATACACGCCAGTGCCGCCCGCGCCAACGGTCGAGGCATCAACGCCAGTGCCATCCGCATTATTGAAAAAGCCGCTGTTAATGACGCCGTTGTTAGTGCCGCTGCTGCCATTCAACAGTTCCAGCGCGTTGCTGCCAATGCTGGCCAGCTTGCCGTCAATCACCGCCGTCGCGCCATTGCTGGCGCGCATCGCCGCGCTGCTGGCGTTCACCACTTCCAGAATGCCGCTGCTGCCAATGGTTGCCTTGGCATTGGGGCCATCGGCGCTTAACACAATGCGTTCACCAATCGGCTGCGTCACTTCGTCGTAGTATTCGTCGGCATCGATCACATATGCGATCACGTCGCTACGCAGAGAGAGCGCTTTATTGAACTCGCTGCTGTAGCTATCGGCGGCCAGATTGCCGTTTTGCAATTGCTCAATCAGCCAATTGTTGTAGTTCTGCAAGCTGCTGACGTTGGAGACATTAAATGACGTGGTGGCGTTATCCAGCGTAGTGACGCTAAACGCGCCGCGCCAGGAGACCACGTTGTCGAACCATTGCCCCAGTTGATAGGTGTACGGCGTGTAGGAGCCAAAAAAGGAGATGCGGTTAGCGGAGTTCCAGTTCATGGTGCCGCTGCCGCTGGCGGTAAATAACTCGCTCTGTTTCGCCGCCATCGACCAACCATTGGTGCTGGCGGTGGTCGCTGCGCCCTTCTGCCCGATATCAACATTGATGGTGCCATTGCTGACCTGCGCCACGCGCGCATTGATATATTGCCCATTATTGACGTTATAAAAATTCGGCAGGGTATTGGTTTCAATGGCGCTAATCGCGGCGGAATTATATACCTGCACGCTATTATTGCCGCTGCCATTGGCGTCCGGCACGTTAATCACATAATTCTGCGCCCCCAGATCGACGCGACCGGAATCTTGCCAGGAATAAGAAATAATTCTGCCGCTGCTGAGCAATTGTCCGATGGAAATAGTGCCACCGCCGTCCTGACCGGGCGCAAATCGCTGATTGCCACTTAATGTTTGAGTCGAGCCATTACAAATACAAAATACTCCGGCGCGATTGTCATTTAATTCCGGCGTAAAGGGTTGCAGTGTCGCCGCCCAAACTGGCGATAGCGGATTAAACACCCCGTAAGCGGTAATCAGGCTAATAAACAGCGGATGCAATCGAAACATCATCGTTCACTCCAGAGAAGCGTGCAACGCTGCCGCGATGCGTAAAGACATCGCCAGCAATGGGTTTGGCTAATATTAATTTGTGTAATTGAACGTAAGGAAATTCTGCGACGCGGCAATAACATCACTTTACGCGGAACAGTTCCAGCGCGACTTAAGCCAAATAGCGATGATTAGATAACTTTAAGAAAAGGCCGGGGAGTGAGTGCAATTAACCGTGGAACTGAAATAGCGGGAAGGATGTTGATCGTATTAACAATCATACAAAAATAAGAAGCCACCCTTAAGTGGCTTCTTATGATTTATTAGAATGGTCCCCAGTTGATTGCCACACCAATTAATAAGGTGACGACACAAATGGCAAACCAAATCGCCACCACCGGCGCAACGAATTTAATCCATTTGCCAAAAGAGATATTGGCAGTCGCCAAGGCGGCCATTAATACGCCAGACGTTGGACTGATGGAGTTTACGATACCTTCACCCAGCAGCACCGTTTGCACGGTAACCTGACGCGTTAAACCGAGGTTATCGCCTAACGGCGAGAAGATCGGGATTAGCAAAGCGGATTCACCGGAGCCGGAAGAAATGCCGAAATGCATCAACGCCGCGCTGATAAACATGCCCACTGCCGCAATCGCCGGATGAACCGGTGCCAGCAAATCCGACAAGAAACCGACGATCGGATCCAGCACGTTGCCTTGTTGCAGCACCACGGAGATCGCCCCGGCCATACCAACGATAAAGCCGCCTTTTACCAGGTTTGAACAGCCAGCCAGGAAGGTATTGGCAATCGCTGAACCCGACATGCGACCGATAATGCCAACCATGATCGACAGGATAATAAACATCGCCGACATTTCATTGGTGGCCCAATGCAATTGCACCGTGCCAATCATAAATATAATCAGCGTTAACGCGCAGGTAATCAGAATCAGTTTATGACGACCGGTAATCGCCAGTGATTGATCAGGCTGCGCGGTTTGCTCCGCACGCAGTTCGCCGTTATTACGTGAACGTTTTACCGAGATAATTAAATAGATCATCACCGTTAACACGAACAATAAACAGGTAATACCGCGCAATAACATGCCAGAAAACAGCGGTAGCTGCGCCAGATGCTGCGTTAATCCGGTGGTGGCTGGACCTAATACCGCAACGTTAAAACCAGCGGCACAGGTTAAATACACCAATGCCATACCAATGATCGGCGATAAACCTAACGAGCGTGCCACTAATAACCCGATCGGCACAAACGCCACTACCGAGTTTTGCACCACGCCGGTGGTACCAAGAATGGCGAATATCACACCAAAAATAATGATAATACGCGTATCACTAATTTTGGTACTGCGCGACAGTGAATTAAGCGCCGTGGCAATAGCACCGGTCGATTCGATAACCGCTAATAATCCGCCAGTAAACAGAATCAGGAAAATGATCGGCGCAGCTTTGATGACACCTTGCACAATCGCCATAAAGATTTCGCCGGGATAAACACCCGAACGCGCGACTTCATGCAAACTTCCCTTGATGGCGAAAGTAATGCCATTACGGGTTTCATGATCAAACTTGCCCGCCGGAATAATCCATGTCGCCACCGCCGCCAGCACCAGGATAATAAACAGCAGCAGATAAGGACTTTGCTCGGTTTTCCCTGCTGGCGCTTGGCGCAGAGTATTTTTCTCCACATTAACCTGAGACATGCGCATCACCTCCGAGGATCAGGCCCGCCACCAACGCCGCGCGTGAGGCAATATCGGCAATGATGATATGTTCATGACGCGCATGAATACCCGCGCCGGTTGCACCCAAACCATCCAGAGTTGGGATGCCCAATGCGGCGGTGAAATTGCCGTCGCTGCCGCCACCAACCGCTTTGCCTTCCACGGCGAAACCCAGCTGCTGGGCAACTTGCTGCGCACGCTCCATCAACACCAACGATTCCGGCGTTTGACGCATCGGCGGACGCGATTGTGCGCCGCTGATATCCAGCGTGATGCCGGCCAAATGTGGCGTGATCTGGCTGATTTCAGCGTGAATGCGCTCGGCTTCCGCTTCGCTGGTGACGCGTGTATCAATGCCTAACACCGCTTTATCTGCCACCACATTGATGCGGTTGCCGCCACGCGCGATTCCCACGTTAACGGTGGTGCCGCGCTCTGGCGCATTTAAGCCGTGCAAGAACATGATCTGATGCGCCATTTCCTGGACCGCGCTGATGCCCTCTTCAGGGTTATTCCCGGCGTGCGCCGCTAATCCGTTGATGGTGATTTCATATTGTCCGGTGCCTTTGCGTGCCGTTTTCAGTGCGCCCGTTCCCGCTTCAGCAGGCTCAACCACCAGCACTTGCTTCGATCCCAAGGCGTGCTGCGATAACCAGGCGCTGGAGCTTGGGCTGCCAACTTCTTCATCGCTGCCGCAGAGAAACACGATGCGCTTGCCCGCCAGTAAATCGTGCTGTTGCAACGCGCGCACCGCCCAGATGGCTTGCACTAAACCGGCCTTCATATCCAGCACGCCAGGGCCATAAAGCTTGCCCTCTTCTTCGCGCATCACCAACTCGCCTTCGTCCCAGACGGTATCGAAATGTCCGAGTAACACGGTTTGCTCGTCACCGCTGCCCAACGTGAATTTCAGGTGATTGCCGTAATGCGGCTGCTCATCAATCTCCGCTGCCACGCCCAGACGTTTGGCAAACAGCGCTTGTAACACCTCGCCACAACGATCCACGGCGGTTTTGTTTAATGATGGAGATTCCGCTGCAACCAATTCCTTGATATCCAGAAGAATTTCATCGGCATGTTGTTGCAGGTAATTTTTTATAGTTTTCATTTGTACTGCCCTCGCATAGTGAATCTCCGAGTATGGAGATAAAAATGCGCTTAAAAAATGGAGATAAAAGGCTATTATTGTTGACCTCAGATCAACAGATAGGAAAAACCTATGGCGATGCTGCTCTATCCAGAAAAATCCATAAGGTATCTCTATGAGGTGGGCAATTACGGCGGTATTCGTCGCGCGGCGGAAGCCTTAGATGTTGATCCCGCCGCCATCAGCCGTCAGTTATCGCAACTGGCGCGTGAGATGCAGTTGCCGCTGCTGGAGCGTCGTGGCCGTAATGTGGTGCTGACCGAAGCTGGAAAGCTGTTAGCTGAAGATTATGCACACACCCATCAGCGCCGCAGCCAGTTGGATCGCCAGTTAAAAGATCTACGCCATAAACGCGGCGGCTCGATTAAATTGCGCGTTGGTCAAGGCATGGTGGATGAAGTCGTCAGGCATGTTTTGCAGCCGTTTTCGCAAACTTATCCCGACGTATTCATCGATATCTTGTCGGGCGATATGCAAACCACCGTGTCGCTGATTGCCAAAGGTGACGTAGATATGGCGGTAGGATTTGGCCCGATTGGCCCGCCCGGCCTGAAGTGTTTGAGTTTTCATCGTGGGCCAATCTGCGCGGTGGTGCACAGTAAACATCCCATCGCGGATTATCCGCAAATCGAGGTGGCCGAACTGGTCGAGTATTCGCTGATTGGCATGGACAAAAATTTTGGCATTCAAAGTTATATGAATGCCATGTTCAGCCAGGAAGGATTTATATTCAGCCCGGCTTACAGCTGTAATCTGTTTTCCAGCGCCATCGCCTTGAGCCAGGCCGGCATGGGCATCGCGTTTATGACCGCCAAAGTGGTTGAAGACGACCTCATCGCTAAGAACTTAGTCGCCGTGCCAATTCAGCATCGCATCGCCCGCGAAAGCCAGTGCCACTTATTACGCAGCGCCGATCACCGCTTCACGCCCGCCGCGCAGCATTTGTGGCAATTGTTGGTGGCGTTTTTTGAAGGGACGGCGGGCGCGGTTTAATTGCTGCGTATTTGATTACAAATCTAATAATGGCTTGCGGCTCTCTTTTGCGGGTTCCGGTTTGAGTTTCTCAACTGGAATTAGGCACATCATCCCAGCGGTGATTCCTATAAGAGAGTTCGCCTGGAATGATTCCCACTGCCCTATTTCGGCACTCGTATGAACAAGTTCGCCTTCGGCAAAAGGTTTGGAAAAGAAAGTTCTTCCCATCACGGCACGCTGATTTTTATCACAGTTAATGACATTTATTGCCCGTGAACTGGCAATGTAAATTGGTGGATTATCAATAATCTTCGTCTGCTGCGCATAGTTATTGATTAAATAAAACCGCCGTAAGTGACTATTACCTTGGTAAGTTGAAATCACTCGGAAATCGACATAGGAGGTAATTTTGTCATCCTGAAGAATTTTCACAAAACCCGGTGGTGCCTTCTCAGGTGTTTGCGGCTGAGGTTTATTATTCATGGCACAACCCGTGAGCATCAGTAATGCTAATCCTGTCAGCTTTTTCATTTTACTGCCCCATCGGTTAAATCAGGTCGCAATGATTTAAGCATGTCAGGCGTGACATTTCCCTGAATTGAGCAGAGCAATAATGCTCCTTCTTTGCCTTGACTAAGCATCAACAGTTTCTCAGTGCTACCTTTTTCTGGCGCAATGCCGGACACTGCTTGGTTATTTTTTTCCCATGCACTGTTTTTATCCGCCTTAATCATCGCTTGAGCAATGTAATCATCGCCAGCCTTATTCCAGCTTAACTGGTTAAGCGCGGACATCACTGCTTCAGGCGATTCTTTGATAATCAATCCCCAGTAGTAATATTTACCGTAATTGATCTCTTTTAAGTCGCTGGTTTGCAGATAATAGCCGGTTAGGGTTAGGTTTAACTCTCGCAAAGGCTGAGCAAACCAAACTTTGCCATTCCCTTTTGGCGGTGCTTTGAACCAGGCATGATGTTGCTTATCGAAGGTTAAAGGGGCCACACGGCTGATTGATGTACGCTGATGATAAATTTCATTGAAGAACGACGCGTCGCAGCGCGTTAGACTTTGCGTCAATGTGTGAGCTTGAGCAGATGTTGTGATACCTGTCATACCCAGAATCAAACCAAAAGTGCAGATAATATTACGCATTGAATATCCCTATAATAAAAAACATCTTTTTTATCGGCATGCTAAGATGAAACTTTAGGTTTTTTATCATTTACCGAAAGTTCTCCAAGCGTGTGCGTGAATAAAGAAAAAAATCAAAAATAAACAAATTCATAACGAGCTAATACTTTCTTATAAATAACCTCAACAACCTTATTCTTTTCCTCAACTGACATGATTAATCCATTTTATTTACTTACCTGAATTACTCTTCCTGGTTTTTAATTATCAATATCAAGTTTCACCGTTCCACCATCAGGCAGATCTCGTATCTGAATTGCGATACTTCCTCTATATCTCATTGCTGTTACCGATTGCTTGGCGCGAAGATTGCCCACAGAAAACTCCCCCCAAGGACAAAAGGAATGGTAGGTACCAATTTCTGACCTTCCAAAATCCTGCCGTGTATGGCCTGCCACTTATGCATTAAAGAATGGCCAGTTAGAAAATCATAATCATCCAGAATTGCTTCGCACCACTCTGACAGCGTGTCACATAGCTTTTGGCTTTCACCCACTTCCGGATCAAAAGTATATATTCCATCATCTTTGAAAGAGAACTGACCGCCGAATGCATCTTGCGACCTGCCCCCAGTATTGAGTACAACGATCGGTTAGTAATGTCAGTTTGTTAATCTTCGATTTAACGCTGAATATTCTCGATTGACCTCATCAAATATCAGCCCTAAGGCTGAGGTCAAGAATTACTCCAGCATGTAATCAAACTTATCTTCCCATGAAAAATCAATGTCTTGATATTTTGTCCGCTCGAATACTTGGATGATTTTATCAAATCTATCCCCAAGACGTTGCTTTGATAATTCCGAATGCACCCATATTATTTTTACTGGTCTTTCCACATCTGTACTTAAACGATCCCATAAAGCGTCTAAATTTGAACCATAATAAGGTCCGAAATCCAGTAAATCGGCTAAATAACGGTGTACTTCTGATTCGCTAAATATGTTTAACCCATCTAAAACTACATCGTTTTTACTCATTTCCACTTACCTATAGATGTGGCTGTTTCATGGTCTGTCGTGATGTATAGCAGCCCGTCGTCTGAATGCAGCAACCTTTTACGACCTCAATATCTTGTAGGATAAGGTATTAGATCGATGCAAGACTATATTTAGATATTATTATTAATCCATTTTAAATCTTCATATAGCTCAGATCTTATTTTATCGAACTCTTCATTTTCATCAATACTGACCTTTCCATTTATATAGATCAATAAATCATTTAGCGACCCCATCCCACCATATAAACTCAAAAACTCTGAACGGACGCGTGTGGTGTAGGATTCGAAATCATTAGCAAGATGCCTAATACTTACCGACCAATCATTATAGCCGCCTAATTGCAGCAGTGCGGCCATACGATTCATTTTTTCTATTATTTTACAGTTATTATTAGACGTCATTTTAGTGGTTTTATCTCTATGATTTCGGTGCCTGCTATAGACCACGGCTTAGGTACGAAAATTTGATGAGTTCCACCCGCGTAAAATCCGATTTGTGTACCAACTTCACACAGGCATACCTTACTGCAAGCAGGCATTTTTATCGCAATTGATGAATCAATTGGGTAGGTCGCCCCGCGAAACCATTTAGCTAACATGTACATCACCTCTATTTTCGCCTACCCCTTCACCTTGAGCAGCAAGTTTCCCGTGAATGACTTTTTCAGACTTATTTTCTAAGCAGCAGAGCGGATTTACGATTTAACTTTACACTGAGATTTCTTCTTTTAGTTATGACACCTGTGTTTTTCTGAGGTGAACATCTCACTTCTGTTCAGGTGGCTAAATTTAGTAGACCACTAAATTCAGGCCTGAAGCAAGAACACACGAGCAAGTTATTGCATTATTAACTTGGCATCTTCATCAATAATTTTTTTATTTTTTACGATTCTTCGGGATGGAGGTCTACGAATCTTCCACATGCAAGTCGAATGTAATGATAAAGGCTTTCTTCACTGACTATAACTGTCTCTTCTTCAGAAGGAGGATAACCAACGGCAAACTCAACATCTTCGAAGTGTTCGCTTTCATCATAACTATGCATATCAGGAAAATTACAATAAGCCCCATCAACGTTTAGAGTCCATCTTTTAGATAATAATTCTATTACTTCTAAGAACTTATTGTCTTCGTACATACGATCAAAATATGAAACGACTACTACACTTAGGCCTGAGTCTACATCATTTTGACTAAATAATTCGCGCCTCATCTTCTAGTACCTTAATTTGGATGGAGATACCTTACTACCCAAGAATTCATACATTTATTTCAATCTGGTTTTATTGACAGTGTTTAATAGACTTTCAAGCTCAACTCCATATTTATTGGGCTCAAAATCTTCAGTGATACCATTCAACATGAATTCATTAGATATTAAATTACATATAACTTCAACTTCATCGGCAGTAAGCTCTACTGAAATTGTTTTTTCAGCAAGTGACCGTTCATACACACTACCATTACTTAATATTTTGAATATTAATTCCTTCTGATAAACGCTCAATAATTCCTTCATTTTGCCGTTCCTGATGATGATTTGGCCCAACCAGTAACTACCTTTACATGCATAGAGGCAGTGTGGTGATAGCAAGACTTATGGCAACGCTTACAATCGAATGACCGCGACCAACTTCCTGTCTAACCGTTTCAATTTTCAAATCTTCGTAGTAACCCTTAACGCCAGAATCACCTCCCCTTTGAAAAATCTTAAATGACTATGAGGTGTTTGTTAAACTTGGGGCGATTCACTATTGCTGGCCAAAATATTTCCATGCCAATGCATGTTTCTTTGACTCAACCTGAAGGTAATATTCAATCTCTTTCCAAACAGATACATTTGCATCAGATGCAGTGACTAATGACTCAATAAGTCCCGTAGCAACTGCTATTGCTAGCTCCTCGTTGTCAGAAGTCATACCCACTTCAATGTGTTGGAAAAGAGATGTTTTCTCATCTTCATTAAAAAAACTTAAATGATTAACAATTGATTTGCCAACAACTGAAAACAACAAGATCGGAGTTGGTGCCTCTGGCATCCAATACTCTACGCATTTGGTAACGTCATTTTTCAAATATTCATATTTCCCAGTAACAATACTTATGAACTCAATTGTTTTCTTATCCATGGTTACCATTTTCAAAATAATTTAAAGGTCTCAGTCATTTGTTTTTTTAAACTTGGACCCACGGTTGATATTACTTCTACAATCTCAGTGCTAGTAACAATAAGATAATGATTTAGTTTCTCATCACTATGAATTTCGAAGCTTTGTCGTTAAACCAACGTAAGTAATCAGAGTCATTCAAGGTATAAATTCCTAGGGTTAATTTACCACACAAATCATTTTGTAACTTAAGCAAATCCCCTTCATCCGTCAATCGGAAGGAATAGATCCAATCAAATGATATTTTTACATCATCTGTTCCTCCGTCTTCGCTTGGAGAAAGTTGTATCTCCAAGATTCCTCCGGAATATCCTATAGACACAAGGAACCTATTCTTAAGATCGATGCATTCCAACGTGATTTGATTCAGTTTTTCACTCATTTTCATGCCACTCAGTTGTATTAATTAACACGCTAAGTTATCAGGTCCTCTTTAATCACCATCGGGTCAACTCCCTGAGAAACTACCACATTCATCTTCTGAATATAATCACGGTCGCCCGGGTTTAACGGTGCGCCAAATGCAGAAGCTGTGAGCAGGCCGACGCACAGCGCCAGCGATATCCCTATTTTTGCTATCATAATAAGACTTAAGCGAAATTGATTGTAAGTTTTGTGTAAGCTCTTTTTTTTCAGAATATCACCTTAACCATCAGAAAGTTCCTGATCGATTATAAAAACATCAAATAG
The DNA here is from genome assembly GCF_059412405.1 of Pantoea sp. CFCC18179. Taxonomy (NCBI): domain Bacteria; kingdom Pseudomonadati; phylum Pseudomonadota; class Gammaproteobacteria; order Enterobacterales; family Erwiniaceae; genus Pantoea; species Pantoea sp. CFCC18179. Next base: position 291,864 of record NZ_JBNBPM010000003.1, on the reverse strand, counting down.
TTTGTTATTTGTCTTTCTACCAAAAAATATATTCTCTTAAGCCAAATGATCTGGCATTTCGCTTTAATTAACCGCAAGGCTGGCAATTAATATATTAGGATACTGTGCTGAATCGTTAGAAATCAGAATATCAACCCATTCGTTCTGATTCGTCGCGATTATCATTCTATGGCTGCGAGAGGGATTTAATGCTGGGATGTGTTGCTAAAGGGCACCATTCGCCCTTTAGCATCTTGGGAAGTTAAACGTGCTGGGCGTTAAGCTGTGTTAGCGAGATCGGATGATCCACGTTTGCTGACTCACTCAGTCGGAAGACACTTACGCGATCGGCCATAATCGCTGCGTGTTCAGCCATCGACTGCGCCGCAGTGGCAGATTCTTCAACCAGCGCGGCGTTTTGTTGCGTGGTGGTATCAATCTGCTCCATCGCAATGTTGATTTGCGCAATGCCGTCGTTTTGCTCGCTGGTTGCCTGAGCAATCTCATTGATCAGCTGCTCAATGCTGTTCACATTGCTGACGATATGCGCCATGCCTTTGTGCGCTTTATCCACTAATACATTGCCAGCATTGATGCGCGAAACCGAATCATCAATCAGCGTTTTAATTTCGCGCGCGGCTGACGCGCTACGCTGTGCCAGCGTGCGCACTTCGCCGGCAACAACTGCAAATCCTCGGCCCGATTCACCCGCACGCGCCGCTTCAACGGCGGCATTCAGTGCCAGAATATTGGTCTGAAACGCAATGCCATCAATCACCGAAATGATGTTCGACATCTTAGATGAGGATTCAAAAATCTCGCGCATCGTCGCGGTAACATCGCCCATCACCGCGCCGTTATCTTTGACAATTACCGTTGCTTCCGAAACAAACTGGCGCGCAGATGCCGTGTGATTGGCGGTGTTGCTGATGGTGGCGGTCAATTGCTCCAGCGTGGCAGCCGTCTGTTCAACGCTGGCAGCTTGCTCCTCAGTGCGTGATGAAAGCTCCTGATTGCCTAAGGCAATTTCATTGGCGGCGGAGTTAATGCTGTCTGATCCGTTGCGTACTTTCATCACGGTATTGCGCAGGCTTTCGGTCATTTCACGTAACGCCGCCATCAACTGACCCATTTGGTCTGTTGAATTGACCTGAACATCAACCGCCAGATTCCCCGTCGCCACAGCACGCGCGACCTGAACAGCAGAGCGCAGCGGAACCACAATGCTACGGGTGATGATTAACGCCAACAACGCGCCCAACATCACCGCCGCAAGGCCAACACCGATCAGCGTCCACACCGCTGTCATCCCCGCTTGCTGAATGTTAACGCCACTTTCATCAATCGAGTTTTGTTGATTTTTAACCACTGCCCGCACGGCAGCAGAATAGGCTTTCATGGTTGGAAACAGGCGGGTGCGAATCACATCGCTGGTTTGTTCGGCATTGCCTTGCGCGCTGATCTGCAACACCTCTTTGCGGGTTGAGTTATAGACTTCGCGTGCATCCGCTACCGCTTTCATCAGCTGCTCGCCCTCTTTAGAAAGCACCAAACTCACCAAATTTTTCTGCACGACGCTGGCGCGCGCGGAATTTTTCTTCATCTCTTCCGTCGCGTATTGCTTCACGCCTTCATCGCGCGATGTCATCACCACCAATCCAAGCGCGGCATTAGTGTCAATAATCGACAACCATTCAGTAGAGAATCGTTCACGCACCAGATAGTTGCTGGTGATGGTATGCGTATCCTGCATCATGCCGCGCAGATACATGACGCCGATGATCACCATGGCGATCATCAGCAGCAGCACTAGCGAAAAACCGCCGCCTAGCCGGGTTCCCACGCCTAAGTTTGTTATTTTCATGTAAATGCCTCACCTTTTATTCACCCTGTAATCAACTAATTTTTACGGCTCAACATTGGACAACGTTGGCCTGCTGCCTTGATACTTAGCTGGTAAATAATTAGTTGGAAAATTGTTCGATAATGTTATCGACATAATTGGGCGAAAGTTTAAAACGTGTGCACTGCATTAACGCATATTCGTTTCAATCGTAGGGTTGCCATTTATGGTGTAAACCGCTCACTAAGGTATTCAATTAGTGGTCACCATAAATGGCGACCCTACGAAAACAGCGCCAGTTTGTTGTAGGGTTGCCATTTATGGTGTAAACCGCTCACTAAGGTATTCAATTAGTGGTCACCATAAATGGCGACCCTACGAAAACAGCGCCAGTTTGTTGTAGGGTCGCCATTTATGGTGACTTGGTGCGCAGCCACTTAAGCGTGACATCCACCGATTGCCGAGGCTAATACTGCGAACCCGCCACCGTGGTGGGTTTACCCTGCATCACTCTGCCACTGGCGCAAACACCTGATGGCATTCCGGTCGGCATTGAACTGCAATTTAATGTTGGCGATGATCGTCGATTGCTGAGTGCGGCAAAGACAATTGTTACGCCTCCCCATGGTAACTAACGCCGATTTTGAGCGCGGTAATTAAGGGATTATTTAACATGCACTCCACGCTTTTTAGTCAGGTTGAAGCTAAGTTCAATACCCTCTTTCGAGTCAAATTTTATTAATGCAGCAACCCGCTCATAACTTTTAGCCAGATAATTGCTTTGTGTATCATATTCAAACTCAACGTCATCTAAATCTTCAATCAAAGCAAGCGCATATTCGACCGCTTTTTCAACCGTTGCTTTATTTGCCTTGACCAGATCCCACATATATAAACCAATAGTAAAACGATAAAAAATTTTATCCGATTTAAAGATTAATGTTTCGCTGCGTCCACGATTGTTAGTGATTGGTGCTGGTGTTTTTTTGTTTGAAAAATCTGAACTCCAAAAATCACCGATAGAAGCATTGTAGCGATAAAATTTCTTTTCAATCAGCTGTGATTTAAGCGCACTTTTCAGCAGGTCCATAGCGGCATCGATATCAATCGGCAGCTCATCATAAGGTATTGATAGATGGATGTTGTTCTCACTTAGTACGCCATCAACGTAGGTTGGTACATACTGATCATCCCGAAGCTTTATATTCGTTGAGAAAAACTTCCTATTAAATCCTCCGGTTTGAGTAAGACAATAAAGACTCAGCATTAAATCATTGAACCATGAGTAATTCATAACTTGTTCGGTTCTACACAACATGAAATCATAGCGAAACGCTAACCATCTGGATGGTTTATTATAGAAATCAGCAATAGCATAGAAAAGTTGATTATCATCGGATATATCAACAAACCTGAGCAACTCATCAAAATTCACTTGAAGCGTCATGGAGTATAATCCGTAGAACCTGAATACATTTGTCTCCTTGAATATATCCTCTACAAGCGCTAATGATTTCTTTAGGCACTCTATTAATTCGGGCCAGAATTCACAATCACGATACACATGTGAACTCGTAATCCATATACCATCGGCTTCGGTCATGTTTTCTAGAATGAAATCTTTACAGCTTTCACGTGAACCATTGCGTAACAAGTCCTGCATCCCTTTATTTTGCAATAAATCCATCGCTGCAATATTAAAATGCTCGAACAACAATGTTTGGTCTAATTCTTCCTGGGTTATCTCTTCAATTGATTTTCTAATCAAGATCAGTTTTTCGAAAGACGCTGTATTCTCCTTCTTGAATCTTCTCACCATAATCTGATGAACAAAGAATTTGTCCATTTCAATTCTGGCGTAATCATTAATCTCTTTTTTTATTTTATTTGTTGCTGTTTCATCCATTAATCAACGACTCCTGTTTATACAAATTTATGTCCCTGCAACTTGTTTAAATGCTTCCCCCCGCTTTGGCCTGCAAAAGCGGGGGTGTTCATTCATCATATCGGCACGTAGCATGGAATCTCTACTACAGGAGACAAAAAACATGAGTAATATCATCGGAACCATCAAGGATGTCATCAGTGAACCCACCGGCATGGCTCGCTTGGTTGAAGGAATGAGTAGCCTCAACCGTGCACGTGATGCCGAACTGACAAATGACCAAATCCGCAAGGTGTACACTGATTTATCGGATGTCAGCGATGATCAGTTGAATGGTTTTATCAGCGTGGGGAATATGTTTATTTCGGGCGAGGTCCGCTGCAAGGGAAAGGCTTTTAATAATAAGAACCTTACGCTGGTGAAAACCTAACGTAGCGAAAAGTGAATAATCATTAATGGCTAACTTTATAGCGTCAACATCCTATAAAGTTAGCCATGTTAATAAGCAAAAAAGATCAACTCATCACCAACCCACCATCAACATACAATGTTTGTCCGGTTACAAATTCGCTCCAATCCGAAGCAAGAAACAGCACCGGTCCAGTAACATCTTCCGGACGCGCAATGCGGCGCAGTGGGGTTTGTGCAGTGATGAGATTGCGCACATCCTGTTTGGTGGCTTGACTGGCATCCGTCGGATAGACCAATCCCGGTGCCACACAGTTGACGCGAATCCCCAGCGGGCCGAGTTCGGTTGCCAGCGTGCGGCTAAAACCGACCAACGCCGCTTTGGCGGTGATGTAATCGTGATAAGGCACCGATGGCCGCGCCACCAAATCGCTGGTCAGATTGACGATGCTGCCACGCACTCGCGTGCGCATCACTGGCAATGCTGCCTGGCAAACGTTGTAGGCCGCTTTTACCGCACCATCAAACTGCGCTTGATAATCCGACCACGGCGTTTCCCAGAAGCGCAGACGATTGTCGGTATCGAAAACGTAAGGTGCGAATGCATTGTTGATCACGGCATCCAATCGACCAGTAGCGTTGACGATCTGTTCGACCATCGCACGAACTTGTGATTCCGAGGTGACATCTGCCGCGATAGCCAGCGCATCACCGCCGAGATCGCGGCAAGCATCCACCACGTTCGCGGCGGCTTCCGCGTTGCGCAGGTAGTTCACCACCACCAATGCGCCTTCTGCCGCGAAAGCTTTGGCAATCGCGGCGCCGATGCCACGACTGGCGCCGGTGACCAATACGGTTTGGTTTGCGAATTTCATGTCGTTATCCATGTTAGTTCCGATTGGTCACCATAAATGGCGACCCTACAAAACAGCGCCATTTATGGTGACTTGGGCGTTAATCGCGATACGGCGCAAATTGCTCCGCCGCGGTTTCGGCGGCATGCTCGATTTCGGTGAGGGTGACCAAATCCAGCAAACTAAAGCGCCCATCATGGTGCCAACCCGCTTCCGGCGAAGTCATATTGCCGAACGCGGTGATACGCGTGACGCCCGCTTTACCCAATAACGCAGAGAGTCGAAACAGCTGTTCTGGAGCCGCCGCAATCCCCGCAGTTTGCAGAAAATGGCGCTGTTGCGCCACCAAATCGACGACCTGCTCCAGTGAATCAACCGGCACCACTTTCAACGTTCGGCCTAGCGCGCCAGGTGCCAGCGCTTCCGCTTGCGATACGCAAACCACATCCCAATCGTCTGCCGCATCGCCGTACAGCGTGCGATCATCTGCTAACGCGCGGATTTCCTCACCATTGCGCCATGCAGCGATGCTGTTCAACTCTTCAATCGCCAACGCCCGTCGTGGGTGCTTGTGCGCCAGCGCATGAAGTTCATGGGCGATGTAGCGGGCAAATTCATCAGGAGAAACCTGGCCACCGCGTTCAACAAACACCATCTGCGGCGAATAGCAGCCTGCCTGGTCGTAACGCATCACATCAAACGCCACGCGCCGCGCCAACTCTGCACCTTGTCGCGCGTTAAGCGCAGAACCAGCCACCATGCCGAAACTGATTTTGTGCCCGTGCGGCAGGAAACGCGTGGTGATCGGCAATCGCTGCTGAATCGCCGCCAGCGTTTTATTGCCGCCGTAAGCAAGCACCACATCTGCCTGTTTTAGCCAGGTTGGCTCAGTTTGCGCGTCGCCGCCCTTCCACCACACCACCGCAATGCACTCGCCGAGTTTGGGATCGATCTCGGCCAACAACTGCGCGAACCAACTCGCCATCAGTGGTTCGTTACCGGGCAATTTGCCGATGGTTCCCGCCTTCACCAGCAGGCCACAAATCAGACTCCATAACGGTAAGCCGGGTACGTTGCCAGCCCAGATATGCATTAGCAGCTCCGGGCCAAATGCCCGCGCAAAGCCGCCTTTCGGCCGTGGTTGGAAATCATCCAGCATCAACGGATTGGCAAAATCTTCGGCCACAAAGCGTTTAAGTTGCGGCTGGCGAAAGGTTTTGAGGTAGCCAGTTAAGCCGAGTCGCACCATTTCGGCGTCGTAGCCGGTGACAATCGGCAACAGCTTCTCGGCTTTGATGCGCAACGGATGGCTGCGATCCAGTATTCGCATCACCGCTTCATCAACAATGGCGATGATTTGTGCCACGCTCAGTTGGCTGAGATATGCGCGCGCATTGGCACGAATACGTGCCGCCAACGCCTTGATTTGCGGCTCATTCAACTTAGGCACCGCCACCTCGACCGTTGCGCCACGCTGGCTGAAACTCAAGGTTTGCCATTGCACTTCATCAGCGGAGATGCCCGGTAAATGTCCGGCAATCTCTTTCACGCTTGCACCTGCGTGGCGGCGAGAAACTCTTCCATCGCCAGCGAACATCCTTTGGCATCCGCACCGGTTACGCGTCCCAACAGATGGAAACCACCGGGCACGATCACGCCAGCATCTTCGGTTAACAGTGCCGATACGGAGTTGAAATGCGCGAGATCGTGATGTACCAGCACGCCGATTTCACCTGCAGGCACATCATCGCCGGTCAGTGGATTGACCACTCGCGTGCGAATCCAGTGCGGGCCTGATTTGACCGGCGGGCAGATCTGGTTGCCATCATCATAAAATTGCGAGCTGAGTTCGGTCATGCCGTACATGTTGATGCAACGTGCACGTGGCACGCCGAGCTGTTGCGCTAATGCCGCGTAAAACTCATCAGCGCCCACTTCGCGTGACTGGCCTTTAAATCCACCGGTGTCGAGAATGCGGCTACCCGGCGGCAGCCTGAAATGTCGTTGCTGGCGCTGCATTTCATCCAGCAATTGCACAAAGCTGTAACTGGCTCCCAGCAACGCGTACGGTTCTGCGCTGGCTTCTGCCTGTTCAAGTGCAGCAAACAAGCGCGTTGTGTTGAGTCCGTGTTCATCCACCAGCACTTCACTTGCCGCCGTGCCAAATTCCTGCCTCGCCAATTCAAGATAGGTCGCTAGCGATGAATTCGGCATCGCCGCGGTATCCGGAAACAAAATGCCCATGCGGATACGATCTGTGCCCGCCATAAAGCGGCTGCGGAAGTTCAGCCTCATCGAACACTGCCACACATCCAGCGTCGGATGATAGCTGCGGCCTTTTACCGTGCCGGTGGTGCCGCTGGTCATGAAAATCGCGGCAACGTCGTCAATCGAATGGCAGCTAAGCGTGAGATCTTTAAAGGCGGAAATAGGCAGCGCAGGAATGTTGCGCCAATGCTTTACGGTAAGCGGCGTGCGTCCGCGCTGCATCGCAAAACGTCGATAGGGCAAATTATGGGTGAATTGATAGGCGAAGATATCGTGCGCGAGTGTGTTGAAATCGTCTTCGGAGGCGTCGTCGCGCTGCATGAATGTCAGCAGAGCCTGGATAATTGCGGTTTCGGTCATCGTTCGTAGCCACCTTTGCGATTGCGCAGATGCTCTAAGGCAACGCCTTCAGAGCGCGAACTGTCCGCTACAAAGCACAAAGATGGGAAGACGAGCGATCGCCTTGAGTTCCGCATCCCTACGCCGGTATTAGCCGGATCAGGTTCAGAGGGTCACTACGTTGCCAGCACATTTTGCTGACCGGTAGAATCTCAGCCCGCTAACCGGGCACCCCTTGGAACAAGCGGCAGTCTAGGATGGAGCTTGAGCGGGTGTCAAGCAGGCGGCGGGCGAGTTTTGTGCGTAATCTATACTGTTAACTCACCTTAACAACCTTTACAGGCAATGATATGGCAGGCGGTTGGTCAGAAGACGGTGCGGTGCATAAGCAAATTGATGCCACCGTGGATGATGCAGTTGCGCGCGCCCGCGAGCATTTAGGTCACGGTGAGAGTGCCGAATATTGCGATGAATGTGGTGAGCCGATTCCACAAGCGCGACGCGCGGCGTTAGCGGGCGTGCGGTATTGCGTGAACTGTCAAAATAAGATTGATAAACAACAAGCCGTAAGCAGCGGTTATAATCGGCGAGGCAGTAAAGATAGCCAGTTACGTTGATTTCCTTTGCTAAGTTATTTCCAATTAATATTTCCTCTTTATAAGGTTCCTTCATGCTTTTAATGGACTATTTGCAGACCTTGATCCCCGATTTCAATCCTGAAATGACCAAAATTCATTTGGCTCGGCACAATGGTCATGACGATCCTTTAGATGTTTTCATCGCTGGGGAATTTGATGAATGGCAGAGCTGGCAGTCGAAACGCAACTTTTCACGACGATATGTTGTATCACTGATCCAAGCCAAAAATGCTCAGCGATGGCTTTATGCCGGGACATATGCAGTGATTAGCATTGAAGATAAACAGCCTAGAAATGAGGCGTGGCAGCAAGATTTCTATCGCTACACAATGGAAAGAGTGCCCTCAGCAGATGAATTTGCCGGACGTATGTACGTGCAGTCGGTTTATAAAGGTCGTACTTCGTACTTAAATGGTGAAACACTGCAAAATGAACTCACTATTAGCGAGATAACGGCGGTTAAACTCACTTTTGGCGATTTTCCGGGTTACAAAAGTCTCATTCTCTCAAGGGAACAACTCGAACTTATTATCAGGCATGATTTGCCTACCTGGCGAACAGCATTGCAAAATGTCAAAGGCGTTTATCTCATCACAGACACGCTAACCGGCAGGCTTTATGTCGGGAAAGCAAGTGGTTCGGGCGGCTTTTGGAGCCGGTGGAGTTATTATTTCGTCACCGTGCATGGCGGTAATGTCGGTTTGATTGAAGAACTTGGCGAGGCATCACCTGAGCGGCTTAAGGGATTACGCTTCTCTATTCTGGAAGTGATGGATCCCAATGCCACTGAAGAGGAAACGTTGGAACGAGAAAGCCACTGGAAGCAAATCCTGTTAAGTCGCCAAACCGGATATAACCATAACTAGGTTTCATTCCCCGTTATGCGATATTTGGCAGCATTGTGGAATCATCCCTGATTGCAATGCTGCTTTTATACCTTTACTCACCTTATTAGGCTGGTACTAATTCTGTAATATAAGCTTCAATTCATATCCTCAGCCAATTTACGCCGAGTACCAATGCGCAAAAGTGTTCTTCCCGATAGCTCTCCACGCCTGTTAAAAACGCCGCTTGGCCGAAGCATGGCGGTTTTCCTGTTTCTGATCAGCCTGTTGGTGGTGGTGATTAATGCATGGTCGCTGTGGAATTCGTGGCAGCAACGACTGACGGAAAAACAGGAAGATGCGCGCAACTTGTCGTTGTCACTCGCCAAGCAGGCCGAAGATGCCTTTCTTCAGGTCGATATTACCCTGGCCGATGTGGTGCGACAGCTAAGACAAAACGGCAACGATTACGCTGCGACGCCGCTTTTTTTGCATCAAATCAAGGATCAGCAGAGCAAATTGCCACAGCTTCACGGGCTGTTTGTCTACGATACCGCCGGTCATTGGGTGGCGTCGTCGGGCAACTTTACGCCCACCAGCGCCAGTAACGCGGATCGCGACTATTTCATTTGGCATCAAACCCATACCAATACCGATATTCATCTCAGCCACGTGATTCGTAGCCGTTCAACCGGCGATTTGGTGATCCCGGTTTCCGTGCGACTCAACGATAGCGCCGGTAATTTTGCTGGCGTGGCGCTCGCCACCGTTAAAGTGGATTACTTCCGCCAGTATTACAGCTATTTCACTTTGGGCCAGAAGGATGCGTTGGGCTTGATTCTGGCAGACGCGACCGCGCTGTATGTGCGCCCGTTCCCCGATACTTTTATTGGCAGAACGCTGTCGGCCAGTCCGCTGTTTAAAACCGAACTGAAAGCGGCATCCAGCGGCAGTGCAACCTGGCGCTCGGCGTTCGATGGGGTTGAGCGCGTATTTGGTTATACCCGTCTTGAGCGTTACCCGTTGATCGTCACCGCAGGTTATGACCGCAACAGCATTCGCCGCGCCTGGTTGGCCGATAACCTGGTTAATGTGCTGCTGAATGTGGCGTTGTTGCTCACCATCACCGGCATGGGCGTTTTCGTGCTGCGCCAGGTGGGGACCAACGTGCGCAACCAGATTGAGCTGACCCACGTGCGCGATGAACTCACCACCATTAATCATACCTTGCAGTCATTAGCCTTGGTGGATGGCTTGACCGGACTGGCGAATCGCCGCCAGTTTGATGCGCTGCTTGAACAAGCGCTGCTGCGTTCGGAAAAAACCGGCGAACCGCTGTCATTGGTGATGATCGATATCGACTTTTTCAAACGTTACAACGATACCTATGGTCACGTGGCGGGCGATGAGTGTTTACAGGATGTCGGGCAGGCGTTGAAGGAGAGCGTGAAATATCACGGCGACGTGGTCGCGCGTTATGGCGGCGAAGAGTTTGCCATCATTCTGCCCTGCACCCGCATTTTTGAAGCGATGAATGTCGCGGAACGCGCGGTGAATAGCGTGCAGGCATCCGGTATTGCGCATGCCACCACAGATATTATCGACGGCGTTGTCACCATCAGCGCCGGATACAGCACGTTGATCTCGTCAGGCAAAACGGGCGAAGCGGAACAGTTGAAGCAAGAAGCGGATAAAGCGTTGTATCAAGCCAAGCGCAACGGACGTAATCGTGCGGTGGCGTGGAAGGAAGTGGGTTGAGGTTTGAGTGTTTTGCGCAATTCGGTCACCATAAATGGCGACCCTACGACGGGCGCGGAGTGATGTTCAAACCAACACTCTGCGGCGAAACACCTGCATTCTGATCACCGCCAGCAAGATTCCTCCCACAATCAATAACGTGCCGATCACTTTGTTGTGATCCAAAGATTCATGCAGGATCGCCACGCCCATCAGCAGTGCCAGCGCCGGGCTGAGTAGCGACCACGGCAAGATTTGGCTGGCGGGATAACGTTTCAGCAAGCCGTACCACAACGAATAGGCAAAAATCGACGAGCCAAAGGCGCTGTAGATTACGCCCAGCCAGCCGCGCCAACCGGCCTGTATCAGCAGCGTGAATTGATGTTGCTCGGTAAGTAGCGAACTGATGCCCACCAGCGGAATGGCAAACAGCGACAGCCAGCCGGTCATCGCTAATGGCGCAATCGGCGGCAAACGTTTGATTAATACCGTGCTGCACGCCCAGCCGCAGGCGCTGATCAGCAGCCACATCATGCCTTGCCAATGTGCTAACGCCGGGCTACCGGCTAAAATAATCACGCCGATAAACGCCACGCCAACACCGGCGATCTGCCGATAGCTCAGCCGCTCTTTGAGCCAAAACGCGGCTAACAACATGGCAATCGGCGTGCCCATCTGGATAAACACCGCCGTGGTTCCGGCATCGGCGGTTTGCATGCCAATCACCATCAAGCCGAAATGCACAAAGCCGAAGGTGAAGGCCAGCAGCATCATGCCCGGCAACTGGTGGCGCGTAAGACGATGGAACGGCAACAGAATTGCCGCCACCAACGCAAAACGCAGCGTCAGCATAAACAGCGGCGGCAACTCCATCAGACCAAACTTCATGGCGATCACGTTAAATGCCCAGCCGTTGACCACCAGCAGCAGGATCAGCACATCGCGCAGCGACAACGCTTTCACGCGCGCAACCGCGTCGGCGTTTGCAGATGATAATCATGCTCAAGCTGGAATTGACGCGCCAGCGCCAGCAGTTGTCGCTCTGCGCCGTCGCGACCAATCAGCTGCATACCAATCGGCATGCCGTCGCGATCAAATCCCGCCGGTTGGCTGATTGCCGGTAGCGCCGACAAACTCGCCAACGCGTTATAACGCATATTGCCGGTTAACACACTCTCTTCGCGGTCGCCCATTTGAATCGCTTCCAAACCTTTGTGCGGCGCAGTAAACGGCAGCGTCGGCACTAAAATCACATCCACCTGATTGAGATGGTGCAGCAGTTGCATGCGCAAACCGGTGCGGAAACGCTGCGCTTGCAGGTATTCCACCGCCGTAATACTCAAACCGGCTTGCAGCAGTTTGCGCACATCCGCGCCATATTCTTGTGGACGTTCAGCCAGCCACGCCGCATGCAACGACGCTGGTTCAGCAAGGTTGATGAGCACCAGCGCGTTCACCGCCTGGTCGAGTCCGGTGAAACTCAGCGTTTGGCAACGCGCGCCCGCCGCGCTGTACCACTGCACCATTTGGTCATAGGCGGCGGCGACATCCGGCTGCACTTGTTGATGGATATCCGGCAAAAGACCGATGCGCAAACCGGTCAGTTCCGGCAAGGCGCTGAGTTGGCCGGATTGACCATCCAGCGCGTTAAACAGCACTTCACACTCTTCGGCATAGCGCGCCAGCGGGCCAACGGTATCGAGGCTGGTCGCCAGCGGGAAAATACCTTCGGTGGAAAGCCGCCCAACGCCGGGACGCAATCCAGTGATGCCGTTCATTGAAGCCGGTAAACGAATCGAGCCGCCGGTATCGGTGCCCAGCGTTGCTAGAGCGCTGCGCACCGACGCCGCCACGCCGGAACCGCCGCTGGAACCAGCCGGAATGCGCGTGTCATCCCACGGATTGCTGCTGGCACCGAAATGCGGATTGTTGGTGGTGCCGCCCCACGCGAACTCATGCATGTTGGTGCTGCCTATAATTAGCGCACCGGCTTGCTTCAGGCGCTGAACGACAACCGCATCACGGCTGGCGATATTGCCACGCAGGATTTCACTGCCCGCGTGCATCTCTTCACCGGCCAAATCAATGTTGGCTTTGATGGCGATCGGCATGCCGTGCAGTGGGCCGAGATCGTAGCCTTGCTCCAGCATGCGCTGGCTGGCTTTAGCGGTTTGGCGCACCTGCGAGAGATAAATTTCGTTAAACGCGTTGAGATCGTGGGTGATTTCTTCGCGTGCCAGGCAAGCTTCCACCAGTTCCGGCACGCTGGTTTGCCGCGTCCGCAACTGCTGCGCCAGCGTCAGCATCGAATGATCGATTAATTCACTCATGCGGCAACTCCAGCGGCGGTTGCAGCGCGGATACCCACGCATTGGCCGGTAATAAGGTTGGCGGGAAATGTTCGGCGGCGAAGGCGCAAACACCCGCCGCGCGCGCGTCACAATCGGTGAGCAGATGCTGTAATTCAGCGGCATCGGCCGCACAGTGGCGCTGAATCAGCGCCAGACGTAGTGCAATCATGTCCATTGCGGCTCCTTATTTGTCGCCCATCGCATCAACCGCGGCTTTGGCTTTAGTCGCCAGATCGACGTTGACATTGTTCTGATAAGAGGTGGCTTCTGACGGATAGGCTTTGATGTTTTTGGCATACAGCGCGATGTTCATGTTGTTGTCCCACGCCTTCTGCGACACCAGCACATTCTCTGGATAACCTTTGGCATCAATCTCACGCTGTACCGCTTTCTTGACCACGTCTTCAGGCAGCGCCGGGAAGTATTTGCGCGCAATTTGCACCGATTCATCCTGATGCTTATAGATGAAGCGCGAAGCCTGCTCGAATGCGGTTACCACCGCCTGCGCCGCCTGCGGGTTTTTGTCGATATATTGCTGCGTGGTGGTCAGGCTGGAGAAGGCAAACGGATACCAGGATTGCGCCGCCGAGAACGAATACACCACGTGCAACCCGTTCTGCTGTTCAGCCATCGTTACCTGCGGTTCTGCCGCCAGCGCGTAATCGGCGCGACCCGCGGCAACCGCCGGGATTTCGTTGCCAATCGCCACATGCACCAACTTCACGTCTTTCAGGTTGTTCTGTTTAATCAAATAGCTCATGAACGCCCACGTGGTGTCCGGCTGCGGGCTGGTCACCACGCGTTTACCGGAAAGCAGTGCCAGATTGTCCTGCAATGAGGCCGCTTCTTTGCCGAACACGAAGATGGTTGGCGCATTTTGCACGCCCGCCACCACCACGCCTTTGCCGCCGTTTTCACGGGTTTTTGGCACGAACACCGGATCTTGAATCGAGAAATCCGCCGAGCCGCCAATCACCGCCGCCCAGGATTGCGCCCCGCCGCCGCCGGTGCTGATTTTCACATCAACGCCCTGCTGTTTGAAAAAGCCCTGCTCCTGCGCCACATACAGCGGCAGATAAAGCAGCGACTGGAAAGCCTGGTTAATGCGTACCGGCGTGTCGGCAGCCAGCGCAGAATTTACACATACCAATGAAGCCAAAGAAACTGCGGCAGAGATCGTAGCGAAGCGAAATGTTTTCATGATTATTTCCTGTCCCAGGAGAGAATGAGGCGTTCAAGAAAAGCCACCAGCGCGTTAAAACACAGCATCATCAGCATGACCAGCACGATGCCAGCCAGCACAATGTTCATACCGAAGTTGGAGCTACCGAGCAGGATCATGTGTCCGACACCGGCATCCGAAGAGATGTATTCGCCGACGATGGCGCCAACCAGCGCAAATCCGACGTTGAGACGCAATCCCGACAACACCCACAACATCGCTGACGGCACCACCAGCTTGAAGAAAATGGTGCCGCGTCCGGCGTTGAAGGATCGCAGCAAGTTGATTAAGTCGGGATCGGTACGCATCGCGCCTTTGTAAGAGGTGGTCAGCGATACCACCACGCAGGAGAACGCGACAATCACCACTTTCGACAGCATTTCGGTGCCGAACCAGATGATGGTCATCGGCGCAATCGCTAGCACCGGAATCGAGCCAATCGCCGCAATAAACGGCGCAGCTAAATCGGAGATAAAGCGCGAGTACCACAGCAGCAAGCCCAGAATCGAACCGCCAATCGCGCCGACAGCAAACCCGACTAACGTTTCAACCGCCGTGATGCGAATGTCGCTGAGCATCTCACCGCTCTGGAAGCGCTGCACCAGCACATCCCACACCTGCGATGGGCTGGAGAACAGAAACGCATTGATCTTGCCGCTGCGCACGCCCAGCTCCCAACCGCCGAGTAACGCCACCACAATGGCAATCTGCAACACCAATAGCGTGTAACGTCGCGCGTTCGCCGAGCGGAAGAAGGTTTCGCGCGTGCCGCGATTGGCGGTCGCGCTGACCGTTGGGCGCGTAGACACCGTATTCATCGCCATATCATCCTCTCGTTAGTTAACCGGCTCGGGCTGCGTGCCGATGCTGCGCCAGATAAGTTCGTAATATTCGTTGAAGCGCGGCGCTAAGCGACGCTCGGGAATCGATAAACTGTCGGTGCCGAGATCGACTTCAATCTCTTGCACGATTTCGCCCGGACGCGCCTTCATCACGTAGACGCGATCCGATAACGTCACCGCTTCCTCGATATCGTGAGTAATGAAAATCACCGTTTTGTGCTGCTCCTTCACCACGCTAAGCAACTCGCTTTCCAGCGCGATTTTCAGTGGGTAATCCAGCGCTTTGTAGGCTTCATCCATCAGGATGATTTCCGGATTGGTCACCATGGTGCGCATCAGTGCCACGCGCTGTTTCATGCCGCCGGACAGCTGCGACGGATATTTCTGCTCGTAGCCGGTCATTTTGTAGAGCTCAAACAGTTCACGGGCTTTGGCGCGCGCTTCGGCTTTCGGCGTACCGCGTACTTCGAGGCCGAGAATCACGTTGTCGATCACCGTGCGCCACGGGAACAGCAAATCCTTTTGCAGCACGTAACCGAGTTCCGGCGATGGCGTGCCGGTGGTTTCGCGATTTTTCAACAAAATGCTGCCGCTATCGGGCATCAACAGGCCGGTGATGATGTTGAACAGCGTCGATTTACCGCAGCCGCTCGGACCGACAAACGAGACAAATTCATCGCGGTTGGCGTGGAAGTTCAGGTTGCGCAGCACCGTCACTTCACCATCCGGCGTGGGATAACTTTTATGGATACCGGCGGCTTCCAGAACCTTACTCATGGCTTTCCCCCAAAGGTCGCGCGTGGCGATTGTGAACCGTCAACGGCGAAGGCGGCGCCTGCACCGGAACGTAATCTTTCAAGAAGTGATAACCGAGGTAGTCGCTGCTGCGCGCACGCAAAATGGCGGATTGGATTTCTACGTTAACGATCGCCATGCCCTCGCTGGTGCCGCTGTCGGCGAGGATATTGCCGAGCGGATCGATGATGCGGCTGTGGCCGTGATAGTGCAGATTGCCGTGCTGACCGCATAGGTTGGATTCAATCATCCAGCATTGATTTTCCAGCGCGCGCACCCGGCCAAACAGCGTGTAGCTATCGACCATCGGATCAGCATCGCCTGCGCTGCCATCACCGGCATAACCCCACGCCGTCGGCATGATCATGATATCCGCGCCTTTTAACGCCAATTCCCGCGTGCTTTCCGGGAACACTTTGTCGTAGCAAATCAGCATGCCGATGCGGCCAATCGCGGTGTTGAACACCGGGAAATCGCTGCCGGGGTAGTAAACATGTTTCTCGTCGCCGGGCTGGTGCACTTTGCGGTACACGCCGATTAGCCCTTGCGGCCCCAGTAATACCGCGCTGTTGAACAGCACTTCGGCGCGTTCCGGATGGCGTTCAGTCATGCCGAACACCACATGCAAACCCAGTTCACTGGCGGCACGTTGCAACGCTAAAACGCTCTCGCCTTGCGGCACCACTTCAGCTTGTTGCATCTGCCACGCCACCGCATCGCCGTTCCAGTTAAGCGTGTCTGGCAAGTAGCCTTGCAAAACCTGCTCCGGGAACACCACCAGATCCGCGCCCTCTTCGGCGGCGTGCGCCATCCATGTCAGCAAGTTGCTGAGATTGCGTGCTTTATCGTAAAACGCCGGCAAAGTGACGCTAGCTATGGTGATCGCGTTCATGGCAACAGCTCCCAGAAGTTTTTTTCTAAACTGCTACTTAACGCACACTAAGACCAATACATTTTTCTTATAGGAAATTTTTTATCATATGTGAGAAAGTACCCTCACGTTCACTCTGCGGAAGAGAATCTGCATCATGAAAACCACCCGACAGCATGAAGCCTCCGGGCTGGGCGCAGCCACCACTGGCGAGCAGGATTTTGGTATGCGTATCAAAACGATACGTCAGGCGCGCGAGCTGACGCTGGAGCAAGTCGCCGAGTTAAGCAGCGTGTCGATTTCGACGCTTTCGAAGATTGAAAAAGGCCAGGTTTCCGCCTCGTTCGATACCATCGCCAAGATCGCCAGCGCCTTTGATTACTCGTTGGCCGAGTTGTTTGCCGAGGATTTGCCGGATTCACCCGTGACCAGCGGCGCGATTCAGGGCCGCCGAACTTATACGCTGGCAGGTAAAGGCATTGCTTTTACCAATCCCTATTTTCGCTATGAAGTGCATGCGGCTGAATTGCTGGTGAAAGGCATGATTCCGGTGGTGATGGGCATTGAAACCCAGCAATTGCCACCGCCGGAAGCCTGGTCACAACATGCGGGCGAAGAGTTTATTTATGTGCTGAGCGGCGAAGTGATGCTGCACACGCAGTTGTATGCGCCACTGCGCATGGCGCAAGGTGATAGCGCGTATATCGATAGCACCATGCGCCATACCTTTGTGCGGCTGAGCGATGAAGCGGCCAGTTTGATTTCGATTTGCCAGACTGAGAAATTGGATATTGAGGATTTGGCACGCGGGGGTTGATTGATCGTAGGGTCGCCATTTAGGGTGACCGACATAGCTATTCATGCGTTCATTAAGGCGGTCACCATAAATGGCGACCCTACAAGTGCGCATATTAATTAAGGAGTTACAGCCATGGCAGCAAAGGAACACCATTATCAGGTTACGGTACGCTGGACCGGCAATCGCGGCGAAGGCACAACATCCTATACTACGTACGATCGCAACAGCGAGTTGATTGCCGCAGGTAAAGAAACCGTGGCAATGAGTGCCGATCCGGCATTTCGCGGCGATGCATCGCGATGGAATCCTGAAGAACTGCTGCTAGCCTCGGCGTCGGCATGCCACAAACTGTGGTATTTGCACCTGTGCGCCGATGCAGGAATCGTGGTGGAAGCCTATGCAGATGCAGCGGAAGGTACCATGATTGAAGGTACGCGCGGCCGGTTTACCCAGATCACCCTCAAGCCGCGCATTGCGTTGCGCGATCCAGCGGATGAAGCGCGCGCACGTGAATTACATCATCAGGCACATGAAGCGTGTTATGTGGCTAATTCGCTTAACTTTCCGGTGAACTGCGAACCGCAGTTCGAGTGATTTACGCCGCACCGGCTAACGGAGATTGCCAGAGACGCACGCCGTTGCGGCCAGCGCGTTTGACATCGTATAGCGCTTCATCCGCGTGACGCAGCCAATGACGGATGGTTTCCGCATTGGCCGCCGCAGCAATGCCAATACTCACTGAGCAACGAAACTCCGCTGACGCCGGTAAACGCACCTGCGCGATCTTCTCTTTCAGCCGCTCCGCCAACGCCACCACCGATTCATCGGTCGCATGGTGCACAATCACACCCAGTTCATCGCCACCAAAACGTGCCGGAATATCCTGTAAGCCAACATGATTACGCAGCAGCGCCGAGATCTCCGCCAGCAGGAAATCCCCGGCTTCGTGGCCCCACGTATCGTTGACCGATTTGAAGTAATCGAGGTCCATCAACAACAAATAACCCGAACTGTCGCCACGCCGCGTGCTGAGAAATTCGCTCTCCAGACGACGTTCGAACAAACGCCGATTGGGGATTTCTAAACCGGGATCCATCAGCGCGATACGTTCCAATTCGCGGTTTCGTTTGCGCAGTTGCCAGGTGAGATTGTAGGAAGTGACGCTGAGCACCAGCATATAACAGGTCGCCAACGGCAAGGTCAGCCACACGGTTTGTGCGCTAAAGGCCAGATGCACACCGGCACCATCCACCAGCCAAACCATGACAAACGCGCAGAGAAACGCCTGCATCGCCGCGATCAACTGCGCTGCGCCACCAGCGGCATAACGATCTGATGCCAGCACCGCCATGATGATAAATGAGGGCAGCGGACTGAGCGCCATCAACGCCACCCAAATGCCGCCAAACGCGGCATCAAGGGTTAAATTGTGGCGCTCAGTCGCGGTGGAATCATCCGCGCGCAGTGCACGTTGGTAAGCCAGCCACGGCCAAATAAAAGCATTCACAAATAACAGCGCGCTAAACGCCAATCCACGATTCATCTCCATCAACACGGAGAGAATCGGAAAGAAACAGAGAAATGTGCCGAGTTGGCGCATGATCAACATGCGACGAACGAAGCGTTGGGAACGCCGCTTCAAATGGCTATCGTCAGGTGAGTAGTAGTTCATGCACGGGAAGTATCAGATCGACAAGAATTGCAGTTTAACGGGAATTGTTATCAGTTGAGTGCTTTATTTTAAGAATATTTACCTTGCACTTTCACAACCGCACAAAAAAGTCGCATTTTGATCATTTACGAATCTGCTGTTGCAGCAAAATCCCAGAGTTGCATGATTTGAACAATCGCCAGCTCCACCTCATTCAAGGGAATGTCATCGCGCGCCAGCGTTGATATGCCCAGCAGGAAACTGTCGAAACTGACCGCCAGCGCGCGTGTGCCGCGATTATCCTGCAACTCACCCGTCGCAATTCCCCGTTCGATGCAATGGCGAATCCCTTCACGCGTACGACGACGCGAATTTTCCAGCGGCAGCAATAGCGACTTACTCTCTGCGGAGCAGGTAAACAGCGCACTGAGTGCCACCATGCAGCCACGCGGATGGCTAGGTTCATATTGCATCTGCGCAGAATTGCGCAGTGCCGTTTGTAACGCGTCGCGAGGAGGTAAAGCCTCATCCCACAGCGGTTCCGTAACCTGTGCATGGGTTTTGAGATAACACTCTACCGCTTCGTTAAATAGTGCTTCTTTTGAGCCAAAGGCCGCATAAAAGCTAGGCGCGGTAATGCCTTTGCCTATCGAGGCTTTCAACATGGCGAGCGAGGTTGAATCGTAACCATTTTGCCAAAATAAATGCATGGCACTTTTCACGGCTTCTTCCCGGTCAAACTGTCTTGGTCGGCCTGTTTTCATCTGCAATTCCTCCGCGATTTATACTAATCGATACATATTTAATTGACAACGGTTGGATCCGCAACGCAACATATATACCGATCGATATATATTTAGTTGCCATTACGGCAAATTCTCAACTCACTGACAGGCTGAATGATGAAACAACAGGAAGCGACACAATTGCCGGTTTTTGCCCTGCTGGCTTTGGCAATGGCTGGCTTTATCTGTATTTTGACCGAAACCATCCCCGCCGGATTGCTGCCAGAAATCAGCGCCGGGTTAAATATCTCTCCTTCGTTAGCCGGGCAACTGGTTACCGCTTATGCGGCAGGTTCTCTGGTAGCGGCAATTCCTCTGACGTTAATGACCCGTAGCTGGTCTCGCCGCAGCGTGCTTTTGAGTACCGTGGCTGGATTTCTGATTTTCAACACGTTAACGGCGATCTCTGCAAACGTTACAGTGATCCTCGTCGCACGCTTTCTCGCCGGCGCTTCGGCAGGACTGGCGTGGAGCCTGATCGCTGGCTATGCGCGCAGAATGGTGGTTCCGTCACTGCACGGTCGCGCGCTGGCGTTGGCGATGGTCGGCACGCCGATCGCATTATCACTTGGCGTTCCGGCCGGTACGTGGATGGGCGCATTTCTGGGCTGGCGACTGACGTTTGCGGTAATGTCCGGGCTTTCGATCATCCTGATTGGCTGGATACTGCTGGCCGTGCCGAATTATGCTGGTAACGCTGACACGCAGAAAATGTCGCTGGGTGCGGTGCTGTCGATTCCCGGCGTGAAATCCGTGCTGGCGGTGGTGCTGACGTGGATGCTGGCTCACAACATTCTGTATACCTATATCGCGCCCTTTATCGCACCATCTGGCCTTGCTGGAAGAGTTGATCTGGTGCTGCTGGCATTTGGTGTGGCTGCGCTGTGCGGGATTTTTGTCACTGGAAAAATCATCGATAGCCACCTGCGCAAAGCGGTATTGCTATCACTCATGGTTTTCGCCGCGGTGGCGCTGATTTTTGGGCTTGGTGCTAAAGATCCGGCGGTGATTTATCTCGGCGTTGCCGTTTGGGGATTAACTTTCGGCGGTGCCGCAACGCTGCTGCAAACCGCGCTGGCTGATGCAGCGGGTGAACATGCCGATGTGGCTTTATCGATGAATGTGGTGACGTGGAACAGTGCGATTGCGCTGGGCGGGCTAACGGGCGGTGTGCTGCTTGATCACTTTGGTTCCGGCGCTTTTCCCTGGGCGCTTCTACTGCTGCTAATCATTGCTGTGGTGGTGGTTATACGCTCTGAACAGGGTTTCCCGCGCGCCAATAAACACTCTGCTGAGGCGGTGAGAAGCCAATAAGGTTTGCGGCCAAAGGATGATCAGATCATCCTTTGGCCGCTCTGCATATCGATTGTTTAGCGCGCGGCGCCTTGCAACCTAAACTGCGCCACCAGCCGTTCCAGCATCATCGCTTGCTCTTCCAATGAGTTTGCTGAGTGCGAAGAAGCGCTGACCAAAGTGGCGTTTTGCTGCGTGGTGGTATCGAGTTCACCGACCGCGCGCGCAATCTGCTCAATGCCGCGACTTTGTTCATCTGATGCGGCGGAAATCTCTTCCATGATGCCGTTCACCCGCGCAATGCTATTCACAATCTGTTCCATAGTTTCACCGGCACGCGCAACCTGCTGATGGCCATTGCTGATGCGTCCTACCGATTCGCTGATCAACTGCTCAATGTCTTTTGCCGCACCGGCGCTGCGCTGCGCCAGGTTACGTACTTCACTGGCAACCACCGCGAATCCACGGCCTTGCTCACCGGCGCGCGCCGCTTCGACGGCGGCGTTCAGCGCCAGAATGTTGGTCTGGAACGCGATGCTATTGATCACGGCGGTGATGTCGGCGATTTTCTTCGAGCTATCAGAAATTTCGCCCATGGTATTCACCACATCACGCACCGCAATGCCGCCCTGATTGGCATTGTGCGAGGCTTCAGCCGCGATTTGGCTGGCCTGACGCGCATTGGCGGCGTTGTTTTTCACCGTGGCGGTAAGCTGTTCCATGCTGGCGGCTGTTTCGACGACTGCCGCCGCTTGCTGTTCGGTACGCGATGATAAATCGAGATTGCCCTGATTAATCGCGCTGGCCGCCTGCGATACGCTACTGACGCTACTCAGCACATCGCCAATCATGCTGCGCAAACGTTCGTTCATGCGTCCCATCGCTGACGTCAGTTTGCCAAGTTCGTCGTGGCGATCGGTAGCGAACTGCGAACTGAGATCGCCGCTGGCAATGCGTTCCGCCAAGGCTAAGTTGTGGAATACCGGACGAGTAATCTGGCGAATGATGTACCACGCCACCAAAATACCGAACAGAATCGCCAAGCCGCCAATCAACAGGGAAATCGCCGCTGAACCGTTCGCCAGTTCATCGTTACGCGCCTTGACGATGGTGATGATCTTTTTGATCGCCGCGCTGCTGTTATCACCCGCGACTTTCACCGTATCTTCCGCCGCACGCAGCTGACCGTAAGCATCCGCCGCTTGCAGGCTGAGGCTTTTGAATTTTTCGGTGTCCTGCCAAACCGCATTAAATTCGCCCTGCTGTTCCGGCGGCAACTGCGCTAACAACGCCTTCATGCCTTGATCGGCCTGCTGGAAATGCGTTTCCAGCGTTTTACGCAGCGCATCGGTCACGTTAAAGCGCAACGCCCAGGCTTCTTCACGCACGTTGCTGATGGCAAAAAGCTGTTGGTAGATTTTATTGGTGATGTCGGGATTGGTGACGGGTGTACGAATCAGTTGCGTGTAGCGCGCAGTCATGTCCTGCTGGCTCAAGCTATCAAGCTGGGAACGCAGGCTGTTAAGTTGCTGCGTCGCTTGCGTCATCGCGCCAATGCTGTTCTGGAAGCTGGCGAGATGCGTACCCAGTTGATCCACTAATTGTCGGGTATCATCGCCCCAACTCAGCTGCTTCGCCTCATTGTTCAACTGCTGCGCATGAGTGACGTAATTCGCCATCACCTGACCGGATTTATCATCGCCATAAAGATATTTAAGTCGGTTAATTTTGGCCTGAAACACTTCGATGTTGATGTCATAAATCAGATTAGTTTTCTGATAGATGTCGTGAATAGCGTTGAAACGCTGCACGCTGAGCCCGGTTGCCAGCGCTACTAACAACAGCACGATGCCGAATCCTGCCGACAATTTACGGGTGATGCGCACATTACGTAATCGGGATACCAGCCCCATGTTCCCTACTCCTGCGATTGTTGTTTTTGTAAAGTTTGTAAAGGAGTTATCGGAGCGAAACGGGAATTGTTTAAAGCGATGGCATAAAAAAACGCAGAATGTTTAACATGCGCCGCCAGAGCACGGCGCAGCGGGATTAACGGTGGGATTGTGGCGCTAACTGGCTGATAAATAAACCTGCCGCACTGACGGCATCCACCGCTACTTTGCCCAACTGTTGGCGGATGCTGTCGCCAAGCGCGATGGTGGAAAATCCAGTGCAGGAGAAAGCAATCACTTCGATACCTTCGCGGTACAAGCTATCGGCGCAGGCCAACGCGCTGGCACGGCCTCCAGCACTCAGCAAATCGGTGGTATTCAGCACACCTTCAGGCCGCGCATAGCGTACCGATTCACCCAACAACTGACGGAATGGCGCTGGCGCAGCAGCACCAATCCCCATCACCGCAACTGGACGTTTTAACATGCGCGCAATGCTCGCCGCCGCTGAACCGGCGCTAATCACCGGAATCGAAACCGCCGCACGCAATGGCGCTAATCCAGGATCGGCGGCGCAGCTGAGAAACAGCGCATTACAACCGTCCGCTTCCAGTTGCTGGCCTAGCGCGACGATTTTTGGCACCGCCAACGCTTCGCTCGCATCATCAAAGATGCCTTTATGTTGGTCGGGAATCGCCCGGCTAAGCGAATTGATGCCGTATTCTTGCTGAATAAAGCGACCATGTTCTTCTACAAAGTGCTGATCCGGATGGGTGAGCACACGAATAATCCCCAGCATAATTAACTCCTGATGACTTTATTGTTGTCGTGATGTGGACAATAAATTGTCAGTTTTGCTAGGCAGCGGCAACTGTTGCCTGACGTCACTAATCAGTGAGCGTTGCCGCCACGCTGGTGATCACTTCGCGCAGCCAGCGATGTGCGGGATTGTCCTGCGTGCGGCGATGCCAGAATAAATCAAACGGAATGGTCGGCAACTCAATCGGTGGCTGGAATACTTTTATCAACGCTTGATTGCCAGCGTGTTTGCCGACACGACTCAGCACGGTGGCGACAAAATCGGTGCCGGGCAGCAAAGCAGGGACGGAAAACATGGTTGGCAACGTGAGGCTGACGTCACGCACCAAGCCGTGCTCACGCAATTTCTGATCCACTAATCCATAACGATTGCCTTCGGGAGAGACCAGAATATGACGCATCGCGGCAAAGGTTTTAAGGTCCATCTTTTCAGCGGCAAAAACATGATCATGTCCAACCATCGTGACAAAACCATCGCTTAACAGCGGAGACGAAAGGATGCGATTTTCCGCTTTGGTCGGCGGTACACCTATCGCGATATCAATTTTTCCAGCATCCAACAATCCCACCGATTCATCACGATCGGTGAAATAGCGCACATGAACACTGCAATTGGGCGCTAACTGCGCCAATTGATGCGTAAGCGCCGGAAGCAGCACTTGCAGCGGATATTCGGTCAATCCTAGGGTGAAACTTCGCGCCTTGGCAATCGGGTCGAAAATTTCAGCAGGATTCATCAGGCTTCTCACCTGCCCTAACGCTTCGCCCACCGGCACCGCAATCTCCTGCGCTTTGGCCGTCGGCAACAACCCTTCGGCGCTGCGGATAAACAGCGGATCATCAAATAGGCGCCGCAAACGTGATAACGCGGCACTCATCGCCGGTTGACTCACGCCCGCCATCGCTGCCGCTTTGGTGACATTGCGTTCCAGCATCAACGCGTTAAACGCCACCAGCAGATTGAGATCGAATCCATCAAAATTCATATTTTGTATAACGCTTTATATTAGCTATTTGTTGGATTGATAGTGTCAGAATCGGGAATACTGCACAAGCCGGTGAGATGCACCGTTAACCTGTTGCAAGGAATCCAAAATGTCTGAACAGAATCAACGCTTAAAAGCCGAACGTGACGCGGTGGAAATGCTGTATCGCGCTTTCAGTGATAAGAATCCGGACTTGCTGAATTTAGCAGTAACCGACGATTGGCAGGACATTCCGCTGGCGCCAGGACAAGGCCCAGGTCCGGAAGGTTTTAAACCGATGTTGGCGGGCTTTATCAGCGCCTTCCCGGATATCAACATCATCGTGCACGACATGGTGCAAGAGCCGGGGAAAATCGCGGTACGTGCTGAAATCACTGGGACGCATCAAGGTGAATTTATGGGGATTGCGCCAACCGGACGCAGCATTAGCATCCGTCTGCACGAGTTTCATTTGCTGAATGGCGAACGCGTGACCACAACCTGGCATATGGAAGATTGGCTGGCGATGTTCCAGCAGTTGGGACAATTTCCGCCGCAATAGAAGGCGAAAAAATTTAGCTTTTACTAAAAAAAGCCCAATTAATCATAAACTTAATTATTTTCGAATTGGCGATTTCAGGTTGAAATCGCCCGCAATTCTGCAGGCGATTTATTGGCTTACCAGCGTGTGGCTTGCACATCAATAACGAAACGATACTTCACATCGCCCTGCAACATGCGGGTAAAAGCGCTTTCAATCTGTTCACCGGCAATCAACTCGATGTCTGCGGTGATGTTGTGTTTGCCGCAGAAATCCAGCATTTCCTGGGTTTCCTGAATGCTGCCGATCGACGAACCACTGATGCTCAGGCGGCGATTAACCATTGGCGTCACGTTTGGCGATTGATGCGGCTGCTCTGGAATGCCGACCAACACTAAACGACCGTTGGTTTTCAACGTCGCTAAATAGGGGTCGAGATCGTGCGGCGCTGATACACAATCAATGATGAAATCCAGCGATGTTTGCGCCTCTGCCATTTGCTGCGCATCACGTGAAACCACGACATGCTTCGCACCTAAACGTCGTGCATCTGCACCTTTGGCGGGAGAAGTGGTAAACAACGTCACTTCTGCGCCCATCGCGCTAGCCAGTTTGACCGCCATATGTCCGAGTCCACCTAAACCAACCACGCCTACTTTATCACCCGCTTTCACGCCAAAATGACGCAGTGGAGACCAAACGGTAACGCCCGCGCACAGCAACGGCGCAACACCAGCCAGTGGCAAGGCTTGCGGCACAGAAACCACAAAGTGTTGATCGACCACCACATTCTGCGCGTATCCGCCCCACGTACTGTCGCCGGTGACTTTGTCGATGCCGTTGTAGGTGGCGACAAAGCCGGATTCACAATACTGCTCCTCTTTCTGCTGGCAAAAATGGCATTCGCGGCAGGAATCCACCATCACGCCAACGCCAACAATATCGCCGGCTTTGAAATGAGTCACCTCTGCGCCGATTTCTACCACGCGGCCGACAATTTCATGGCCTGGTACCAATGGATAACGACTCACCGCCCATTCGTTGCGCGCCATATGCAAATCTGAATGGCAGACGCCGCAGTAAAGGATTTCAATTTTGACGTCCTGCTGCTGCACAGGACGCAGTGCGATTTGGTCTGAAGAGAGCGGTTTTGCAGCATCGTGCGCGACTAATGCATTGATTTTCAAAGTGCCTCCTAAATGAACTGGCTTTGGCTGGGTGAAGGCGGCAGACTATAGTGAACATGGTGCGAAATTGATAGTAGTTACCATTTGGTGACCATAAGAGGAGAATGCAAACGATGCCCGCTTATGTTGATGGCAAATTATTCTTTTACGCCGATTCCCCGCCGCGCCGCTTGATGGAGCTGTTTTCCGTGAAGTGGAGCAGCATGGTGTTGCACGCGCTATATCACTGGCCAAACCATCGCGCGCGTACCGGTGAGTTGCAGCGCAGTTTGCAGGGAATATCGAAGAAGATGTTGTTTCAAACGCTGAAAGAACTGGAACAGCGCGGACTGATTACCCGCCACGTTTATGATGTGATCCCGCCGAAAGTGGATTATCGTCTGACGCCGCTCGGCATGACATTCGCCGCGCCGATTGAGCAGATGTATCAATGGGGATTAGACAATCAGGCGGCGTTAGATGCAATGGCAGCGCATTATCGCGCGGCTACGGACGCGCCATCAGACGCGCCACACAATCGCGATCCTGCTGCCGACGTGGATTGAACACCACCAAACTTAAACCCGGTTTGCCTTCCACCGCGAAGGTGCTGTATTCCAGTTCCAGCACGCCTTCATCGGGCAACCACATTTGTTTGATGCCTTCGCCATGCTGGCTGACTTCTTGCGATTGCCACAGCTGGCGAAAGGTTTCGCTCATCGCGCTCAATTCCTCGACCAGCGTACGCACGTGTTCACTGGCACCAGTGCGCGCCACATCGGCACGGAAATTTGCCACCATGCCGCGCGTAACCTGATGCCAATCCGGTAAGCGTTTTTTCATCTCTTCATGGCGGAACATCATCAATAAGATATTGCGCTGTTCAGGTGGTAATTCCGCGTAATCGACAAACACTTTGGTGGCGGCACGATTCCACGCCACCACTTGCCATTCGGCAGTTTTCACCAGCGCGGGCGAGTTTTCCATGCTATCCAGCACTCGTTGCAGCGACGGCGAAACATCAACGCCCGCTTGCCACGTCACACCCGGTAAACGATTCTGCGCCAGCAAGAACAAGTGATCGCGCTCGGCTGCGCTGAGCTCAAGTGCTTTAGCCAAACGCTCCAGCACTTCTTCCGAAGGCGCGCCGCCCCTGCCCTGCTCTAACCAGGTGTACCACGTGGTGCTAACGCAAGCGCGCACCGCCACTTCTTCACGGCGCAAACCCGGCGTGCGGCGACGCAATAACGGGTAACCGAGTTTAGTCGCATCCAATCGCTGGCGACGTTCACGCAGATAGTTGCCGAGCACATTGTCGTCTTGCTGAGTCATGGCGTTATCCTGTTAGTTCATATACCTGTATAAGCTCACGGCTGTTCGTCGCGCCGCAGGCTTTTATCATAGTGCTTCAACTTCGATTACGTGGAGCACGATTATGCGAATTTTTGTGACTGGGGCGAGCGGGTTTATCGGCTCCGCCATTGTGAAAAAATTACAGGCGCGCGGCTATCAAGTGCAAGGTTTGGCGCGCAGCGATGCCTCTGCGGAGAAACTCCAGCAGCAAGGTGTGCAAGTGATTCGCGGCGATTTAGAAAATCTCGCCAGTTTGCGTCATGCCGTCGAGCAAAGCGATGGCGTGATTCATGCCGGATATATCCACGATTTTAGCCGTATGGATCATGCCGCCGAAGTGGATCAACGCGCTATTTTGGCGATGGGGGAAGTATTAGCGGGTTCAGATCGCCCATTAATTGTCACTTCTGGCACCGCATTGGTTGCGCCTGGACGCCTTGCCACTGAGCAGATTCGCCCTGCAAGTGGCGCACATCCTCGTTCCAATTCTAACGTAGCGGCTTTGGCGTTAGCCGATCAAGGCGTGCGCGTGGCGTTGGTGCGCTTACCGCCAACCGTTCATGGCGCGGGCGATCATGGTTTCATTCCGATGATCATCAATATGGCGAAAGAGAAAGGCGCGGCGGTTTACATCACCGAAGGTGAAAATCGTTGGCCAGCCGTGCATCGCGATGATGCAGCGGAACTGTTTTGTCTTGCCGCTGAACAGGCTGAACCGGGTACTATTCTGCATGCTGTGCAAGAGGAAGGCATTGCGTTCCGCCAGATTGCCGAAACCATTGGTACAGGTTTGTCGCTGCCGGTGAAAAGCTTATCGCCTGAAGAGGCCAAAAATTGGTTGGGTTGGATGGCGTTCTTTGCCGCTACCGATAATCCTTCATCCAGCGCGTGGACGCGTAAGACGTTCAACTGGCAACCAACCGGGCCGGGATTGTTAGAGGATATGCGTGAGGCGGGATATTTTAGCTGATTGATTCGACTGCAACGCTAAGGGAAAAACTTACCTAAATCGTCACGTTGATGAACAACCGCCAACACTTCAATTCCTTGGGTGATAACGCGGTAAAAAATGATGTGGCTACCAGCTGGGAAACTCATTACTTCCGGGCCGAGTTCGTCGCGATTGCGTCCGATGCCCGGATTATTTTCTAGCTGGAGCAAGGTGTGTTTCAGGCCCTCGACATAGATTTGCGCCGTCGTTGGGCCATAGTTTATCTGCGAGTATATATTGATGGCACGGACCTGCTTTCTTGCTGGCCCAGTAAAAATGATGGTCATCCCTGAAATTACTCCCCAACAGATTTAAGTTCTTCAGCAGTCAGTGGGCTAAAAACATCTTCCATTGAGTACACATGGCCTCGCTCGGAAGCCGCAATAGAATCGGCCAACATGTTGCGCAAATTCGCCAACTTGTGGGCTTCCAGCGCCTTGTAATCGTCCACTGACATAATGACAAATTTTGGATTGCCGTTTTTGGTAATGCCGACAGGCTCACGCGTTGCTTTGCTCAGTACTTCGCCGAATTGAATTTTGGCTTCGCTGGCTGTGAAACTATGCATAAAATCACCTATTTTGGTCAAATCGTACCGATTTGTACTTATTTTAGTTGTTGCGTTAGTTTTATACAATCTCAACCTTGAGCGTTGTCGGCACTTCCTCTGACATTAACTAAACGGTTCTTCGCGTGCCAGTATGCGAGCAATCACGTTAAGCGCGCCTTCGTCATTGTTACTATCGGTTTTATAACGCGATACCGCAGCAACTGGCGCAGCGGCGTTGGCCATCGCAAAGCTGTAGCAAGCCTGGCGCAACATTTCGAGATCGTTTGCGCTATCGCCGATTGCGACCACTTCGCAATCATCAATGCCCCATTTTTCCTGCAATAGCGCGATGCCGTGTGCTTTATGGCAGCCGGGAATGATCAGATCGACAAAGCCAAAGCCGCTGGAAACCGGATGCATGATGTTTTCAATTGCGCCAAGTTCGGCATGCAAACGCGCCATTAAAGCATCGACACCTTCATGCGCCAGATTGAGCGAAAATTTGAAAATGGTGTCGTCGATATCGTACAAATTGTCGCGTTTTTCGAGGCGATGATAATGATTTGCCAACATGCCAATCACTTCGTCAGACATGGAAGTGTGCACATAGGCCCCATCGCGTCCGCATACTACGGTGCTGATATCCGGTTCTTTCGCCAGGATATCGAGGATTTGATGCACGCGCTCTGGCGCCAATTCGCCGCAAAAAATCTCTTCATTGCTATCTGAAACCCACGCGCCGTTTTCCGCGACAAAGGCGATTTCATCTTTAATCTCAGGGAAGTAGCGTTGAAGCTGATAATATTGATTGCCGCTGGCGACCACGAATCGAATGCCCTTCTCTTTGAGCAATGCATACTGACGCGCAAAGCGCTGCGCGTTGTATTGCTTGTTGTCATCAAGAAAAGTCCCATCCATATCCACCGCAATCATTTTCACTGCCATTTTGCTCTCCCGTATTGCCCATCCGGCATTAAAAAGGTTTTTGTTAAGCTTACTCGCGGTGTGGATTATTGAGAATGTGAATAATGAGTTTGTTAACCGCTTTCAGAGATTTCCAGCCCATCTTTTACTGTAAATCAGCGCCCTTTTCTCTGATCCAGGCACAGAACATCTGCGCCATATCCTGCGCGTAAGCCTGAATCTCGGCTGGCGTGCGCGGCAATTCGGAAAAATGTTTGCCGACATGGCCCAACGTGCTGTTGATTAAATCACTGGCGCGCCCCCGTTCATCGGCATCCATTTGCGGAAGGAGTTCCAGCAAAAAATCACTCATCACATTCTCACCCGCTGCACGCGCTTGCTGCACTTCTGGCGCATCACGATACAGCGGCGCAGCATCGTTGAGCGCGGTGCGCATCGCCGCTTCTTCACATTCCGAATGCAGGAATGCCAACGTAAGATGGTGGATGCGCTGACGTGGCGTATGCGCCTGATTGCGCAAAATGGTGCCGAGTAAATCGCCAGTGCGCTGCCACTCCTCACTTTGTAAACGAAACAGAATAGCCGCCTTGTTGGGAAAATATTGGTACAGCGATCCAATACTGACGCCAGCGCGTTCAGCCACGCGCGCCGTAGTAAAACGGGTGGCACCTTCCTGCTCTAAAACCTGAGTAGCTGCTTGCAAAATGGCTGAAACCAGCTCATTCGAGCGCGCTTGCTTAGGCTTTTTCCTCTGTGAAATCTTACTGTTAGGTTGCTCAGCCATCTGTCTTTCCTGAACACGAATAGTGAAACGCGAGTAATTCATCGTATTCTTTTGGTACAGCAAAATCCATCCTGATAACTAGGAACTTATGATGAATACATTGACCTCAGCGCCATTGGCACCGCTGCTGAATTACCTGTTTGAACTGGCCGATAACATGGCGCATCCGACCAATGATGCGTTCAGGAAAATGTCAGATGCCGAGCAAAATCGCCTGTTGCAGAGCAAAACCGATTACCTCGAACTTTATGGTCACTTGAAGGATGTACCGCTCGCCGTTTCGCGTGAAACCGGCAAGTTGCTGTACATGCTGGCGCGCAGCAGTAAGGCGCGCACCATTATCGAATTTGGTACCTCGTTTGGTATTTCCACGCTGCATTTAGCTGCGGCTGTGCGTGATAACGGTGGCGGCAACATCATCACCAGCGAATTTGAGCCAGGAAAAGTGGCGTTGGCGCGCAATCACTTCGCCGATGCAGGCGTCAATGATTTGATTGAAGTGCGCGTCGGCGATGCGTTAGCTACCTTGAGCCGTGATTTGCCGCCAGTAATCGACATGCTGGTGCTGGATGGTGCGAAGGCGATCTATCCAGAGATTCTGGCGTTAGTGCAGCCTTATTTGCGTGCAGGTGCGTTGATCGTCGCCGATGATGCCGACTTTAGCCCTGAATATCTCGAACGGATACACAGCAGCAAGGAATTTATGTCGCTGCCGTTTGCCGATGGCGTTGAAGTGTCAATGTGGTTAGGAAACGCGTGAATAAAGTTGGTCGCCAAAACTGGCGACCAACAGCATTAGTTAAACCAGGATTGGAACGGATCGGGCAAGCTGGCCCAATTCTCGACGCCAAGCGCCATTTCATTATCGGTCAGCAGCGCATCGTCCAGCTTTTGGCGCAGTACGCTTTCATCCATTTCGATGCCGATAAACACCAATTCCTGGCGCGCATCGCCGCTGCCTTCAACCCAGTTTTCCATAATGTAGCCGAGGTTTTCCTCATCTTGCGGCCAGCGTTCTTTGGGGACGCTCGCCCACCATAAACCGGCTAAACCTTGTCGCGATACACCGCCCGCCTGCGACCATGAACCGGCATGACGTGGACGACTCGCCAGCCAGAAATAGCCTTTAGAGCGCACCACGCCCTGCAAATCATTCTCGATTACCTGCGCGAAACGTGCCGGATGGAACGGCCGGCGCGCGCGATAGACAAAGTTGCGAATACCGTACTCTTCGGTTTCCGGCGTGTGTTCACCGCGCAACTCTTTCAGCCAACCCGGCGCCAGCGACGCGGCATCAAAATCAAACAATCCGGTGTTCAGTACCTTTTCCAGCGCGACCTTGCCAAACTCAGACGTCACAATGTTGGCGCGCGGATTTAGTGAGGTCAGAATCGCCATCAAGCGCGCTTTTTCCGCTTCGTTGATCAAGTCAGTTTTGTTGAGGATTAGCACATCGCAGAACTCAATTTGATCGACCAGCAAATCCACCACGGTGCGTTCATCCTCTTCGCCTAACGATTCGCCGCGCGATTGGATGCTTTCATTGGATTCATAATCGCGCAGGAAGTTGAAGCCATCGACCACCGTCACCATAGTATCGAGCGATGCCACCTCCGATAAACTTTGCCCATCTTCATCAGCGAAGGTGAAGGTTTCAGCTACCGGCAACGGTTCAGAAATCCCGGTCGATTCAATTACCAGGTTATCGAAGCGGCCATCTTTCGCTAAACGATTCACCTCTAACAGCAAATCTTCACGCAGCGTGCAGCAAATGCAGCCGTTGCTCATTTCCACCAGCTTCTCATCGGTGCGTGACAATTCAGCCCCGCCCTCGCGCACCAGCGCGGCATCAATGTTCACTTCCGACATATCATTGACGATTACCGCCACGCGAAGACCTTGGCGATTATTAAGAATATGGTTAAGCAGCGTGGTTTTCCCGGCACCGAGAAAACCAGAAAGAACGGTAACCGGTAGCTTTTTGAATTCACGGTTGGCTGGCGTTAAGGCTGACATTGCAACTCCTCTAAATGACAAAACTGCGCGATGTTGTGTGGATACATCGCGCTTGATTTAGTTATGTTATAACATAACAATTAATGTTGTCATTGAGGAATTCGAGAGATTTTTAGTGCTTAAGTTTCGTGGCGGTTTGAAAGGCGCTGGTCAGCATAAATGGCGACCCTACGAAATTCATTGTTGGGTGCGCATGAATGCGCACCACAAGAGAGAACTACTGATTATTCGGATAGCTTAAATCGATCGCGCTATCCGGCAGCTTGGTGAAGGTTTTCACGATAGTACGGAAATCAGCTGTTGGCGTGAGGTCGGCGAACTGTTGTGGATAAAGGTCTTTCGCCAGAATTTCCATCCCAACGATGTTGTACGGATGGTTATAGAAGTGATGATAAACGCCGTACACACGATTCTGTTTAACCGGTTCGATCTGTGCAAGGCCGGTGCGGGTTAACAGTTGCTGGAATGTCGCTTTGATCTCTTGCGGCTGCACGCCATAACCAAACGGCAATACGTTGGTATTCGGACGCTTCGAGCCAGTCATGATGTAAACATCCGGTTTCATGGCGATGATTTTTTCCAACGCGATAAATCCGGTGTTGCCTGGCAGCAATTCAGAGCCGATGTTTTTGCCGCCAACCGCTTCCACCAATCCGCCCCAACCGTTATGACTGTGGGTAAAGCAGCAGTTATCGCTGTTGCCAGCAATCGGTTCGATGAACACCGTTGGTTTGTTTTTGATTGCCGCCACGCCTTTGGTGATGCGATCAAATTTCTGCTGATAGAAATCGGTGTAGGCTTTGGCCTGGCTTTCGCGGTTCAACACTTTGCCCAGCAAGGTAACGCTTGGTGCGGTGTTTTGCGCTGGATGGAGTTCATAATCAACGAACACCACCGGAATATGCAGATTATTCAACGTGGTCAGCACGCCAGACTGTTGCAACGCCGGTTTGGCACGCAACTGCGCAATCATCAAATCCGGTTTTTGCGCCAATACGCTTTCGAGATTCACC
This sequence comes from Pantoea sp. CFCC18179, assembly GCF_059412405.1. Taxonomy (NCBI): domain Bacteria; kingdom Pseudomonadati; phylum Pseudomonadota; class Gammaproteobacteria; order Enterobacterales; family Erwiniaceae; genus Pantoea; species Pantoea sp. CFCC18179. The sequence goes on along the minus strand of NZ_JBNBPM010000003.1, from coordinate 257,466 downwards.
TGACCTTGATCGCTAAAACCCATATCCACGATTTTGGTCGCTTCCGGCCAGCGTCCTTTCAGCAAATCCCAGGTTTGTGTGTCCTGTTTCTTCGGCAAATTATTCCACGCCACTACACGCTTGAACGGGTCGTCACGATCCAGCAGCGCCAGCGTCAAAATGTCGCGGCCATCCTGCAAAATGATGTGTTGTGGTTCTTTGGTGATCGTTTGCGTGTTGCCGTCCATATCGGTGACGGTCAGCGGATACGTTGAGGCAGCAGCCGCGGTGGAAGCCAATAATCCCATTGCCAAAAGCAGGCGCGTTTTCATCCCATAACTCCGTGGTAAAAAGAATAGTTATTATTATCAATTACCTTAACACAACCTTAAGTGGCGGAAATAAACGCCACTTTAATCAGTTGTAACAGAGTTTTTCGAACGCGAAATTAAGTGAAATCAGAGAGTTTTTGGCCGGAGGTGATCAGTTCCTGCAATAACATTTGTCGACGCTCTTGCGGCGTATCGCGGCTCACCATAAAGCAAATTGCCGCCACCGCCTGGCCGTTGCGCGAACGAATCGGTGCCGCCATACAGCAGGTAAAACTTTCGGAAAGCCCTTCGGTCATGCAATAACCCAGTTTGCCCGCGTGATGGATTTCATCGAGAAATGCCTGTTTATCCAGAATCTGTCCGCTGGCGAGGCGATAATCTTCTTCCGGAATCAAATCCAGAATCGCGCTATCAGACCAGTTGCTCAGCAGCAAACGGCCGGTGGCGGTCCAGGTAATGGGCACGCGCACGCCAATGTCAGAGGTGATTTTAAACGGATGCGCGTTGCTTTCAGACAGCACCACCGTGTACTTATTGCCTTCCAGCATGCAGAGCTGCACGGTTTCGCCGTGACGCGCCACAATCTCCACCATCAGCTGATGCGCGCGACGGATCAGATCGTTGTGCGCCATGTAATCCGCACCGTAATAGTGCATTTCCCGGCCAAAAAACACTGCGCCTTCCGCATCCAATTCCACCAATCCGGCTTCGCTCAGCAAGCTGACTAATTCATAGATGCTGGATCGCGGTGCGCCCGTTGCTTCAATCAAATCGCGCATCGCCATGGGTTGGCGGGCAGTGTGAAGCTGCCGAAAAATGTCGATAACCCGGTCAACGCCGCGTGCCCGCGAGGGTTTTTCATCCGGCATACAATCACTCCTCAGTTACATTGGTGCGTACAGGTTGCGTAATAAAAGAAAGGCATCATACACCGCCCTTGTCGTTTTACCCATCGAGGATAAATAAAAATATTAATCACGCAGGTTATATTTCGACGTTCTAATTTGGTGCCTCATTTTGGCGCGCTGCACTTTCTGATGTTTATTAAAATTACGATAAAGATCACACTCTGATTTAAAAATCTTATGCGCTGTTTATTATTTTGCGATCCCGACTACATCACAAAAAATTAAATAGCAGTGCACATATTGCAAAAGAAATAGTCCTGTGCAAATCTTGCCCTATCCAGTATTGCAGATTGCAGTCTGGTATACCAGACAACGCGGGATTCACAGTTTCGCTGAAAGAGGAGCAGTAAAGGATGGCGATTAAACGTTATGGCGTTGAAGGCGGAACCGGCACCGGCGGGCAGAAATTGCCGTTCGCACGGGCGGTAGAAGCCGATGGCTGGCTGTATATTTCCGGCCAAACGCCAATGCGCGACGGCGAAGTGGTTGAAGGCGGCATCATCGAACAGACGCAACTGGCGTTCGAAAACTGTCTGACCATCATGCGAGAAGCGGGTTATCGCGTTGAAGATGTGGTGCACGTTACCGCGGTATTAACCGACGCACGTTATTTCAGTTCATTCAACAAAGTATTCAGTGAGATATTCAGTGGTAATCCTCCGGCGCGTATTTGTAGCGTGCAGGACTTAGTAGTTGACTGCAAAGTGGAAGTAGATATGAAATGCTTCCGCGCCGATCGTAAATAATTATTACGAATTAAAGCAGGCTGGCGTTTTTACTTTCTACGCCCACACCAGGACAGCCTGTTATTAATTGATGCCTTTCAATTTTGCTGTGGAATAACGGCAACCTGCCGTCTCGTCAAAATTTTATAAGAGAGCATATAAATGAACACAACATCGCTAAAAACAGGCGTCAAAGCCGTAGCAGGTGCGCTGGTATTACTCACTCTGGCGGGCTGTACGCCAACTGAAGAGAAAAAAGAAGCCGGTGCGGCTCCGCAATCGGCGCTGCAAACCGTGTTGCAACGCGGCACGCTGCGTGTCGGCGATTGCCTGAGCTTCGCACCATTCGGCTTTTATGACAAAGACGGCAATCCAGATGGTTATGACGTGGATCTCGCCAAAGCGCTGGCAAAAGAGATGGGTGTGAAGCTGGAAATGGTTAACACCACCAGCGCCAACCGTATTCCGAACCTGCAAACCAATAAAGTCGATGTGGTGTTCTGTAACTTCACCCGCAACCTTGAGCGTGCCAAAGAGATCGGCTTCACCCATCCGTATGTGGTGGCGAGTGAAGCGATGCTGGTGCGCAAAAATAGCGGCATTCAATCAGCGCACGATATGGGCGGCAAAACCATCGCTACCGTTAAGGGTTCCACCAACGGTGATGAAGTGCGCAACCTCGGTATCGACGTGAAGATTCAGGAATACGATTCATCGCAAGCGGCAATCCTAGCGGTGAAACAAGGTCAGGCCGATGCGATGATCGAGGATAACAACTTCCTCGCCTATCAAGCCAAGCTCGACCCAACGTTAACCGTGACGAACGAAGCGCTGGTGCCGCTCGAATACAACGCCTTCGGCGTGAAACAAGGCGATCAGGTTTGGACTAACTACCTGAATGAGTTCCTGTTTGAGATTAACGCTTCCGGCGAAAACGCCCAGTTGTACCAGAAATGGTTCGGTAACAAACCACGTTACCCGCTGAATCCGCAATATTGATCCCAATGCGGCGCAGCGGTTGACGCTGCGTCGCTCAAAGGAGCAGAACCATGAGTTATCAATGGCTAACCTTGTGGCGCTACGCCGACACATTTCTGGAAGCCGCGTGGCTAACCTTGCAGGTTACGCTGCTGGCATTCGCACTGGCAGTGGCGTTGGGATTGATTTCCGCGCTGGCAAAAGCCTCGCCGCTGGCTCCGCTGCGCTGGATCAGCCACTGCTACGTTGAATTTATCCGCAATACGCCGGTGCTGTTGCAGATTTTCATCATCTTCTTTGGCCTGCCATCGCTCGGCATCACCATGAGCGCCTTTACCGCTGGCGTGCTGGCGTTGGGCATTAATGTTGGCGCGTATCTTTCGGAAACCTTCCGCGCCGGGATTCAATCGGTGCCGAAAGGTCAGTTGGAAGCCGCTTGGGTGCTGGGCATTCCGCGTCGTCAGGTGTTTCTTACTGTGGTGCTGCCACAAGCGGCGCGCGCAGTGTGGCCGGCGATTATCAACAACCTGATTCAGTTGCTGCTTGGCACCTCGCTGTTGTCGGCGATTGCGTTACCGGAGTTGACTGGCACCGCCACGGTGATCAACGCCCGTACGCTGCTGTATATCCAAACCTTTAGCGTGGTCGCGCTGGTGTATCTGGTGTTAAGCAATCTATTTTCCTGGCTGGGAACACTCGCAGGACGGCGCATGTTCCACCCGCCGCTGGTGACGCCAGTAAAAAAGTCCGCCTGGTGGTGGGCAAAAAGATGGCTGACTAATCCGCTGAAACGGGAGAACGCGCTATGAACGAATTAATCATCAGTTCGTTACCGATTCTGCTGAAAGGGCTCGGTATTACGCTGCTGTTATCCATCGCCGCCATCATTGGCAGCACGTTGTTAGGCTTGCTGGCGGCGGTGTTGCGCACCAGTCGCTTGCCGGTCGCCAAGCAAATTGCGGTGATCTACACCGAACTGTTTCGCGGCACGCCGGTGTTGATCACCTTGATGTTCATCTACTTCGGCGTGGCGTATTTCGGCTACGACATCAACCTGTTCGCCGCCGGTATTCTCGGACTGAGCATTTATCAGGGCGCATATATCGCCGAGGTGTTCCGCGCTGGAATTGAAGCGGTGCCAAAAGGTCAGTGGGAAGTGTCGTGGATCCTGGGGATGTCGAAGCGCCAAACCTTTATGAGCGTGATCCTGCCACAAACGCGCGGCATCGTGTTGCCACCGCTGGCAGGACAATATCTTTCGCTGATTAAAGATACCTCGATTGTCAGCATGATCGGTATGTCCGAATTGATGCATCAAGGTCAGGCGATTGTCGATCGCATCGGCCAGCCGGTGGTGGTTTACGGGCTTGTCGCCCTGCTCTACTTCGTTATCTGCTTCCCGCTTTCACGTTGGGTTCAACATCATCAAACCAGGAGCCAAATTTCATGAACAAATCCGCGATTACGCTGAGCCGGATCACCAAATCATTTGGCTCAACTCAGGTGTTGAAAGAGATCAGCCTCGATGTTTCACCCGGCGAAGTGCTGGTACTGATTGGCGCATCAGGTTCCGGTAAAAGTACCGTGTTGCGCATTATGAGCGGCCTGGAAGTGGCTGACGGCGGCGAGGTTTGGGTCAACGAAGTCCCGTTACACGAACGTAAGCGTGCCAGTGAAATTTGTGGTCACGTTGGTATGGTGTTCCAGCAGTTCAATCTGTTTCCACATAAAACCGCACTCGGCAACGTGACGTTAGCGTTGATCAAAGCGCAAAAATTATCCGAAGCCGAAGCCAATAAACGCGGCATGGCTGCGCTCACGCGTGTTGGCCTGGCGGAACGCGCACATCATTATCCGGCACAGCTTTCCGGCGGCCAGCAACAACGCGTGGCGATTGCGCGTGCATTGGCGGTTGAACCGAAAATCATGTTCTTCGATGAAGCCACTTCGGCACTGGATCCGGAATTGGTTGGTGAAGTGATGGAAGTGATGCGCAGCCTGGCGCGTGAAGGCATGACGATGGTAGTAGTGACGCATGAAATGGGCTTCGCGCGTAAAACAGCCGATCGCGTGGTGTTTATGGATCAAGGCGTGATTGCCGAACAAGGATCGCCGGAACAAATCTTCGTTAACCCGCAGAATCCGCGCACTCAGCAATTTTTATCACGCGTGCTTGAGCACTAACAGGAGGAGTTATGTCGATTCGCTTTCCGCTTCAAGCGGACGGTTTACTGGATGCGCAACAAGCCGCGCCACGCTTCAAATCGGTAGCTGACAATGGCGATGCGCCGCTGGCTATCGGCACTGCGGTGCTCAGCAGCGAGCAAGTGTTTTCACCGTTGATGATCATGAAACAATCCGCGCTGGAAAATAACCTGCGTCAGTTGGCGGCTTTCTGTGGTGAAAACGGCGTAATGCTGGCGGCGCACGGTAAAACCTCGATGTCACCGGCGATTCTGCGCCGCGCCATTAGCCAGGGCGGCGCGTGGGGTTTGGGCGCGGCAACACCCTCTCAAGTGCGTGCGCTGCGCCAGTTCGGCATTCGCAATGTGTTTCTCGCCAATGAATTGGTCGATCCGGCGGGCATTCGCTGGATTGCGCAGTGGCAGCAAGCGCATCCCGATCACGGTTTCCTTTGCTACGTCGATTCACTGCAAGGGGTGAAACTGCTGGAGCAACATCTTGGCGACAGCCAGATTTCGGTGCTGTTAGAGATGTCAGTCAGCGGCGGTCGTACCGGTTGCCGTTCGCAGCAAGAAGCGCTGGCGATTGCAGAAGCCATTGCTGCCAGTTCATCGTTGCAGCTGGTTGGCGTTGCTGGTTATGAAGGTGCATTGGGCGCTAACCGCGATGCAGCCGGTGTGCAGAAGGTGCAAGATTATTGCCAGATGATGATCGCCACCGCCGCGTTGTTGGCGGAAAAGCAGTTGTTCAGTAGCGATCACATCATTCTGAGTGCCGGTGGCGGCGCGTGGTTTGATGTGGTGACAGCATGTTTTACCGCAGCAAAATTGCCGTTAACGATGACGCCATTGATTCGTTCCGGCGCTTACATGGCGCACGACAGCGGATTGTACGCACGCATCGCTCCCTTTGCTCAGCCCGGCGCAACACATCATTTTGACGCGGCGCTGGAGATTTGGGGCCGCGTGTTATCGCGTCCGGAACCGGGATTGGCGTTTGTCGATTTTGGTCGTCGCGATGTACCGTTCGATCAGGATTTGCCGAATCCGCTGTGGATTCGCAATGCCGATGGCAGCGCACCGCGCGCGGCAACGCATTTGCGTATCAGCGATGTGAACGATCAGCACGCTTATTTGTTGCTGCCAGAAGATGAAGTGCTTGAGCCGGGCGATTGGGTTGGTTGCGGTATTTCGCATCCGTGCACCGCGTTCGATAAGTGGCGTTATTTACCGCTGGTGGATGATGATTATTGCGTCACGGATTCACTGGAAACAGCATTTTGAGGGTTTGTTGACCTGATAATGTGAGGTGAATTGGCGGTCACCATAAATGGCGACCCTACAAACCGCATTCGATTTTTGTAGGGTCGCCATTTATGGTGACCGCAGCAATTTTAAACCAACGCCAACTTCACCGCATCTTCGGCATGAATCAACGTGGTATCAAACAATGGCACGCTGGCATCTTCGGGCTTCACGAGCAACGTGATTTCGGTACAACCCAGAATGATCGCTTCCGCGCCCTGCTCCACCAGCGCAGCAATAATCTCACGATACTGCGCGCGCGATTCCTCACGAATCACGCCGAGGCACAGCTCGTGATAAATAACCTCATGCACCACTTTGCGGCCCGACGCATCAGGCACTAAAACCTCCAGCCCCGATTTTTCCAGACGACCTTTATAGAAGTCCTGCTCCATGGTGAATGCCGTCGCCAGCAAACCAACCTTCTTCACGCCCGCCTGATGAATGCGCGTTGCGGTAGCGTCAGCGATATGCAACAGCGGAATGCTCACCGCATCGGTCATCTGCTGCGCCACTTTGTGCATGGTGTTAGTACACAGCACAATGAAATCCGCCCCGCCCTTCTCCAGACTGATCGCGGCTTGCGCTAAAATCTCACCGGCTTTTTGCCATTCACCCGCGGCTTGCAGTTTTTCGATCTCATGGAAATCGACGCTATACATCAGGCTGCGCGCGGAGTGCAATCCACCCAACTGCTGTTTTACCTGCTCATTAATAATGCGGTAATACAACGCAGTCGATTCCCAGCTCATTCCGCCAATCAAACCGATCATTTTCATCTGCTTAACTCCGTTTTATACGCTCTGTTGCGCACTGTACGTGATTTCCGGCCAGCGTGCAGAAGGAAACAGCGATAAGCGGATGTTGAACAAGTGGAACATCGGCGTAAACAGCGTTTTTTCCTGCATCGCCGCGCTTTCCAGTCGCAGCAGCAAGGCGTTTAATTCCGCCAGCAATTCAGGCTGCGGCGCGGTGTGCAGCGACTTTAAGCGACGTTTGAGGAACTGGCTCAATTCGTGGAACATCGCCGCGCTCTCAATCTGGTGCGCCAAGAGCAACTCACGGTGGCGGGTGTAATAGTCGTAGCAGTTGGCGCCCAGCCAGGCTTCCGCGATCAAATTGCCGCCGGAGACCAGATCGGGCGCAGGATCAACACGTTTGCGCGGCAAGATAATGTTGACCTTATCCAGCGTGCGCGAAACAAACTGCTGGCGCGCCGTCATCGTCACGCTGTTGAGGCGCACCGTGGCGATAAAGTGCAGCAACTCACGAATCCCTTTGCGCACCGCACGTCTCGCGGTCCACGACGGACGTTTATTGCGAATCAGCGCAGTGATCACCAGTGCAAAGGTAATGCCCACCAGCGTCGAGAGAATCGCGTTCACTATAAGCTGCAAATCAGGTTTGAAATTGTGGCTCATGCCGATCAAACCGGGGATTTGCGTGGCGACGATCAAACCAATCAGGTTGGTGGATGGATTGGCAATCACCAATCCCAGCGCCAGCAATCCTGGCGCGAGGCAAATCACCAACGCTTCAAAGGTGACAGCTTGCGGGATCAACACCGTGATATAGAACAGGCTAATCGCCACCGAGATCAGCACGCCTTTGAGGAATAATTTCATCGGCGCGATGGGGCTATCCATCCCGGCGAAGAACGAGCACAGCACCGCCGCCATCATCGGCGCGGTCGCACCATCCACCCAGCCGCTACCAATCCAAAATACGCAGGTGGCAAAGGTGGCGATAAAAGCGGTAAACGACGACAGCAGCAGTAAACCTTTATCGACATGCTTGTGAGCGCGCGCCATTTTTCCGGCTTTGACGGCCGGCGTCCACTCGCTCACCCGCTCGCTAACGCTATGATAAGCATCGACGATGCGCACAAAGTTGAGTAGACGTTCCAGCAATCCCATCAGCAAAATACTCTCTTCGCTATTGAGGCGGCCTTGTTGCCAGGCGGCTTGCAACTGTTGTTGTGCGGCGACTAATTTTTCGCGGATCGGTAGCTGATCCTCGCCGTTGAGCCACAGCAAAAATTGCTGGAACACGTCAGCGATGTATTCCGGGAAAAGGATGTTCTGTTGCGCCAGCAAATTCAGGCGCGATTCGATTGCCGTCAGCGTAGGAATGAAATACGACAGATGTTGATACTGCACGCTGACTAAGCGCACTAGGCGCCGCGCCGCATCGCCTTCGTAGACGCAATGGGTGATCAGCGTTTCTACATTGAGCGGATAGTTGGCCATCTGCACCAGAATATCTTCGCGCTCGACCGATTTCTCGGCGGGCATCGCAGTAACCAATTCGCTGCACAGCTTGCGCGCGTTCTGATACCACAGATTGACGCTCTGCTCTAACAGGTTGCGCATCGAAACCGGCCACAACAGGCGATGCACCAGGCTGCTACAAATGATCGCCACAGTGATCTCTTCAATACGCGAAATTACCGTGTAGGTAATCGCCGAAGGAGAAACCACATCGGGGAAACCCATGATCGCGGCACTGTATCCCGCCAACATAAACACATAGCTTTTTGGTGTGCGATCGTGTAGCGACAAATAGAGGCAAACCGCCACCCACAGCGAAATGCACAGACTAAACAGCAGTGGATCTTCCACCGTAGCGGGATAGATCAGCAGCGTAAACAGCCCGCCTAACACGGTGCCGAAGAAGCGGAAAATCGATTTTGATACCGTCGAACCCGAATAGAGTTGCGACGCAACGTACACTGTAGTCAGTGACCAGGCTGGTTTATCAAGATTAAGTTCCAGAGCGATATAAAAAGCCAGAAAGGCAGCAAGACAAGTTTTGGCAGAGAACAACACTGCACTTGGTGAAAGCCACTTCATAGAACAGGTAAAACCTTATACAGGCAGCGGAATTGCCTATCCTGACAGAAGCTTTTTAAAATGGCATTTTGATTTGTTATACAAATTATTACCGTGCTAATTATATGGGCATCTATGGAAATATCGCCGCTGCTGCTGATTACAGTGAATGACCCAGATCACATCACCATCAGTTATAAGCGATCGAAATTCGTTATTTATTGGTTATATAAGCGCTTTGCTATCGTGGCAAAAAAACCACGAGAGAATCATCATGAAAGCCACATTTCCTGCCGTAAGCGCATTAGCACTTAGCGTTGGCCTGCTCTCCGCGCACGCCTTCGCTGCCAACCCAGAAACCGTCACCGTGGGCTATCAAAAAGCCAATATCTTTGCCTTGCTGAAGTATCGCGGCACGCTGGATGAGACGTTGAAGAAAGAAGGCATTAACGTGCGTTGGGTGGAGTTCCCCGCCGGGCCACAAATGCTGGAAGGTCTTAACGTCGGCAGTATTGATTTAGCCGCCACCGGCGATGCACCGCCCGCTTTTGCTCAGGCGGCGAAAGCGGATTTGATCTACCTCGGCCATTCACCCGCCAATCCCAAAACCGAAGCGATTGTGGTACCCAAAGACTCCGCCATCAAAAGCGTCGCCGATTTGAAAGGCAAACGCGTTGGCTTAAATAAGGGTTCCGACGTGAACTATCTGCTGGTGAAAGCGCTGGAAGATGCCGGACTTAATTACAAAGACGTCACGCCGGTATACCTGCCACCCGCCGATGCGCGTGCTGCGTTCCAGAAAGGCGCGATTGATGCGTGGGTGATTTGGGATCCGTTCCTGGCGGAAGTTGAAGCTCATGCTGATGCGCGCCAAATACGTAACGCCGAAGGTTTAGTGCCGCATTACACCTTCTATCTTGCCAGCCGTCCGTTCGCCGATGGTCATCCACAAATCGCTAAACAGGTAGTGGATGAACTGAGTAAGTTGAGTGATTGGGCCAATAAAAATCAAGATGATGCGGCGGCGATCCTCTCTAAATCAACCGGATTGGATAAAGCCATCTGGCAAACTACGTTGCAGCGTTTGCCGTACGGCGCAACGCGCATGACGCCGCAGGTGTTTGATGAGCAACAGGCGTTGGCGGATACCTTTACCCGCGTTGGGTTGTTGCCGGTCAAGGTGGATGTGCGTAGCGCGACGTGGTCGCTGGACAAGAAGTAAGTCCTCACAATTTACCAGGTCACCATAAATGGCGACCCTACGCTGACTGTGTAGGGTCGCCATTTATGGTGACCTGGTTTTATATCAGCCTTCCCCCCGACCAATCTGCCAAATACCTGTCGGTGCCGCGCCATTGACTTTCCAGTCGCCAATATCGCGCGCTTTATACACTACTGGATTATGCGACGACACGGTGCGCGCGTTGCGCCAATGACGATCCAAGGCTTTGCTGACGCGTGTATCGGATGCGCCCAACGCATTGAACAACTCGGTTGCCGCCCGCGTCACCAATTCGCTGGCAATCACTTGCGCCTGGCCAGCCTCGGCTTCCGCCAGCACATTGATTTCCGCAATCTGCGATTCATCGTGGCTTAAATGGGCGACATATGCTGATTGCAGTGAATGTGTAGCACGAATCACCGTGGCTTCCACCGCGAACGTTAGGCTAGTAATTTCGCCGATAACCTGCAAAATCTGCGCATCCTGACGCGCAACATTGCCATTGCCGTGGCTATAAACGCGATTACGCGCCGCCACTGCTTTTGCACCATCACGCGCCACCGCGCGAGCAATCCCCGCCAGCGTCGCCAGTAACACATGCTGGTAGAACGCGGTTTGATAACGAAAACGGGTAGCGAAATCATAAACGTGCGCTTGCTCGACGTGAACGCTATCGAAACGCGTGGTGCCGCTGCCGGTAAGACGCTGACCAAAGCCGTCCCAGTCGTCTTCACGTGTTACGCCCGGTTGGTGGGCGTTCACCAGAGCGATGACATCGCCCTGGTTGTCGTTGCGACGCGCGAACACATCAATCCAGTCTGCGTATAGCGTGCCAGTGCTGTAAAACTTCTCGCCGCTTAGCGTCCAGCCGGTTGATGATGGCGTGACGCGGGTGATCACATCACCCAGCTTGACCGCACCAATTTCGGTCCAGCCGCTGCCCACCAGCTCGCCGTCGATAAAGCGTCGGAACCAGCCATCGCGCTCTGAGTTGTCCGGTTGATTAAGCCGATCTTCGACAAAGGCAAAATGGGCGCGCAGCGCCTGCGGCAGATTGGAGTCCGCTTCCGCCAACTCAATGAGCAGCTGAAACAGCTGCGGCAGCGATGCGCCCCAACCGCCCTTCTCTGTTGGAATGCGCACCGTGCCAAATCCAGCTTCTTTCAACCAGGTTATTGCTTCATACGGCAATGTGCGGTTGCGTTCACGCTCAACTGCGCCTACGGCGATGCGCGCGAATATTGGGCGGAAATGCGCCGCCAGCGCGTCATAATCTGTGCCTGTTGCTAATAAGCTCATGGTTAGCCCTCAGATGAAAGTTCGTCGATATCGTGGCGAGTAGGCTCGTGACGCACCGCCAGCAAGAAGAAGATTGGAATGATCGCCGCCAGTGAAACCACCCAAAACATATTGGTGCCAAGCGCCGCTTGCAGAATCGGTAAAATGAACAGCGCCAGCGCACTGCCGATGCCAGAGAGCGCACGGCTAAAACCGACGCCGGTCGCACGAATCGAAGTGGGATAAGAGAGCGCCGGATACACCATCAATTGCGCGCCTGGGCCAAAACCTTCTGCAAACAGCCACAATCCCAACATCAACACGGCGAAAATGATGCCAGCGATGGCTTGAGGATGCCCAATCAACGCCAGGGCGATTAATGCAAAGAATTGCAGCGCAAAACCGGCAATCGCCACGTGACGCGACGGATATTTCCACGCCAAACGCATACCGAGCAGGCCGCCGGTAAACGCGAACAACGCATTGAGGCCGAGCGACGCCGAGATGGTTTCAAACACACCGGCGCCCAGGAACTGCGCCAGAATCGATGGCAGGAAGAAGGCAATTGCGGTGTATTCAAAGGAAATACAGATGTTCATCACGCCCGCCACGATGGTGCGTTCGCGCCACGGTTTTTCAAACAACACGCGGAAACTGACTTTTGGCGCGGCAGCAGCGGGCGGCGCTTCCGGTTCTGCCTCGTGTGCATGAATGCCGTAAGAATCACGCAAGATGCGCACCGCACCCTTGAGATCGCCCTGATTCGCTGCCCACAACGGCGATTCGTTCATAAACTTGCTGCGTACTGCGATGATCAGCAATGCTGGCACTGCGCCAAACAGCAGCGAAGCGCGCCATAACCAATCAAGATGATCTTTTGGCAGCAGGAAATAGAGCGCGAAGATCAGCAAGAAGCACACGGTGGAAGCGGCGTACCACATTGGGCACCATGCGGCGAGTCGCGCCGCTTTGTTGCCTTTACCAGCGAACTTCGAAAATTCGGCCAGATACGACATCGCCACCGGCAAATCGATGCCAACGCCAACCCCCATTAAAAAGCGCGCGCCAATCAACACCCAAACGTTGGGCGCTAAGCCAGCGGCAATTGCTGAGACTACAAAGAACAGCATGTCGGCCATGAACACCGAATAACGGCCGTATTTATCGGTGAGCCAGCCGCCAACCAGATTGCCGACGATGGTGCCGACCATAATCGATGACGTTACCAAGCCGGTAAGTAGCGGCGAGAGTTGGAACTCGCGCACCACATCATCAATACCATACGACAGCGTGGTGAGATCGTAGGCATCGAGGAACACGCCGCCGAGCGCAAGGAACACGATCATGCGCGCGTAATTGTCGGTTTTGGTGCGCGTGTTGATAAGCCTAGCCACATCGCTGACCGAACGTACCGGCTCTGACGCCGGCAAGGTGTTTTCTAAAGGTATGGAACTCATAACGCCTCACGTTGTTGTTTTGTAGTGCAGGTGAGGTTGTTATAAGCGCTTTATTGGCTTAGCCAAAACAACAATAATTGATATTAATTTACAATAATATCAATTAGATAAACTTATTTTTAAGCAACGCAAAAACCCGGAAACGCCAGGCGAATCCGGGTGATCGATTGAGAATCATTACTCGGCGGAAACTGGCACCAATACACCTTTAACTAGCGGATCGTCGGTGGTTTTCAGCCATTGCTGCACGCGCGGATCGGAGAAGGCTTGTTTGAGTTTCTCGATATTTTCTTGTTGCAGATAAGGCGTACCAATCACTAACTGCGACGCGAAAGTACGTGGCGCAGGCGGGAACAGAATGCCTTTTTCACGCGGCACTTTACCGGCATCGAATTGCGACACATAGCCAATTGCCGCATCGACCGAATTTAGCGCTCGTGGCATGGTCAGTAAATCCAACTCTTTGAAAACAAAACCATGTGGATTACCAACGATGTTTTTCAGCTTAGCGGTGCGCGGTTCGACGTTGGGATCAAGCGTAATCAGTCCCTGTCGCGCCAACAGCCATAATGCCTGGCCTTGGTTTGCGCCATCATCCGGCACCACGATGGTGGCGCCCTGAGGTAAATCCGCTACCGATTTATAACGATCGGAGTAGATACCAAACGCCCATTGGAACAACGGCAGCGCGGACGTTAGCGCAAAACCGTTGGCATCCACCACTTGCTTAAGCCACCACTGATGCTGATACACCGTTGCCGCATATTGCCCTTGCGCGACGGCGCGGTCGGCTTGCACCGGATCCTGCACGCCTACCGCTTCCAGCTTGAGGCCGTAATCAGGCGCGATATGTTCGCCAACGTACTCGATCAGCTTCTGCTCTCCCGCCATCGCCGGTTCGAAGTGCACTTGTAGCGTAGTACCGAAAACCACGGTCTGCGCTTGTTGCGTGCGCCAGAACCAACCGCCTGCCGCGAGTACAACGACCACTGTAATCAGTAGTAGCCACGGCCAACGGCGTGTTTTACGCAGTTCAAAATCTTGTGTTGTCATAGTGAAGTCCCCTGAGGATGGCGCAATGTGGCGACCAGGCGGTCACCGAGAAACTGGATGGTTTGGATTAAGGCAATCAGCACCACGATGGTGGCGATCATGATGTGATTGTCGAAGCGCTGATAGCCGTACACCACCGCCAGATAACCGATGCCGCCTGCGCCGATAGTCCCGGCAATCGCCGAGTACTCAATCATTGAGATCAGATTGAGCGTCACCGCCGCGACAATGGCAGGCAATGCTTCGCTAAGCTGCGCCGATCGGATGATTTGCCAACGCGAGCCGCCGCACACCAATCCCACGGCGGTGACTTCACTGGGCAATTCGCGGAGCGCGTTATCGACTAAACGACCAAAAAACGGAATTCCAGCAGCGATCATCGGTACCACTGCCGCAGGAATGCCGATAGTGGTGCCGGTTAGCCAGAAGGTGAAAGGTATGATTGCCGCCATCAATACCAGAAACGGCAACGAACGCCCCATATTGACGATCCAACTTAATACGCGATGGATGCCGCGATGTGGGAACAAACCGCGTAGCGAAGTGTTGAACAGCACCACACCCACCGCACCGCCGCAAGAGACGACAAACAGCATCACAATCGCCACCATTAAGGCGGTTTCCCCTAACGCGGGCAGCATCAATGACGGAATTTCTGGCCACGGCGTGTCCTGACTCATTACCGATACGCTCATACCACCGCCCTTAGCGGAAAGACACTTCCCGCTACGCTAGCCACCAAACCCAGTTGCTCACATTGAGCGAGCAAACGCGCCAGCGGCACGCGCTCATGCTGAAAGTGAATGCCAACCTGTAAGCGTCCCGCCTGCAAGCCGTTGAAATGCTCGACGTGCGCACCGAGTAAGTCAATGCGCAATCCAAACTGCTGGCTAAGGCGAGAAATCCAATCGCTGGCGACCGTAACATCGGTGCGATAGCTGAGCTGGAGGACTAATTCAGCATCACTGGATTGTGAGGCCAGCGGGAACAAGCGCTGACCCAAGGCGGAATCCGGCTGTGCCAGCAATTCACGCACTACGCCGTATTGCACAATCTGCCCATCGCGAATTTCCGCAACCGCATCAGCGGCTTGCCTTACCGCATCCATCTCGTGGGTGATCATCACAATCGCTAACTTGTAGTCGTCGCGCAGCTTTTTCAACAGATCAAGAATGGTGACGGTGGCTTGTGGATCGAGTCCCGAAGTGGCTTCGTCTGCCAGCAAGACCGAAGGGCGTAACGCCAGTGCGCGGGCAATGCCAATCCGTTGTCGCTGGCCGCCCGAAAGCTGGCCCGGATAAGCGTTGGCTTTGTGGCTAAGACCCACGCTTTCCAGCAGTTCGCCGACGCGTGCTTTTATGTCGCGCTCAATCACACCGAGATAATGCAGCGGCAAGGCGATGTTTTCCCAAGCGGTTTTGCGCTGCAGTAACGCCGAAGACTGAAATACGGTGCCAATCGAACGACGCGCCTGACGCAACGCGCCACCATCGAGACGCGACAGATCGCTGCCGTTCACCCGGATGCTGCCAGCGCTGGGTTGCTCCAGCAGGCTGATGCATTTCGCCAGCGTGGATTTCCCCGCGCCGCTTGGGCCAACCACCGCCGTAATATTGGCTTGCGGCACTTGCAGGCTGATGGATTTGAGTACCTCGGTAACGCGGCCATCGGGCGCCCGGTAATGTTTGCTCAACTGGTCGATCTCAATCATAAAACCTCCTGCGTGACAGAGGTTTTAACCCGATAACCGGCGCCCGGATGCGGCGCTTGTAGCTGCGGACCGGCGGCAAATAACTTCTCGCGCAATGTGCCTGCTGCGTACTCTTTTTTATACACGCCACGCTTTTGCAGTTCCGGAATCAGCAGCTCAACCACATCCTCAAAGGTTTCGTGGGTCAGCGCGTAGGCGAAGTTGAAACCATCAACATCGGTCTCTTCCACCCAGCTTTGTAATTCGTCAGCCACGGTTTGCGCGCTACCGACAATCAGCGGGCCAAAGCCGCCGATGCCGACCCAATCTGCCAGTGCTTTCACTGTCCACTGGCGATCGGGATCGGCGGTGGAGAAGGTTTCAACCGCCGACTGAATGGCGTTGGTGTGAATGTATTTGAGCACCTGGTCCGGTTGATATTGGCCGAAATCGATGCCGGTCCAGCCTGATACCAGCGCCAGCGCGCCTTCGTAGCTAACCCATTGGGTGTAATCCTTCCATTTGGCCTGCGCCGCCAAATCGGTTTCGCCTACAATCACGGTTTGCAGGTTAAAGATTTTGATGCTGTAAGGATCGCGCCCGGCTTCTGCTGCGCGGCGACGGATATCCGCCACGGTTTTCTTCAGCAGCACTTTGGATGGCGCGGCGACAAACACGCATTCGGCATGTTCAGCGGCGAACTGTTTGCCGCGGCTCGACGCACCGGCTTGATATAAAACCGGCGTGCGCTGTGGCGATGGCTCGCACAGATGAATCCCCGGCACATTAAAAAACGTGCCCTGATGATTGATAGGATGGATTTTACGCGGATCGCTGAAGATGCGACGCTCGCGGTCGCGCAGCACCGCATCTTGCTCCCAACTGCCTTCCAGCAGCTTGTAAACCACTTGCAGATACTCATCGGCGTAATCGTAGCGGCTGTCATGATCGGTTTGCGCTTGATGGCCAATATTGCGTGCGCCACTTTCAAGATACGACGTGACGATATTCCAGCCCACGCGCCCTTTGGTAAGATGATCGAGCGTTGAGAGACGACGCGCAAACGGATAAGGATGCTCAAATGATAACGACGCGGTAAGGCCGAACCCCAAATGTTCGGTGACCAGCGCCATCGGCGTGATTAACGCCAGCGGATCATTGACCGGCACCTGCGTCGCCTGACGAATCGCCGCATCGCCATTGCCGTTGAGCACGTCATAAATGCCCAGCACATCGGCAATAAACAGACCATCAAATTTGCCGCGTTCCAGCAGGCGCGCTAAATCAACCCAATATTCCAAATCTTTGTATTGCCAAGAGCGGTCACGCGGATGCGCCCACAGGCCCGGCGATTGGTGTCCAACACAGTTCATATCAAATGCATTCAAGCGAATTTCACGTTGCGATGGCATAGCAAACTCCATAGCGAGGCCGTGATCGTGCTACGACCCGGCGTTCGTCAGTTAATTTTTAGGAAGTTGAAAGAATCAGTGCGCTGAAGGGGGACATCGCTCGGCGTGAGCGATTTGCAGTTCTTGCAGAATAGTTTGTGCCACCGCAGCCGCGTGATCGGCCACTTGCGGCAGCCCCATCAATTCACCAAAGCGTGCGCGTGCGGCGGGGCCAACCACCAGCAAACGTGCATTTGGCTGGTCGTTGGAATCCAACGTTTGCGAGTGCCGATCGACATCAATGCCAAAACCGAGCGAATCGGGTCGAATCAAACCTTGCTGGCTCAGCGATTGCAGCAGCGGCTGACTGTCGGTTAGCGCCTCATGGCCCGGTCCTGTGGTGACGATCAGATGATCAATTGGATGCGTTTCGATGCCGCCGCCACGTAGATGCAGCGTGATCGCCAATTGCTTTCCGTGGTCGACGATGTTGCTGAGACGCGCAGCCATTACGTTTAAGCTGCCTTGTTGCTGACGGGCGCTGATAACCGCAGCCACCTGCGGCGCAATGCGATAACGGTGTACATCCCACCACGAACGTAAATGGCGTACAAAACGCTGCTGTTCTTGTAACGGCAACGATTGCCAAATGTCCTGACCTTGCACGCGCACTTGATCCAATACACGTTGCCACGGCAATTGCTGTTCTGCCGCTCGCGCTACCTCGGCACGAATATGGTGTAGCCATAAACGCGCATTGGACGCATTCTGCGGCGCTAACGTCCATTCAGGCCACTCACCACTTAAATTGGCGCGAGAAAGCTGTCCACGGCGCGAGAAGGCGATTAACGGGCCACGATGCTGACGTGTGTCGAGTGAGGCGACAACATCCGCCATACTCAAACCGGTGCCAATAATCGCTACCGATGCATCTGGATGGATGGCATCTAACGCGCCATGCTGCCACGGATTAGCGATCAAGGCGGGATGCTGCGCGAAAGGTTGCAGCCCACGCGGTAATGCTGGCGGCGGATGACTGATAGCTAATGCCAGTACGTCGCCTTGTAATGTCTCGCCATTGCTCAGCAGTAACTGCTCGCCTTCCCAGGCAACAGCGCTGGCTTGAACATGACGCATTTTGACATGCGGATGTAGCTGTTGCGCATGTGCGAACTGCTGCACCAGATAGCGGCCAAACATGCCGCGCTGCGGATAAACCGATCCATCGGCACAATGCGCTACTGAATCCAGTGAACATTCGGGTTGCTGGCGATACCAGCGATCAAACGCGCCCTGCTCCTCACCGCTCAGCTGCATGCGTGTAGCGGGTACGTTGATGCGGTGCGCGGGTTCGGTGGTGGAGTAGGCAACGCCGCCGCCAAGCTGATCACGCGGTTCGACCACTGTAATCAGTAAACTCACTGCGGAGGTCCGGGCGAGATGAATCGCCAGCGCCGTTCCGCTGAATCCTCCACCCACAATGATCACATGTGCCGTAGCCATCGCCTTCTCCTGCATTAACTCGCGCTCGTTTGTTTCGAAGGACGTTTATCGCCACCAATGGTTTCACCAAAGGGACCCGTGTTAACGGTGCGAGCGCGCTGCTGTTGAGCGTTCGCCAGCGGCAATAATGGCAGCAGCAACTCGGCGACGCGATGCGCCTCTTCCAGATGCGGATAACCAGACAGAATAAAGTTAGTCACACCTAAAGCTTGATATTCGCGAATGCGTTCTGCTACTTGCTCAGGGCTGCCAACCAATGCTGTACCCGCGCCGCCACGCACTAAGCCGACGCCCGCCCACAGATTTGGCGCAATGTAGAGATTATCGCGCGAACCATTATGTAGTGCGCTCATGCGCGCCTGGCCCGCCGAATCCATGCGCGCAAAAATTTTCTGCGCCTGCGCAATAGTCTCTTCATCCAGATGCGCAATCAACTTTTGCGCTGCGGCTTTGGCTTCTTCCTCGGTCTCGCGCACAATGACGTGCAAGCGAATGCCATACTCCAGCTTACGTCCTCGCGATTGCGCACGCGCGCGGACCACTTCCAGCTTCTCCGCAACCTGCGCTGGCGGTTCGCCCCACGTCAAATAGGTATCAATCTGTTCAGCTGCGACATCGATGGCTGCATCCGAGGAACCACCAAAATAGAGCGGCGGGCCATTTTCCTGCACCGGTGGGAATAACACTTCCGCGCCTTCAACGTGAATGTGTTCGCCGTGGTAATCGACCTTCTCACCGCGCATCAGTCGGCTATAGACGTCGAGAAACTCTTTGGTGACTTCATAACGTTCACTATGATTGAGGAAGATGCCGTCGCCTTTGTTCTCGACCGGATCGCCACCGGTCACCACGTTAATCAGCAAACGTCCTTCTGACAGGCGATCAAGCGTGGTTGCCATACGCGCCGCGAGTGTCGGCGGCTGCAACCCTGGACGCACGGCAACCAAATAACGCAGACGGCGCGTAATCGGCGCTAACGCTGAAGCCACCAACCACGAATCTTCACAACTTTTGCCAGTCGGAATCAAAACGCCGTAGAAGCCGAGATTGTCGGCGGCGAGCGCCACTTGCTGTAAGTAGGCCAAATCAACCTGACGTCCGCCTTCTGTGGTGCCAAGATAGCGTCCATCGCCGTGAGTCGGTAAAAACCAAAAGACGTTAATTTTCTCGTTCGCGGAATCGGCCATTATGCTTTTCCTATATAACTTTATTAAAAAATGATCATTTTTGACTGCTTATTTAGTTATATGGCTATTAGCGAGAAACGTGCCAGCTTTGAAAAAACTGTGAGTTACTGGATTTCAGACACTTAGCCATCAATCCTTTGATTAAAGCCGTTGCAATTGCAACATTGGCCCAACAGCAATTGCTGCATATGCAACTGCTTATGCTTTTTTCCTGGTATTCAAGCAATGCCGGTGGGTTTAGCCTGGCGATATCATCTTTACAGGATCGCTCGCCATGCTAACCCCTTATGCCAATCACACCGATTCCCCACGCTTAGTCGATCCGGCTTCGCTGGCATTCCAATCTTTGCTGGATAAGTTCGCTCCCACCGACGCCACGGTATTGATAATTGGTGAGACCGGCACCGGCAAAGAAGTGGTGGCGCGTTATCTGCATCACCACAGCCAGCGTCGTCACGGGCCTTTCCTTGCAGTGAACTGCGGCGCATTAACCGAAAGCCTGGCCGAAGCCGAACTGTTCGGTCATGAAAAAGGGGCGTTTACTGGCGCTACGCAAGCTCATCCCGGCTGGTTTGAATCGGCACAAGGTGGCACCTTGCTACTGGATGAGATTGGCGAATTGAGTTTGTCTTTGCAGGTAAAACTATTGCGTGTCTTGCAGGAGCGAGAGATTACGCGCGTGGGTTCACGTAAGCCAATCAAGGTGGATGTTCGAGTCATTGCCGCTACGCACGTAGATTTGGCGCAGGCGATTCGGGAGCGACGTTTCCGTGAAGATCTGTTTTATCGTCTCAACATCGCCGTGGTTCCGCTGCCGCCATTACGTCAGCGTCGCGAAGATATCCCATTGCTGGCACAACATTTCCTGGCGTTGTATGCGCGTCGTTTAGCACGTCCAGCGCGTCGTCTTTCTCCCGACGCGCTGGAAGCCTTGCTGGAATACAGTTGGCCGGGCAACATTCGTGAGCTCGAAAATACGCTGCACAACGCAGTGCTGCTGAGTCGTGAAGAGACGCTGACACCCGCTCAATTGCGAATTGCTGGTTACAGTGAACGCGGCTTTAATCTGCCAACCGACTCGACTTTGGATAGTTTCCTTCAGCAGCAACTCACTCATCAGCCGCAACAGCTGTTTGATCGCGTGATCAGCAGTTTGATAAGCAATGCTTTGACGATGACCGAACAGAACCAAACGCAAGCGGCGGCATTGTTGGGAATCAGCCGCCATACCTTACGCACTCATCTTGCCAACCAAGGCATGATTAAAGGACGCCGCAAAGTTATGACATCGAATGCTTCACTCTCGCAACGCGGTGAACAGGAGCGAGAATTGCGCATTGGTTATCAGAAATTTGGCAATCTTGGCGTGCTCAAGGCGCGTCAAAGCCTGGAACATTGCTTCGCTAAGCAGGGCATCAACGTTTTATGGAGTGAGTTTCCAGCCGGTCCGCAATTGCTGCATGCACTGCAAAACAACGAAATCGACTTCGGCACCACCGGCGAAGTGCCGCCCATCTTCGCGCAAGCCAGTGGCAATGCAGTGACCTATATCGCATGGGAACCGCCCGCACCGAGCAGCGTTGGGATCGTGGTGCCACGTGATAGCGATATTCATCGCGTTGAAGATTTACGCGGTAAGCGTATCTCGGTGAACAAGGGGTCCAACGTTCACTGGCTACTGCTGCAACTGCTTGAAGAAGTGGGAATTGGGCTTGATGAGTTAAAAGTGATTTATGCACCGCCCAAATATCCACTGACTGCCAGTGATTATTTGTCAGTTGATGCGTGGATGATGTGGGATCCGCTACTCAGTGCGGCTGAAAGTAATTCTGAATTGCGCGTTTTAGTCAATGGTGAAGGGCGCGTGCGTAATCATCAATTCTATCTTGCCCGGCGGGATTACGTTGAACAGCATGATGACATCATTAAACAGCTGGTGGAGAGCTTGCAACAAACCGGTTTATTTATAGATGAACATCGCCATCAAGCTTCGGTGATGCTAGCGCTGGAGTTGGGCCTGGAAGTGGCTTCAGTTGAAAGGGCACTCACACGCCGCAGTCACAAAACCCGCGCCATGGTATTTGAAGTGATTAAGGAACAGCAAATCATTGCCGATCGATTTTATGCTTTGGGGCTGATCAATAAGCCGGTTCGAGTGCGTGATGCGATTTGGAAATATTCATCAGCATTGGCGTTGGCTGAATAGTTTTCCCGGAGAAAGTTATCCACGCTTTCTGTGGATAAATCATTGAATATCATCTGGCTAATAGGTGGCAGTTACTTTTCTTTTAGACTGAAATGTCGATTTAAACTGGCGATTTCAGCCTGAAATTTATTTTAAAAATCGTTTATATTCATAGTGATAACCATAAAATTACTGCGGCGAGCAGATGAAATTTCATGCTGCACTCACGCCTTTTTATCCCTAACTAAAGCTGTTGCTGATTTAGCAAACAGCTGGTCAATTCGCCCTCACTTACATGATGATTATTGTTTAGTAGCGTTGTGAAACTGGCTAAATCGTGGCGATTTCAGCCTGAAATTCGAACATAGACGATTGCTATTTCAGGCACTTAGCACTGAAATTGCGCTGGCGAAGCTGTGAAACTGACATAAAAAAACCGCCCGGAGGCGGTGTTTGATTTACTGGTTAAGATATTTGTTGAGCGTCTCGTTTATCACTCGATCCAGTTCTTCCTGCAACTCTTTCGACTGGCGATTAAACTCATAGCTAAACATACGTCCACGCGTTTTCTTACGGGCGAAGCGATCTTTATCAGCAAAACTCCACAGTGGCGTAGCGACCACTTTTTCTTTACCCGGCGATTGAAGTAATGTTTGGCTGCCGTTACGCACCAAACGCAGAATACCATTCTTCACTTCATCTTCTGCCAGACCATCACGAGCACAAACGGTATCAACATCCATGCCGATAGTATCAATCAGCACATCCACCGTTTGGCCGGTTTCCTGCAACTTCTCGTAGGCCTGCAACAGCGTTTTGTAATCGGGATAAGTCAGCTCAGAATGGTTTGGGAACAGTGTGACCAGTTCAAGAGGCACGCTAGCGGCTTGCAATGCGCGCGTCACTTTCGCCTGCGACAGCCCTTCACTCTGCGCGATTTCTTTCTGCGACAAACCACCGTCTTTCAGAGCCAGCAAACGCATGCCCACTTCACGCAAGTTATGTTCGCGCGCGGTCTGAATATCCTGCGCTAAACGACGTGCTTCTTCGGCAGTAATGGCAACCTCTGTCACCAACACATCCAGCCCGGTTTTGCAGTGCAATGCCGCTGCGCGACGGCGCGAACCATCGAGAATCTCAATACGATCGTCACGTTTAACGCCAATCGCCGGGAAGAACTGCTGCAATTTGATGGTACGGATAATGTCACGCAACGACTCAGGCGTCAGACCAGACTGGTCGCGGCCGTTGGTTTCCATCTTAACGAAGGTTTTTTCTTCGATTTCTTTCGCAGTTATGTGTTCAAGCGTGAACAAGGCACGTTTGCCCGTCGACAGAATGAAGGTCTGAGAATGGCCGTCGGCGCTTTCCTCTGTCTGCAAAGGCGTCTGGCTGAAGGTGCGGCCAATGGTGATTCTTTTTGCGCTCATAGTAACCTCAGTTCAGGCGAATGAATTCAATACGGTCAAATACGGCTTTAGCGAAATCTTCCGCTGCTGAACGCGCATTCTTCAAGGCTTCGGTGCTGCCCACGTAAGTGGATGGATTGGCGGAGATCACGGTGTCAAAGGACTCACCACAGCGCTCAAAACCGTCCAGACGTGGCAGCGCTGCATCCAACATGTCGCCGCCAAAAATCTCTTTTGCCAGGCTGTGACAGAGTTTGTGGTCGGCTTTGTTGGAGAGCTTAGACATAAAGCCGATATTACCTTGCAAACGGCAAGCAGCGCCTGACTCTTCAATAATGCCAATCAGCTCGGGTAAACGCGTCAGATACTTCAGCGTCGAGTGGAAATCCACTTGCGCTGGCGGTACCGGCGTCATCAGCAAATCCGATGCAGCGATCGCGTTTTTAAGGAAGGCATCCAAATGCGGGCCGCTGTCGATAAAGATAAAGTCATAATCTTTCTTCAGTTTTGCCACTACGTTGTCGTACAACACCGCATGAATGTTTTGCTCAGGCAAATGTGCGGCACACAGCTCTTCCCAACGTGACGCGATAAAGGCGTCATCAATGGAAGCCGGCAGCACATCAACGCCCGGAATAATCGATGAGACGATGAATTCGTTAAGCAATTCTTCGCGACTGACGTTTTGTAGCATGGCTTGCGCCGCCGTGGCTTCAACCAATCCAACCGAACGTTCATGGTTGAGGAACATGGTTGCTGACGATTGTGGGTCAAGGTCGATGACCAAAATACGCAAATCTTCAAATAACAAATGCGGATGCGCGCGTAATGCGTGCGCTAACGACACGGTGGAGACGGTTTTTGAAACGCCACCTTTAAGGTTACCGACAAACATGGTAAACGCATTAGGATGGCGATCGCGATACTTCGGCACGCCACGATGATGATAGATATCGATAATGTTCTGAATCGACATCGCATACTTGGTCGAGCTGCCCGCCGCACGTTTATCAAACGGATAACCGTTCTCTTCCATCTCGTTGACAGCGTAATCCACACTGGCGCGCGTCAATTTTGGCAGCTTGGCTAACGCGGCTTTCGCGTAAACCTGGTAAAAAGTGTTCTCTTGCAACTCTTCTTTTTGCGCCTGGATTTGTTCCGTCAGGCTCATCAGCATTCTTTCTGAACGTTGTGCAACTTTCAGAACTTGCTTCTCATCGTTAGCCATACTTGCTCCACACATGTAGGATTTATGACTTTATACATAAATCCTGCACATGAGGCAAATATATCTCTTCTAATCTGGAACAATCCGTTATGAGAAAACGGCTTGATTAATAGCGAGTTAAGCAAAACATTCACTGTAATCAGTGATGGTAATTTCATCGTTTGTGATAAATCGCTCAAATTCAGACCGCGTTGGGGGAATGATTGCCTCAAAGATTCACTGTAATCAGCAGAGTGAGTTGAGATTGAAGCAGGGATATTTTGCGAGAGAAGGGCGCAGGACTTTCTTCATTTAAACGTTCACTGTAATCAGTAGTTCATGCTGTGCGGATTTCGCCAACGTTCACTGTATTCGGTGGAAGAATCACTGTAATCAGCAAGACGGCCACTTACGTTCACTGTAATCAGTAGATGAGATTCGAGACAGGATTATGGGAATGGCAATATGTGAGGAAGAGAGTGCCATAACATTCACTGTAATCAGTAGTTGTGGAATGTGATGCTGCCTTGAAAAACAAACGTTCACTGTAATCAGTAAGCCGTCTTTTGCAAGGCATCACCAACATTCACTGTAGTCAGTATAAGCGAGCGCATTAGCGTGCGACATTCACTGTAATCAGTAAGTCAAATCTGCCTGGCATTGAGAAGATTCACTGTAATCAGTAAAAGTTATGGCATGTTCAGCGCGTTCACTGTAATCAGCAAACAGCGATTCAGAATGGATTAGAGAAGCGTTCACTGTAGTCAGTAGATGGCATTTCAACGATGGGTTTTGATGGCTTCGAAGGTTAGGACTTAAGCAAACGATACGAACGAGGTAGCAACATTCACTGTAATCAGCATTTAGGTTTTGTATTCAGACTTCAAATCGGCTGAAAGTAAGCCATAAAATTACCTTTCAATTCTGCTTAGCAAGTTCGCTTTCACAGCGATAACCACGCACTAGAAACGAAAGATCGCCCTTTATGGTGACCCACTGGCGGTGCTCATTCAACTTTAAGATAGATGGCCTATTCGCAACAACCTGGCCTATGCTGGGCATCTTTCATTGCCGTGCTCAAGCCTCAAACGTTCACTGTATTCAGTAATGAATAGCATAATGCGACTGGTTAAAAGCGTTCACTATAATCAGCAAACAACAAAATTAGCTTCTCCATGCTAAGCATGAAAGAGGGATAGGGAAGGGGAGCGGGAACAAAATTCACTGTAATCAGTGACAGCGTGACGTTGTACTTTCAAGCGTATGTAGCCTGAACAGAAGGGAGCAATTGAGGCCCAATTTCACCAGCAACATTCACTGTAATCAGCTCTGTAACCCACCCTGTCACTTTTACTGGTTATATTAACAGCTACTTTACCGATTACAGTGAATTTGAGTGCTGGATAGGCATCGTTATGATTAAAAACAATAGGATAGCTATAAACGTTTACTGTAATCAGTATCTTCCTTTAACTTGAACCATCCACTGTAATCAGTAGAAGCATTGCATTAGCCCAACGTTCACTGTGATCAGTAAACAGCATCAAATAGAGAGAAGTAGTGAACGGAAAACCACCCTTGTAAGTACTCACTATCAATTTAATGCCATAAAATAGGGACATTGAATATCTCGGCATGCATCAAGCTCCCCCATTAAGCAGCGGCTTTGCTGATGACAGTGAACAGTACTGATTACAGTGAATGAGCGCCCGAAGCTGATTACAGTGAATATCAAGAAGAGAGCGAGTGTCACTTTTGCTGAAAAAGTGACACGGCTATTAGGCGTGATACTGATTACAGTGAATGGGGTGAGTTACTCTTCGAACTCAATATCTTCCAGCGAATCGATGCTTTCGAGATTGCTGATGCCATCAAGTTTTGGCGTTCTGCTATGGATGATAAAGAACACCGAACGGCCGCGTTTCACTTCTGAATAGTCCAGGTAACCAATCTCTTTGAGCTGCTCCATCGCACGACGAACCACGTGATTCTGCGTCGTGGTTTTCGAACCCAGGTTAAGGCGCATACGCAAACGTGCCAGTGAAATTGGCGCAGGATTAGTTGGCAGACTTTCGAGATAGGTATACAACGCCTGAGCAGACTCTTTGCGTTTCAAGCGAGAAATCGCCCGCAGTTGCAACAGCACCTTGTGGTCGAAATTATACAACTCGAACAACTTAGGATCGGCCTGGATACGCACCAGATCTTTTTCACGATCGTAATACGCCGATTGCACCAAGTGAGTGTGATAGGCTTTGCCATTACCTTCAAAGGACAACGTATTGGTGGCGATGCGTCGTAAAGAAGCGTCTAAACGCTTACGTAACGCAGCAGACGAATTTGCCGAAGGGATCCCGCACATCTTAACGAAATCGATGAACGGCAGCGTCACAGTGTCGCCCTTTGAGGGATAACGCGAGAACGATTGGATAATACCGGCCCAGGTTTTGAAATCATTATCCATATCCAGCCTTGCGCCGGTAATGGTAATCTTTTCATAGCCTTCCGATTTAACCAGTGAAAGGTTCTTCAGCTCTTTCGTCGCATCGGTTGAAGCCATCGCGCCAGATTTACCTCGCGCAGTTGATTTCAATGTAGGAACAAACAGACCCAGGCGCATCAGTGCGACCGGTTGTACGGTGTTATTTTTATTGGGGTGGAGCTGAATAACTTCACCACTGTTTTTTGTCACCGACAGAAAAGGCTCGAGTAACGCCTTGTTTTCACTCTCTTTATCTGCCATAGCCTGAGATCTTCATTCTGTGGATTAAAGGGGTCGTTTTCTGATTACAGTGAACATTAGCACTGTTTATAGTGAACATTCTACTCTCTATAGTGAATAAACTACTGTCTACAGTGAACACTTTACTGATTATAGTGAACTCGATCACCTTCTTAGCCCTTGTGTGGTGCGGCCTGCGACGATCGGGGATCTCTTAGGATCTCTTTTAGATCTCTCTATGATCTTTCTTTAAGATCTATTCACTGTATAACTTAATAACTCCTGATAAGAGGCGGCTTGCGCATCCATGATTGTGCAAAATAAGCCTATTGCCACAACATTGCGGCTGATCCCCTTAAACCCTTAATCATGTCGACTAAAGATCCTTTTACTTCACTGAGAGTGAACAACTTCCTCACTATTATTCATTTTTAAGCAACCTTTGATGGGCGTAAGCTGATTTTCATTGAAAATCAACTCACTTATCACGAGGACAAGCTATGACTGACAACGTTATCTCCCGCAATCCTACCAACGGCGAAATTATTGCAACCTACTCGCTGCAAACCGCAGAAGAACTGGAATCAGCATTGCAACAGAGCGCAGACGCGTTTGCTGCATGGCGATCAACCGAAATGGCACAACGTGTAAAAGTACTGCGCCAACTTGCTGAGCAGATCCGCCAACGACAGGATGAGATGGCAAAAATGGCCACGTTGGAAATGGGCAAACCGATTGCCCAAGCACGCGCCGAAGTCCTGAAATGCGCCAACCTTTGTGACTGGTATGCCGAACACGGCCCGGCAATATTGGCAGACAAACCTACGCTGGTGGAAAACCAGCAAGCCTGGCAATCATTTCGCCCGTTGGGTGTGATCCTTGCTGTGATGCCGTGGAACTTCCCTTACTGGCAAGTACTACGCGGCGCAGTCAGTATGCTGTTGGCAGGTAATACCTATGTCTTAAAACATGCGCCAAGCGTTATGGGATCGGCAAACCTAATGTCATCACTGTTTGATGCCACAGAACTGCCTAAAGGCGCGTTTAGCGTGATTAACGTCGACAATGATGGCGTTTCAACGGCGATCAAAGATCCACGTATCGCCGCGGTTGCTGTTACTGGCAGCGTGCGTGCCGGTGGCGCAATCGCTGCGCAAGCCGGTGCGGTATTGAAGAAAACAGTATTAGAACTCGGTGGCGCGGATCCTTTCATCGTACTGGCGGATGCTGATCTCGACGCAGCAGTGGCCTCAGCGGTCACAGGACGCTATCAGAACACCGGACAGGTCTGCATGGCAGCCAAGCGCTTCATCATTGAAGAAAGCGTCGCAGAAGCGTTTGAGGCGCGTTTTAGCGCGGCGGTTCAGGCATTGAAGATCGGCGATCCTTTAGAGGAAGAAACCTACATTGGTCCGATGGCACGTTACGATCTGCGCGATGAACTTGATAACCAGGTGCAGCAGACCATCCAGCAAGGTGCGCGATTAGTATTAGGCGGTCACAAGATCGAAGGCGTTGGCAATTACTACGCGCCAACGATCCTTGCCGATGTCACGCCAGACATGATCGCTTTCCAGCAGGAAATTTTTGGTCCTGTTGCCGCCATCACCATCGCTCGTGATGCACAGCATGCACTTGAACTGGCCAACGACAGCGAGTTTGGCCTGAGCGCCACCGTGTGGAGCGGCAATGAAACGCTGGCAAACGAGTTGGCGGAAAAACTCGAAACTGGCGCGGTATTCATCAACGGCAACGGCGCATCCGATCCTCGCGTCGCGATTGGTGGCGTGAAGAAGAGTGGTTATGGTCGTGAACTCTCAAGCTTTGGTGTTCATGAATTCTGTAACATTCAAACGGTCTGGAAAAACCGCCGTTAATGCTCCGCAAGGCGCGCTTGTCGCGCCTTCATTGATTTTACCCGCCTAATAATGTTGTTGCTCATCAGTTAAAATGTTGTGGGCCAGTTCAAAAAATCCGCCATTGGTATTATAAAGGTATTATCTCTGGTGCTAGATTGGGCCCACCTACACCGGGGAGTCCTAACTGATGAAAACAACAATCCCAAAACTGTCGTT
Organism: Pantoea sp. CFCC18179; assembly: GCF_059412405.1. Classification (NCBI taxonomy): domain Bacteria; kingdom Pseudomonadati; phylum Pseudomonadota; class Gammaproteobacteria; order Enterobacterales; family Erwiniaceae; genus Pantoea; species Pantoea sp. CFCC18179. Next base: position 227,846 of record NZ_JBNBPM010000003.1, on the reverse strand, counting down.
CATGATGTTCTTAGAGTGGTTTATCTGGGGTGCATGGTTTGTGCCGCTCTGGGCATTTCTCAGCAAAAACGGCTTTTCGCCGGTTGAGATCGCCTGGTGCTACGCCTGTACCTCGATCGCCGCCATTCTGTCGCCGATCCTCGTTGGATCGCTGGCCGATCGCTTCTTCCAGGCACAAAAAGTGTTATCGCTGCTGACGATTGTCGGTTCGATTCTGATGTTCTTTGCCGCGCAGCAAACGCATTTCAGCGGCTTCTTCCCGCTGTTACTGCTTTATGCGCTCACCTATATGCCAACCATCGCCTTAACTAACAGCATCGCGTTTTCACATGTTGCTGATGTGGAACGTGATTATCCGCGCATTCGTGTGATGGGCACCATTGGCTGGATCGCGTCGGGCATCGTGTGTGGTTTTCTGCCGCCGCTGCTGGGTTATGGCGATATCTCTGCCAGTAATGTCCCGTTATTGATCACCGCCGCGAGTTCATTACTACTGGGTATTTTCGCCTTAACGCTGCCTGCCACCGAGCCCAAAAGCACCGGCAAATTCAGCCTGCGTGTCGCGCTGGGCTTGGATGCGTTGCACTTGCTCAAAGATCGCAGTTTCCTGGTGTTTTTCGTCTGCTCATTCCTGTTCAGCATGCCATTGGCGTTCTACTACATCTTTGCCGAAGGTTATCTGACCGAAGTCGGATTGCCACATGCAACCGGTTGGATGACGCTCGGCCAGGTCTCTGAGATTTTCTTCCTGCTGGCGCTGCCGTTCTTCATCAAGCGCTTCGGCATTGGCAAAGTCCTGTTGCTCGGTTTAGCGACCGCCGCGTTGCGCTATGTGTTCTTCGTGTTTGGCGGCGATCAGAACATGCTGACCTACGGTTTGCTGTTTATGGGCATTCTGCTGCACGGCGTCAGCTACGATTTCTACTTCATTACCGCGTACATCTACGTAGATAAAAAAGCGCCTGTGGCGATGCGCAATGCTGCACAAGGGCTGATCACGCTGGCGTGTCAGGGCATCGGCAGTTTGCTCGGTTACCGCCTGGGCGGCTATCTGATGCAAGAGATGTTCGCCTATGACCAACCGCGCAATGGGCAAACCTTCAACTGGGCCGGCATGTGGATGTTTGGCAGCGTAATGATCGTAATTATCACCATCGCCTTTATCGTTCTGTTCCGCGACGGCAAAAAACGCAGCGATGAACTGACCGCTTTCGACAATTCAGCAACCGCTGACAGCCATAAATAAGGGATTCACCATGACGATGACACAGCAAGAAAAACGGATTTTGGGCGCGTTTTATGGCCAGGCGCTGGGCGATGCGATGGGCATGCCATCCGAACTGTGGCCGAGAACGCGCGTGAAGCAGCATTTTGGCTGGATTGATGGTTTCCTGCCGGGACCAGCCGAAAACAATGCCGCCTGCTATTTTGGCCGCGCGGCCTTTACCGATGATACGTCGATGGCGCTGGCGCTGGCGGATGCTATCGTCACGCACGATGGCGCAATTAACGCGGAAACCATCGGCGCCAATATTCTTAAATGGGCTGAAAGCTTTGATGCCTTCAACAAAAACGTATTGGGGCCAACCTCAAAAATCGCGCTTAATGCGATGAAAGCCGGCACGCCGGTCTCGCAGCTGGAAAACAATGGCATGACCAACGGCGCAGCGATGCGCGTTTCACCGCTGGGATGTTTGCTGCCCGCGCGTGATTTATCGGCATTCATTGATGATGTGGCGCTGGCATCCAGCCCAACCCACAAGTCAGATGTGGCGATTTCCGGCGCAACGGTGATTGCCTGGGCGGTGTCTCGAGCAATTGATGGCGCAAGTTGGGCCACCATCCGCGATGAACTTCCTGCGATTGCGCGTGCAGCACAGGAAAAGCGCGTGACCACCTTTAGCGCCTCAATGGCGGCGCGGGTTGAACTGGCGCTTAGCGTGGTAGAGCAGGGCAGGGGCGTGGAGTCGACCATGCAGCAAATCTACGATCTGGTCGGCACCGGAACCAGCACCATTGAATCGGTTCCGGCGGCGATTGCCATGGTGGAATTGGCCGCAACCGATCCCAATCGCTGTGCCATTTTGTGCGCCAATCTGGGCGGTGACACTGACACCATTGGCGCGATGGCGGTGGCGATTTGCGGCGCGCTACACGGCATTGATGGCATCGACAGCGCATTGAAAGCCGAGTTGGATGCCGCCAACGCGCTGGATTTCACTCGCTACAGCGCAGCTTTCACCCGTTTCCGCCAGCAGCGTGAGGCCGCTTATGCTGACGCCTGATGATTTGCAGCGGCTGGAAGGTCGTCTGCCGGTATGCGTGATTGGCGCAGCAGTGGTGGATGTGATTGCCGATGCTTACTCGTTGCCGCATCGAGGCAGCGATGTTGAACTCCACCAGCAAGGCGTTAACGTGGGCGGATGTGCGTTGAATGTGGCGATTGCGCTGCATCGTCTTGGCATTCCGTCAATCAACGCGCTGCCGCTCGGCAATGGAACCTGGGCCAGTATCGTGCGGCAGAAGTTGACCGAATACGGTATTCACAGCGTGTTAGAAACGGCGAAAGGTGATAACGGCTGGTGTCTGGCGCTGGTTGAACCAGATGGCGAGCGCACGTTTCTGTCGGTGAGCGGCGTGGAAAACCAGTGGGATGCTGCGCTGTTAAGCACATTGCCGCAGCCCGCCAACCGCTGGATCTATCTTTCCGGCTATCAACTCACCAGTAAGAGTGGCGATGTGCTGATCGATTGGCTTGAGCAACAAGCGCAGCCGCATCAACTGCTGGTGGATTTTGGGCCGCGTTTAGCCGATATCGGTGATGCACAATTTGATCGCATTATGGCGCGCCATCCACTGATTACAGTGAACAGACAGGAAGCCGAACTGCTGTGGCAGGAGCGTTTGGGTATCAGCGAACCTTTTGATGCGCAGCAACTGATGACACATTGGCAACAACGCTTCGGCGGCGCAATGGTGGTGCGATTAGACAGCGAAGGTGCCGGTTTTGTTAACGCTGACACACAAGGTTGGATTCCGGCGCTGGCGACCAAAGTGGTGGATACCATTGGCGCCGGTGACAGCCACGCCGGCGGTTTGTTGGCGGGATTAGCATCAGGTTGGTCATTGGCAGAAAGCGTTGCGTTGGGCAACGCGGTGGCATCGTATGTGGTTTCCCAGCGTGGCGGCGATTGCGCGCCCGATCGCGCCACCTTAAGCACCTATTGGCAGCAGCGCCTTACTCAGCAATAAACACGTACATATCGCTACGACAGTAGCTAATGCTGTACTCCAGCGGATTGCCTTGCGCGTCCAACGCCAGTTGTTTGATCACCAACACTGGCACATTGGCGGGCAGGGCGATCTGTTGCTGGAGCGCTTCATCAGGCATGCGAGCGCTTACTCTGCTTTGCGATTTCACCGGTTGGATTTGCTGCCGATGAAAGTAGTCATACAGCGAAATCCCAATGTCATCGGCATCGGCGATGAAATGCGCCGGTACCCAGGATTCCTCCACCGACACCGCTTGTTGGTCGACGTAGCGAATGCGTTTTAGCAAATAGACATCGCTGCCTTTGCTCAATCCCAGCTTCTCGGCAATCTCCGCGCTGCAATGGATTTTGCTTTTGTTGATCCACACCGTATCAGGCTTTTTACCGCGCAACACGGCTTGCTGTGATAAGCCTTTTGGTTCTTTCAGCGAATACTCAAACTGGCTACAGATCTGCGTACCGTAACCGCGCGAACGCAGAACCACGCCCTCTTTTTCCAGTTCATCCATGGCCTTACGCACCGTAATGCGTGAAATATTCAGCGATTGACTGAAATCGCGTTCGCTTGGCAGGATCTCTTCGTGCACCAACACGCCATCGCGCACCGCGTCTTTAATCGCGGCGGCAAAGCGCTTATACAGCGGCGTGCGACTCTCATCAGCCAGCGTGGTTATCAGCCGCGAAAACAGTGCAGTTTGTTCAGTCATAGCAGAAGGATTCACTCAGTTCGGTCAGCGGCAGAATGGCTTATGATACTGACTTTTCGCCGGATATTCATTGCTAGCAACATAAAGCTAAAGATCGAAATTGTCTCGCCGATAAGCCGAGTAACTCTCTTACACAGGGCAACAACCGCAAGCGCAGGCAACGCCGCAACATCCAAAGGAATGAGCATGACAACCAGACAGGTTATAGGCATCGATCTCGGTACCACCAACAGTGCAGTTGCGTTGTGGTGCGAGGGAAAATCGCAGCTAGTTTCCAATCAAACAGGTTCACCGTTAACGCCATCGGTGGTAGGGCTCGATGATGAAGGCAATCTCATTATCGGCCAAGCCGCGCTCAATCGCATAAGTACCCATCCGCAGCTGACGCTGGCCAGTTTTAAACGTTATATGGGCACAGAAGCCAAATTGTCGCTTGGCTCGCAGCTGTTTCGCGCGGAAGAACTCTCGGCAATGTTGCTGCGTCAGCTGAAGCAGGATGCAGAAAACTGGCTGGGTGAGGCGATTCATGATGCGGTGATAACCGTTCCGGCGTATTTCAACGATGTGCAGCGCCGTGCGGTTAAAACCGCAGGAACCCTTGCGGGGCTTAACGTTTTACGCTTGCTGAATGAACCAACAGCGGCTTCGCTGGCCTTTGGTCTGCTGGAAAACCGCGAACAAAAGTATCTGACCTTCGATTTAGGCGGCGGCACTTTTGATGTCTCGATCATTGATATGTTCGATGGCGTGGTGGAGGTGCGTGCGAGCAGTGGCGACGTGCAATTAGGCGGTGATGACTTCAGTGAAGCGATCTGCAAGTGGATGTTAGCGCAACATCCACTGCTGAAATCGGCATTACCGGCGGTAAAACCCAGTTTGCTGGCGAAGGCAGAGCAATTAAAACGTGGCTTAAGCCTGCAAAATGAAGCGAGCGCCGAGCTCATTTGGCAAGGTGAAACCTGGCGCTGGACGTTAACCGAACAACAGTTCAGTGAATGCTGCCAGCCACTCATCACTCGCTTGCAGCAGCCGGTGATTCAGGCTTTGCACGATGCACGCTTTTCACTGCACGATCTCGATCATGTGCTGTTAGTTGGCGGCGCTACGCGCATGCCGTTGGTGCGTCAGGCGGTTGCGCGCCTGTTTGGTCGCTTCCCTCGTCACGATCTGCATCCTGATGAAGCCATAGCCATTGGCGCTGGTATTCAGGCCGGAATGGTGATGAAGGACGAAGCGGTGGAAGACATCATTCTCACCGACGTGATGCCGTTTTCGCTCGGTATGGAGACGGTGAAACACAGCTATGGTCAAATGGAGGATGGGTTCTTTTTACCGTTGATCGAGCGCAATACCTTCCTTCCCGTCAGTCGCAGCCAAACCGTGCAGACGGTGGGCGATAACCAAACGCATGTGCTGTTAAAGATCTATCAAGGTGAAGGTCGTCGCGTGAAGGACAATGTGTATCTCGGTGAACTGCACGTGGATGTTCCAGTGCGCAAAGCAGGCGAAGTGTCGTTAGAGGTGCGCTTTACCTATACGTTGGACGGCTTGCTGGAAGTCGAGTGCCAACATGACGCGAGTTCAACGCTATCGCGATTGGTGATTGAAAAAGTCCCCGGCCAAATGAGTGCCGAACAGATCGCTGCCAGCTTAGAAAAGTTGAGCGGGTTGAAGCAGCATCCGCGCGATCGCCAGGAAAACCAGTCATTGCTGACGCGTGGTGCGCGCTTATATCAATTTCTGTTAGGTGAAGAGCGCGCGTGGATTGATAACGTGATCCACGCATTTGAACAGGCACTAAATAGTCAGGATGAGCGGCGTATCGCCGATGTGCGGCAAAAAGTGATCGAAGCATTTGCCCATTTTGATGAGGAGACGCCGCGATGAATGCCTGGCAAATTCTGGACATCGAACCAACATCGGACGAAGCCATTATCCGACGCGCCTATTCGCGGCTGCTAAAAAAACATCGCCCGGATAGCGATCCTGAAGGTTATCAACGCTTACGAGAAGCGTTTGAACAGGCAAAAAATTGTGCCGCTAGCGAGCAAATTGAGGAATCCGAGCCGGAAGATTTGGCAGAATTCACCAGCATCATCAGTGCTCAGCAAATGAATGCGTGGCTGGCAAGCGCAGATGAGCCGCTAGCCGATGGGCAGTTATCCGATTACACGTTCACGCTGACGCCGCTGTACACCGATGGTGATCTCAACGAACTGGCTGCCTTGCTGGTTGACGATGAAATGAAAGGCATTGCATCGCTGAGAACCTTGTTCCAGCGCGTATCCTGCGAAGGGAATCTGTTGCAACAGCAGCAATTCCACAATGATTTGGCGGCTGCTTTGGCTGAACAAGCCGATCTCACCGACGGATTACTGCAACGGGTCAGCGATCAATTGGGTTGGGGACTCGACGATTATGACGTCCATCTGATTTCGCAACCGATGCAGCGCGCGCTCGGTTGGCAAGTGCGCAACACCGAACGCGAACAAGCCTGGAAAAAACTCAATAACGAAACAGTAAATGGCAGTTTTCTGCAGCGAAAAGCGGTGACGTTACTGCTTAGCGATGGTGCGGAAATGCCTTTCTGGGCGCGTTTGCTGCCTAATCTCGTCGCTACCATGTCGCAGCGTGTCAATGCGCTTTACGCCACTTTCCCTGAACTGACTGAACGCTTGAACCCGGCCATGCTGGCGTTCATTGGCTCCCAGCGGATTTGCTTAAACTGGCGCGGCATTTTCCTCGCGGTTTTTTGGATAACGATGCTGAGTTTCCTGCTGCCGGGTGCTGTTGTGATGTCTGGTGCGGGTTGGATTGGCGTGGCGCTGGTGCTGTTTTATTTGTATTTCAGCGACATGATTATGGTGGGATTACAGCAGCGAAAACGTTGGTTTAGTGCATTTCTGATATTGGAATTTTGGTTTTCGTTGTTGCTTTTTTGCATCCTATTTCTGGCGATTTCCTTCGTTATTTTCGCGCACACACCGCCTCAAGGATTGTCGCGCTTATCCGGCATATTCATGTTTGGGATTTTGATTGCCGTGTCGACAGTAGTCTGGCCAAAAAATGTACCGGGACTTCGGCGCCCTGGCATTGCGATTAGCCATCTACTCAGTGCGCCGTGGCGATTGATGGAAACGCTGGAATTCAGTGTCATGTCCTATCCGCTGTTAGCGGTATTCAGCGGTTTTTGCTACATGCTTTTGCATGCTTTAGTGACGATACCTGATCATTACTTTTAATCGCCGCTAAATGCACAAAAGGCTGAATTTTCAGCCTTTTGTGCAATGTTGGTCATAACGACTCAACGCTCATCAAATGGCACGCCGCCTTTCGACTTGTGATGCTTCGGCGTTTCAATGATGGAAACAGTCACTGAATTCGCATCGATCTCAAATGAATCGGCCACCGCAGCGGTAACGGCTTTCAATAACTTCTTCTTCTGCTCAACGGTGCGGCCTTCCGCAGCATAGACAACGATTTCTGGCATCTCAGTCTCTCCTTCACAGTGAAATTTGGTTTTCAGCATACCTCAGGCCGTGTCTGCTGTGCAGCGTGAATCATTGCAAAATGAAAGACTTGGTAAGCGGCATGGCACTCAACGTTCTGGCGGCTGACTATCACCGGGGCCGAGTGAACGCTGCATCACTACGGTGTCGAGCCAGCGACCATGTTTGAATCCCACCGACTTCATCACGCCGGTATGTTCAAAACCCAGCGCACGATGTAATGCCAGCGAACCTTCATTCGCGCTATCGCCGACAATCGCAATGATTTGGCGAAAACCTGCCGCTTCCGCCAGCGCGATGGCTTTCTGCAATAACGCACGACCAATGCCGCGACCGGTTTGTTGATGATCGAGATAGATCGAATCTTCAAGGGTAAAACGATAGGCGTAGCGCGGGCGATACGGCGCTAAATAGCAATAACCCAGCACCTGATCATCTTCTTGCGCCACCAGCCAAAAACCGCCGCGCTGCTGCACATCCTGCACGCGGTTCTGCATTTCGCTGGTGGAAGGCGGTTCGGTCTCAAAGGTCGCGGTGCCATGCAAAACATGCCAGGCGTAAATCTGCTGAATAGCCGCCGCGTGATGTGGCCGAGCGGGAATAATATCCATATGTTCCTCTGTGTTACCCAATAAAAACCACAGCATGCCATTACGCCGCATGCCAATCATCGGGTTTAACAATAGGAAATTTTTATGGCTAATTTCTAACGAATCGTAGGGTCGCCATTCATGGCGACCGCTTAATTCTGCTCTGACAATTGCACTGCCATGGTGTCTGGCTCCAGCGCTTCAAACACATGCGGCTCATCAGCGGGATAACAAATGTAATCGCCGGGATGTAATTCCACTGGCGAGTCGCTCGGGCCAACCAGCGCACGGCCACGCGCAATAATGATGTGTTCCACCGATCCAGGCGGATGCGGTTTGGATGCGCGCGGTGCGCCGGGTTGGCTGGTGACTAAATAGAGATCGCGGCGGCCGCCAGGCGGGCAGCTTGCCAGCAACGCGGCTTGGTAATCGGCCATCTCCGCTGAGACGATCATGCCTTCGCCGCGCCGAATCACCTGCAAGCGTTTCACTTCTGGCTCCATCAAACGCGCAAAGGGAATATTCAACGCCACACACAGCGCCCACAAGGTTTCGAGGCTGGGATTACCGTTGCCTGCTTCCAGTTGCGACAGCGTCGATTTCGCAATGCCAGCGCGGCGCGCCACTTCCGTCAATGAAAGTCCCGCGCGTTGGCGTTCGCGTTGTAATCCGACAGAAATGATATTAATGGGCGTGGTCAAACTGACTCCTGTTCATTATATCGAACGTTTGTTCATCTTGTAAAACAATTCAGGTGCGTTCATTATAACGGCTTTCTTGTTCGATATGAGATGAAATTGTGATGCGTCTGGGTGCAGTACCGCTTGATCGCGGCGTGATAAAAGCGATTTTCCTGGTGTGTTTGGCCGACGGCATCGTCGGTCTTTCGTATGGTTCGCTAGCGGCAGCCGAAGGATTTCCATTGTGGGTGCCGATTGCACTCTCGACCTTGGTGTTAGCAGGCGCCTCAGAATTTCTCTTTATCGGCATTGTGGCGGGCGGTGGCAGTCCACTCACCGCAGCCGCTGCCGGTTTATTAGTGAATGCACGTCATCTTCCGTTTGGCATCGCGGTAAAAGATCTGGTGGGGAAGGGCGGACGCAGCCTGTTTGGCTGCCACATCATGAACGATGAAAGTGTGGTGTTCGGCATCTCTCAACCCAAACTGGCGCAACGTAAAGCCGCGTACTGGATTTGTGGTTTGGGCATTTTTGCCGTCTGGCCATTAACCGTAATTGGCGGAGCGATGATCGGACGCTTCATTCCTGATGTTTCCGCCATCGGCTTGGATGCGGTGTTCCCGGCGATTTTGATTGCCTTGATATTCCCGGCGCTACGCCAGAAACGCACCTTGATTCCCGCCTCGTTGGGTACCGCATTATCAGTGCTTGCCACGCCGTTTGTGCCTGCGGGCATGCCGGTGCTGTTCTCTTTATTAGGCTTACTGAGCTGGCGGGAGCGCAAAAATGCAAAATAACCTGATCATTGCTGGAATCGCATTGCTGGCAGTCGGCACTTATGCGATCCGTTTCGCCGGTTACCGTCTTGGCAGCCGCATGCAGATGTCCGAAAAAGCACGCGCGATGTTATCCGATGCCGCGACGGTTTTATTGCTGGCGGTTGCGGTCACCACTGCGTTGTTTGAAGGCACTGATTTCGCCGGCGTGGCGCGCATTGCAGGCGTGCTGTTTGCGGTGTTCCTTGCCTGGCGACGCGCGCCGCTGATTGTGGTGATCATCGGAGCGGCAGTGATGACGGCGCTGTTGCGTTATTTAGGCGTTTCCTAAACGGTTTTGCTACTGTGTAGCATCACCGTTTACCCGCAAACAGGAACCGCTATGAAACCGCGTTTAGCTCGCTGCGATGAAACTGCCGTCTTATGGAAAATCCGCAATCTCGCCATTCGTCATGGCTGCCAATCTGTTTATTCTGCCGAGATTATTGCTGCCTGGACGCCCGATGCGTTGCCCAATGGCTATTTCGAAGCGGTGAAACACAATCCGTTCTTCGTGGTAGACGATCCCGAATATGGCGTGGCTGCCACCGGTTTTCTCGATCTGCACAGCGGCAGTGTAGAAGCGATCTTTACGTTGCCCGCGTGCAACGGCAAAGGTTACGCCAGCGTGATTATGCAGGCGATTATCGATGAAGCGCGCCAGCGCGGTTTCCGCAAACTGACGCTCGCCGCCACGCCCAATGCGTGTGGTTTTTATCTGCGCCACGGTTTTAGCGTGGTGCGTGAAGCGCTGTATCCGTCGGCGTTGGCGAAAGCCGATCTGGCCTGCGTCGAGATGGTACGCGAGCTATGATGATATGAGTGCAAACAACAAGGACAGTGAGAATATGGTGATTAACTGCGTAGCGTATCGTCACGGTAAGCGTGAAGAGCATGTTGATGTTGCGGACATCAGCGAAGTATTGAAAGAAGAAAAGTCGTTCGTGTGGATGGGTTTGTATCAGCCTGAACCGGCCTTTATGCAGACCTTGCAGCAAGAGTTCAGTTTGCATGAACTGGCGATCGAAGATGCTTTGGTCGCGCATCAGCGTCCTAAAATCGAGCAATATGGTGATTCAGTCTTCATCGTGGTGAAAACCGCGCACATGGATGATCAACAGCGCATCAGCTTTGGCGAAACTCACTTCTTCCTCGGCAAAAACTTTCTGATCACCGTGCGCCACGGTTCAGCGGAAGGTTATGCGGCGATCCGCGCTAAAGCGGAAAAGAACCATGCTTTGCTGTGTGAAGGACCGGGTTACGCGCTGTATTGCATCCTCGATTTCATCGTCGATAACTACAGCAAAATCACCGAATCGATGAACGGACGTATTGGCAACCTTGAAGAAGGTATGTTCACCACGCGCTTTGATAATGCTGCGTTGCAGGATGTTTACCACTTGCGGCGTGAGCTGCTGGCACTGCGCAACGCGGCGTTGCCGGTAACCGAGATTTGCCAGCAATTGGTGCGTTTTCATGACGACATCATTCCCAAAAATCTGCGCGCCTATTTGCGCGATGTGCAGGATCATGCCCATCACGTGATGATTGATGCCGAAGACATGCGTGAAATGCTTACCAGCGCGATGCAGGTCAATCTGGCGTTGGTTTCGGTGCAGCAGAGCGAAGTGAATAAAAAGCTCGCTGGTTGGGGGGCGATTCTGATCGTGCCGACCATCATATTTAGCATGTATGGCATGAACTTCCCGGATATGCCCGAGTTGCACACTCACTTTGGTTATCCTGCGGTGTTGGTGGTTACCGTGGTGATTTGCGGAGTGATGTGGTCGCGGCTGAAAAAAGCCAGTTGGCTTTAGCGCCTGGCTGATTTTTATTCAGACTTTTTTGTTATCACTGCGGGCCGATTGGGTTCGCAGTGTCAGCGTTCTTCCTCTACCTAAACTTTCCCCGATAAAAACACCAAGATGAATCAAACCGCGGCATGGCGAGCAAATTGTTCATCTTAGTGTCACCCCGCTGACATATTGATCGATTTTTCATCATCAACTTTTCCTATTACAGACTCGAATTAAATACAACATATCCCACATTAACCACATTTACTGGTCTTGATTCGGGCAACAAGCCTTGCCACTATCATTCCACAGTCAAGCAATAAAGCAGGATGTGGCGATGTCGGTTGAACGTGTAATACCGCAGGAAATGCCCGATGTGCTGAGCGCGGCACAGCAAATTCGTTCGGGCGAACTCAGCAGCGAAGCTTTGGTGGCAAGTTGCCTGAAAAACATCAAAACCCACAATCCCACATTGAATGCGTTTGGCGATGTTTATGATCAACAAGCATTAGAAGAGGCGCGCTGCTGCGATGCGGAACGTCAGCAAGGTCAACTACGCGGCCCGTTGCATGGCGTGCCATTTGGCATCAAAGATCTGTTCTCCACCGCCGGATTGCGCACCACCAAAGGTTCGCTGACCTCGCTGGATAACGTGCCAGATAGCGATGCGCCGATCATCGCGCGACTCAAGCAAGCGGGCGCCATCATCATTGGCAAAACCGCTACCACCGAATTTGGCTGGACCGGTTCGAGCTATTCGCGCGTTTTTGGTCACGGTCGCAATCCGTGGGATACGGCGCTAACCAGCGGCGGCTCCAGTTCAGGATCGGCAATAAGTGTTGCGGCACGCATGGTGCCAGCGGCGTTGGGATCGGACGGCGGCGGATCGGTGCGCATTCCCGGTGCGTTCTGCGGCATCTTCGCGCTCAAAGCCTCGCTGGGTCGCATCCCCACCTGGCCGTGGTCAGCGACCGAAATGCTTAGCCATGCTGGGCCGATGACACGCACCGTACGCGATAGCGCGCTGCTGTTCGATCTGCTTTCTGGCCCCGACGCGCGCGATCATCAAGCGCTGCCGGCCAAAAAAGAATCCTGGCTGGAACGTTGCGATGCGCCACTTGCGCCGCTGCGCGTGCATTACAGCCCAACGCTGTTTAATACGCCGGTGGACCCGCGTATTGCCGCATGCGTTGAGCAGGCAGTTGAGCAAATTGCTCACGCTTTGCCGGTGACACTGACGGTAAAACCGCTGACGTGGCAATCGCCATTCGACACTTTTGATACGTTGTGGAGCGGCGGACGCGGCGTGGCGTACGGCGCAGCACTCAAGCAGCAGTTGGACCAACTCGATCCTGGCTTCGCCGCGTTAATCGAACGGGCGCAGCGTCTGGATTTAGCCGATTACCTCGCGGCGCAAAAACAGCGTGCGGCGTTTGCCAATCAGGTACATGCGCTGTTTGACGAAATCGATTTACTGATTATGCCAACGCTGCCGATTCTGCCGTTTGCTGCCGACCGTCATGTCCCGGAATCGCAGCCAACAGGCGACAGCGGCGTGGAGTGGGCGCGCTGGACGCCGTTTACCTGGCCGTTTAATTTGAGTGGCAACCCGGCGGCGACCATTCCATGCGGCTTTACGCCAGAAGGTTTGCCGGTGGGATTACAGGTGATTGGCCGACGTTATGCCGAAGGCGATGTGCTGCAATTCTGCGCCGCGCTGGAAGCCTTAATGCCGTGGGATCACCATCGCCCGCCAAATTCGTAGGGTCGCCATTTAGGGTGACCGAAAATAAGGACAAACATGATCAATCAGCCGCGCCTCGATGAGATCAAAAGGATTCTGAGTCACGACAAACGGGTACGCGTCAACGAGCTGGCGCAAACCTTCGTGGTGTCGGAAGAGACGATTCGCCGGGATTTGAAGTATCTCGAAGAACAAGGCGTGTTAAGACGCGTGCACGGCGGCGCCATCTTGCCGGTCGCCAGTGAAGAACAGCCGCTGCAAATTCGCAGCCGCATCAAACCGCGCGCCAAAGTCCGCATTGGACAGTTAGCCAGCGAACTGGTGGAGGAGGGCATGGCGCTGTTCCTCGATACCGGCACCTCAACGCTGGCGCTGGCGCAGCAGTTAACGCGCTTTTCGCGCTTGAAGATTATTACCAATTCGATGGATATCGCCGCGTTGTTAACGCAACAAAGCGAGAACGCTGTGACGCTAACACCAGGGCGCGTTCGGCGAAATGATAACGCACTGATTGGCCCCCATACGCTGGAGTTTGCCCGGCAGTTTCACTACGACATCGCTTTTATGGGCATTGGCGCAGTGGATCGGGAAAACGGGTTTATGGACTACGAAGAGCCGGAGGCGTTATTGCGGCGCGTGCTGAGCACGCACTGTCGTCAGAGTGTGATTCTGGCGGATGAAGGCAAATTTGGACTGCGAACGTTTGTGAATACGCTGCCGTTCAGCGCGGTTGACACCTTAGTGACCAATGCGCTTCCCGCGGCAGCTTTTGTAGCGAGTCTGGAGAATGCCCATGTCAACATCCTCCATCCCGGCAACGCCGCGGATGACACCACAAGATTATCAGGCGTTTGATGCGCTGTTCGCGCTGAGCAGCAGTATCGGTGCAACGCAAGCGGGGGGATTACATCGCCTTACTGCGTCAGCCGCTGATAAGCAGATGCGCGATGCGTTTTGTAGCTGGCTAGCGCAGCAGGGTTTCAGCATTCGCATTGATGAGATTGGTAATATTTTTGGTTTGATGACGTTGCGCGAAGGTGCGCCGTGGATTCTGTGCGGTTCACATCTCGATAGCCAACCGTTGGGGGGACGCTTTGACGGCGCGTATGGCGTAACCGGCGCAGCTGCCACCATCGCCGCATTGGTGCGCCAGTTGCGCGAATTACCTGACGCGGCGCAACGCAATCTGGCGGTGGTGAACTGGACCAATGAAGAGGGCGCGCGTTTCCAGCCCAGCTTAACCGGCAGTTCGGTGTTTACTGGCGCGATGACATTAGCGCAAGCGTTGGCGTGTGAAGATAGCGATGGTGTGACTTTGCAAAGTGCATTGCACAGCATTGGCTATTGCGGCGAAGCCTTACCTGCATTGCCACTGGCGGCTTACCTTGAACTGCACGTTGAACAAGGGCCGCATCTCGAACAGCAGAATATGCAAATCGGCGTGGTGACAGAAACCTGGGCAGCGCTGAAGTGGCAAGTGACGTTTCGCGGTGAGCAAAATCATACCGGGCCTGCATTAATGCCGCGCCGCCGCGATGCGCTTTTGGCGGCAGCACAAACCATCGTTGCGGTGCGCGCCGCCGCAGAACGCTACGGCGAAGTGCTGCACACCTCGGTTGGCCGTCTCGAAACCGCACCGAATTCACCCAACGTGGTGACGCGTGAAGCCACGGTATTTATCGAATTTAGGTCGGCTGATGAAGCGCTGTTGCAGCAACTGCGCGACAGCTTCAGCCAGCAGTTGCTGGAGATCGCCCAGCAAACCGCAACTGATGTCAGCCTTGATCGCGCCCAATTGCGGCCACGCCAGCAATTGCATCACGGCTTAAGTCAGTTGGCGCTGGCGCAGGCACAAAAGCTGGGATTGAGCGCCATGCCGATGCGCACCGTGGCAGGCCACGATGCCATCAGCCTGAGTTATGTCTGCCCGAGCGCGCTGCTGTTTGTGCCGAGTGTCAATGGCTTGTCGCATAACGAGCAGGAATTTACCGCCGAGCAGGATCTGCATCGCGGTTTGGATCTGCTGATGGCGCTGTTAAGTGAACTCTGTTTGTCTCCGCACGCGTTGGAGGAAACATCATGATCAGCCGTTTACAACAGGCTTTGGCACGCTGGCAACCGGCGCAGCAATTTGAGGTTCAGGCAGGTACTGCTGGCGTCGCTTCGCCGCATCGTCTCGCCACCGAATGGGCCGGTTTTCATCTTGCCGCTGCGGGCGTGCGCTACTACGCAAAAGTGCTTTTTGATGATCAAAAAGCGTTGATCGATTTTGCTCGCAGCGCGGAAATCAGTCGCCAGGCGGGAGAATTGGGCATTGCACCCTCGCTGCTGCATGTGGATACGGAATTAAACGTGCTGATCTTCGCCGCGCTGGATGCTGATTATCGCTGGGCTAAGCTGGAAACCTTCCGCGATCCGCAACACTTTGGCGCCTTGACGCGCACGCTGGATAAATTGCACCAATCGGGTTTGCCGCTGCCTGCGCAAACTCGCCAGCACGATATGTTGCAGCTGCGCCAGCAAATCGCACTGCACAAGGTGAGCTTGCCCGACGAACTGCACTGGCTGGGCGAATGCGTCGATTTGGCCTGGCAAGCGTTGAACAGCGCGCCGTTTGAACCGGTGCTGATCCACGGCGACAACATTGCCAGCAACTGGATGATCAACAGCCGCGGCGAATGGCAAATGCTGGATTTCGATTATGCCGCGCAAGGCGATGCCTGGCACGATATCGCCACACTGATTCATGAACAATTGCCAACGGACGATCGCTGGCGTGATGCGATTCGCGCATGGCGCGGCACTTGCAGCGAAGCCGACGTGGCGCGTTGCCGCTTGTATGCGCTGGTGGACGATTATCACTGGACGCTGTGGGGCATGCTGAATGGCTGCACCAGCCCGCGCGGTTTGGAATTTGCCAAGCTGGGACAGTGGATGCTGCTGCGCTGCCGTCAAAGTGCCAGCGATGCGCGATTTGAACGATGGTTAAGCCTGACTGCGGAGGCGTCACGATGAGCAAAATGCCAGGAGAAGCACAAAGCGTGCAGGAACAGCGCGTCGAAAAAGCGATTGCCGCGATGTCTACGTGGCAGGGCAGAGCGGTGCGTTACCGTCCGGTCAGCGGCGGCATTTCCAATGCCAACTGGCGTGTGGAGGTCGAAGGCGCGCCCTGTGATTACTTCGTCAAAGTTCCCGGCGCAGGCACCGAGCGCTTTATCAATCGCGATACCGCACACGAAGCCAGCCTTAAAGCGGCAGAAACCGGCTTCGGCGTACCGGTTGTGGCCTATCTGCGCGAGTTGGGCGTGGAAGTGTTCGAGTTCATTGATGGCTGGCGTGCGTCATCGAATCTTGATTTCCAGCAGCAGGCGATTCGTCATCGCGCATTGCACGGGCTGAAAAGCTTTAACGATCAACCATTGTTGCAGCAGAGCAAAACCGTGTTCGACATGCTGAATGAACACATTGAGCAAGTCACCGCATTGAAGGTGCCGTTCTCAGCGGATGCGGCATGGTTGCACAAACAGGCTCAACGCGCACAACACGCATTGGAAGCCGCCGGGCTGGATTTGGTGCCGTGCATGAACGATACCCTCGCTGGTAATTTCATGCTCAACGCCGACAATGATATTCGGCTGGTGGATTTTGAATATGCCTCGAATAACGATCGTTGTTATGAATTAGCTTTGTGGTTTGGCGAAATGTTTTTCACGCCGCAAATTGAATTGGAATTATTAGAGGATTATTTCGGCAAGGTGGATAACGCATTATTTGCACGCGTACAAATTCATAAATATCTCGCCGATATGAAGTGGTCAACGTGGGCGATTATTCAACATAACGTCGCCGATATTGATTTTGATTTTTCTAAATACGGTGCATGGAAGAATTTACGCGCCCGCAGCGTATTAAATCATCCCGATTGGGAGAATTGGCTGCGTGCAGTGTAATTGGCCAAGGCCACGTCATACCCGCGTTCGTAGGGTCGCCATTTATGGTGACCTGTGATTAATAGGCAAATAAAGATTTTTACCACCGGGGAGAGGCTGTTTTTCAGCAGGTAATGGAGTGCGCATACCATAAATAAACGTTGAGGAAATCGCTATGAGTTCGATGGTCATCGGGCAACAACTGCGCGCCCGCATTAGCATTAAAAATAAAATCTTTTCCATATACCTGCTGGCGTTATTACTGCTAGCGCTCTGTCCGCCACTTTATTTAAGCGTAAGTGGCAGCAGTGCACTATTTCTGGGGATTCCACTACCGATTATTTACTGGCTGGCTATCGCCGTATTTCTTGGTATTGGATTGTGGGTGATGTACCTCGCGGAGTGTGCATTTGGTGAAATTCCGCAAGATGAGGAAGTATCATGAAAATCAGCGCAGCAGAACCGCATTACTTAATCACCTTTGGCATGATTGGGCTGTTTCTGGCGATCATGATCGCCGTCCTTTACGCCACCAATCGTAAAAGCACCTCGTTTTCTGATTATGCCGTTGGCGGACGTTCTTACGGTCCGTGGTACATCGCCATGAGTTACACCAACTCCTGGTGGCCGGGCGCAACGTTCACCGCTTTCTTTGCGTTATCAGTCAGCGGCGTGATTGGTTTTTATGGCGCGGTCTATTCAACGCTAGGCGTCACCGCAATGTATTTGATGGCGCGCCGCGCGTGGAAATGGGGCCAGCATTTCAACCTCACAACACAACCCGATCTGCTGGGCATGCGCTTTAACAGCCCGGCAGTGAAACGCGTGGCATCGATCATCGGCATCATCTGCGTATTCCCGTGGGTGGTAATGGGGATTCAGGCATTGGCGCTGTTGGTGGAGTTCGCCAGCTTTGGTCGCTGGGGCGTCACCACTTGCTTGATCGCGGGTGTGCTGCTGATTCTGGTACGCCAATATTGGACCGTTAGCATGGGTATGCGCGGGCTGATCATGACCGATATGTATCAGGGCATCATCGCTTACGGCTTGGGTGCGTTAGTTTGTGTGATCTTGCTGTTCACCGGCGATCACAGCTATGGACAACTCGCCACGCTGCCACCGGCAATGCTGCAAATCCCAGGCGCAGAAGGCTCGCATTATGGTCCGTGGTACATGTTCAGCCTGATTTTCACTGGCGTGATCGGTTCGATGTGTTGGCCGATGAGTTTCCAGCGCATCTACACCGCCAGCGGCATTCGTGCGGTGAAGAAGGGCACATTGTTGACCATCCTGCTGGTCGGCGGTTTCTACGCCATCCTGATGTTGTTCGCCACCGCCGTGAGCCAGGACGCCAATGTGCAAGCCAATCCACAAAACGGTTTCTTTACCGCGCTGTTTGATCAAGGCGGCCCGTGGTTGCTGGCGATAGCGCTGGTGATCGTTTTGGCAGCGAGTATCGGTCACGTCGATGGTTGCGTACAGGTGTGTGGCACGCAATTCGCCAACGACCTCGCGACCTGGAACAAACCGCGTAGCGATCGTCAGTTAACGGTATTAGCGAAATCCGGCATGGTGGTGTTTATCGTCGCCGCAGCACTGTTGGCGTATTTCACTTTCAACTATTCACGACTGCAATTGCTGGCGCAGATCTCGTATCAAGGCATCATTCAGTTAGCGGTGCCGCTGTTCTTCGGCATCTTCAGCCGCTTTGGTAATAAGCAAGGCGCATTGATGGGCATGATGACCGGCATTGTGATCGCCATCGTGCTGACGGTGTTCTACCCGGACGACATCCCGGCGCTGGGATCGCTCACCAGCGGCATTGTGGGTTTGGCGGGTAACGTCGCAGTATTTGTGGTGTGCGGTTTACTGATTCCAGTGGACGCTAAAGAGAAAGAGCGCGTCGAGGCTTTGTTTGCACTGGCTGATGGCGTAAAACAACCGGCGACGAAACCGATTCTGAATTAATTCGTTGCGTTCAAATTACAAGCAAGGCCATGATAACGCTCTGATTGCTGCTGGAGCTTATCATGGCCGCCACCTCACCACTGAATATCGGTTTTCTGCTGTTTCCCAACCTAACGCAACTCGATCTCACCGGCCCGTGGGAAGTGTTTGCCCGCATGCCCAACGTCAACAATTACCTGATTTGGAAAGATCGCCAACCGGTGATATCGGATCGGGGTATGGCGATCGTGCCTACCATGACGTTCCAAGAATGTCCTCAACTCGATTTAATCTGCATTCCCGGCGGTCCCGGACAAATTGCGTTGATGGATGATATCGAAACCCTGGATTTTGTACGCCACATGGCGGAAAACGCGCAATGGGTAACATCGGTGTGTACCGGCTCTTTGGTTTTAGGTGCGGCGGGATTGTTGCAGGGATATCGTGCGACGTCGCATTGGGGATCGTTAGATCAATTGAGCTTACTAGGCGCTACGCCGGTTGCGGAACGCGTGGTGCGTGATCGCAATCGTATTACCGGCGCGGGTGTGACGTCGGGCATCGACTTTGCTTTAACCGTGGCTGCAACATTGTTTGGTCGCGACGTAGCGGAAAATATTCAACTGCAAATGGAATATGATCCCGCTCCGCCATTCAATTCGGGTTCTCCGCGTACTGCTTCTGGAGAACGTTTAGCCCAGGCAAAACTGCAAATGAGTGACTTTATCGCCCGGCGACGTTTAGCCACTGAAATGGCCGCAGATCGGCTTAAACACTGAAGATCCCACGCCAAAGAGCTGGCGATTTCAGCCTGAAATCGCCACCTATTCATTATCAATGTGCGCTGGCCGTAGGACGCATGGTGATTTCATTGACGTCAACTTCGCCAGGCTGATCGATGGCCCAACTGACTGCTTTCGCAATCGCTTCTGGCTTGAGTGCGATCTGGCGATAACTCTTCATCGCTTCGCGCGCCACACTGTCGCTGATGGTGTCGGCGAGTTCCGATTCCACTACGCCTGGATTGATCACCGTAACGCGTAGCTGGCGCGACTCCTGACGCAATCCATCCGAAATGGCGCGCACCGCAAACTTGGTGGCGCAATACACGGCGGCGGTAGGCGAAACCGCCAGCGCACCAATCGAGGCGATATTAATGATATGGCCGAATTGCTGTGTTTGCATGGTCGGTAACACCGCTGCGATGCCGTACAACACGCCACGAACGTTGACGTCGAGCATCAAATCCCACTCATCCACTTTCAGCGAACTCATTGGCGACAGCGGCATCACACCTGCGTTGTTGATCATCACATCAATGCGACCATATTTCTCCAGCGCGAAATCCGCCAGCTGCTGCGTGTCGGCTTTTCGGGTTACGTCGGTGGCGAGATAATCCACCTCGGCGCCGTTAAAGCGCAGTTCATCGCACAGTGCGGAAAGACGATCGGTGCGGCGCGCGCCCAGTAGCAATTTGTGGCCTTCAGCCGCCAGTAAACGGGCAATGCCTTCGCCGATGCCGCTGCTGGCACCAGTTAAAATAATCACTTTGCTTGCGGTAGACATAATTAATTCCTCGTTGAGTTGACGAGGCTATTGTTGATGTTTGTCGAAAAACGCAACAGACCGGATTGTGGCGCATGATTGCCTGATCCTCTCGCCGCAGTTGTGCGGATTTCATTATTAAGGCTATGCTTTGCCTGAATCTCTCCGGGAACGTCATCATGTCGCAAACCGTGCAACAACGAACCTGCGCGTTACTCAGTCAGCTGGCGCGTCAGGAAGGCTATACCGAATCATTGCTCGATAGCGTGCGTTTTATGCGGGCCGATCGCCAATGGGCGCGCACGCCGGTGCTGTATGAACCGAGCATCATCATTATTTGTCAGGGTTCGAAACGCGCTTTCCTCGCCGACAAAATGTATCGCTACGATGCGCAACACTATTTGGTGTTATCGGTGCCGCTGCCGTTTTCCGCCGAAACAGAAGCGACCTCGGAAGAACCGTTGCTGGGAATTGCCGTGCGTTTGGATGCCACCATGGTCGCGCGGCTGGTGGCGCAATTGGTTGATGTAGAAACGGCGTTGCCACCAGCCGGGATTATCTCCACGCCGGTCAATGAGTCGTTGGCGGAAAGTACTTTGCGATTATTAGAAGCGTTGAGCGATCCGCTCGAAGCCAAAGTGTTGGGGCCAGCGCGCGTTGAGGAGATCTGTTTTCGTGTATTGATGGGCGAGCAGGGCGGAGCGGTGCGGGCGGCGTTAACCTACCAAGGTCATTTTGGGCGTATCGCGCGGGCTTTACAGCGCATCCATGCTGACTGGCGCTTGCCGTTAGATGTGCCGCATTTGGCGAATGAAGCCGGTATGAGTGTGCCGCGTTTTCATTTGCATTTCAAAACCGTCACGCAAACCTCGCCGATTCAATATGTTAAATCGTTACGTCTGCATCAGGCACGTTTAATGATGATTCGCGATAATCTCACTGCCGCCGGAGCGGCGGCACGCGTGGGCTATGAAAGCGATTCGCAGTTTAATCGTGAGTTCAAACGGATGTTTGGTCGCAGTCCTGCGGAAGAGGCGCGAGTGATGAAGCGAGCGTTTGAGTTATTACCGCCGGAGCAATTATCCGGCCAATTACAGGCGCATTAACTTAGCGAATGCCCATTACGGCAACGATCAGCAAGATCCAAAATGCAGCACAGCCTGCGAACATCAGCTGCCAAACCTGGTGGCGTTCGGTGGTGAACAGCGCAGAGATACGAGTACGTAAAATCGTTTGCATAGTAACCTCAAGTTAAAATGTTTAAAGGGAGTTCACTGAGCGAAGTAAGAAAGTGCTGTCAGTGGAATGCGAACATTCTGACGATTTGAGGGGTTGTAATCGACAAGACCGGTCTTGTTTTTTCGTTTAAAAAATAAACATTACAAACAATAAAGCTAAGCGTGGCACTGATTTACGCTTAGCTCTCAGGTAGGAAATTTCCGTTACACGCTGCGTGTGACGCCGCCATCGACGCGAATATTCTGGGCGGTGATGTAGGCTGCGCCCGGTGAAGCCAGGAAGGCGATGGTGGCCGCGACTTCTTCTGCTGTGCCGTAACGTTGCAGCGGCACGCTGTCACGACGCTGATCGGTTTTCGGCAAACTATCGATCCAGCCAGGCAAGACGTTATTGATGCGAATGTTATCGGCGGCGTAGGTATCGGCGAAGATTTTACTGAACGACGCTAAACCGGCGCGAAACACCGCTGACGTTGGGAACATATCGGTCGGTTCGAAAGTCCATGCCGAAGAGATGTTGATGATGCTGCCGCCACCTTGCTGCTGCATGATGGGCGTGACCAGACGCGTGGCGCGAATCACGTTCAACAAATAGGTTTCCATGCCGAGCTGCCATTGCTCGTCGCTCAATTCGAGAATCGGTGCGCGCGGGCCGTGACCCGCACTGTTGACCAACACATCAATACGGCCCCAGCGCGCCATCGTTTGATCAACCAGGTTCTGCAAATCTGCGACCGACTGATTTGAACCCGTCACGCCCAATCCGCCCAAACGTTGCGCTAACGCTTCGCCTTTGCCGGAAGAAGAGAGGATCGCCACTTTATAACCTTCGCTGGCTAACTTCTCTGCCGCTGCTGCGCCCATTCCGCTGCCACCAGCAACGATTACTGCGACTTTTTCTACTGTCATTTCGTCCATTCCTCATCAATTTTATTCGATTTAAGCCAGTATAAAAGGTAATTTCAGCAACAGAGAGTCAGTCTGTTTGCCAATTGACAGTAGGAAAACTATAGGATGAGCCAGGGATTTAACGATCTGCCACCCCTCAATGCGTTGAAGGTGTTCGAAGCGGTCACGCGCCATCTCAACTTCCGGTTGGCGGCCGAGGAATTGGGAGTAACGCAAGGCGCGGTGGCGCAGCAGATCCGCGGATTGGAGGCCAGCCTCGGGCTGAAACTGTTTGAGCGTTTGCCGCGTACATTGGCGTTGACCGGCGCAGGCGCGGGCTATGCCGTGAGTATTCGCCAGGCGTTTGAATTGATCGATGAAGCCACGCGCACGCTGCGCCCGGAGCCTAATCGCCTGACACTCAGCGTTACGCCCACATTTGCCAGCCGCTGGATGCTGCCACGTTTACCCAGTTTCACCGCCGCATGGCCGGAGATCGATCTGCGCGTGCTGGCTTCCGAGCGTTTGGTGCAGTTTCATCATGAAGGCGTCGATTTAGCGGTGCGTTACGGGCGGCCGCCGTTTGGCGTGGGATTGGATGCGACCTTGCTGTTCAGACAATCGCTGCTGGCGGTGATCAGCCCAACATTATTGGCAGAACACGGCGATCCGCGTGACAAGGCACATTGCCAGCGCTACGCCTTGCTCCACGATGGGCATCATCTGTGGCCGGCGTTTCTCTCTTTTATCTTCCCAGGTCAGTCGCTGCATCATCCGCATCATTTACGCTTCAACCAAACTGCGCTGGCGCTGGAAGCGGCGATCAGCGGGCAGGGCATGGCGCTCACCAGCCCGCATTTTGTGCAGAACGATCTCGCCAGCGGGCGTTTAGTTCCGGCGTTTACACAGCAGATGGAAGTGGATGCTGGATGGTATTTGGTTTGGCCGCGCCGTCCGCGTGAGCCAGCAGCGGTGATCGCCGTACGTGATTGGCTAATGTGCCAGGTTTCGTAGGGTCGCGATTGATGGTGACCGCCATTTTTGACATCAATAAATCTGATGATCCACCGTGGATCATGAATGTTATAACTGCCTAACGATGCAGAACTGGCTTTTTATCCTGCTCAGGCAGTGAATTAGAAAATTCTTGCGAAAATTCAGCAAGTAACCAAAAGGATTGCGCGTTGCAATCTGCTGGATGCTGTGAATAAATACGGAGTCAATTTTAATAAAAATGCCATAAAGGCCAGGCTCTGCCTGAGAAAGATCATTGCAAACATGACCGATCATAAAGATGTTTTAGCCAGGGACATCAGCGCCAAAAGTGAAAGCCTGCAAGCGCACCTCATCGCCATTCGCCGTGACATCCACGCGCATCCGGAGCTGGGTTTCGACACCATTCGTACCGCCAACATCGTTGAGCAAGAGCTGCTGCGTTTAGGTTTGACGCCAAAAACCGGCGTCGGTCGCACCGGCGTGATGGTGGACATCGTCGGCGATCATCCGGGTAAAACCGTGCTGTTGCGCGCTGACATGGATGCGCTGCCAATTCATGAACAAACCGGCTTGCCGTTCAGCAGCCAATATCCCGGCAAAATGCACGCCTGCGGCCACGATATTCACACGGCAACGCTGCTCGGCGTGGCAGCGATTGTGCCGCACTACCGTGCGCAACTGCATGGCACGCTGCGCCTGATTTTCCAGCCAGCCGAAGAAACCCCTGAAAGCGGTGCCGAAGCGATGATTGCCGATGGCGCGGCGGACGGCGTTGATCTCGCCATTACGCTGCACAACAAACCTGAGCTGGCGGCAGGAGAGGTTGCCCTGACACGCGGCGCTAGCACCGCATCGAGCGATGATTTTGATGTGATTGTGCACGGCAAATCGGCCCATGCGGCGCGCCCGCACATGGGCGTCGATCCGATTATTGCCGCGGTGAATTTGATCAATCAGCTGCAAACCATTATTTCACGCGAGCTGGATCCAGCTGATTCGGCGGTGCTAACCATCGGCCATATTCATGGCGGCAGCACGCACAACATCATTTCTGACAGTTGCCTGATCCAGGGCACGGTGCGTACCAAATCGCCTGACGTCCGCAAGCTGATCGAAGCGGCGTTTAAGCGTATTTGCGCGGGCGTAGCGCTGTCATTGAACACGCGTATTGACGTTAATTATCAACTTGGCGTGCCGCCGCTGATGAACGACGACGCGCTGATCGATGCGCTGGAACCGATTTTGTCGCATCAATTCGGTAAAGCGATTATCGCCAAACCCAGCGCCAGTTTTGGTGCCGAAGATTTTTCGCTGTTTACCGAACGCGCGCCGGGTTGCCAAATCCATATTGGTTCCGGCACGCCGGGCCGCGACGACCATTTGCACAACTCGGATTATCAACCCGACGAACGCAGTATCGATGCTGGCACGCAGGCGCTTGCCCGCATAGCCATTGATTTACTCTCTTAAAATAACGAACTCTGAGGTTTCATGATGATGCGTAAAGCACTGTTTGCTGCTGGTTTATTACTGGCTTCTTCCGCTCTGGTTCAGGCAAAAGATTTTGGCACCCTGAAATTCGCCACCGAAGCGGCTTATCCTCCGTTTAACCAATCCACGCCGAACGGCAAAATCGTGGGTTATGAGCCGGATATGGTGGCTGAAATCGCTAAGCGTGCCGGTTTCAAATATGAAATCGTGGCGCAGAAATGGTCGGGGCTGATTCCAGGTTTGGTTGATGGCAAATACGACGCGGTGATTGATGCGGTCACCGTCACGCCTAAACGTGAAGAAGTGGTGGATTTCTCGCGCCAGTACACCGTGAGCGTTTCCGGTTTCGTGACGTTGAAAAAGAGCGCGGTGGATACTTTGCCGGGCGATGGCGAAGTGGTGCAGGTCGCGAATGACGCCGATATGAGCAAAGCCATTGACGCACTGAAAGAGAAATTCAAAGGCAAAACCATCGCCGTGCAGGTAGCCACCATTCAGGCCGACTTCCTCAACAAATATCTGGCCGACGTTGCCACTATCCGCACTTATCAAGCCGGTCCAGAAACCTTCGCGGATTTGCTGAATGGCCGTGTGGATGCGGTGATGGCCTCGCGCACCAACCTCAATGCTTACGTGAAAAAGCATGCGGATAGCGTTAACAGTACCGGCTACGGTTTCTCCGGCGGCGTGTTGGGCCAGGGCTCAGCTATCGCGGTGCAGAAGAACAATCCTGAGCTGAAAGCGGCGCTGGATAACGCGATCAATTCCATGATCAAAGATGGCACGCTGAAGCAGCTGTCAGAAAAATGGTTCGGCGAAAACGTCGCGCCTGCGGAGTAATGCTGGACGCTTATGGCTATTGATTGGCAACTTTTAGGTTTTGGTGATGAAGGCTGGGGTGGCGTGTTGCTTAACGCCGCCACGGTCACCGTCACGGTTTCATTGTGTGCATGGCTGCTGGGCGCGGTGCTCGGCAGCGTATTGTGTTGGATGCAAATTGGCGGCGCGCGCTGGCAACAGCGCCTCGCCAATGGCTACATCACGCTGTTTCGTGGCGTGCCAGAGCTATTGGTGATCTACCTGTTTTACTTTGGTGGACGCCAGGTGGTTTCGTTTGTTGGCGAAGCGCTGGGATTGCAAGGCCCGTTCGATGTGAACGGCTTTGTCGCCGGGGCGATTGCCATTGGCCTGATTTCGGGCGCGTATCAAAGCAGCGTGTTCCGTGGTGCATTTTACGCGATCCCCAAAGGCACGCTGGAAGCCGCAACGGTGACCGGCATGGGACGCCTGATGCTGTTCCGCCGCATGATTGTGCCGCAAGCGTTGAAAACCGCGCTGCCGGGCATGGGCAATCAGTGGCAATCGGTGATCAAGGAGTCGGCGCTGGTTTCGGTCACCGGTTTGGTGGAAACCATGAACCAGATTTCTACCGCCTCGAACTCAACGCAAATGCCGTTCTTTTTCTACAGCGTTGGCGCGGTGATCTACCTGATCATCACCACCTGTTCCGATTTTGTTTTCCGCTATGTGGAAAAAGTGGCCATGCGCGGGCAACAACGCGCGCGGTTGTAAGGAGCCACGATGGATATCACTTTTCTGCAACACACCTTGTCGGCATTGCTGCGCGGCTTGCCGCTGACGCTCAATTTAGCGTTGTTATCGCTGCTGGGCGGCGGCGTGCTGGCGTTGCTGCTGAATCTGTTACGGCAAAATCGTGTTGGCAGCTATGTCACCCGTTTCTACGTTTGGGTATTTCGCGGTACGCCGCTGCTGATTCAGATTTTCATGATTTATTACGGTCTCGGCAGCTTGCCCGCGGTGCGTGAAAGCGTGCTGTGGCCGCTGCTGCGCGATCCGTACTGGTGCGGTTTAATTGCGTTGATTCTCAACGACGCGGCATACACCTCAGAAATTTTGCGCGGTGGGCTAAATGCCGTTAGCGTGCAGTCGCTGGAAGCCGCCAAGGTCAGCGGCATGTCGCGTTTCACCACGCTACGCCGCATTACGCTGCCGCTGGCGGTGCGTCAGGCGCTACCCGCGTACAGCAATGAAATCATCTCGATGATCAAAGCCACTTCGCTGGTCAGCACCATCAGCTTGATGGAAATGACCGGCATCGCCGATTCGATTGTTTCCGAAACCTTCCGCGCGCTCGAGGTGTTTATCAGCGCGGCGATTATCTATCTGCTGCTGACCGTGTTGGTGAGTAAAGCGGTGGCGCTGCTGGAGCGCCGTTTATCCCCTTATCACGTTGGAGCACGTTCATGAGTAAACCCACTATCGCCCTGAGCCACCTCAGAAAAAGTTATAGCGGGCATGAAGTGCTGCACGACATCAGCCTGACGGCGCAGGATGGCGATGTGATTTCGCTGATCGGCGCCAGCGGATCGGGCAAAAGTACGTTGCTGCGCTGCATTCCATTTTTGGAGGTGCCGCAGGGCGGGGAAATCACCGTCGGCGATGAAGTGGTGACGATTGATAATCCTGATGAAAAGCTCAGCCGTGAACAACAACGCAGTATCAAATTGATGCGTATGCAACTGGGCTTCGTGTTCCAGAGTTTCAATTTGTGGCCGCACAAAACCGTGCTGCAAAACATCATCGAAGCGCCAATTCACGTGCAGAAGCGCAGCAGCAAGGAGGCGATTGAAGAGGCGGAAGCGCTGTTGCACAAAGTCGGGCTTTACGAGAAACGTAACGCATGGCCGTCGCAGCTTTCAGGCGGACAGCAACAACGTGTGGCGATTGCGCGCGCGCTGGCGCAGCAGCCGAAAGCGATTCTGTTTGATGAACCGACGTCGGCGCTTGATCCTGAATTGGTCGGCGAAGTGTTGCGCGTTATCCGCAGCCTGGCGGAGGAGGGACGCACCATGATTATCGTTACCCATGAAATGGGCTTCGCGCGCGACGTTTCAAACAAAGCGGTGTTCTTGCATCAGGGCAAAGTTGAGGAAGCCGGCTCGCCGCAGCAAGTGTTTAGCGATCCGATCTCGGACCGTTGTCGCGCCTTTGTTAGCAGTCACTTGCAGCGCAACAGCTAACCAGATTAGTGCTAATGGTTTTCCCGGCTAAATTGTGGAAAAATCGCCCTCCCTGAACGGAGGGTTTTTTTCACTGTAGAGCGATGGAAAACGATGCCGCACACTTACCGCCCATGGATGAAAAGGTATTGGCTGGTCTGGCTACTGTTAACGCTGATCACCTTGATTGCGTTATTTGCCGATCAAATTTTACAGCAGCAACAGGCAAGCGAAGCTAACTTTCACGAGCAATTTAATCGCATCGCCACTTACCAAACGCAGAACGAAACCCTGCTGCCGCTGCTTTCCGGTGATGAAGATCTGCTGACGCTGCAAGGCAAATTCCCGCAACTGGTGATGCTGGAGCGCACGGTAAATCGCCCGCTCACCGCGCCGCGTTTTGAAGAAGTCAGCGGCGGCCGTTACTGGCTTTACAATCCTTATCGCCAAATTCGCATGCTGGTGGATCTGCATTTTGCGTTGCAAAGCGCTGACGTTGCGCTGGCGCTGGCTTTTCATATCCACGCGCCGCCTGCGATTCAGTCGGCGGCCTATTCTGAAAATGCGCGCTGGCAATGGCAACGGCCCTTTATCAATCACTATCAACCGTTTTTACTTAAGGGCAGCGCTGATCCCGATTGGCGTGCGCTGCATGTGTTGCCGTTCACGCTGGCGTTAGTGGTGTGGCTGGTGATCGGCGTGCTCGGCTGGTGGTTGCTGCTGCATTGGCGGCGACATGTCGAGATGCGGCTGCGTGCCGACTATTTCCAGCGCACGCGGCGTGAAGACCTCGGTGAGTTCACCGCGGGTATCATCCACGAAATCAATCAGCCGTTGACCGCCATTAACACCTGGTTGCACAGCAGCCAGTTACTGTTGAAGCAGGGCAAGCACGAGAATTTGCCGCAGGCGCTGAATGCTATGAACCTGCAAACCGAACGGCTTGCCGGCTTGCTCCAGCGCTTTCGCGATATCGTCAGCGAGCGTCCGGTGGCGATGAGCGCCGTCAGCCCGGAAGTTGTGTGGCGACGCGTCACGGTGCTGCTGCAACAGGAATTGGATGATGGCGATATTGAACTGCGGCAGAAATTTCAGCATGACCAGGCGCAGGTGCTGAGCGATCCACAATGGCTGGAACAGGTGTTCCATAACGTGCTGCAAAACGCCATTCACATGCAGCAAGGACGGCCCGATGCGTGGGTGAAAATTGCCTCGGAACACGTGCCGCACGGCATCAAAATCATCATTAGCGATAACGGCCCAGGCTTCACTGCGGAAGGATTAGCGCAGGCTTGCATGCCGTTTTACAGCTCGCGCGCCAACAGCATGGGATTAGGCATGACTTTGGTCGAGAGCTTGATGTTACGCATGAACGGCCAGCTGCGGCTGGCAAACCGCGCGGCAGGTGGCGCGGAAATCACCTTAATTTTCCAACTGGCGGAGTAACGGAATGGGCGCAAAGGTTTGGTTAGTGGATGATGATTTATCCGTACGGGAATCGCTCGGTTTTTTGCTGAAAACGTTGGATTACGACGTCGAGGATTTTGCTGATTTAGCCACTTTCGAAGCGGCGACTCAGGCGCAGGAGCCGCTGCAAGGTTGCTTATTGTTGGATGTACGCATGCCAGGCATTAGCGGATTAAGCTGGCTGGCGGAGCAGGGCGATCGTCATCCGCTGCTGCCGGTGATCATCATGACCGGACATGGAACTATCGAAGCCTGTCGCCGCGCGTTTCGTCAGGGCGCATTTGAGTTCTACACCAAACCATTGGATATCGAACCGCTGCTGGAAACTCTTCATCAAGCAATGAATGAGAGCGAGCAGCGTGCGCAGCGCTGGCAGTCGCAACAGGGTTTGCAGGCGCGTTTTGCCCTATTGTCATCGAGAGAAAATGAAGTGATGCAGTTGATGATTGCCGGGCAAACCAGCAAAGAGATCGCGCGGGATCTTTCGCTGTCGCCGCGCACCGTTGAGGCGCATCGCGCAGCGGTGTTTGCCAAGCTGGAGTTGAGCAACCTCGCGCAACTGATTCACGCGTGGCAGCAGTTGAACCAGGTATAACTACCTGGTCGCACGCGTAATCCTCCGAATATTTCTTTTCCCTTCGGCTAGATAAAGTGTCACTCAACTAATTCAAGGAGTGACACATGAACATTCGCCTTTCCCTGATTGCCGCTGCGGCGGCGTTCGTCTCTTTCGGCAGCCACGCGGCATTAACTGAAACTAACCTTTCACTGGCTGATGCACAGAAACTGGCTAGCGCGGCGATTCAATCCTGCGCGGCTAAAAACTACAACGTGACGGTCACCGTGGTGGATCGCGCCGGTTTGGTGAAAGCGGTGCAGCGCATGGATAACGCCGGTCCGCACACCATCGAAGCCAGCCGCATGAAGGCGTTTACCGCGTTGAGCAGCAAAAACACCAGTGGCAAAGTGATGGAAGCGGCGCAGAGTAATGCCGGTGCGCAGAACATGCGTGATATTCCAGGCTACCTGTTGTTGGCGGGCGGCGTGCCGGTGAAAAGCGGCGATCAGGTGATTGGCGCGATGGGTATCGGTGGCGCACCGGCCG
Source organism: Pantoea sp. CFCC18179 (assembly GCF_059412405.1). Lineage (NCBI taxonomy): Bacteria > Pseudomonadati > Pseudomonadota > Gammaproteobacteria > Enterobacterales > Erwiniaceae > Pantoea > Pantoea sp. CFCC18179. The sequence continues at coordinate 197,107 of NZ_JBNBPM010000003.1, read as the reverse complement.
GTAATTTGGATGAAGCCTGCGCGATGGATGCGTTGAAGGTGATGCAGTAAGCGTTTGAGTGGCGGTCACCATAAATGGCGACCCTACAAAACCATGCAATCCGTAGGGTCGCCATTTATGGTGACCCATTTGCGTATTACGACTTGTGTCGCGACAGCGCGAAACACACCAGCGGCAGCGGCAAGGTAAACAGCAGCAACAACCACAACAGCACATACACTGAATCAATGCCGTTGTTTTGCAGATTGTTGTACAACTGCACCGGCATGCCCTGCGGGAAGTAAGCAAAAATCATCACAATGCCAAATTCGCCCATCGCGCGCGCCCACGCTAATGCGCTGGCCGTAGCCAAACCTGGCGCGGCAATCGGCAGCGATAAGCGCCAAAAGCATTGCCACGATGACGCGCCCAGCGTACTGCCCACGTCCAAAATATCCTTTGGCACCGTGGCAAACGCAGAACGGGCTGTGGTGATGAAGTAGGGCAGCGCGCCATACCATTGCGCCAGAATAAAAGCGGCGGGATTATTCACCAGCGTCCAACCAAACTTGCTCAGCAACTCGCCCGGCACGCTATACGGGCCGTAAGCGCTCACCAGCAAAATACCCATCGCCAGCGGCGGCGTCAGCAGCGGGATCATCACCAGCAATTCGACAACGAATCGTGCCCGACCGTTGGCGCGTGAAAGCCACCACGCGACCGGCAGCCCTGTGATAAAAATCAGCAGCAGCGCAATGCCGCCTAAACCTAATGAGGTGGCGATGGCATGGCTGTCGCCCCACGCCAACTGCAAATGCTGCCAGTTAGTGACACCAATCAGCGTGATAAACGGCACTGCCAGCATCAACAGTGCTGGCAGTGACAGCCACAACGCGGTGGCGTGACGGTAGCGCATTATGGGTAGATCGAATCGCCTTTCGGCGCAGCGTAACCATTTTGTTTAAACAGCGCCTGACCCGGCTGGCTCAGCATGAAATCGACAAACGCTTTGCCCGCTGCGGTACCGTGTGGTGCATTCTTCAGCACGGCGGCGTAGTAAACCAATGGCTGCGTGTGCAGCACCTTGTCTTTACCTGCGCTGTCTTTCACGCTGAAACTCACCGTGTCGTACCACTGTTTCGACATCGCCGGATTGCTCAGATTAATCTCGTCAGGCAGCGCCACATACGGCAAGTGTGCGGAGATCACTTCGCTCTCATAACCGGCAGCGGCATCGACTTGGCCACTCTCCAGTCGCGCCAACAAACCGCCTTCCAAATGGGTTTGTGCCGGATTTTGATAGCCGCCCATAATCTTGTCGGCGATGCCTGGCTGGTGGTAATACTTCTCGGCCAGCAGCAGGGTAAAGACGATGTTTTGTCCTTTCGGATCGTTGATCGGATCGGTACGACCAAACTTCAGGCCCGGCGTCGCCAGCACCTTCAGCCAGCTGGCATCACTGCCTTTGGCCTGCGCGAACTGCTGCGCATATTTTCCTTTCGGGCTATATGCCACCACCATGCTGGTACTGGCAACCGGCACCGCATCGTCAATTAATCCGGCATCTTTCAGAATTTGCATCGGTCCCGGCGTGATGGAAACAAACACATCGGCAGTAATTTTTTTGCTGGCGAGCAAACGCGCCATGCCATATGCGCCCTGGCCCTGACCTTCATAGCTGCCGTTGTTTTGTTTAGCAAACGCTGGACCTAAAGATTGATCCATGACTTTGCCCATTGAACCGGCATAAGTGACACGGATATCGGTATTGGCTTGTGCATGCAGACTAAAACCGGCGCCAGCGGTGAGCAGCAGCGCGGTGAGGTGTGAAAAACGCATTCCCTTTCTCGCTGTATAATTAGGTAGATAACGATTATCGGAATTCGATGCGGCGGTGCAAGCAAAAATCTGTTGCGAAATCATACCAAAAGCCCGCCGCAGCGGGCTGAAACTGTTAAGCGAGGATGCGCTGCGCCCAGGATTCAATGTCATCGCCGCTGCCGATGTCCAATTGCACTAAGCCGTTGGTAATAAAGGTCGGCGAGACGTGAATGCCGTTCTGCCGCGAATATTTGCTGTGCCATTTGATCTCGTTTTGCAGCTCGGCACGCAGGAAAGCCTCGCGCGCGTTTACCCCGCTGTATTTTTCCAGGCGATCGAGGATGTGGTTTGGCGTCGCATCCATATTCGGGCCGTGGCTGTGATCGGTGAATTCAAACTCTTCACGATGATCGGCGACCGCCTGCAACACCTTTTTCGCCGCGGCTTTGCCTGCGGGCAAGGTGGAGGCGGCGAGGATATAACGCACAATCACGCCGGAATACATATGCCAGGGCTGTGATTGCAAACGAATTTTCAGCGTCATCTTCTCTTCGCCAACCAACTTCAGCAGCGCATCGAGCTTATTGAACGCACGCACTGAGAACGGGCAAGTCGGCTCAAGAAACACTTCAAACACCTTTGGGCCGTGGCCCCAAACCAGCGGATCGGCATGTAATGCAGTGGATTGGCTCATGGTAATTCCCTGTGGACGGATAAAAGTTGCCTTACTGTGGCAAAGCGCCGCCGCGACAGCCAGCGTCGGCTTATGCTTTTTTGTTACAAGGCCATTCGGCGGGCGAAAATGTGTGGAAAGAAAAATCAGGTTATAGATCCGCGAGCTACAAGAAATTCCCCGTGCCACGCCGTTGTGCAGAAAATAAGCGACTATAGTTATTTTAACTTTTTGAGTGCTGCCGATGCCGCACGTTTTGATTCATTTGCCTGGAGCCAAACGTTAAGTAACGAGGTTCAATGTGTTTGCCAATCTCTCCTGGAAAATCATCCGTCAGGTGCTCAGTGAAACCATCGCTGAAATGATGGATGAACAACAAACGCTGGATGTGCCTGCATTGCGTGGTCGCCTGATGGAGCTGGCGGAAAGCGAATCCGATGAGCTCATGGTGTTGTGCTATTGGCAGGCGAGCAAAGTGCTGATGCGTTTACCGCCCACCGTCACCGCCAGCCAGTTGCTTGAAGAGGCGCGCCTCGCCTGGCGCACGCCGCTCAATCATGATGTGCTTTAACGTTGAATGCTTTTCGTCAGTTCTGGCGTGCAAAAGCGGCTAACTGACGGATTTATCTGCAAGGCTGTAAAACTCGCTCTGCTAGACTTGCCGAGTCAAAAACGTTGATACAGAGGACAGTAATGAAAATCAAAAGTTATGCCGCCTTGAATGCGGGTGAAGCGCTGGTGCCTTACGAATATGAGGCCGGTCCACTGGCGGCTGAAGAGGTGCAAGTTGAGGTCGATTACTGCGGAGTGTGCCACTCTGATCTTTCCATGATTGATAACGAATGGGGCATTTCCTCGTTTCCTGTGATTGCCGGTCACGAAGTGATTGGTCGCATCAGCGCACTGGGCGATGCGGCGCAGGACAAAGGTTTGAAAGTGGGTCAGCGCGTCGGTATCGGCTGGACTGCCAAAAGCTGCCAGCACTGTAACGCGTGTATCAACGGTGAGCAGGTCAACTGCGAAAACGGTTCCGTGCCAACCATCATGAACAAAGGCGGTTTCGCCAGCCATCTGCGTGCCGATTGGCAATGGGTGATTCCACTGCCAGAAAGCATGGATATCACCTCAGCCGGTCCGCTGCTGTGCGGCGGCATCACCGTGTTCAAACCGTTGTTGATGCATCATGTCACCGCCACCAGCCGTGTCGGCGTGATTGGTATCGGTGGTTTGGGCCACATGGCGATCAAACTGTTGCGCGCGATGGGTGCCGAAGTCACCGCATTCAGCTCAAACGCCAGCAAAACCGAATCGATCAAAGCGATGGGCGCTGACCGTGTGGTCAATAGCCGCGATCCGCAGGCGCTGAACGCGCTGGCAGGCCAGTTTGATCTGATTATCAGCACCGTCGCGGTCGATCTTGATTGGCAGCCGTACTTCTCGGCGCTGGCACCACACGGTAAATTCCACACCGTTGGCGCAGTAATGAAGCCGTTCGAAGTGCCAGCATTTAGCCTGATTATGGGCGATCGCGCGGTAACCGGTTCATCTACCGGTTCGCCAGGCCAGCTGCGTTCACTGATGAAACTGGCATCGCGTGCGGATATCGCTCCGCATGTGGAAGAGTTCCCGATGTCGAAAATCAATGATGCGCTGGAACACGTTCGCGCCGGTAAAGCCAATTACCGCGTGGTGTTGAAGGCCGATTTCTGATTTTTTAAAGCAGGCCGCCAGCAATGGCGGCCTTTTTAACCGTTCGATCCTACCTGTAAAACAGCATCCCCTCACTCAATCCCCTGATTATTCAGCATTATATTATGTGCTGCTTTGGTAAACTGCTGTCGTCAAATCAACCTCCGAGGACAGCGATGAAGATTTCCAGCTATGCCGCTCTGCAAGCGGGTGAGGCGCTGGTGCCTTACGAATACGATGCCGGGCCACTGGCCGCCGAAGATGTGCAGGTCGAAGTGGAGTATTGCGGCGTGTGCCATTCTGATTTGTCGATGATTGATAACGAATGGGGCGGTTCGCGTTATCCGTTGATCGCTGGACATGAAGTGATTGGGCGCGTGGTGGCGTTGGGCGATGCGGCGCACAACAAAGGGCTAAACATCGGCCAGCGCGTTGGCATTGGCTGGACGGCAAAAAGCTGTCAGCACTGCGATGCCTGCATTGAAGGCGATCAGGTCAACTGTGAGAACGGCAAAACCTCGACCATCAACAACAAAGGCGGCTTTGCCAGCCATTTGCGCGCCAACTGGCAATGGGTGATTCCGCTGCCGGATGCGCTGGATATCGCCAGCGCTGGCCCGTTATTGTGCGGCGGCATTACCGTATTTAAGCCGTTGTTGATGCACAATATCTCTGCCACCAGCCGCGTCGGCGTGATTGGCATCGGCGGGTTGGGGCATATGGCGATCAAACTGCTGCGGGCGATGGGCGCGCATGTCACCGCGTTCAGTTCGTCGGCGGCAAAAACCGAGTCGATTAAAGCTATGGGCGCCGATCGCGTCGTCAACAGCCGCGATCCTGAAGCTTTGAGCGCGTTGGTTGGACAGTTTGATTTGATCATCAGCACCGTGGCGGTGGAATTGGATTGGAAGCCGTATTATCAGGCGCTGGCGCGTAAAGGTGCGTTTCACACCGTTGGCGCAGTGATGAAACCGTTTGAAGTGCCGGCGTTCAGTTTGATTGTGGGCGATCGCGCGTTGACCGGTTCATCAACTGGATCGCCAGGCCAACTGCGGGCGTTGCTGAAGCTGGCTGCACGCAGCGATATCGCGCCGCAGGTGGAGGAGTTCCCAATGTCGCAGGTGAATGAAGCGCTGGAACATGTGCGCGCGGGGAAAGCTAATTATCGCGTGGTGTTGAAGGCGGATTTTTAAACCAGGTCACCATAAATGGCGACCCTACGAAAGTTGGTGCGCATATTTGCGCACCTTTTAACAGAACGCACTTACCCGCGATCATCCTTCTCGCCGAGGAAGAAATACCACAACGGAATCGACATCAAGGCAGTAAACACCGTGGTATACAACGCAATCATAAAGCCCTGCGTGATGTACATGGTCAGCGACCAATGGCTGAACGGAATGCCGTATTGATCGATCACGCCACCAATAATCGCGTTGCTCATCACTGAACCCACAATCATCGCCAGAATGAACAAACCGCGCAGGAAGTAGCGCATCTCTTTACGCTTCACCGCAAATCGCGCGCGGATAATGCCCAGCGGCGATTGCTGCGATGCCAACAGTGCGGCTTCGTCCAGTGGCGCACGTTGTTGCTTGCGCCAGCGCAGAATATCCACCAGCAGAAACGCCACCAGACTGGCTCCCATCACCGGCAGCGCATAGCCCAGCATCAGCGCCACCATCAACCACGCACCTTTGGCGTAATGTGGCAACGCCATCCAGGTTTCGGTCAGCGTTTGCGCCGGATTGGCTTCTACGTCTTTCGGACGGCGAATCCACCACATGCGATATCCGAACACGATCATGCTGCACAAACCGAGGCCGAAGAAGGCCAGCAGCAATTGATTCGGCAAGCCAAACAGCACGCCCATGTGCGCATCCACGCCCCAACGCGTTAGCTTGGCAACCAGCGGGAAATTGGCAAAATAGACGTGATCGACCACGCTGAAGTCCTGCGGATTGACGGAAACCGCATCAACCTGAGTCGGCCAACTGCGATCAATCTCCGTTACCGCCCAGGCTTTGTCGGCACTTTTCGGCTGACGCAGTTCAAGCTTGGTGGCGCTCAGCCCATCCAGACGTGCGGCGCTTAATACGCGATCCCAATCGGTATCGGCGGCATTGTTAAGTACCGGTTTAGCCGGAGCCGCTGCCGGTTTGGTCATCGCCGACATTGGCATGCTCATACCCGACATATCCATATCCGGCATATGTTCGGCATGCGGATTAGCCGGTGTTGCCGGCGCATCGCTATTCAGCGAGGTATTCACTTGCGGCGTTAACCAATTCAGCTCGGTACGCCAGCGATCAATATTGCCGCCCGCCCATTGTGACCAGGTGAGGCCGGTGATCGAGAAGAACACCAAACCCACAACCAATGTCAGACCGAGCGTTATGTGCCAGTGGCGACTAAAGGTGAAGCCGTTACGCGGCTGTTTCAGCTTGCGCTTCGGACGCGTTCCCAGCCACAACACCACACCGCCTAACGCCGCGACCCACAACCAGGACGCTGCCAGTTCGCTGTAGTTACGGCCGAAATCGCCGAGCAGCAAACTACTGTGCAACAAGTCGATGGTGGTACGCAGCGGCAATACACCGCTGGTGCCATAAACCGGCATATCGCCTTTCACTTTTAGGCTGTAAGGATCGATAAACACCGCGCGAGTGCGTGAATCAGTGAGCGTGGCATCGCTGAATTGCACGCGCGTGGTATCGGTCGCGCCAGGTGCAGGACGAACCGCGTAGATGTGCTGGTTTTCGCCAACATAAGCGCGTGCGGCACTGATTTGTGCCGACAGTGGTTGCGCATCGCCGTGCGGCTGCACCGTTAACGCATCGGCATAAATCAGATTTTCCAGTTGTGGCGTCAGCACATACAGCGTGCCGCTGAGTGCCGCCACAAAGATGAAGGGCGCGACAAACAGCCCAATATAAAAATGTAAGCGACGTAGCAGATTAAGCACCGCACCGCGCGGTGATGCAGAGTGAGCAACAGACAAAGCCGTCTTCCTTCCGATAAAAGAATGCCAAAGTGCATGACGGGCGTACCCGACATCGTTGCACCGTAATCAATCAGCAGAGAAGCGTTGCAGGCGGGGCGCGCGGTCGATGGAGGCAACTGACGCGACGCACAATCGGCGCAACCACAACGGGCAGCGGCGGGGCGCGCGAGATCACCATGATCAGCCAAATGAACGGAATAAACACCCACAGCAGCAGCGGCACATGTACCAGCAGATCACAGTAGCCGCAGGCAAATTCCCCATCGTCCATCATGTGATGATTCATGCCCGGCATCGACATATCCGCCATCATCATTTGGTGATGGCTCATCGAATTGTCCATCATGCTGTGCTGCGGCATGGTCATGATTTGACGCTGCCGCTCCATCAACGATTTCGACACAATCGGCGCAACGAACAGCAGCAACACCGCCACAATGGCGACGCAGGCAGTTAGGCGTTGGCGGAATTGATGTGTAAACGTCATGGTTGCTAGTGGATGATTCCGTAAATGAGGCGGAAGTGTAACGCGATTGACGTGGCGGGGTTAAAAAAATAGAGACTATTTAAGGAAAAATTCGCACCTTTTGAAAATCATCACTTTCGGCTGAGCTTTTGTTAACCTTAATGCAACTTGATGAGAACAATGCAGAAACAACAAAACGGAGCCACGATGAAAATAGTCACGTTGGATGGCGATACCTTGCCGCAACCGCCTACACGTCCAACTTGGTGTACCGATTGGCACTATCACGGCAGCATGCAAGCCGCGGAGATTGTCACTGCGCTGCAAGGCGCACAAATCGCCATCACCAATAAAGTGCCGCTGCGCGCAGAAACGCTGGCACAACTGCCCGATCTGCGTTTCATCTGCGTGGCCGCCACCGGTTATGACTGCATCGATTTAGCGACCTGCCGCGAGCGCGGCATTGTGGTCAGTAACGTGCCCGGCTATTCAACGCGCAGCGTGGCCGAAGGTGTGATTGCCGCGCTGTTTGCGCTGCGTCGTCATCTGCTGGATTACGCTAACAGCACGCGTTCCGCCTGGCCGGAATCGGCCCATTTCTGTGTGCATCGCCAGCCGATTCAGGACATTTTTGGCGCGACTTTGGGTATCGTCGGTAAAGGTGATATCGGCAGCGCGGTTGGCGAGATGGCGCAGGCGCTGGGCATGCAAGTGCTGTACGCCGAACGTCCCGGAACCTCTGCACCGCGCACTGGTTATCTTCCGTTTGAGGAAGTGCTGGCGCGCTGTGATGTGCTGACATTGCACTGCCCGCTAACGCCGCAAACCGCGCAGTTAATCAATGCGCAAGCATTGGCGCAGATGAAACCTTCCGCGCTGCTGATCAACACCGCACGCGGTGGATTGATCAACGAAAGCGAATTGGCACACGCATTACGTCAAGGCGTGATTGCCGGCGCCGCGCTGGATGTGCTGACCCGCGAACCCCCGCTAGCCGATCATCCGCTGTTGCAAGCCGATGTGCCGAATCTGCTGCTAACCCCGCACATCGCCTGGGCCAGCCAGCAAGGCGTAGCGAATCTGCTGCGTGGCATCGAAAGCAATCTCGCCGCCTTTGCGCAGGGCAAAGCGCAAAATGTGGTGAGTTAAGTTGCAGCCATTGTCGTTGGGGTGTAATACATTTCAACGGCATAAATGGAGGTAACATGACAAAGTTTTCATACACAAATGCTCAAGAAAATCTGACACATATTTTAGATATGGCGATTGCAGGCGAAACTGTGGAAATAGTCCATCTTGATGGCACCTCAGTAATGGTAGTGAGCAAAGAAAAATATGAAGCTTGCCGAAAAGCATTACTGAGTGCCGAATTTAAAGAATTAATGAGTGAATTCGAAATTTCGAATAAAGCTTTGATAATCATTTAGAAAATCGATCTGCCCAGCCGCTCGGTGAGTTTCTCCAGCAGCGCGGTGCCAGCCAATGAGTTGCCCGAGTGATCCAGCGCGGGCGACCACACCGCAATACTCATGTCACCGGGAATGATCGCCACAATCCCGCCACCCACACCGGATTTAGCCGGCATGCCGACGCGCCAGGCGAATTCGCCGGCACCATCGTACATGCCGCTGGTCATCATCAGCGCATTGACTTGCCGCGCCTGACGAGGAGAAATCACCGCCGATTCGTTGTCCTGAGTGCGCCCTTGATTCGCCAGATAGAGAAAGGTGCGCGCCAGTTCTTCGCAGTTCATCGACAGAGAACAGTAATGGAAGTAGGTTTCCATCACTTTGCTCACGTCGTTATGGAAGTTGCCGAACGATTTCATTAGCCAGGCAATGGCGGCGTTACGCGCTGAATGTTCGTATTCGGAACGCGCTACTACGCGGTCATAATTGATGTCATTTTGCTGCGCCAAACGCCGCACAATTTCCAGCATGCGCTGACGTGGCGCGGTAAGGCGGCTTTCCAGCAAATCACACATCACCAAAGCACCCGCATTGATAAACGGATTGCGTGGTTTGCCTTGTTCCAGTTCCAACTGCACCAGCGAATTAAACGCCTGCCCGGACGGCTCTTTGCCCACGCGTTGCCAGATTTCTGCATCTTCATACAATGTCAGCGCAACGCTCAGTGACAACACTTTGGAAATGGATTGAATCGAGAAGCGCGTGGTGGCATCGCCCGCCTGATAACAGCGTCCATCGGGCGTGCAAATCGCGATGCCCAGTTGGTCGGCATTCACATCGGCCAACGCCGGAATGTAATCTGCCACTTTCCCCTGCTGGGTTAAGGGACGCACTTCGCTCACAATCTCTTCGAGCAATGCATTACTGAGTTCTGACACCGTCACGCTCCATGTCGCTATTGATGGCCGGGATGATGGTGATTTGCGTGCAGCGCGTCAATTGCCTGCGTAAAATTCTGTGAGCCTTCTGGGTGAAGCCTGCGTTACATTGCGGATTGTTTTCATTAAATGTCGAGCCCGCACGATGATCACTAATCTACTCCGCGATTTTCCCGCTGCGGCGAATAACGCCAGCGCGGAGACATTTGAAACCTTGCTGATGCAGCCGAATCTGCATATTGAACGCATTGTCTCGACCGGACAGGCCAGCCCGCCGGATTTTTGGTACTGCCAAACGCAAGGGGAATGGGTGCTGGTGCTGCAAGGTTCGGCGGGATTGCAGTTGGAAGGCGAAGCGCAGGAACGCCACTTACAAGTGGGTGATACGCTCAACATTCCGCCCGGTTGCCGCCATCGCGTTAACTGGACCGACAGCAACGGCCCAACCGTGTGGCTCGCCGTACATTACGGTGAATTGCCGAGTTCAGTGTAAAATTCTGTTGCGAATGATTGCGTTACACCGCGATGCATTTGAGTATGCTACTCAATTTCGTAGGATCGCCATTTATGGTGACCAAATTACGCTAACTGGCGAGCCGATATCACCGCCAGATTGTTGTTGAGGAAACCGATGTCTGCTGCACATAACGCTGCCGAAACCACCCAACCCCAAACCGCGGGACGTTTTTTGCTGCTGCAAAAATTATTGCGTCGCGATAAAACGCCGGTTGCTCTGTTGCTGCTCGCGGCGCTGGTTGGCGTGTTGACTGGATTGGTGGGCGTGGCGTTTGATCGCGCGGTGAATTTTATTTTGCACGCGCGGATAAATTGGTTAGAAGGCGCGACAACGCATCCGCTGCTAAAAGTGCTCTTCGCCTTTGCCGCGGCCGCCTTGTTGGGTAGCATCGGCTATTTCCTGGTACGCCGCTTCGCGCCGGAAGCCGGTGGTTCGGGTATACCCGAAATAGAAGGGGCGCTGGAAGAGTTGCGTCCGGTGCGCTGGTGGCGGGTATTGCCGGTGAAATTTATTGGTGGCTTAGGCGCGCTGGGATCGGGCATGGCGTTAGGGCGCGAAGGGCCAACCGTGCAGATGGGCGGCAATATCGGCGGTATGTGTTTGGATCTGTTCCGCGTGAGATCGTCTGAATCGCGCCACACTTTATTGGCAACCGGCGCGGCGGCAGGGCTTTCTGCGGCGTTCAATGCGCCGTTAGCCGGCATTTTGTTCATCATCGAAGAGATGCGGCCGCAGTTTCGCTACAGCCTGATTTCCATCAAAGCGGTATTTGTTGGCGTAATCGTGTCGAGCATCGTGTTTCGCCTGTGCAACGGCAACGAAGCGATCATTAACATCGGTCAACTGCGCGATGCGCCAACTGAAACCTTGTGGCTCTATCTGGTGCTAGGCGTGTTGTTTGGCGGTTGCGGCGTAGCGTTTAATCGTTTGATTTTTCTCGCACAGGATCAGTTTCAGCGGCTGCATAAAGGGCGCGTTGGCGCTTGGGTGATGTGGGGAAGTTTGCTGGCCGGATTGTGTGGTGTGCTGGGGCTTTGGCTGCCACATGCCGTCAGCGGCGGTATCACCTTGATCCCTGATTTTTCCAGCGGGCAATATGGCGCGCTGGCGTTATTTGGCCTGTTTATGCTGCGCACCTTGGTGACGATTTGTTGTTTCTCGTCTGGCGCGCCAGGCGGCATTTTTGCGCCGATGCTGACATTGGGCACGCTGCTCGGCACCTGTTTTGGTCAGTTGTGCCTGCAATGGTTTCCCGGCTATCACCTCGAAGCGGCGACTTTTGCCGTCGCGGGCATGGGCGCACTGTTTGCCGCCTCGGTGCGTGCGCCATTGACCGGCATCGTGCTGGTGCTGGAAATGACCAACAACTATCAGCTGATTTTGCCGATGATCATCACTTGCCTCGGCGCGACGCTGGCGGCGCAATTCTTCGGCGGCAAACCGCTGTATTCCTCCATTCTGGCGCGCACCTTAGCCAAAGCGCAGCTCAATCAACCTGCTGCGCTGCCGAAGAACAGCGGTTAAGGTCGTTTGCCAACGCTGTGCGTTAAGCGGGTCCAGCGGCGGGCCTGCTCGCTCAGGCTGAAGCCCAGGCCGTGGCGATCAGAAATCAGCATGCGTCCATCGCGCAATTCTAGTTGCTCATTGAACAGTGGATTCAGCCATTCAAAATGCTCAAGCCAGGGTTCAATCGGGTAAGCGGCGGCCAGATGAATGTGGATTTCCATGGCAAAATGCGGTGCCAATTTACGACCGTGACGCGCGGCTAAATCCATGATTTTCAAGAATGGCGTAATGCCGCCGACGCGCGGTGCATCTGGCTGCACAAAGTCGCTGGCATTGCCGAGAATCAGTTGTTCATGTTCGCGGAAACTGGTGAGCATTTCACCGGTGGCTATCGGCGTATCAAGCGCGGTAGCCAGTGCGGCGTGACCTTCAACATCGTAGGCATCCAGCGGTTCCTCAATCCACACCAGATTAAACTGCTCCATCTTGCGGCCCATGCGAATGGCGGTTTCACGGTCCCATTGTTGGTTGGCATCCACCATCAGCGGGAAGTCATCGCCCAGCGTCTGGCGCACGGCGGTTAAACGGCGTAAATCTTCGGCGGTATTCGGTTGGCCGACTTTGAGTTTGATACCACCAATGCCGCTTTCGCGCGAAATCGCCACGTTCTTGATCACCTGATCAAGCGGCGTATGCAGGAAACCGCCGGACGTGTTGTAGCACTGCACCGAATCGCGATGTGCGCCAAGTAATTTCGCCAGCGGCAACTTCGCGCGACGCGCTTTCATGTCCCACAGCGCGATATCGAATGGAGAAATCGCCTGCACCGCCATGCCGCTGCGTCCCACTGACGCGCCAGCCCACAGCAGTTTGGTGTAAATCTTGTCGATGTCATTCGGGTCTTCACCCAACAACGCATCGGCGATTTCACAGGCGTGTGCGTAGATGCCTTGCCCTCCGGCGCGCTTAGAATAACTGAAGCCGATGCCGCTAAAGCCATCGCGGGTTTCAATCTCCGCCACGATGATGGCCACTTCGGTCAACGGCTTTTGCCGTCCGGTCAATACTTTGGCATCGCTGACTGGCGTCGCTAACGGTAAAAAGGCCAGCGACAAATTGACCCAAACAATACGATCGCCGCTTTCGCTGGCATTACCCGCGCCTTGGGTTGTGGCGTAACTGACGGCATTGGAATTCACACTCGACATAAAACCTCCGCTAAATGATTGCGCTAACATTTATGTTGAAAAGAACTATGCCGCAGTAAAAGAGTTAATTAATACTGATAAGATCACATTTTGAGCATGAGGTTTGTAAAAGATGATAGCCCTAACATTTATGCGTTTTAAAATTGTCTCCTGTCTTTAGCCTGTTAAGCTAAGGCCAATTTCCCGCATTCTGAGCTGCTATGAAAGAGATTAAAACAGTGCGAAAAACCGCACCAACGCTGGAAGATGTGGCACGGGTTGCCGGGATTTCGCCGATGACGGTCAGCCGCGCCTTAAACTCGCCACAGCAAGTGCGACCGGCAACGGTGGCGAAAGTGAAAGCGGCGATCAGCGCCACCGGCTATATCCCCAATGCGCAAGCCGGCAGTTTGGCAAGCAATCGCAGCCGCTTAATCGCGGTGGTGGTACCGCAAATCAACAACAACATGTTTGTCGATACCATCCAAACGCTGAACGACACATTGAGCGCACGTGGCTATCACATGCTGCTGTGTGTGACCGGCTATGAAGCTGAAACCGAAGCGGAAACGGTAGCAACGCTGCTTTCGCGGCGTCCGGATGGCATCGTGTTGACCGGCATTCATCACAGCAGCCCATTGAAAAAGATGCTGTTACAGAACGAGGTTCCGGTGGTGGAGATCTGGGACATGACGCCCACGCCGATCGATATGCTGGTGGGATTCTCGCACGAGAAGGTTGGCGCGCGCGTGGCGGCTTACCTGGCGGAACAAGGTTATCAGCGGCCGGGTTTGATTTGGACCGACGACCGCCGCGCACTACAACGTAAACAGGGCTTGCTCGAGGCATTGAGCGTGCAGGATATCGCGCCGCTCGTTGATATGCCGGTCGCTTTGCCTGCTTTGATGTTGCGCGGCAGGGAAGCGTGTGCGCAATTACTCGATGCGCATCCGAATGTGGACGTGTTGGTGTGCAGTTCAGATACGTTGGCGCAAGGCGCGTTAATGGAAGCGCAAGCGCGCAGAATGAACATACCAAAAGAGCTAGCGGTGATTGGTTTTGGCGATTTAGATTTTGCGGCGGCTAATTTCCCCGCCATCACCACGGTCAGCATCGATCGCCATCGCATGGGTCAACTGGCGGCAGAACAATTGTTGAATCGCCTGCACGGTAAAGAGGTTAACCAACCGATTATCGATCTCGGCTTTGCCATGGTGCCACGCGATTCCGGCTAGCGGAAGATGAACTGAGAACCTCATCACATGCGAAAAATATCTTCCATGTTATAAAATATGGAAAATTAATTTCAATTGAAGGGATCTTGAACATGTCTGCACTTCCATCGTTAGAAGCGCTATTGCAACAAGAAGCTGAGCACCGCTTGCCGCAGTTTGATTTTGATTTAGCGTGGCAAATTGGGCAAAGCATCCAGCAGCGCGGGCGTGAAGAACAAGCGCCCATCGCGATTGAAGTGTATGCATTTGGTCAGGTGGCGTTTCTGGCGGCATTGCCGGGTTCCGCTCCAGAAAACCTCGAATGGGCACGCCGCAAACGTAACACTGTGCTGCTAACCGGTCACTCATCAATGTATGTGGGTTTTCTTAATGAACAGAAAGGCGAGCGGATGGCGCAACAGCGCAATATTCGTCAGGAAGATTACACCGATCATGGCGGCTCTTTCCCGCTGCTGACGCCGCAGGGCGCGATCATTGGCGCGGTGACAATTAGCGGTTTACCTTCCGAAGACGATCACGCGTTAGCGCTGTGGGGCATTGCACAGTTGCTGCACGGATAGACAACTGTACACCGCGTGAATCCTGCCTGATAATTCGTATTTATACGAACAAAAGAGAGGCTGTTCATGCTAGATAACCATCCGCAACGCGACGAAATTCGACTGGAAAATGTACTCACCGCCCTAGGCAATCCGATGCGCATGACGGTGGTGAGTATTCTGGCGGATGGCGGCGAACACACCTGTGGATCGCTGCTGAAAGGGGTATCTAAATCGACGTTGACCCATCATTGGCGCGTACTGCGTGAAGGCGGCGTGATTTGGCAAAAACCGTCCGGGCGTGAAAACCTGCTTTCGCTGCGTCGCGACGATCTCGATGCCCGTTTTCCTGGCTTGTTGGATTCACTGTTAAGCGCGACCGAGCAGGATACATTAACCCGTTCAACCCTAGATGATTTCCAAATCAAACCGTAGGGTCGCCATTTATGGTGACCTCGATCAAATCACCCGTGCGCGTCCCGCCAGCGTCGCCACCACCATCTGCACCGCCGCAATCACCAACAGCAACATCAGCGGCGCATGCCAGTTGCCGCTCGCATCATGCAACATGCCAAAACATAATGGTCCAAGCGCCGCCAGCCCATAACCGACGCACTGCGCCATGCCGGATAATTTCGAGGCCTGTAAATGATCGGCAGTACGCAGATTAAACAGTGACAAACAAATCACCATCGATGCGCCAGCGCCCAGTCCGGCCAGAATTAACCACATCAGCGCGTAGTTCGGCGCCATTAACAATCCTGCTACGGCGATGAAAATCGACAGCGATGCCAGAAAACCAATTGCCCGCTGGTCGCGTAATTTTTTCAATGCGCTCATGCATGCCAGATTCGAAACGATCGCCACAATCTGATAGACGAACAACATGCCGCCCGCTTCAAGTTGGCTAATGCCATTATCTTGCGCGAAAGGGGTGAACCAGCCGATCAAGGTGTAAAACACCAGCGACTGACACGCCATAAACAGTGAAACCTGCCAGCCCAACGCGGCGCGCCACGGCGAGCGGTTGCTGCTGGTTTTTAACGCGGTGTTTGCAGGAGCGGCGGACTTTTTCAGATAGGGCAGCCAAGCGAAAAGCGCGACGATAGCGGGAATCAACCACACGGCGAGCGAAAGACGCCAACCTGCGCGTGTCATCTCCGCCAGCGGCACCACCACGCCAGAGGCAATGCTGGCGGTGATCGCCATGGTCATGGCATACAGCCCAACATAGCGTGCGGTGTGTTCGGTGAAATCGCGTTTGATCAGCGGTGGCAGCAGCACGTTGGCGGCCGCGATACCGGAACTGAGCAGCACCGTTCCCGCCCACAACGCCGTTTCACTGCCGCTGATGCGCAGCAGCGATCCCAAGGTAATCAGCAGCAACGCGCCCCACAAACTGCGCTCCAGACCAAAGCGATTACCGAACCAGGCCGCAGGCGGCGCTAAGGTGGCGAACATTAACAGCGGTAAGAAGTTGATTACTCCCGCCGCGCTGGCGCTCAGACCAAAGGTGTGACGAATGTTCTCCAGCACCGGCCCAACGGCGGTGATTGGCGTGCGTAAATTTGCCGCGGTGAGCAGCAGCAGGAACAGGAAAAAACCAGAGCGACGCAGGGCAGGAATTGCTGAAAATGCAGATTGGGTCATTTTTCGCACCATAAGAATAAGGCAGACCAAGTCTGCATATGGTGCGTTGGTTGACGTTAACGCTTACGCAGCGGCGATGACCGCTGAAAGAGGGCAAATACTAGCGAGTGATACGCAAGATGTAAACCCGTTAAAACGCCAGTACTCATCCGACAAAAGCCCATGCAGATCTAAAATTCGGTTAAGTTCCTGCAAACCGCCGCGATCTTCTGCGGAGAGCATTCCATTTTTCAACAACTCATCTGAAACCAATGGGCTTTTAAGATGGGAAAGGGGTAAAACGTCTTCCTAATGCCCGCTAATAGGTCACCATGAATGGCGACCCTACGGCACGAACAGGGCTTTGTAGGGTGTGCATTTATGCGCACCTGACAGAATCAAAGAGTTTTACATCATGGGGATAGATGATGAAAATTGTGGATACCAATGTCATTGCTGCGAACGAATTTAAAACCAACATTAACCTGAAAATCGATGATGATCTCAAGATACGGGCATTTGCCGTTCTTGAAAAAATGAGTGTTACTCCTACCGAGGTAGTGAGACAAACATTGGAATATATCGTTGAGCATCAACGATTGCCGGTAAAAGTTGCCTTGATAAGTGAAGAAGACGCGGAGTTGTTGGACGTTGCTCGTCATCGCCTGAAAAATCCGCGGCCTGTAAGAGTGATGCTGGATGATTTGTGAGCCAACTTAACTTGCGCCGACGTCCATCCGCGTCCACCTTTACTATTCCTCTTTCGACGAATGGACGAACAATGCTCTGGATATGGAATGCGCTCATCCTGTTGGCGACGGTGGTGTTGATGGAGATTGTCGCGGCGTTGTCGCACAAATACATCATGCACGGTTGGGGATGGGGCTGGCATTTGTCGCATCACGAACCGCACAGCGGCAAGTTTGAGCTCAACGATCTCTACGCGCTGGTGTTCGCAGTACTGGCGATTGTGCTGATTTATGTCGGTGTGCAAGGCGTGTGGCCGCTGCAATGGATTGGCGCGGGGATGACCACCTACGGCGCGCTCTATTTTATGGTGCACGATGGTCTGGTGCATCAGCGTTGGCCGTTCCGCTACATTCCGCGCAAAGGTTATCTCAAGCGTTTATACATGGCGCACCGCATGCATCATGCGGTGCGTGGACGTGAAGGGTGCGTGTCGTTTGGGTTTCTGTACGCGCCGCCGCTGCACAAACTGCAAGCGGCGTTGCGTCAGCGTCACGGGCGCAAGGTTAACGTGGACGCTGCCACAAACCCGCCGGACGCGCTTCGGGACGAGCCAAACGCGAAGTAAGCGCTAAACCGGCACCTTTTATCAACAATGCCAGTTTCTCGCTACGACTGGTGCGCTGCCGGCAATCCCAGGCGTGCGCACCGGCGTGCTGTACTTTGACGCCAATTTCGCGATACACGCCGCGCGCGGTGGCAATCGCCCATGCTGACCGTAATGGCAAACCAGGCAATCCGGATTGCGCCGATTGGTAATAAGGTTCGGCTTCTGCCACCAAACGCGCCGCCAAAATTGCCAGAGCGGCGCGATGTTGCGGCGCATTGAGCGAATCGGCGCGCAATCCAACCTCATCCAGCCAGCTTTTCGGCAAATAGCAGCGACCATTACCGGCATCTTCTACGATATCGCGCGCGATGTTGGTTAACTGAAATGCCAGGCCCAAATCGCAGGCGTGATCGAGCACACTTTCATCGCGCACGCCCATTACACGCGCCATCATCAAACCGACAACGCCAGCGACGTGATAGCAGTAACGCAGCGTATCCTCGAAGCTTTCATAACGTTCTTCGCGCGCATCCATGGCAAAGCCTTCGAGATGATCAAACGCCAACTGCTGCGGAAGCTGGTGGATCAGCGCCACTTCCTGAAAGGCGCGAAACGCCGGTTCATCCATGTGCGCACCGCTGTAAGCGCGACGCGTTTCAATCTGCAAATGCAGCATGCGCGCCTGAGCATCTTCAACTGCATGTTGCGTGCCGCCTTCGCCGAGCGTTTGTCCATCAATCACATCGTCACAGTGACGACACCACGCATACAGCATCAAGGTGCTGCGGCGGGTTGGTGCATCAAATAATTTGGCGGCAGTGGAAAAGCTTTTCGAACCCAGCGCCATGGTTTGCGTGACTTCTTCCAGCAAGGGCTGTCGATTCATTCCGCGCGGTCCTCCAGCATCAGCTGGGCGGTGGCTTTGGCGGAACCAATCACGCCGGGCACGCCCGCGCCGGGATGGGTTCCCGCGCCGACCAAATAGAGATTGCGAATATCAGCATCGCGATTATGCGGACGGAACCAGGCGCTTTGCGTCAAAATCGGCTCCAGCGAAAACGCCGAGCCATGATGGGCATGCAACGTGTCGCGAAAATCAAACGGCGTAAACATTCTGTGTGTCACCAATTGCTGACGTAATCCCGGCATGTAGTGTTGCTCCAGATAAGCAAAAATTCGATCGCGCAAGCGCGGTCCTTCCTGTTGCCAGTCGATGTCGGCAGTGCCGAGATGCGGCACCGGTGCCAATACGTAAAAGCTGCCGCAGCCCGGCGGCGCCAGCGACGGATCGCTACAGCATGGCGCATGCAGATATAACGAAAAGTCATCTGCCAGTTGATTGCTGTTAAAAATTTCGTCAATCAGCTCACGATAGCGCGGACCAAAACACACGGTGTGATGCGCCAATTGAGGATGCGGCTGATTCAAACCAAAATAGAGCACAAACAACGAGTTGCTCATACGTTTTTTTTTCAGCGTAGCAGCACGTTTTTGCGCAGCAGGATGATGGCGCAACAAGCGATCGTAGGTGTGCACCACATCCGCATTCGAGGCCACGGCGGCGGCGTCAAAACGGCGTCCATCTTTCAACTGCACGCCGCTAATGCGATCGCCTTGGGTTTCCAGCTGATTCACCTCGGCATTCAGCAGCAATTCACCACCGAGATCGGTAAATAGTCGCGCCATTCCTTGCACCAGCGCGCCAGTGCCGCCGCGCGGAAACCACACGCCCCATTCGCGTTCTAGCGCATGAATTAAGGTATAGATCGATGACGTTGCAAAAGGATTACCGCCGACCAGCAGCGAGTGAAAGGAAAATGCCTGTCGCAAGTGATCATCCTGTATAAATTTTGCCACCATACTGTAAACGCTGCGCCAGGCCTGCAAACGGCCCAGCTGTGGCGCAACGCTTAACATGTCGCGGAAGTGCAGAAATGGCACCGTGCCAAGCTTGAGATAACCTTCTTTGAATACCGCGCGCGAGTAGCTAAGAAATTCCCGATAACCGGCGACATCTTGCGGGTTAAATGCGGCAATCTGCTGCTCCAGCAACGTTTGATTGTTGTCGTAATCAAAGCGTTTACCATCTTCCCAACACAAGCGATAGAAGGGCGTAACCGGCATCATCTCGACGTAATCGCTGAGTGATTTGTCCGCCAGCTGGAACAACTCTTCAATGGCGCTGGGATCGGTGATCACCGTTGGCCCGGCATCAAAAGTAAAACCCTGATCCTGCCAGACATAGGCACGTCCACCGGGCTTGTCGCGCTGCTCCAGCAATGTGGTAGGAATGCCTGCCGCTTGCAGACGAATTGCCAGCGCCAGGCCACCAAAGCCAGCGCCAATTACAAAAGTGCGTTTCATTTTGTCTTCCCTGTTGGTTCGGTCAGCAAGGCACGGATGGCTTCGCCGACCGGCACTGGCGGTTTGCCACACAGAATGCGGGTTTTATCACTGAGCCGTAGTTGCCCGGCGTAAAAGCGGCGAATCAATCCGCCATCAAGTCGGTAAAAACGTTGCATCACACGCCAGCGTTGTTGCGGTTTACCGGCGAGAAACAGCATGCGATTTAATAAGCGAAAGAAGCGCTGCTCACGCCATTGCTGGCGGGCGAAATGTTCAATGTGCTGGCTAAGCGTCTGCGCATCGCAGGGCAAATAACGGCTAATCAGATCGGCCAACGCCACGGCGGATGGCAAGGAATAGCCGGTGGTGGCATGAAACAATCCGGCACGCAGGCCGCTGCACGGTTGGTCGCGCTGATGTTGCCAGAATTGATTGATATCGCCGCTTAGGGTGATCGGCAGAATTCCGCGCTCTTCACGCAACAACGACTTCAGCATCCAACCTTGTTGTTGGGCGTATTCATTGATGTGTTGACGCGCAACGCTTTCATCCAACATAGGTTGATTGACGTAATGGGTATCTTCAATCAGCAGCCGGTCGGCGCTGAGTGGCAGCGTGTAAACAAAACGATAGCCATCGCGCTGATCGACGGTGGCATCCATCAAAATTGGCTGGGTTAAACCGTGCGGCTGCATCGTTTGCCATTCCTGGCCGATAAATACCTGAAAACCAAGCTGGAGATGCGGCGTCTGTTGCAAACCGCGGCCATCAATCACCACTTTTGCTGGCAACTTTCGCCCATCGGCAAGCGTGACGTGCGTTGGGCTAAGCGCGCTTACCGCCGCATTTGTCCACAGATGCTCGCCCATCACATCTATCAACTGACGCGCAAAATCTTCCGAAGCAATCGAGCAATATTCACCGCCACAATTACGGCGCAGCGCGGGGAAGCGCACCTGATAGCCAGGCCAGCGCACTGAAATCAGCGGCTCCAGCCAGCTAAATTGTTCTGCGCTGAGGTCGCTACGATGGAACGACCAGGTGTGATTGCCCGCTGGCTGGGCATCGCTCTCCAGCAGCAAGCATTTGAGTTGCGGTTGCAACTGGCGCAGACGCAGCGCAATCAAACCATTCGCCAGGCCAGCACCCACCAGAATCACATCATAATCAGGCTGCATCAGGTGGCCTCCGCCAGCACAACTTGCTGCTGACACAGCGCCAGTTCAACAATGTCTGCCGCACGTTCACAGCCACCCGCGCGTTGTAACTGCGCTTGAATGGCCGACATTCGCCGCTTGTAGCGATCGTCAGCCAACAGTTTTTGTAGATGATGTTCCAATTGATGAACCCGGCTAAAACGCGATGCGCGGCGGCCGACACCATGCCATTCAATCCGCGCGGCCACGCCCGGTTGATCAAAGGCAATCGGCAGCGCCAGCATCGGCGTACCGCATTCCAACGCCTCCAACGCGCTGTTCAATCCGGCATGCGTGATAAACAGTTGTGCGTGCTGCAAGGCGGCGCGCTGATCGACAAAATCAGTAACCCACGCGGCACCGGCCAGTTCAAGTTGGCGCACTTGATGGGCATCGAGGCCACCACAATGGGCGATCACTAACGATAATCGCTGCGCGCGGCACGCCTGCGCCAAGTGCTGAAACAAGCTAAAACGATGACCTTGCAGCGTGCCGAGTGAACAATAAACCACGGGTTGATGCAGTTCGGGCCACGGAATTTCAGGCTTTGGAGCCGTAACCGGCGCGCGCAGTGGCCCAACGGCATGAAAGCAGGCGGGCAGCTGCTGGCGCGGGAAATCAAAGGCCGGAACCATTTGGCTGATTTGCGCCAGCGGTGACAGGCATTGATGCAGGCCGCGACGCGGCGTTAAACCAAACGCAGCGGCATGTTTAGCGATCACCTCGGCGTGACGGCGCATCAGGCGATCGTAGATGTCGCTGCTGGTCTGAAAACGTTTGAGCGCTTTTTC
Organism: Pantoea sp. CFCC18179; assembly: GCF_059412405.1. Classification (NCBI taxonomy): domain Bacteria; kingdom Pseudomonadati; phylum Pseudomonadota; class Gammaproteobacteria; order Enterobacterales; family Erwiniaceae; genus Pantoea; species Pantoea sp. CFCC18179. The sequence goes on along the minus strand of NZ_JBNBPM010000003.1, from coordinate 174,885 downwards.
ATCCTGCGCGTAACGGAAAGGCATCACGGCGAGCGGAATGCTAGCTTCACGATTCACCGGCAATGCGCATGCCACCGAAACAAACGGTAGGTGCAAGGCTTCAGCCACCAAACCGCCCGCGGCCTCCATTTCATCGGCAATCACGCCATCAATATTGAGCGACTTGAACATTGCGGGCAGCTCGCGGCACAGCATGTCGGTGCTTGCCGCCAGATCGCGAATCACGTGAAACAACGATAAACCGCCCGGTGCCGCCAAACGCTGTAATACCGCCGCCAGCGAACCGGCGGGATGGGTCTGGTCACCGACTGAAGCAAAGCCGATGCGTTGATCATTCAATAAGGTGCGCGCATCAGCTTGTTGAATAAAGGTGATGCGATGGCCGCGCGCCAGCAGCGTTTGTGCTAGCGCCTGCAACGCATGGAAATGGCTATACAACGGCGGTGCGATCACCGCGAAATGGCCCATCGGCGGAGCCGCGTTCAGTGGAACATCGCCAACTGTTGATTAAACAGGGCGTGCATATATTGACGTGTGGCGATGCCGCGATGACAGGCGCAGGCGAGATGCGCATCGGCGCTTTGCAGGTGATCGCGCAAGCGGCGTTCTGCACCGTCGGCACCCAGCATCTGCACTAAGGTGGATTTACCCTGATCCTGATGGCGATCTTTGCCGGTATGCTGGCAACCGTCGATCAGATCGTCGAGCAACTGGAAAGCCTGTCCCAAATCCTGGGCGAAGAAACTGAGGCGCTGACGCACCTGCGGCGAGGCATCCGCAGCGATCGCCGCCATCTGCAAAGTGGCACGAAACAGCACGCTGGTTTTCAGTTCATTGGTGATGGCGATAGCTTCAGGGCTGCGGCTCTGCGCGCCATCATGCAGATCCTGGAATTGCCCTTGCACCAAGCCTTGTAAACCCACGGCGGAAGAGAGTTCGGCAATGGCTTCGGACTTGTGGATCGCGGGTAAACCGGGCGCAACGGCAATCACTTCAAAGGCGCGACTTAGCAGCGCGATCGCCGCCAGAATCGCCACGTTCTCACCAAATTCGCGATGTACCGTGGGACGACCACGGCGCATCTGCGCGTTATCCATCGAAGGAATATCATCGAGAATCAGCGATGCCGCGTGCACCATTTCCACCGCACAGGCGAGATCAAGCACACCATGTTGCGACGATTCACAACCCATGTCGCGCGCGGCAAGCAGCAGCAATAGCGGGCGAATGCGTTTGCCGTGCGCCAGAGTACCGGCACGCATCGCGGCTCTAACCTGATCCGATTGCTGTCCAGCAGGCAACAAATGCTCAAGATGCGCCTGTAAAATTTGCTGCAACTGGTGAAGTTCACTTTCCAGAGGTGCTGTGGTGTCGACATGGGCGGTCATAGCGGCTTTCCATGGTTGATGAAATTTTTATGCTTTTTTGATTAACCGTAGACTGCGTAAGGTGAGTTCGCCAGCGTGTAAGACGTGCTGGCAGACAATCAGAATCATTTGGGCCGTTATGCATTACGGTTGCTGTTTATATACACATGGCAACCATTTCAAGGTTTGTATGATTATCTTTGGCTAAATTACAGGCGTTGAGGTGAAAAGTTAGACTTGGTTTCGGTTATTTCGAATATTGCGCGTTTCGTTTATTTCGATTAATCTTTGGTAGGCACGTTTGGCACTCACGAACTATCAAATGGAAAACCAATGAAAAACTCAATTCTGGATGGCTTGAACTTACCGGCTCCAAAAGAAATTGAAGCCGCATTGAAAGGCCAAAGAGAGCTCGCTGCTTATCTCTCAACGGCATTGGAAACACAAAAAATTGCCATTCAGGATGAACACAATGAGACGCACTTAATTGAACTCCCCACTTCTGCTCTGACATTGCTGGTGTCAATTTTGGGCGAGTTAGCATTGGGAAATGCGGTTCAGGTTGTGCCAGTACATGCTGAGTTAACGACGCAGGAAGCGGCGAATATGCTGAATGTTTCACGTCCCCATTTAGTGAAGCTTTTGGAACAAGGTCAGCTCCCACATCATAAAACCGGCCGCCACCGCCGCGTCCTTTTTGCTGATCTCATGCGGTTCAAAGAAAATCGTGCCAAAGAGAGCAATGACGCCATGCAGGAGTTGGCAGACCATAGCCAGGATCTCAATTTATATTGATGAACCATTCGCCTTATGCCGTTGTGTTGGATGCATGCGTGTTATATCCCTCGACGTTGCGAGATTTACTGCTACGTCTTGGTCTAACCGGTTTGTATCAACCTAAGTGGAGTGACACTATTCAAAATGAGTGGCAGCGCAATTTGCTCGCGAATCGACCTGAGATAACCTCTGAGCAAATTGCACGTATTGGAATGCTGATGAATAAAGCCCTTCCTGATGCCTTAGTGACCGGGTTCGAGCCACTTATATCGAGCATTACGCTCCCCGATCCAAATGACCGGCATGTTGTAGCGGCAGCGGTAAGGTGCAAGGCAGAAGTCATTGTAACGATGAATTTAAAGGATTTTCCCCTAGCGCTTTTATCTGAGTTTGAAATTGAATCGATGCATCCGGACGAATTCATTATGGACCTGTTCGATTTAAATCAAGCCTTGGTTTTAAAAGCGGTCAATGCCCAACGCTCATCCCTTAAAAATCCCAAAATGGATTCCCCGGTTTATCTGGCGTCTTTACTGCGTCAGGGATTGCCAATGACCGTTCATGCGCTTCAACCATTTCGCTCACTGATTTAGTCCATATTCCTTGATCGTCATGGCATAATAAAGCCAATTTACTGGAAAATGATATTTTTATGCCAAATGTGGCGGATTGAACGTTTTAAATTGTTGCAAATATGTTATTACTAAACAGGTTAATCCCGATTCATCTCACACGGAGGCAGCATGAAAATTGGCATTGTGGGCTATGGCGGTGGCGGAAAATACTTTCACGCACCTTTCATTAACGCGGCGAAGGGCCTGGAGCTGGCGGGGATTGTTGCTCGTGCTCCTGAAACCGTGGCGCGAGCAAAAGCAGATTTTCCTGATGTACCGATTTACGTCAGCTTAACTGAGATGTTGGCGGCGGGCATGGATATCGTCACCATCACCACGCCGCCGCAAACGCGTCGCGAATTAGTGTTGGAAGCCATTGAAGCGGGCGTGGCGGTGATTGCCGACAAGCCGTTTGCACCGGATGCGAAGACCGGGCGCGAATTAGCCGCAGCAGCCGCGAAAAAAGGTGTGGTGCTGAGCGTTTACCACAATCGCCGTTACGATGCGGACATCTTAACGCTGAAAAAAATCCTCGATGAACAACGCGTTGGCAAAGTGTGGCGTTTGCATAACCGCATGGATTTTGACGATGCGCTGACGCTGGAAGGTGGACCAACCGGCGGCTTGCTGCGCGATTTAGGTAGCCACATTGTTGATCAGGCGATTTGGCTGATGGGGCCGGTGAAATCGGTGTATGCGCAAATGAATTTCGTTGAACTCCCGGTTGGGTCAACTGATGCCAGTTTTATGCTGACCTTGACGCATCACAACGGTACGCACTCCTACGTTTCCGCCACCAAAATCAATCATATGAAGTGCCGCGAACTGCGTTTGTACGGTGATGAAGGCAGCTACCTGTCACACGGCACCGATGTGCAGGCGCAAGATGTTTATGCCGGGAAACGTCCGGCGGATGATTTGGCCGGTTGGGGCTACGAGCCGCGCGAAAGCTGGGGCAGTTTGCACAAAACGAATGGCGACCAGTTGGTGCCATCGGAGCAGGGCGCCTATCACCAATATTACCAACAGTTTGCCGAGGCGGTGCGCAATGGCACGCTACCGCCAGTGACCACCGAGCAAGCAATCAGTGTGCTGGCGGTGTTGGATGCCGCATTTATCAGCGCGCGTGAAAACCGGGTGGTGGAATTGGAATAGTTGTTTCAATTGATCGAATGAGGTCGCCATTTATGGTGACCCATTCGCACATTTCGCTCCCTCCGTATTCTCTTAAAGTGTTCCATTTCCGCGTTATTAAATTGTCGGAATCACCGCCGTTTGTTAATTTTGAGCCACTTTTGGGGCGAAAATTGGCTACCTGCGGCAGGAATGATGAAAAACAATAAATTCAAAACACATCTGGTTTCGCTATGTTTACTGGCGGAAAAAAAATTCACTAAACGCCGCACGTTGCCGGAATACAATCCCGCGCTGGAACAAGATATCAATCTGTTTTCCCAGCAAAACGCGCCCGCCGCTATTCCACGTCAGGTATGGATGTATTGGGAAAGCGAAACCTTACCTGCTGAAGTACAAATCTTCGTGGATAAAATCATCCGTGAAAATCCAGGCTATCAGGTTACGGTGATTAATAATCTGAACATCAAATCTTATCTTCCTGATTTGGAATTTGTGCATCGCGATATGCGTCCTTCGCACAAAAGTGACGTGATCAGGCTGGAACTGCTGCATCGTTATGGCGGGATTTGGATGGATGCCACCATCATTCTTAATCGCACGCTGGACGAATTGCTGGCGGTGAATGCTGCGGATAATTATGACCTGATCGCCTTCTATCGCGACGGTTCAACTCTCGATAAAGCCTATCCGGTGATTGAATCCTGGTTCCTCGCTGCACCGAAAAATAACGCCTTTATCGGTCGCTGGCTGCACTATTTCCGTCCGATCATTGAGGTTGGCGCAGAGGAATTTTTCCGCCAGCTGTTAGCGCTGCCCAATTACGAAACCATTGTGCAGGGCATTACGCCGCCGGATTATTTAGTGGTGTATATCGCCCAGCAGCAGGCGCTGCGGGAAAACAATCAATACAACTTCTACCTGCGCAAATGCGAAGCCTGCGCGTTGTTGTATCAAAGTTTGGCGGAATGGCGGCCGGTGAAGTTAAGCCGCATGCTGATGGTGGATCGCTTACCGACGGTGCTGCCACCGTTAACAAAACTGACCGGCTTGGATCGCAAATATCTCGAAACCAACCTGAAATATGGCGTGGTCAACAAAGATAGTCTGCTGGGCCGGGTTTTGTTGCCCAGCCCGCAAAACATGCGTCCGCAGGCGCTGACGAAAATTACGAATTAATCAACTGCTGAAGCGATGTGGCGCTAATTGCATCGTCCGGCACGTAAACCAGCAAACGATCGCCGTTGCGTGAAGCCGACCACCAGTTATTCTGGCGCAGCGTCATTTCGCCGACTTCCTCGCGATAAAAACGTTTGACGCGATTCTCCACCTGGCCCAATTCGTAACGCTGCCAGGTGTGCGCAAATTCATCAGAGCTGTTCAGCAGCCGCGCGAGGAAGTTTTCCCAATGCGGATCGCCCAGATGCTCGCCCATTTGCCCACGAAACATCGCCACCATTTGCGGCATCACCTCGTCCCAATCGCGAATCACTTTGCGCCAAACCGGGTGATTGAACGCCAGCCAGATACAGTTACGATCTTCCGGCGCGATTTCCGCTAAATCCACGCCCATCAATCCGCACCACGCGGCGTTGTAGCCGAGGATGTCAAAGCGCGGCGTTTCAATAATCGCCGGTAACTGGATGGCATCCAGCATCTGCTGATTATGCGCGGCAATTTTGCAGCAGGCGGCGGCCACACGCACCGAAGGCAACGCATGTCCCGCCAGCGAGAATAAATGCTGGGTTTCCACATCATTGCATTGCAAAGCCGCCGCAATCGCGGTGAGGGTTTTCGGCGAAGCTTTGATATCGCGCCCTTGCTCCAGCCACGTGTACCAGGTCACGCCAACATCGGCCAACTGCGCCACTTCTTCACGGCGTAAACCCGGCGTGCGGCGATGGCGCATGCGCGGCAAACCGAGGCGATTGGGATCGAGATTTTCGCGTCTGGTGCGCAGAAAAGTCCCCAATAATTTGCGGTTGTTGTGTTCAGCAGTGACGGGCGTGGAAGCGAGGTGCATACACAGATCCTTAACAAGACGGGTAGTGTTTATACCATGATAAACAAGAACTGGTACCCGTTTAACGGTTAGGTGATGCTATGCCGTACTGCAACCAAAAACAAGAGTAAAACCTATGCACACATCGCAACTTCAACGAACAGGATTAATGGTCCTGCTTGCCGGACAACTGCTACCGATGATCGACTTTTCCATTGTCAACGTGGCGTTAGACGCGATGGCCCACACGCTGCAAGCCACCGCCATCGAACTGGCGCTGATTGTTGCGGTGTACGGCATTGCCTTTGCCATTTGTCTGGCGATGGGCGGACGGCTTGGCGACAACTACGGTCGTCGTCGGGTATTTCTGGCGGGAGTATGGACCTTTGGTATTGCATCTTTATTATGCGGCATCGCCAACAGCGTTGGATTGTTGATGTTTGCCCGCGCGCTGCAAGGCGTGGGTGCTGCGTTTATCGTGCCGCAAATTCTTGCCACGCTGCACATCACCTTGAAGGGCAGAGCGCATGCGCGTGCGATTGGTTTGTACGGCGGTATTGGCGGCTTGGCCTTTATCATCGGCCAGGTTTTAGGCGGATTTCTGATCAAAGCGGATATCGGTGGCTACGGCTGGCGCAGCGTGTTCCTGATTAACCTGCCGATTTGCCTGTTTGTGCTGATCACCGCGCGCCGCTTTGTGCCAGAAACGCAAAACAGCCAACGCGTGCCGGTGGATGTCAGCGGCACGTTGCTGCTGGCGGGGGCGATTGGTTGCCTGATGTTGGCGCTGGCGCTCGGCCCGTTATTGCATTGGTCATGGCCGTGCATTCTGCTGCTGGTGCTGTTCCCGCTGTTTTTACATCGTTTGCGCCAAACCTCGCTGCGACTGGAAGCCGCTAACGGCGCGCCGCTGCTGCCGCCTTCGCTGCTGCGTCTGCCGAGCGTACGTTTTGGCCTGACGCTGGCGGTGCTGTTTTTCTCCTGCTGGAGCGGCTTCATGTTCTCGGTGGCGCTGACGCTGCAAGCCGGTTTAGGGCTAACCGCATTCCAATCCGGCAACGCGTTTATCGCCCTCGGCCTGGCTTATTTTATCGGCGCGATGCAATCGACGCGCATTGTTGAACGCTTGGGCAAACGCGCCACGTTGCTGATGGGTTGCGGCATTCAAATGGTGGGTCTGCTTGCCTTGATAGCCACGTTGCAATTTGCCTGGCCGCAGGTCGGCATTTTCACCCTGATTCCTGCTACGGTGCTGATTGGTTTTGGTCAGTCGTTTATCGTTAGCACCTTCTATCGCATTGGCATGAGCGGCGTGCCGCATCATCAAGCCGGTGCGGGCAGCGCGGTGCTCTCGACAGTACAGCAATCGGCGTTGGGTTTAGGGCCGATGTTGCTGGGTGGTGTGTTCACGCAGATCAACATGCACGGTGATCATCTCACCGCGATTACCGGCACGCTCGGCGTGGAGTTGGCGATGATGGTGGTGTTGGTAATTTTAACCAGCCTTAATCGCCGTACTTTCCAGCCGGTGGCGGCAGAAGGGTAATTCTTGTGAAGTGGTTTCGACAGGGGCGTTTCAGCTTATTGTAAAACAAACGAAAATCCGTGAGTCGCGCTGAATTTACCTTTGGCTCAGCGGTCTTTTTTCCGGAACATATCGCCGCAATCACGGGCTGAACTGCATGTTCAGCCCGTTTTTATGTGGTGCGGAAGCAAGGCGCTTGAATCAGGCACAGGAAAAACGGCAGGCTCACAGCAGATGAAGAAGATGTTAACCGGGTTACTTTTCATGGTAACCACCACTGCCTTTGGTGCAGATGATTTTACCCTCAAGGACATTCACTTTGATGGTCTCCAGCGCGTTACGCCCGGTGCAGCGATGCTGAGTATGCCGCTGCGCGTTGGCGATCGCGTCAAAGATGATGATATCCGCAACACCATTCGCGCGCTGTTTGCCAGCGGCAACTTTGAGGATGTGCAGGTGCTGCGCGACGGCGATACGTTGCTGATTAAAGTCCGAGAGCGTCCGGCGATTGCCAGCATTTCGTTCTCTGGCAACAAAGCGATTAAAGAAGATCAACTCAAGCAGAATCTGGATGCTTCTGGCGTGCGCGTGGGCGAAGCACTGGATCGCACCACCTTGTCCGATATCGAAAAAGGGTTGGAGGATTTTTATTACAGTGCTGGAAAATATACCGCCAGCGTCAAAGCGGTAGTCACGCCATTGCCGCGTAACCGTGTTGATCTCAAGTTCATCTTCACCGAAGGCGTATCGGCGAAAATTCAGCAAATCAACATCGTGGGTAATAAAGCCTTTTCTTCCGATGAACTGATTTCGCATTTCCAATTACGTGATGATGTGCCGTGGTGGAATTTCATCGCTGACCAAAAATACCAGAAACAGAAACTTTCTGGCGATTTAGAAACGCTGCGCAGCTATTATCTCGATCGCGGTTATGCGCGCTTTAATCTGGATTCCACCCAAGTCAGTTTAACGCCGAACAAAAAGAGCATTTACGTCACCATCAATATTCACGAAGGCGATATTTATCACGTCAGTGACGTAACCTTAACCGGCGATATGGCAGGGCATTCAGCGGAAATCGAGAAGCTAGCAAAACTGCCTGCGGGCGATTTATACAACGGCGCTAAAATTACCGCGAACGAAGAGGCGATTAAAAGTCTGCTCGGTCGTTACGGCTATGCTTTCCCGCAGGTTTCCACGCAACCGGAAATTAACGACGCGGATAAAAGCGTCAAGCTGCACGTCAATGTCGATGCCGGACGGCGTTTTTATGTGCGTCAGGTGCGTTTCTCTGGCAATGACACTTCGAAAGATGCGGTGCTGCGCCGTGAAATGCGCCAGATGGAAGGTGCGTGGCTAGCCAGCAATCAAGTCGATCAAGGTAAAGCGCGTCTCAATCGCACCGGCTATTTTGAAAGCGTCGATGTCGATACGCAACGCGTGCCGGGCAGCCCGGATCAGGTGGATGTAGTGTACAAAGTGAAGGAGCGCAATACCGGCACCTTTAACGTCGGACTCGGCTATGGCACCGACAGCGGCATCAGTTATCAGCTCGGCGTCAGCCAGGATAACTGGATGGGCACCGGCAACACCGTGAGTTTTAGCGGCACCAAAAACAGCTACCAAACCTACGTCGAAGTGGCGGCCACCGATCCCTATTTCACCGTCGATGGCGTCAGTTTGGGCGGCAAGTTGTTCTACAACGATTACAGCGCGGAAGATAACGACCTTTCCGAATACACGCTGAAGAGTTTTGGCGCGGGCAGCACCTTAAGCTTCCCGATCAGTGAAAATAGCAGCGTGAATAGCGGCGTAGATTACGTCTATAACCGCGTCAGTAACATGGCGCCGCAGGTGGCGATGTGGCGTTATCTGGGATCGCAAGGCGTGCATCCCAAGGTGATCACCAGCGATGACGACGATGATGATGCAACGGTGGCGGATAAATTCACTGCCAACGATTTCTTCTGGAACATCGGCTGGAGCTACAACTCGCTGGATCGCGGCTTCTTCCCGACCTCGGGCGTGAGCGCAGGCTTTAATACCAAGGTGACGATTCCCGGTTCCACCAACAGTTATTACAAAAGCACGCTGAGCGCCAACGGTTATTTGCCGTTGAGTAGCGATCATCGTTGGGTGTTAATGGGGCGCAGCAAAACTGGATTCGCCGATGGTTTAGGCGGCAAAGAAGTGCCGTTCTACGACAACTTCTATGCCGGTGGTTCGAGTTCAGTACGCGGATTCTCCAGCAATACCATCGGCCCGAAAGCCGCGTATTACCGCTGTACCGGCAGCGAAAGCAGTTACGGCGCCTGTCCGGTGGAGAAATCAGATGATGCGGTCGGCGGTAATGCGATGGCGGTAGTCAGCGCTGAACTGATTATGCCGACGCCGTTTATTAGCGATCGTTATACCGATTCACTGCGTACTTCGTTATTTGTCGATGCGGGCACAGTATGGGATACCCGTTGGGAAAATACCGCCGCCACCAAAGCAGCGGGCATTCCTGATTATGGCGATCCGAGCCAGATTCGCGTATCGAGTGGTTTAGCATTGCAATGGCAATCGCCGTTAGGGCCGCTAGTGTTCTCTTATGCGTTGCCAATTAAAAAATATGAAGGCGATAAGTCGGAGCAGTTCCAGTTTAATATCGGGAAAACCTGGTAGCTGTATTTAATCTGTTAAGGGTTGAGATGAGTTTTACATTATCTTTAAACGACTAAGACAGAATAAAATTGCCAGAAGCGTAAACTATCGCTCGTGCAATGCTTAAGGAATGAGTGTTCGCGAATATCGTTGTTATGCATCTAATGAATATTATTTCGCCACCCGGATTGGGTGGCTTTTTTATTATTTGTACCAGGTCACCATAAATGGCGACCTTACAAAACTCCCGTCATCGTAGGGTCGCCATTTATGGTGACCTGGCGAATTAACCATTACGATTCGGTTAACCGCAAGCCGTTTTCGGTATCGAACAGATGAATCTTCTCAGCGTTGAAGCCGAGCATAATGTTATCACCGCTCACTGCTGCGTGGCGGCCTGCAACCTGCATATGCAACGCATATCCGTGCCAGTCGAGATGCAGCAATGTTGACTCGCCGGTAATCTCGACCACTTTTACCTGCGCCGCCGCAGTGCTGGTAGCTTCCAGCAAATCATGAGGCCGCACGCCGAGCGTCACCGATGCGCCTTCGCGTTGACGCGCGGCGGCTTGCCAACGCAGCGGTAGCGGCTGCCACAGATCCTGGCACTGCACGCCCGGCACGCCATCGCGGGTGATCAACTGTGCGGGCAACAGATTCATCGGCGGCGAACCGATAAAGCGCGCAACAAAGGTATCGGCTGGGCGATCGTAAATCGCCAGCGGCGCGCCTTGCTGCACAATACGGCCTTCCTTCATCACCACGATTTGATCGGCCAGCGTCATCGCCTCAACCTGATCGTGCGTCACATAAACCATGGTGGTTTTGAAACGCTGATGCAGCGATTTGATCTCCGCGCGCAATTCCATGCGCAACTGCGCATCGAGGTTCGACAGCGGTTCATCAAACAGGAATACTTTGGGATTGCGCACCATCGCGCGACCCATCGCCACGCGTTGGCGTTGTCCGCCAGATAATGCGCGCGGATAGCGCTGCAACAGCTTGTCGATGCCGAGAATGCCGGCGATGCGCGCAATTTTAGTTTGCTGCTCCTCGCGTTTAATCTTCTTCACCTGCATATGAAACGCCAGGTTTTCTGCCACGGTTAAATGCGGATAGAGCGCGTAGCTCTGAAACACCATGGCGATGTCGCGATCGGCCGGATCGCGATCGTTGATCTGCACGTTATCCATCAAAATCGCGCCGTCCGACAGGCTTTCCAATCCGGCTAGCAAGCGCAGCAAAGTTGATTTTCCGCAGCCAGAAGGGCCAACCAGTACGGTAAAACTGCCGTCAGGAATGGTGAGATCAAGCGGATGCAGCACCGATTGTTTCGCGTAGCGTTTGGCCACTTTTACGAGTTCAACACTGGCCATATTTAAAACTCCTGAGAAAGTTGCAGTTGATGCCAATCGGGGTAGCGACGCGGCAGGGTGCTGATGGCGAGTGACGCCACGCTGATTCCCCATTGCAGCGCCGTGGCGAGATCTTGTTGATGCAGCAGCGCGGTGAGAAATCCGGCATTAAAACTGTCACCCGCACCGATGGTGTCCACCACTGTAACCGGGCGCGCGGGTTGGCTTTGTTGCTGAGCGCCCTGCCAGCAGCGGGCACCTTGCGCGCCGCACTTCACCACGCAGCCGCCGCGTCCGCTCAATTGTTGCGCCAGATTTTGCGCGCTGTGTGACAGATCGTCTGACGCGCTTAATCCCAGCGTTTCGACTTCATTCAGCAGCAGCCAATCACACAGCGGCAGCCAGTGCGTGACCTGCTGGCGAACCTCATCCGTCCAGCCTTGCGGCGGCCAGCCGGTATCGACGGCGGTGATAAAACCACGTTGTCGTAACTCACTAAGCAGCGCCGGATAGTCTTCATACAGATGCAGACACAAAAAGGTGCCGCACAGCAGCACGATATCGCCGTCAGTGGCGGTTTCCGGTATCTGATCCAGCACATCCTGCGTGCTGAGTTTGACGATATGGCCGAGATTACTCAGGAAAGAACGCTCGTGATCGGAGTGCGTAACGCCGACGGTGAGTGAGGTTTCGCAGTGGTAGCGCGTCCAGTGCGCGGCGCTGTGCGGAAAATGACTGGCCAGCCACGCGCTTAAACCGTCATTGCCCTGATTCGCCACCGCGCGATGACGCACTTGCATGGCTTCCAGCGCCAGCGCGCAGTTGCCTGCCGATCCGCCCGGACGCAGTTCGCTGTGATTGAGCATCACTTCGGTGCCGCGCTGCGGCCAGTTGTCCAGCGTGCCCATAATCAAATCGACATTAATATTGCCCACCACATACAGCGTGGCGGTGAGTTGTGGTTCCATCATCCTTTACTCCCGCCGCTGGCGAGGCCGCTGACCAGCGTCTTCTGCAACCAGATAGCAATAAATAGCGGTGGCACCGAGGCCAAAATCCCTACGGCGGCGATCAGGCCATCGTCGGTGGCGCGCCCGGCGGTAAACCCAGCAATGGTGACCGGCAAGGTTTGCGCGGCGATGTTGCTGGTGAACAGCAAGGCATAGAAGAATTCATCCCACGCCAGCAGCCAACCAAACAGCGCCGCCGCGCCAAGGACCGGCTTCGCCAGTGGCAAGGTAATGCGCAGCAAGACTTGCCAGACACGCAAACCATCCATCCGCGCCGCTTGTTCAATATCCTGCGGCAACGTGTCGAACTGGTTTTTCAGCATCCAGGTAAGGAACGGCAAAATCAGCGAGCAGTAAACGATGATCAATCCTGGCCGAGTGTTGAGCAGACCAAAGTGTTGCAACAGGAAGTAGAGCGGCAGCACGAAGGCCACTGGCGGCACCATGTAAATGGCGAGCGACGCAAATAGCCAGCCGTCGCGCCCGCGATAGCGCGAGAAGCTGAACGCGGCGGGGATCGCCAACAGCAAGCAGATGATCGTCGCACCGGTTGCCACTAACAGACTGTTACCCATCGCGTGCAGGAACAATTCGCCTGGTTGGCCGGGTTCCATGGACAGCAGTTTGCCGTACCGGGTGAAATCCCACTGGCGCGGCAACCATTCCAGCGGCACGCGGGTGAGATCGCTGGTGGCGCTGACGCTCATCAAAAACAGCCAGCCCATCGGCGCGAGCACAGAAATCGCCACCAGCAACGCCGCCGCGTATTTGCCGGTGCTGCGTAATTTAGCCTTCATGGGCGCTTCCTTTGCGGCGTTGACGCCACAGTAACAGCATGTAGACGGTGATCAGCACCGCGCACAGCAAGGTCATCAACATGGCATATGCCGCGCCGCTGCCGGCACGCAGATAGCTAAACGACTCTTGATAAACGAAGAAGCTCAGGGTTTTGGTGCTGTCCACCGGGCCGCCGCGCGTCATCACATAGATGATGTCGAAGATTTTGAAGGCATCGATGGTACGCAGCACCAGCGCTACGCTCAGCGGGCCAACAATCGCCGGGAAGGTGATGGCACGAAAACGTCGCCATGCCGATGCGCCATCCAGCCGCGCGGCTTCAAACAGATCGTCGGGAATCGATTGCAACGCCGCCAGCACCAGCAAGGTCACCAGCGGATAGTTTTTCCATACGTCGGCGAACATCACCGCGTTGAGCGCCGAATCGGGCGATCCCAGCCAACTGCGATAACCATCGATAATGCCTAACTGCGTCAGCAAGGCGTTGATGCTGCCGTAATCCGGATTGAAGTTAAGGCGCCACATCATGGCGTTGACGATGGTTGGCAGCGCCCACGGCAAAATCACCAGTACGCGCAACAGGTTACGACCGGCGAATTTCTGATTGAGCAACAGCGCCACTAACACGCCAATCACGCCTTCGAACGCCACCGACACCAAGGTGAAGTAAAGGGTGCGCCACAGCGAACTACGAAAATCCTCATCTGTTAGGGCGAAAATATAGTTTTCCAAACCGATCCAGCCCGGCGCTTCACCACTGCCGATCAAAGCAGCATCGGTGAAACTCAGCCAGATAGTGCGTAACAGCGGCCATGCGGTGAGCAGCAGCATCACCAACAACATGGGTGCAAGTAGCACCCATGCCTGCCGTTGTTCGCGTTGACGCAAACTCAGCATGGTTGCCCCTTAGCGCAGACGCGCCGCACTCTTATCCACCGTTTGCATCGCGGCATCCGGTGTTTCGCTACCGACCAGCACTTGCTGCAACTGCTGCTGCAAGGTGTTGGAGAGGCGCGAATAGTCGGCGGTTTCCGGACGCGACAACATCACGTTCAGCGATTTATCCGCGGCGGCAATCAGGCTTTCCTGGTTTTTCAGCACCGCCGGGTCCTGATACGAGCTTTTCCAGATCGGCAAACTCAAGGTGGCGTACTTGTTCTGCACCGGCTGCGAAGTCATGTAGCTGATGTAATGCCACGCTTGATCGCCATGTGTGCTGCCTTTGGTGATGCCCAAGCCCATCGAACCGTTAACCGCACCAAATTTGCCTGGCGCATCACCCGGCGCGGGAACGATTCCCACCTGACCCGCGACTTTGCTCTGCTTCGGATCGTTCGCCATGTTGTACATGTAGGTCCAGTTCAACGCGAAAGCCGCATCGCCGTTAGAGAAGGCTTTGCGCACGTCCTCTTCGAGATATTCACGCGACGCCGGGTTGGTTAAGCCTTCATCCAGCGAGCTTTTCATCAGCTTGACCGCTTGCAGCGAAGCTGGAGAAGAAAAGTCGAGTTTGTCGTTGCTGTAGAACTTGCCACCAAACCCAGAAACCAGCGTGGTGTAATCGCACACTAGCGCTTCGGCCTGCGACCAGCTCCACACCAACGGATATTTGACGATGTTTTTTTGCTTAATGATGCGCGCATCGTCCATCACCTGCTGCCAGGTTTGCGGCGGTGTGGTGATACCGGCTTTCTCCAACATCGCTTTGTTGTAATAAAGATATTTGGTATCGAGGATCCACGGCATGCCGAGGGTTTTGCCTTTGAATTCCACGGTGTTCATCGCGCCGGAGAAGATTTTGGCTTTTTCATCAGCATTGATGCGACTGCTGACGTCCTGCAACAAATCAAACTTGGTGAATTCAGCCGGCCAGATGGCATCAAACAGCACAACGTCATAGCCGTTACCGCCCGCGCCACGCGCCGCGACGATCTTATCGTGTAGCGCTTCATACGGTACAAACTCAAGATTAACCTGCACGTCCGGGTGCGCTTTCTGAAACTCCTGCGTCATGGCGCGGATATCATTTTCGCTGTACGCCGCTTGCGTCATAAACAGCGCATTCAGCGTGGTGACCGCCGCTGCGTTGCCGACGCTGGCTAACAGAACCGCTGCAAAACATCCTTTGATCACTGGGTTGAATCGGATTTTCATGGACTTTTCCGCCTTAAAACAGAAGAGGGTGTTTAATTAAATCAATTTGATTGATTTAATAACGCGCACAGGTTGTCAGATTGCTGCGGCTGACATCGCTTAGCTAAAGCAATTGACGTGCCAGGGCATAAATCTCGTTTGCCGCTCGACACTACTTTGCATAGATTTTTGCTGCTGTCAGGTAAACAGGTTGTAAAATGTGTGGGCGATCATAGATATTGATGCGGCGATGCGTAGCGCAGGTTATTAAGGGAAGGGAGCACGGTGAAAACGTCG
Source organism: Pantoea sp. CFCC18179 (assembly GCF_059412405.1). Classification (NCBI taxonomy): domain Bacteria; kingdom Pseudomonadati; phylum Pseudomonadota; class Gammaproteobacteria; order Enterobacterales; family Erwiniaceae; genus Pantoea; species Pantoea sp. CFCC18179. The sequence goes on along the minus strand of NZ_JBNBPM010000003.1, from coordinate 159,227 downwards.
GGAACCAATCTGGAACATGCACGGGCGCATAATCGCCGCGTGATCATTGAAGCCATCCGCTTGCATGGCGAGCTGACGCGCGCCGAACTGGCTCGCCTGACTGCGCTGACGCCGCAAACCGTCTCGAATATCGTGGCAGAACTGGAACAAGCTGAATTGCTCACCAGCCGCGCGCCGCGTAAGCAAGGGCGCGGACAACCGGCAATTCCGGTGACCCTCAATCCCGCCAGCGCCTTTTCCATCGGCATTCATCTTGATCACCAAACGCTGCTGATTGTGCTGGTGGATCTCACCGGCGAAATTCACTTCCGTCGCCTTATGCTGGTGCAAAAACCTGAGCCGGTTGCCACTTTAGCGCGCATTGCCGAGGTGCTCAGCGAGATTAAAACGCAACTCGGCGAACGCTGGCAAAAGGTGCTGGGCATTGGCGTGGTGATGCCGGGGCCGTTTGGCGTGGAAGGCATTTCATCGGTTGGCCCGACCACCTTGCACGGCTGGGAGCAGATCGATATAGAAGCGCGATTGGCGGAGATGAGCGGCGTGCCGGTCACGCTGGAAAACGATGCCACGGTAGCGGCGATTGGCGAGCGTTTTCATGGTGTGGCGCGCCAGCTAAATTCGTTTATTTATTTGTATATCGGCACCGGTTTGGGCGCGGGTATCATCATGGACGGTCACGTTTACAGCGGCCACGCGCATAACGCCGGCGAAGTCGGGCACGTGGTAGTCGAACCGGGCGGACGCGAATGTTATTGCGGCAATCATGGTTGCCTGGAACGCTATGTATCGCTGCAAGCCGCCTATGAATTTTGTGGTCTCGATCCAATGACTGCACTGCCGGAAGATCTGTTGGAAGTCGATCCGGCCCGATTTGATAGTTGGATTGATACGGTGCTGACGCCACTGCGGCAGGCGATTAATCTGCTGGAATGTGTGTTTGATGCCGAAAGCGTGATCATCGGCGGCATGATGCCCGCCGCGCTGCTGGAGAAAATTATTCGCCGTTTGCCGCCGCTATACCAATCAGTACGCGGCCGCTATTTGACCGGAACGCGCTTAAAAATCGGCATGACCGGCAGCGACACCGCCGCGCTGGGTGCTGCGGCGCTACCGATTTTTGACGAATTTAATCCGCAGTTTCAGGTGTTAATGAAGTAATGATTATTTGATATCTGAGATCACGGACAATTTAACAAGTCGATTCTTATATATTGTGTTGATGAGTTTTAGTTAGTTAACGTATTAATTTTGGTTTAAAAAAAGGGTTAACATGTTACCTATTCGCAAGATACTCCTGTTCAGTACACTATTTTTTTCTATTCAAGTTATGTCGAGCGAACAACAGGCGGAGATTCGTTTTGATGCGCTGTGTGATTTTAAAACGCTGAATATGAACATGATAAAATTCAAGGAAATCGATCTGGCATTAGATGTTACCTTGCAGCCTGAAGCACAAGCCAGATTGGCAAAAGTGACGCGTGAAAATATCAGTAAAAAATTAGTGATTGATATCAATGGATTCAAGTTGCATCCAGTTACTGTTCAAAATGAAATGACTAGCGAAAATATACGCGTGTCGATTGAAAAGCAGAAAGCGAAAGCATTATTTTCTGCGTTACTAAATGAGCATGATTGTTAAGTTATCTTAAGGAAATTATTTTTCGCCATCAGGGTTATTACGATGGCGTTTAAACAAAACTTACGCCAAATTTACCCCACGTAAACCTGACCAGCAGCGCGCCGAAGATTCTGTCACTAGCACCGCCGGATCAGGGCTGAACGCGCTGACTAAACTCACCACACGGTCGGTTAAATGCCGAATATTGTCTGCACCAACATAGACATACTCATTGGCGGGCAGCACATAAGCAAAGCCTTTTTCACATACTAAGCTGCGCGAAAAGCCATTATCGAGCATGGCGTACAGCAATTCGATATACGTGCTGGCAGTAGGTTCTTTCAATTCGATACGGATCGTGTAACTGGTCATAAGATGATCCTCCGATAAGATGTTATTTAAGTTTACTTAAATTATATCAAATTGAATAGGGTTAGATTTTTTTAAGAATTATCTCACTAATGAAAATTTTAATATTGAGAGTAATTCAAAGGGGTAGGGAAATATTAAACAGTAAAGGTTGGATCTAATAAGCGAAACGTTAATCGAGTGTTTTACTAATTAATCTCCTAAGCTATTTTACAAAGAATAAATAAATCAATTGACGAGACGAATGGCCGCAACAATCTGTTTTTGCATAACAGGCCGGTTTAAGACCGGCCTGTTAATGATTACGCTTCTCTGCGCGCGCTGTGTTCATCCAGCTTTTGGTTAAACTCCGTTGTACTCCACTCGTGTTGCACCGCCTGATGCACCAGCGCCTGCTGTGTTTGCGGCACCATCCCGCCGACCGGCGGATCGGTATCCAGATTGGTTGGGAACGAATACCCGCGCGCTGCCACATTGATCACGGTGTTTAATTCTTGCGGCGTAAGTTGGCTGTTTTTCAGCAGCGGATAGATCAGCTTCAACATCTGTTCGTGATTCACTTTTTCCATCGGCACACCGAATGCAGAGGAAATCTGCAACAGATTGGCGGTGCGTACATGATCGGTAGTGGTGTTATTCCCGGCGGCATGGAATAGCGCTGGGTTAAAGAACAAGCCATCGCCTTTATCCAGCGGCAATTGCACAAAGCTCTGGTTGAAGAATTCGACAAAAGCCGGATCGCGATAGGCGATGTAACCCAATTCGTATTGGTGCGACCACGGCAACAAACGCGTCGGGCCAGAAGGTAACGGCATATCGCTGTGCGCCACTGCGCCTTGCAGCGTCAGATACTGTGAAAGGATCTGTACCGGAATTGGGAATTCACTGGCAAAGGCACTTTGCTGGAATCCCAAATGATAATCACGATGCGGCTGCTGCGCTTCACCGCCCGGACGCACCTGGTTAACTTGTGAAGTCATGCTCCAGGCTGGGCCAAGCCAGGCCTGACATATCAGCTCCAGCGTGGGGTTGGCATAATAGTCGACGAACGTTTGTGGATCGGTTTCCGCCAGTTTTTGTAATGCGTTCCAGATACGGCCATTATTGCCCGCGCGTGAGAAGTGGTCGGCTTGCACTTTGGATTTGGCTTCGTCGCTCATGATGGTTTCAAATACCTGCGAAGCGCGATCCACCACCGCCAAATCATCATATAACCCGCGCACCACAAATACGCCGGGGCCGTAAGAAAGTGCTTTATGCAACTCGCTAAGCACGGCTCGTTTATTGGCTTTATCCAGCGTCTGACGATCGTAGATCAATACATTGGCGACAGCTTTGCTGGCGAGCGGATACTCGCTGACATCAAGTTGTTGGGCGCAGAAGGTTTTAAAGTCTTCGATTGAGATTTGATCTTCTTGAGCGAAATAGGATGACATCATTATGACCTCATTTTTTCGATGATGGGTTGTCACCTTATGTGCAGGGAAAAGGCCATTTAGCCGCCACAACATAAGGTTGATGCTTGTTAAAATAGCAGCTACATTTCATTAACAGCACATCAAAAAGACCTCACTCAATCATCATGTGATCTATGCCTAAATTTACTCAGAAGCAGATTTCAGCGCAGTCAGGATTAAGCCTCGCCACCATTGATCGCGCGATGCACAACCGCGGCCGCGTCCACCCGCAAACGCAACACCGTATTAAGCAAGCGTTGGCTGATTTGGAGTTGCAGCAAAAAAGCAGTCTGGCGCAAGGGCGCACCATTTATTTCGACGTCATCATGCATACGCCCGAACGTTTCAGCGAGTTGGTTAAAGAAGCGTTTAGCAGTCAAATTTCCAGCTTCGCCTCGTTCAAGATCCAACTGCGTTTTCATTGCAGCGAAGAGATGACGGTGGATGAAGTCGAACGTTTATTGAAGAAATGCTCGCTCAGCACCCACGGCATTATTCTCAAGGCGATGAATGCCAGCCAGCTGGTGCCGGTGATCAATAACCTGATTAAGCAGCGGATTCCGGTGGTAACGGTGGTAACGGACATTCCAGGCAGTCAGCGTTTGCGCTATATCGGCATCGACAATGTGAGCGCGGGGAAATCGGCGGCATTTTTGATGGCGAAATGGCTGGGGAAAGAGACGGCCACCATTGCCGCGATTACCGGCGATAAAGCCTTTGTCGGCGAGCAAGAACGTATTCGCGGTTTTGAAGAGGGGATGAAATCCTTTGCACCGCAGCATCAAGTCAAGGTGATCGCCGGCGGTTTTGGCATTGATCATTTAATGTATGAAACCTTGCAAAACTTTCTGCAGGTCCATCCACAGATTGACGCGCTGTATACGGTTGGCGGCGGCAATGCCGGGATATTGCGTGCGCTTGATGAGCATAACATCCAACCGCAAGTGTTTGTCGGGCACGATCTCGATCGGGAAAACCGCGCCTTAATGCAGGCGGGAAAAATCGACGCCTTGATTGAACACAACCTGCAATTGGATGCGCAGCATTCTTTTAAGGCGTTATTAGAGTTTCACGGTTTTCTGCCTGAAGAGCGCAATTACGCGCCGTATTCGCGCACCAATATCATCATGCGTTACAACATGTATACGTAACGTTTTAAAACCGGTCACCATAAATGGCGACCCTACAGAAAACGCCGATTTGGCTTCGTAGGGTCGCCATTTATGGTGACCGATTGAGGTTTAGCGGTATTTCGGCTGTACCCAAATGTTGCCTTGCTGATGACTATCGACCACTGCATCGACAAATGCCACGCCTTTCAGGCCGTCGGCAATCTGCGGGATCACCGCGCCAATCCCGGCAGGCGCGCGTTGTTCATCTCGCGCCCTTAACGCCGCCGCGAAGCCGCTGTACAAATTGGTGAAGGCCTCAATATATCCTTCAGGATGACCGGGCGGGGTACGGGTGCGCGCTTGGGTGATCGCGTCCAAATCATAGCGTCCGCGTTTGATGATTTGCGTGGCACCTTCCAGCGGGGTGAATATCAGTTCATTAGGTTGCTCCTGCGCCCAACTCAAGCTGCCGGTTTCACCAAACACACGCAATCGCAGCGCGTTGGAACAACCAATCGCCACCTGTGATGACCACAACATGCCGCGTGCGCCGCCTTCATAACGAATCAGCACGTGCGCATTATCATCTAGCGCGCGCCCTTCAACGAAAGTAGCTAAATCCGCTAACACGCTCTCTGCTTTTAACCCGCTGACATAACCGGCGAGATGATAGGCATGCGTGCCGATATCGCCAATCGAGCCACCACGCCCGTTTTTATGCGGATCAACGCGCCAGGCCGCTTGCTGATTGTTTTGCAGCTCAACGCCGGTCGCCATCCACTCCAGCGGATATTCAACCTGCACCGTGCGCACCTTGCCAATTAATCCGGCGGCAATGCGTGCGCGGGCTTCCGCAATTAGCGGATAGCCGGAATAGGTGTAGGTTACGCCGAGAAAACCGCCGGTCTGGCTCACCACTTCGGCCAGTGCTTCAGCATCTTGCAGCGTGGTGGTGAGCGGCTTCTCGCAAATCACATCGATACCCGCTTCGAGAAACGCTTTAGCGATGGGGAAGTGGGTGAAGTTGGGCGTGCAGATTGCCACCACATCAATGCCATCCTCACGTGCTGCTTCCGCTTGCGCCATGGTGAGGTAATCGCTGTAAGAACGATCTGGCGCGATATAGTTTTGCGCGGCGAAAAGATGCCCGCGCTCGGCATCGACGTCAAACGCACCCGCAACCAACTGATAGTGATCATCCAAACGCGCGGCAAAACGGTGAATACCACCAATATAGGCACCTTCACCGCCGCCTATCATGCCGAGTCTGATGCGGCGTCCACTCAATGATTTACTCATGCTGTGCTCCTTCAAGCCCCAATATTTTGCGGTTAAGTGATTGTTCGGCATACGATTTACAGAAATCATCAAACGATTTTTCGGTGACGCGGATAATGTGATCGCTGATGAATTGGGCGCCTTCGCGTGCGCCATCTTCCGGGTTTTTAAAGCAGCATTCCCACTCCAGCACCGCCCAGCCATCGAAGCCGTAGCCGGTTAATTTGGAGAAAATTCCGTTGAAATCGATTTGTCCATCGCCCGGCGAACGAAAGCGTCCGGCGCGGCTGGTCCACGGTTGATAGCCGCCGTAAGCGCCGGTTTTGCCGTTGGGACGAAATTCGGCATCTTTGACGTGAAACGCTTTGATGTGTGCGTGGTAATGATCGATATAGCTCAGGTAATCAATGCCCTGTAGCACCAGATGACTTGGGTCATACATGATGTGGCAACGCGCATGATGCTGAGTTTTCTCGAGGAAGCGCTCAAAGGTTAAGCCGTCATGCAAATCCTCGGTGGGATGGATTTCATAACAGAGATCGATGCCTTGCTCATCAAACGCGTTGAGGATCGGCATCCAGCGGCGAGCCAGCTCATTGAATCCTTCATCAATCAAACCTTCCGGCCATTGTGGATAGGGATAGAGATACGGCCACAGAAGCGTGCCCGAAAAGGTCACATGTTTATCCAGGCCAAGTCGGCGTGAGGCTTTAGCCGCCAACAACAGTTGCTCAGTGGCCCATTGCTGCCGCGCGTGAGGATCATTGCGCACGCTGGCCGGCGCAAAGCTGTCGGCCGGTAAATCAAACGCCGGGTGGAGCGCCACCAACTGGCCCTGCAAGTGGCTGGCAAGATCGGTTAATTGCAGTTGATGTTCAGCCAGCACGCCGAGAATTTCATCGGCATAGGTTTGGCTTTCGGCGGCTTTTTTCACATCGATTAACCGCGTATCCCAACTGGGAATTTCTACCGCCTTAAAGCCTTTATTAGCTGCCCACGCCGCCATGCCGGATAAGCTATTAAAAGGCGCATCATCTCCGGCGAATTGAGCGAGAAATACCGCTGGACCTTTAATGGTTTTCATCACGCCTCCGGATTAATTGGTCATGAATTTCTGGTAGTTCTGCGGTGTCACGAGCTGGAAGGGAATAAATTTAATGTCATCCACTTTCTCACCCTTGGACGCTTTCTCTGCCATATCCACTGCGCCGAATGCCTGTGATTTTGCATCCTGGAATACAGTAACAGTTAATAATCCGCTTTTAATTGCCTGCAAGCCATTGGGGCCGCCATCGGTGCCACCGACTAAAATATCTTTACCGATTTTAATGCCGTTGCTTTTAATCGCCATTGCGGCGCCTATTGCCATTTCATCAGCGTTGGCGGAAAGAATGTCAATTTTATCGCCGGATAAAATCCAGTTATTCATTAAGTTCATACCGTCTTCACGCATCCATTTTGCTGTGTCTTCGACAATGACATGCATATTCGGATTTTTCGCGATCACTTCTTTCGCACCTTGAGTTCTAAAACGCGTGGCGTCGTTGCTTAATAACCCTTTCATGATCGCAACGTTGACGCTTTTACGATCTTTAACCAGATCGGCGAGATATTGCATTTGCAGGCGACCGGCCTCGATTTCATCGCTGCCGATGTAGCTCACGCCATCTCCCATTTTTGCGTCAGAAGGCATACGGTTGAGGAAGATCAGCGGCACCTTGGCGGCACGCGCTGCATCGGCCATATTTTTGGTGCCTTGGGTATCCACCGGGTTGACGATGATGACATCGACTTTACTGTTAATAAAACTTTGTACCTGGCTCAGTTGTTTATCTACTGCACCTTGTGCATCTTCAAATTGTATTTTCATATCGGGATAGGTTTTTGCTTGCTCGATAATATAACCGCGCAAGCGCGAGAGAAATACATCATCCATTTGTGCAATACTGACACCAACTTGAACCGCAAATACTGCTGGGCTAATAGAGAGTAGGGTGAGGCAGAGTAAGATTATTTTTTTCATGATGATCTTCCAGATTAATAGGGTTTTATAATTGTATAGGTCACCATAAATGGCGACCCTACGAATGTCGGGTGAGTTTTTGTAGGGTCGCCATTTATGGTGACCTTTTGAGAACAATAAATTAGATATTTAGTAAATCTAGATTTAATCTAATTTAACCACTGCATGCGTATCAGCAGATAATTGCGCAGCATCGGCTAATTTTAATGCCTGACAACCGTCGCGTACGCTAACCGGTATCGAAGTGTTATTACTGATTGCCTGAATAAACGCATCAATTTCTAACCGATACGCATCGGTATAACGCTGCATAAAGAAATCCAATAACGGACCGCGCACTTCGGTGTGCTGCTTACCAAAATGACGCACCGTGGTTTCACGGTGATTGTCATTGATCATCATGCCGCCAGAACCAAAAGCTTCGAGGCGCTGATCGTAGCCATACACCGCCTGACGGCTGCAATTGATTTGGCACTGTTTGCCGGAGGCGGTACGCAGTTGCACCATCACCGTGTCGTAATCGCCGAGTGCTTCCAGTGATGGCTCAAACAGGCGGCTGCCGCTGGCAAACACGTCTACCGGTTCTTCGCCCAGTATCCAGCGCGCGAGATCAAAATCATGAATCACCATATCGCGGAAGATACCGCCGGAATGTTTGAGGTAGTTCAGCGGCGCTAAACCCGGATCGCGGCTGGTGATCACCACTTGATGCAGATCGCCAATATCGCCTTGCGCAATGCGCCGATGAATTTCACTGAAGCCTGGATCGAAACGGCGATTGAAGCCCAGCATCACGCGATTGGCGTGCTCGCCTAACGCTTTTTCTGCCGCCAGCGCTTTATCAATATCAAGATCCACCGGTTTCTCACACAACACCGCTTTACCGGCTTTTGCCGCTGCCAGCATCAAATCAATATGGGTATCGGTTGGCGTACCAATCACCACCGCATCTATATCTGGGTGATTGATCGCGTCGAGCGGATTTTGCACCGCCGTGCCGCCCCAAAGCGCGGTTAATGCCTGTGCATTTTCAATAAAGGGATCGGCAACCATCACTAACTGCGCGTTGTTGTGACGCGCCACATTCGCCGCATGAACCTGACCAATTCGGCCCGCGCCGAGGATAGCAATTTTGAGCATGATGTTCTCCGCAACAGAGTTTAGGGTAGTTGGCTCATCAACTGGTTAAGCGCCAGCACTGGTTTGTTCACTACCAGATCGCTATCGAGTTGGCCGTTAAAGTAATTGACGATATTGCTGGCGGCCGAGACCGACATGCGCATCGCCGCTTCTTGCGTCAGCCCCGCTGAATGTGGGCTGAGAATCAGTTTGTCGCGCTGTGCCAGCAACGCAGAACTCAACGCCGGGGGTTCTTGCTGCAAAACGTCAAGCCCGGCACCGCCCAATGCATTATTTTGCAGCGCCTTTGCCAGCGCCGCTTCATCGACAATTCCGCCACGCGCGGTGTTGATCAGGATGGCGTGCGGTTGCATCAATGCCAGTTCATTGGCGCCAATTAGCGCTTGGTCACCGCTGAGCGGCAGATGAACGGTGACCGCATCGGCTTGTTGCAGGCCGTCATGGATGGCTGCGATGCGCGTTACGCCGCTCTCGGCAAAAACGCTGTCAGGCAAAAAGGGATCGTAGGCAATAACCTGCATGCGGAAGCTTTGCGCCAAGCGCGCCACTTGGCGTCCGATACGACCAAAACCGAGGATGAACAAGGTTCTGCCCGCCACTTCCACCGCCGAAAAGCTGTTGCGGCGATTCCATTCACCCACGCGAATGCTGTTGTCGAAATAGCAAAGACGTTTTGCCAGTGACAGCAGCATCGCCAGCGTGTGTTCCGCCACCGATTGCGAATTGACGTTGCCGACAATGGTCAGCGGAATCTGGCGCGCAGTCAGCGCCTCAACGTCCACCGAGTCATAACCGACGCCGTGACGTGACACCACGCGCAGCTTTTTACCGGCAGCGATCTCTTTGGCGGTAAGTGGTTGCGTGCGAATCAGCAGGGCATCGGCTTCGGCGATATAAGGCGCGTAACTTTCCACGCTGACTTCAGGCACCAGTAGCACATTAAAATCAGGCGCGTTGTGCAGAATATCCAATCCGGCGGGATGAATTTTCCCGGCAACCAGAATCGTTGGCATCTCAGTAACCCCCGCTGTGTGCAGGTTTGGCGGTTGCTCCGCCATTCAGTTCGCGGAACTGCTGCACGCTGGCCGCGGCGGCACCGCGCAACAGCTGTACGTCATTGGATAGCGTCACTAAATCGAATCCCCATTCTGCTGCTTTAGCCGCATAGGCAGCGGAACCGTTGTGCAATCCGGCTTTTTTACCGGCGCGATGGGCGGTGGCGAGGATGTGCTTGATCGCCTCAACGATCTCGGGTTCGGTGCGATCAAAGCCGGTGCGATATTTTCTACCGGTTAGCCCCAACGTCAGATCGGCGGGGCCGATATACACGCCATCAAGTCCGGGCGTGGCAACAATCGCTTCGATGTTGTCAAAAGCTTCGGCGGTTTCGATCATTGCCAAACACACCACCTGCTCATCGGCATGCTGACCGTAATCCTGCCCGGCAGAAAAGGTCACGCGTGTTGGGCCAAAACTGCGGCTGCCATTGGGTGGATAGCGCACGCAGGAAACCAGCGCCTGCGCCTGTTCGGCGGTGCTGATCATCGGACAAATAATGCCCCACGCTCCGGCATCCAACGCTTTCATAATGATGCCCGGTTCCAGCCACGGCACGCGCACCATCGGCGCGACTCCGCTGGCGCGCATCGCTTGCAGCATGTGCGTAGCCTGTTCATAGCCGACAAAGCCGTGTTGGAGGTCGATGGTGAGGGCGTCGTAACCCTGTTCGGCCATGATCTCGGCGCTAAACGCGTTGGCGATGCTAAGCCAGCCATTGAGCACCGTTTGCCCATCATTCCAGCGGGCTTTGATATTGTTCAGTTTCATCCTCAAGCTCCTTACAACACGATTTGCGCCAGTTTGACGTTCATATAGTCGTGAATACCTTCACTGCCGCCTTCGCGACCCATGCCGCTGGCTTTGATGCCACCAAACGGCACTTCGGCGGCGGCAAGCGCGTAGCTGTTAATGCCAACCATGCCGGATTCAAGTCGTGCGACGGTTTCGCGGATGCGCGCAGGATCGCGCGTGAAGGCATACGCTGAGAGGGCGAAGTCAGAGTTATTGACGCGACGCCACAGATCTTCGCTGTTGCTAAATGAGGTGATGGCGGCAATCGGTCCAAAATTTTCCTCGGCAATCGCCAGCGCATCATCCGGCACATCGGCAATCACCGTCGGCGCGTAGAAATAACCACCATGCAATTCAATGCGTTCACCGCCGGTGACGATGCTTGCGCCTTTATCACGCGCATTGGCGACAATCGCTTCGATGGCTTTGAGACGGCGTGGATTGATCAACGGGCCCATTTGCGTGGCTTCATCAAGCCCGTAACCAACGTTGAGACGCGCGGCGCGTTCGGCAAAGCCTTTGACAAATTCGTGGTAGCGACTTTCATGCACATAGAAACGATCGCAGGTAACGCACACCTGGCCGCAGTTGGCGAACTTGGTGGCGACCGACAAATCGAGCGCTTTTTCCAGGTCGGCATCATCAAAGATGATCACTGGCGCGTTGCCGCCCAGTTCCATGCTGAGCCGTTTGATGGTGGCGGCAGAATCGCGAATCATCTGCTGGCCTAATTGCGTTGATCCGGTCAGCGAGACTTTTTTGACGATTGGCGAGGTAATTAACGGTTGGTAAGTTTCAGCGGTGGGGCCGACCACCAAATTAGCCACGCCCGCCGGTAATCCCGCTTTGCGTAAGCATTCGAAAATTAGCATCGCCGAACCGGGTACTTCGCTGGATGGTCGCAGCACCACAGTACAACCCGCCGCCAGCGCCGGGGCTAATTTGCGTGCCACTAACACCACCGGGAAATTCCACGCGGTGAAAGCCGCGACCACGCCGACCGGTTCATGTGAAATCTCGCAGCGCCCACCCGGCACGCGGCTTTCCACGATGCGACCGTAGATGCGTCGAGCTTCCTCAGCGTGCCAGATAAATTGGTCGGTGGATAATTCCCACTCACGTTTGGCCTGCGCCAGCGGTTTACCACTTTCCATAGAGATCATGCGTGCGGCATCTGCGGTGAGGGTCGCCATTTGTTGGGCGACTGCTTGCAGTAGATCGGCGCGTGCCCAGCCGCTGGTTGCTCGCCAGTTGATTAAAGCAGCTTCGGCGCTCGCTAAGGCTTCTAGCGTGTCGGCGCTCGAGGCAGCGGCGATTTCACCGAGGATTTTGCCATTGCCGGGATCGGTAACGATCACCGGTTCAGCGCCACGGCCTTGCCGCCACGCGCCATGAATAAACTGTCCGAAATGTTGGTACATGGTGATCCGTTCCTCCGATAGCATTGATAGTTGCAATGTTAGGATCGTGGCAATAAAAATTGCAATGAGTTAGCTGGCGTGAGGTGAATATGAGGGGGAATGATTAATTTGCGTTTAATTTCAACTGATTGCCGTCGTTAAAGTTGAATGGATGAGGTGTTTCATTTGCACTAAAAGTGAATTCTTCGAAGCGAATCACAAATCGCGTGAAGAGTTTTTCCGTGTTGGGCGCGAATCGGTTAGAACTAATTGCATTAGCGTTTTACTTGCAATTTTTATTGCGTTAGCGTGCAGATGCGATGGGCAAAGAGCTCGAATAGGAATGATCAATGAGCAAGATTGAAAAGAGCAAAGCCGCCGCTAGCGTGCTGCCACACCAAAATTACGAACAGATTGTCGATGAGATTTCGCAACGTTATGCGCAGCTTTCGGTGCGCCATCAACAAGCGGCGCGCTACGTTACGCAAAACCCGAATACCGTGGCGCTGGAATCGATTAATGCGGTGGCCGCCAAATGCGGTTTGCATCCGTCGGTGCTGGTGCGTTTTGCGCAAGTATTTGGCTACAGCGGCTTTAAACAGATGCAGAGCGTGTTTCAAACCCGGCTGGCCACCGCCGCGCCGGGCTATAACGAGCGTATTACTGCGTTGGAAAATGACCTGCGCAAGAACGAACAGAAGGGCAATCTCGGTTTTCTGCAAAGTCTGGTGATTCGTGATATCGCCACGTTACAGGAGCTGCTGAGCAACGTGACGGAAAAAGATCTGGATGCCACTGCGCAATGGTTGAAGCAGGCGGAAACCATCTACATCGCTGGTCAATTGCGCTCTGAACCGGTGGCGATGTTGCTGCGTTACCTGCTAACCATGCTCAATCGGCGGGTGATCCTGCTGGATGCTGCTGGCGGATTGGCACCGCAAATGGCGAATAATATGCGCGACAATGATGTGTTGTTTGCCATCGCCTTTCGCCATTACGCCAAAGAGGTGGTGGCGATTGCCGAATCAGCCAGCGCACGCAATATTCCGGTGATCGCCATTTCTGATGGCCCGCTGTCGCCTTTAGCCAAAAGCGCCAGTGTGTTGTTCAACATCCCGGAAGAGGAGTACAGCTTTTCGCGCTCGCTGGCCGCGCCGGTTTGTCTGGCGCAAAGCATCGCGATGGCGTTAGCCGCGGTGTTGCAGCCAGAAGAAGCGCAGCCGCGCATAGAAACCATTACCGAACGCGAAAAAAGTGCGGCAACACCGCGCAAACGCAGCCGCGCGTAAGCTGATTTAACTGACTCTCGCTCGCTTTAAGCGGGAGTTTTATCGCCTGAAGTTGCAACGTTTATTGCTAATGATTGATGTAAGCAATTTACGTTGTGAAATGAAACCTGATGCTGCGTTGGGGCATCTTTAAGGAGTGAGTAAGGATATGGCTACGATTCGTTGCACGACAGCTCAGGCGATAGTTCGCTATTTGAGCAATCAGTTTACTGAAGTGGATGGCAAGCGCGTGCCGCTGTTCCCCGGCGTGTATGGCATTTTTGGTCACGGCAATGTCACTTGCCTTGGCGAAGCATTGGAAGCGGCGCAGGATGTGCTGCCTACGTGGCGCGGGCAAAACGAGCAGTCAATGGCGTTCGCCGCCGTCGGTTTTGCCAAAGCGAGGGTACGTCGTCAGATCATGGTGGTTACTGCCTCGATTGGACCGGGCACCACCAATCTGCTGACGGCGGCGGGCGTAGCACATACCAGCCGCTTGCCGTTGCTGATGATCTGCGGCGACAGCTTTGCGCGCCGTCATCCTGATCCGGTGATGCAGCAAGTCGAACATTTCAACGATCCGACGCAAACCGTGAATGATGCGTTTAAAGCGGTTTCACGTTACTGGGATCGCATCACTTATCCTGAGCAAATCCTCTCCTCATTGCCGCAGGCAGTGGCGACCATGCTTGATCCCGGCGATTGCGGCCCGGCGTTTATCGGCGTGTGTCAGGATGTGCAGGAGATGGCCTGGGATTATCCAGAAGCATTCTTTGCGCCGCGCCTGCATGTGATGCCGCGTCCGCGTCCCGATCGTTTGCTGCTGGCGCGCGCCGTCGAAACCCTTAAAAATGCCAAACGCCCGCTGATTATTTCTGGCGGCGGCGTGCGTTATTCGCAGGCAGAAGCGCAACTGGCGCAATTTGCTGAGGCGCATGCCATTCCGGTGGTGGAAACCATCGCCGGTAAAGGCGCGTTGACGCACGATGATCCGGTGCATTGCGGGCCGATTGGCATCCTGGGTTCGACGTCTGCCAACGCGCTGGCCGCCGAAGCCGATGTGGTGATCGCCGTTGGCACGCGTCTGATGGATTTCGTTACCGGTTCGTGGACGGTGTTTCACCCTCAAGCGCAGTTTATCGCTCTCAACGCGGCACGTTTTGATGCGCATAAACATCTGGCGATTCCGCTGGTGTGTGATGCACGTGAAGGGATCAGCGAACTGCACGCGGCGCTCGGCGACTGGCACGCTGCCGAGAGTTGGCTGGCGCAAGGTCAGGCTGATTTTGCCAAGTGGAATGCGCTGATCGCCGCGCGCCAGGAACGCGGTGCGACCGATGGCGATCCCACTTATGCGCAGGTGATCGGCGTGGTGAACGCTGCCGCTGCCGCCGAAGATTACATCATCAGCGCTGCCGGTGGCTTACCTGGCGAACTGGTTAAAGGCTGGCGGGTAAAAAATCCCGGCACTTTTGATTGCGAATTCGGCTTCTCGTGCATGGGATATGAACTCTCAGCCGGTTGGGGTGTGGCGATGGCGGAGCAGGACCGTGATGTGTTTGTCATGATTGGCGACGGCACCTACATGATGATGAATTCAGACATTTATTCCAGCGTGCTCTCCGGCCACAAGTTCATTTTATTGGTGTGCGACAACGGCGGCTACGCCGTGATCAACCGGCTGCAAAATGCCAAAGGCGGTGCCTCTTTCAATAACCTGCTGGTGGATTGCCGGGTGAAAGAGCCTTTCCACGTCGATTTCGTCGCGCATGCACAAGCGATGGGCGCGTTGGCGCGCAAAGTGACGTCGTTGGATGAACTGGCCGAGGCGATTCATTGGGCCAAAGGTAACGATCGCACCACGGTGATTTCCATTGCTACTCATCCATTTGACTGGACGCCCGGCGATGCCTGGTGGGATGTCGGCGTGCCGGAAGTCAGCGCGCGCGACAGCGTTAAGCATGCGCGCGAGGAACATGTTAAAGGCCGCCTGGCGCAGCGCATCGGCATTTAAAAAACCAACGGTCTGCGTATGCCGCAGCCGGCTACTTAATCGTGGAAGGAGCAAAAGAATGAGCCAGTTAACAGGTAAAGTTGCGGTAGTCACCGGTGGCACCCAAGGCGTGGGCGCGGCGATTGCACGCCAGTTCACGTTGTTGGGCGCTAGCGCGGTAGTGATTTGCGGGCGAAATCAGGATAAAGGTGAAAAAGTGGCGCAGCGCTTAAACAGTGAAAGCGAAACGAAGGTGGATTTTGTGCGTGCCGATCTGTCGAATGTTGGGGATTGTCGCAACGTAATTGCCACTGCCGATCGTTTGCACGGGCGCGTGGATATTCTGGTCAATGCCGGCGGCATGAGCGATCGCGGCACCATTCTGGATACCGATCCCGAACTGTTTGATCGCATCTTTGCCACCAACGTGCGCGGGCCATTTTTCCTGATGCAAGAAGCCATCAAGCTGATGCGCCGCGACAATATCGCTGGCAGCATCGTCAATATCTGTTCGATGTCGTCGCTGGCCGGGCAACCGTTTATCGCCGCCTACTGTTCTTCAAAAGGTGCGCTGGCAACGCTGACGCGCAATACCGCCTATGCCTTACTACGCAATCGCATTCGGGTAAATGGTCTGAACATCGGTTGGATGGCGTCGGAAGGGGAAGACCGCATTATGAAGCAGTATCACAATGCGGAAGATAACTGGCTGGAAAAAGCGGCGGCCGCGCAGCCGTTTGGTCGGCTGATTCAACCAGAGGAAGTGGCGCGAGCGGTGGCGTTCCTTGCCAGCGAAGAGTCCGGTTTGATGACCGGTTCAATGATCGAGTTCGATCAATCAGTTTGGGGTGGTTACGACCAAGCCGCTGCACCTGCTGGACCGTTATAACGTGCTTCCGGTCGCCAAAAATGGCGACCCTACGAATTTCCCGGCACGCAACTTAATCCATTGATTTAATTCGGGTAAATTGCTGCTCCGTCATCATTTTACCCCACTGATCGCCTTGCCACTCTTTTGTCAGCGTGAAGCCAAATTTTTCGTAAAGGCGGCGCGCCGCATTGAGTCCGCTGAAAGTCCAAAGCTCGGTCGCGGCAAAGTTTCTGGCATCGCAAAACGCCATGGCTTCGCCGATCAGTTTGCGGCCAACGCCAGCGCCCTGACAGGCTTCATCAAGAATAAACCAACGTAAATGGGCCTGATTATCGCCCAAATCCTGCCCATCAATCGCCACTGAACCGACGATCTGATTGCCGCGTAGCGCCAGCCAGATTTGGTTTTTCTCGTCATTCAAACGACCGGCAAATTCTGCCAATCCTGCTGCCACCTTGCCCTCAAAAAAATGACCAAATTGGTGATGTTCGGCGTAATAACGTCCGTGCATCTCGGCGATGCGGCCAATCATGCCGGGCTGATATCCGGTGACAATCGAGATTTCCGCGTGAGTGAGTTCGCTGGCTCGACAGGCTTTGAGCGCGCCAGCATAGGCAGAAAGTCCCTCGGCAATAACACGTTGTTGCTGGATATCGAGATGCGCCAACGCATCCACCACGCGGGCCGCGCCGTAGGCATTAATATTGCGAACGGTGCGCATTCCCTGCGCGGAGAGCGACAGTTTTTTCGAGCGCGCATCCAACTCTGAAGGAAGCTCATCCAACTCGCCCGAGGAAATAAGCTTGGCGAGCATGCGGCTGACGCTGGATTTTTCCAGGCCAAGAATATCAACCAATTGCGCCGCAGTGAGTGCGCCGTGCTTCTCGATTTCAACCAGCGAGTGCACGGCTGAGGGGGAATATTGGGTCGCAGCCAATGTCGGTTGCATAAAACCTAGTTCGCGAACCATTAAGCGTGATGACGAGCGGATTTGTTCAATCAGTGAATCGGAAATCATGACAACAGCCTGGCGATTAAAAGTTGTATAATACAACTATTATTTCCCGGCGCTGTCAAGATGCCGATAAGCGGTTATCAACTTGCCATTTTCTTTATGGCGTCTTGCACGGCAATGTCTCCGCCAGTTAGCTCAATGATGATGCGATTGACCGCAGGTTGTTCGATGATCGCCATCAGCGTAGCGGCGACATCATCGCGTGAGATGCTGCCATAAGGAATGGCCAAACCGCTGCGAACCAAGCCGCTGCCTGGCTCATCGGTCAAAGTGCCTGGCCGTAGAATCACCCAATCCAAACCGCTTTCCGCTAACGCCACGTCGGCTAATTTTTTCACGCGCATGTAGTTTTCGAAGGTTGGCGAAAGGTTTTTGGCGCGTCCCGCTTCCGGGAACGCTGAAACCAACAAGAAACGAGAAATTCCCGCCTGTTGCGCGGCAGCGACGGCGGTTTCTAAGCCTTCGCCATCAATGGCGTTGGTCATCTTCTCGCCGCCTTTGCCGCCAGCGCCAGCGGTGAACACCACCACATCGCTGCCGTTCATCAAGGCCGCCAGTTCGCTGACACTCAATGCGGTTAAGTCGCCTTTAATCGGTTCGGCACCTGAATCGAGCAACGACGCTTCCTGCTCCGCATGGCGGAACAGCGGGCGGGCAATATGCCCTTTGGTTGAAAGTTGAGCCGCCAGACGACGGCCAATTTTTCCTGCACCACCAATAATAAACACCTTCGACATATTGACCTCTTAATCCAATCACAAGTCAGTCAGTATAGTCGGCGCAATCGGCATAGTTTTACTCGATTAATTCCAGGCTAAGTTGGGATTGCGAGGTCTTTGGCTGGGTGACGCGGGCATCGTCTTCCGGCACCAGCGGTTCGACCTCTATGCGCGCGCTGAGCGTTTTTCCCGTCAACCGTTGTCCGTTATGAGTGGCGGCAAGATATTGGCCGGGTTGCAGCAGCAGGTCAGTTGTGGCGGCGGCATCACCCTGCGCAGCAGTATCAACCATCTGCACATGTTGACCATCCAGGCTGACGTCAAGCAGGCGCAAGATTACCTCACCACGGTCACCATAACGCAGGTTGCCATTGGCGGCACGATCGCCTTGAATCGCAATCACCATGGTTTGTGCGAACGGGCAAACCACGTTAATCATCAGGTTACGTTTGCCGGGAGAGAGACGACGTCCGCCGTTACTCTCCTGCAATTGACCGCGGGACTGCACGCCAAAATCAATATCGCGTTCGCTGGCAGAAATAATGCAGCGTCTATCGGGGGGCAGAGAGGGATTGAACTCTGAACCTAATGCTGAGGCGGAAAACATCAAGATTAGTGCACTGGCGATGGCTTTCATTCTGTCTTCCTATTAGAGACAAACGGCAGTTGACGTTTCATATAATCCGCTGGTGTCAGCTTGCTCTGGGAGTGAAAGGCTAAAAGAACACAATGTTTCTCCCGAAGATTGAACATCAAGTTGCTGCGAGGTGGCATCAGGAATAAAAACATTGCCCTGACTGCCAACAACGGTCACGAAGTTGCCTGCGCTATCAAAGACGCTGGCACCGTGGCGTAGATCATTTCCCCGACTGTCTTTGAGGCTCACCAATACGCGACGCGTCCGAACCACAGTGAAATTCAGATGTGAGACGGAACCGCGTGCGGCGGCGGTTTCCTGCCAGGCATTTTCAATATCGACGTTTTTAGCCAGGCTGCGCGTATCGACCTGCACGCTTGAGCGTTGGTAAGTGGTTACTGAGGGCAAAACCGCATAACCACGGCTGTCGGTCCATGTTGGGCCGCTGGCAGTTTGCAGGCGTACACCCAATTCGTCGCCGACTTTGGCGATGCCGAAGGTGTCGCTGATACGATAAGGCGAGAGCGTGACGCCGCCACCGTGCGCCACCAATCCGCCGGAAGCTCTTGCGAGCCAACTGGTGGTGCTGTCGGAACGTTGACTCACTGAACTATTGAGTTGGGAAAATGGTGTCACGTAATCCAGCGTGGCGGTGTTGGTAGTTTGATGGTGGCGAAAATCACGCTCACTGGCGAGGCTCCAGTTACGATCCTGGCTGGCACGATTGCTGTAACGCACGCCACCACGCGTATTGCGGTTCGAGCTGTTTAAATAGCTGCTGAAATTCTGAGCATTACCAAAAGGCACGCTTAGCGTGACATAGAAACGGTCATCGCTGCGAGTATTGCGGCTGCCGGTATCATGCTCGAGGCTGGCTCCAACATAAGTGCGACCCATTTGTTTGCTCCAGCCTGCGCGCAGGTAAGAGGTGCTATCACCATCAAAAGTGCGGGTGCGAGCCCATGAAAACGACAGATTACCCAAGGTTTTCTCAGACCAGCTAACGGTGCTGCCGATTTGGTCGCGGCTTCTGCCATTTTTGCTACGCGCATTGTTTTGAAGAGCATCACTGAGTTCTGCGTACCCCTCAGTTTGTTGCGTTACATTTGCGCTAATCGAAACGCGATCGGTCAGTTGATGGTTCAGCGCCGCACGTGCCAGCAAGCCGCTGTTACCGTGATGATTGTCGCGCGCTGCGGTGGTTTGCACAGAGAGCACTGTCGCGTCAAAAATTTGGCTATCAATGCCTACTGCGCCTGCTCGGTAAATATTGGAGCCTAAAACGCCGACGTTAAACGCAGTCGCAGGAGATAGCGCCCAACCGGTCGCCAGCGTTGCCAGCAATGGTGATGGCGAATCCCCTTGTTGATCGAGTCGCCCCGCACCGAATGACCATCCTGGAGAAACCGCAGTCCCACTTTGCAAAAGCGCCGCAGCGGGGACGATAAAATCCCGTTTATCACCGTCACTGCTGGTCACCGTCACGTTGAGGTCGGTGCGCGTATTCAGCAGCGAGAAACCTTGCAGTCTAAACGGCCCGGCAGGAACGGTGGTGCTATACACCAATAAGCCTGATTGGCGAACTTCAACCACCGATTGGCTCGTGGCAATTCCCTCAACCAACCCCGCACCCATGCGACCATTTTGCAACGCCGCTTCGGGCACCATTTGCAATCCAATTACCTGACCCGTACCGAACATTGAGTTCGATAAGCTGATCTGGCCCGCTTGCAGTGTTTTCTTCAGACTCGTGAAGGTGCGTTGCGCATAGGCGCCTTGATGTTGCAGCGTTTTTTTACCATCAAAGTTGGAATAGGTCTGACGGCTACGCACAATCCAGTCACCGATATTCAGTCCGGCTTCGGTATTTGTCTGGAAAAAGTTGATGTTGGAAGCGGAGCCGGAAGAATCCAGATATTGCGCATCGTAGTTAAGTATGCCCGCGGTTCCGCCGTGATTGAGGTCATCGAGATCATCACGAGATTGCGCAACAGCTGCGGCGGGAACCACGACAGACACTTTTTCTTCTCCCGGATCCAGCGTGACTTCAGTTTGTGGCCACAGGCTGGTCAGGTGCGGGCAAGCTTGCTGAGCTGCTGCGCGAGCAGGCGGGATTAACCCGGCTTTTTTCAGGAATTCTGCATCTGCGCACAACGCACCTTTGTCGTCAAATTGCACTTTGATTTTACCGCGCGTGCGGCCATTGACGACCAGCGTTACGGATGATTCACCGGCCAAAAATCTCGGCGTTTGGCGGAACCACTCGGCAAGTTTGGGATCGACTCCACGCAACTGCAACGAAGTGCGGTCAAACTCGATATCACCTGTTTCAGCGATGACTTCGTTCGCAAAAGCAGAGTTGAAATGACAAAGCGCGACAAGCGACACCGTCATTAATGCAATGCAGACATTCCCTGGTATGTTGTCATTCCGTTGCACCGGCTTACTCCGTTAGTGACTTAATGGTGCTTCATATTTCGCAACGCTAAAGCCCCATGTGGTGGCAGGGAAAATTCGAACCTGTTGAGCCGACTCAGGTTTTTTATCTCCGGTAGATTTAAGGCTGATAGTTTGTCCTGGCAGCAGGTAACTATTGGGCAGCGTCCACTCAAGGTTTTCGGGCAGCGTTTTGACCATCCGTGAAAGTCGGACGACATACGGCGAGGGATTATTGACGGTTAAGGTATCGCCCTGTTGTTGCCAAAGCAGATGTGTCCACGGGGATAAATCTTTCACCAGCCCGGCGGGACGGATGATCACCGGTAGATTCTGGCGCACCATTATTCTTACTTCGCTTTTATCTTTCTTTTGTGGCGGAACGCCTTCGAAAATAACCCGTTTGAGGCGCTCAGTTTTAAGCGGTTCTTTACTGGTTAAAATAAAACGTACACGTTGCGTTTTTCCGGGTTCCACGCGGGCGGCGGGTGGTGTAATAACCAGCAAGGCGTCGTTATCGTCGGAGGTATTCTCAAGTGTAGTTAACAACAGCACCGGAAAGGTATCGCTATTCTTAACATTCATTGCACCTTCGCCATCGCTTTGTTCAACAATGACAACGGACGATTCGGGTTGCATACCGGTGGCTTGCACGTTTGCGGCAGATAATAGGAGAGATAACCCTACGATTTTAAATAAGGATGACATTTTTATCATGATTACCTGGTTAAGAATAAAAATATTTATGCTGTAATGTTAATAAATAAATAGCCAGATAAAGTTAAAAAAGCCCCTCAAAAAAGGGGCTGAATAGATGTTGTTATTAATGCTATATAATGATCTTGACTATCAAATTATAAGTAAACTAATTCGATTGTGGTTGAACCATCAAGTTCAACAGGTTTAGACAGATCAAGTTCAGAGGTTTTATTAATATAAGCTTGAATATCCATTTCAGCGCTTAAGGTGGTCAGAGCTTCCGGTTCTGTACCGGCGTTAGTTTTGGTCCAGGAAAGGTGAGCGAGCGTATCAGTGCCGTATAGAGGTTGAGAAACCGACTGGGCCAGCCAGGTATTTTTATCATCGATAGAACGTAACGTGGTTGCTGCTACGCCATCAGCAATGGCACTCAGCGTAAAGCGTGTTGCATAACCACCAATTTTGCTGGTGCCATCAAGACCCAAACCGGTAACTGGCAGTGAGCTTTGATTGCCAAAGAAACGCAAACCGGCTGGGGATATTGCAGCACCGCCAATACCTTCTACACCAGTGGCATTCGAACCCGCACGGTTATTAATCGCTTTAATCGCGACTTTAGTTGGCGCATCACAGTTAATCGAGAACTCGACACTTTTCACATCCAACACCGTATAATTATCCGGCGACAGCTTTTCAGCTTTAATATCACCATAATCGATTGCACCACCGCCAGCAATTGTCGGAACACAAGCAGAAGGTGTAATTGTGCCTTTTACTGTGAAGTCAACGCTATCTGCTAAAGCAGGTAGTGTAGTCGTTGCCAAAATAGCCAGTGCGCAGGCGCTTTTTTGCATTGCTTTCATCATTTGTTAATTCCTTTTATTAATGGGGTTCGGATGTACCTTACCAATCCACGAGTATGGAGTTATTTAAGAATTGGCTTGAAACTAGGACAAGGCACGAAATTTATATAAATATTTTTTATGCTTGCATTGCTGCTAATGAGAGCTTTGTGATGGAGACCATTAGTATGGGTGGTTAAAAAAACAGCTAGTAAGTCATTCGCTAATTAACGAATGACAAATACGAGAGTGATTTCTTTAGAATTGAACGGACGGCTTTAGGCTGTAATTAAACCGGCATAAACCAGCGTAATTTTTGCTGTTCACGTCCGTTGTCATCCATATTTGCTGCGCTAAGCCAGTGGTTCAAGGCTCGCTGAATCTGCGGCCATTCCTGATCGATGATCGACAACCAATCGGTGTCGCGATTGCGTTGTTTGCGCGTCATGGCCTGGCGAAAGCGGCCTTCAAAGGTAAAACCGAGGCGCTCTGCTGCGCGGCGGGAAGCATGATTAAGCGAATCGCAACGCCAAGCCACGCGGCGATAACCTAACGCAAACGCCTGTTGGATCAGTAAAGACAACGCTTCGCTGCCCAGCACGTTGCGCTGCATCAGCGGCGACCAAGTGACATGACCAATTTCAATCGCGCCGTTCTGTAAATCAATATTGGCGAAACACACTGCGCCAACCGCTTGCTGGCTGGCTTTGTCGATTACTGCATAACAGACTAATCCGCTGTCATCGAGTTTCGCCGCAATCCAGTTGCTCATTTCGATTAACGATTGCGGTTGCGATGCGCCAAGCCAGGTCCAGTCACGATCGTCCAGTGCCAGTGAGAAAGCGGCAAACAACGCCGCGCTGTGTTCAAGTGTTAATGGCGCGAGTTGGCAGAAGCGTCCGGTGAGAATAGTGGCGGGAGGTGTGGTAGCCGGCTGCCAGTCGGGCAGAGCAACGCCGACTGGCTGACCGTATTGATTGACGTGTGTCACCGGAATTCCTCATGTTGAGCACTTTTTCCGGTTTATTTCTAACACATTAATGGAACAAGCTAAAAAACTTCCACAGTAAGAATGACAGAACATGTGAGCCCTGATCGAGCGACGAAATCTCGCTGGTGCCGGGCGGGATGTTAAAGCCGATGTTGTGCGCAACCTGAGTTATCAGCGGTGCCATCGCGGTGCCAATCCACAAAATCGCGCACACCACCACAATCGATGAAAGCAACGAACGGAACAAGTTGCCGGCGCAAGGGATAATCACCCAGGTCAGGAAGATCGGAATGACCGGCAAATCCGCAAAAGGCAGGATCTTATTGCCCGGCAAGATAGCGGCAATAAACAGCGTGAGCGGCACCATCAGAATACCGACGGAAAGGATCTTTGGATGTCCTAATGCAATCGCGCCATCCAGTCCGATATACACCTTACGACCGGGAAACTTTTTCGACATATAGCTTTGCGCGCCAATCGAAATGGCGGATAAGCCTTCCATTAATTTGCGCGTCATCATTGGCAGCAAAATCATCACCGCGGCGAGCTGCGTCATCAGTACTAGGGTGCCTTTCACGTCATATCCTGCCAACAGTCCAATCCCTAAACCAATTAACAAGCCGAGAATGCCGGGATCGCCGATGATTTTATACAGCACGCCAATACGATTTTCATTTTGGCTTTCGGCGCTATCGCCAGCCTGGTGAGTAGAGAAAATTTTCTCCATAATCTGATCATAAATTTCATTGCCTGCTGCACCCGCGAGGATTTTCACACCCAACCAGGAAGGGCAATCAAGCTGCGTTCCCGGCGGCAACGCAGCAGAGTGAATAACAAAGTCAGGTTTAACCGATTGCGTATATTGTTCAACTTCCGCCAATTTGCACTGTGAAATCTCTAATTGAATATTCAGGTCATCAAAGTGTTTTTGTACTTTCTTGATGATCATCGAAGATGTCGCCACGCCGGAAGGGCAGCACACCAAACATTTGGCGCGGGTTTGACGGTTAATTACATCCTCAGCATCACGGCTTTTTTCACCGATTTTATTGATGCCGGGAATAATGCTCCATAATTTGTTTAATCCATAACCGACCGGCAACCAGTTGATGGTTTCCAAATGCGCAAAGGTTACGCCCGGCATCTGGAAATATTTCTCGACAATGGGCGCGCCCCAATCCGCTAACTTCAATACCACGATAATACTGATAGCAATCGCCAGCAGGCTTAGGAAAATTGAGCCGGTGGAGTAATACACCAGCGCGCCGGTGAAGATGAAGTGCCAGTAATTCCACAAATCAACATTCAGCACATTGGTCCAGTTGCGCCACAGCATGATGCCGTTAATCAGGAAATGCAGGACGAATACCCAGAGCACCAATGGCGTCGCGTAAGATATCGCCGCGCCAACCGACCAGCCGGTATCTAAAACTGTTAGATGGATGTCAAAGCGTTCTGTCATTAATTTGGTCGCCGCGCCGAGATTAGTCACCATAAAACCAATCATCAGGTTGATACCAATAAAACCCACCGATATCGCAATGGCGCTTTTAATTGCATCCAGCAACTTCACTCTAAAAAATAGCGCCACAAATAGAATTAATATTGGCACAACAATGGTTGCGCCATAAGAGAGGAAATTATCGATGTAACTCATAATCAGAGCAACCATGGTACAACCTCTATGTTTTATAAATATGTGGGGCCGCCAGATAGGGCGACCACGAACCCTGGTATTGACGACTTAATCTTTTAATGCGGCAACAAATGATGAAAGGGTATTTAATGCCGCCTCTTCATCAGGCCCATCGGCGCTGATGGATATTTTGTCCTGATAAGAAATACCTACTTGCAGCAGTTTCATCAGGCTTTTGCCGTTTGCTGTTTTCTCACCTTTCTGCACGGTTATTTCTGATTGGAAAAGTTTGGCTTCTTTAACAAAGGCGGCACCGGGCCGGGTATGTAATCCAGTGGGATTAGAGATCACGATTTCTATAGATTTCACCTCGTCCTCCTTATTAACTAACTAACGCGCGCAGCGTGTCGGCATCTTTCGCCTGAGTTAGTTGCTCAATGAGTTGTTCATCATCCAGTAGCTCCATGATTTCCATCAGAATGCCTTCGTTGAGATCCTCAGTACTTTTCGCTGCCATGGTAAAAAGCAGACTGACCGGATCATGATCTTCGTGTCCAAACACCACCGGCTCTTTAAGAATCACCAAGCTGCAACCGGTTTTCAGCGCACCGGCTTCTGGCCGGGCGTGCGGCATAGCGATGCCCGGCAGGATCACGAAATAAGGTCCGTGTTCCGCTACGCTGGCGAGAATGCCGTGATAATAATCGGCGGTGATATAGCCTTTTTCTTCGAGTAGCGAGCAACCGTGTTTAACTGCTGTTTGCCAATCGCTGGCAATATAGTGTGTCGAGAATAAGTTATCCGCGATAATTCTGGCACCTAATTTCATAATCAATCCTATTAATCAAATGAACGAGGGAATTAATGCGTGTCGCTTAATCCATAACCGTGGAATTTAATCAGCACTTCATCAATTTGCGCATCGGATAATATCGGCGCTGGATCCATAATCGGCAGAATAGACAGATAAAGTTTGGCTAACACTTCCACTTCCTGCGCCAGCCACAAGGCTTTTTCCAATGTTTTCGCCGTGGTGATCATGCCGTGATGCTGTAACAACGTGGCTTTATAACCTTGCAGGGCTTTAACCGCATGTTCAGATAAGGCTTGGGTGCCATAGGTAGCGTAAGGCGCACAAGGAATCACTTTGCCACCCGCCGCAGCCACCATGTAATGAATGGCTGGAATCTCTTTATTCATTACCGCAACCGCCGTGGCGCAAATCGCGTGGTTATGCAGCACCACATTTTCTTCCGGTTTGGACTTTAAAATATCCAGATGGAAGCGCCATTCGGAAGAGGGATTTTTGCCCGCATCGGCGTGTCCGTGTTCATCGACGAAGACAATGTCTGCTGGACTGAGATCTTCATACGGCACGCTGGTGGGGGTAATTAACATGCCATTTTGGTAGCGCACGCTGATATTGCCCGACGTTCCCTGGTTCAAGCCCATGGCACTCATCTTCAAGCAGGTATCGATAATTTGCTGGCTAATCTCTGCACGACTCATATTTCGCTCCTTAGGTTGATTGGCTAAGAAGGTAAATGCGTCACGTAATTAGGTGGCTGAGGATTTGCGGCAAGCTGTGATACTAATCATAAAAAATGGCGGTAATAGACGATTTTATTGGGTATTCATCACAGTTCATTTTGACTATTTGATACGGTTTTGTATCAAACGGTCATTCGGGAGCGTGAAAGGGCGGTCACCATAAATGGCGACCCTACGGAAATTCAGCTGTAGAATATTGAGGTGACGTCATTCAGATTGAAAAGATTCAGTTCACCGCGTGAACCTATTTTGCTTTTATCGATTAGCAGAACTTTGTTTTTCGCCCAGCTAAATACATACTTTTTGAATTTAGCATTGCCATTATTGGTGTCCCAAATATTGCCGAGATTATCAATGCTGTCGCAAGAGAAAATAAACACATCAATCTGTTTCGATTTGATGGTTGAAATCGCATCGCTGTTAATAAAGAAACTTGAATATTTTCTAACCAAAGTGCCGCCGGTACAGATCAACGTGATGTTTTCTTTCTTCTCCAATTCACAGCAAATGCGGAAGCTATTGGTGATCACGGTCAGCGGAATATCGGGCAACTGTTTCGACAGATACCAGCAGGTGCTACTGGCGTCGAGTGCAATACACATCTGCGGTTTAATCAATGAAAGCACCTGCGAAACCACATCTTTCTTATTTCTGGCGTGACGGCGAAAGCGGTCAACAAATGACAATCCGTTATCACTGTTATCATCCGCCAGACCTTTAATTTTGCCGTGCTGACGAATGATTTTTCCCTGCTGATGCAGCTCACGAATATCACGCCGTACCGTCTCAACACTGACGCCCAGTTTTGCCGCTAACGCATGAGTCGCTAAGGATTGTTGGCTGTCGATCAGTGCCAAAATGGTGCGTTGTCGTTGCTGTTTCATCGCCCGTGATATCTCATAAAATCCGATTCCGCACTATACCCTAAATAATTCAGGTTTCAGCCAGGCGGCGCAATGGCATCGCAACGTTCCGATGCGCTATCATGCGCGTCTCAATCTTTTCAGTCATCACGATGGTTGTTTTCAAGGCAACCACGATTTTGGCTGAACTTTTCACCTGTGGTTCGGAAAAATCATGTCATCAGTACAACCTCAACTTACGCAGTTGCCCAATGAGGCATCGCTGCCGCGTGCCAGCGTGCTCAAAGCCCTGTTTGCGCTCGGCACCGGCGGTTTCGCCATTGGCACCGGCGAATTCGTCATCATGGGCTTGCTGCCCGACGCCGCCAAAGGCCTTAACGTCTCGATTCCTTCCGCCGGGCATCTGATCAGTATTTATGCGCTGGGTGTGGTGATTGGCGCGCCGCTGCTCGCGATTTTGGGTGCGCGCGCTTCACGTCGTAACTTCCTGATGACCTTAATGGGATTGTTTGCGGCGGGCAATTTACTCAGCGCCATTGCGCCGGGTTATTACTCGATGCTGCTGGCGCGTTTTTTAGCCGGTTTCCCGCATGGCACTTTCTTTGGTGTTGCCGCGCTGGTGGCGGCGGGATTGGTGGAGCGCGGCAAACGGGCGCAGGCGGTGTCGATGGTGCTGTTTGGCCTGACCATTGCCAACTTGCTTGGCGTCCCGGCGGTCACCGCCATTGGTCAATGGTTTGGCTGGCGTGATGCGTTCGCCATTGTGGGCGGTTTGGCGCTGATCACCTTGCTGCTGGTGTGGATGTGGGTGCCGAACGTGGCGGGCGATAAGAATGCCAGCCCGCTGCGTGAGCTTTCGGCGTTAACCCGCAAGCAGGTGTTGTTGACGCTGGCGATTGGTGCGGTCGGCAGCGGTGGCTTGTTCTCGGTGTTTAGCTACGTCAAGCCGACCATGACTGAACTGGCGCACATGCCGGTGAGTTGGATCCCGGCGGTATTGGCGCTGTTTGGTTTAGGCATGATTGTCGGCAACGTGGCCGGTGGTCGTCTGGCCGATCGCGGCATCGAAAAAACCATTCGCATTTTGCTGGTGTGGTCGATTCTGGTGCTAAGCGCGTTTGTGTTTGCCGCGCACTATGCGTTGGCAGGCGCGATTAACGTGATGTTGGTCGGCACCATGGTGGCATTAGCTAGCGTGCTGCAAATCCGCTTAATGGATGTGGCGGGTGACGCGCAAACCATGGCGGCGGCGATGAACCACTCGGCGTTTAATCTCGCCAATGCGTTAGGTGCCTGGTTGGGCGGCGTGACCATTTCTGCTGGCATGGGTTGGCAGTCAACCGGTTGGGTTGGCGCGATTCTGGCGGTGTTCGGTTTGCTGATTCACAGTGTAGCGATGCGTGACGCGCGCCGTAAATCCATCACATTTGCCCACGAAAGCGTTTAGTTATGATGGTCGCCAAACATGGCGACCTTACGCCAACTTCTGCTGCAAAAACGCCATAAATACCCGGTTAATCTCGCTGCGCTGGCGATGTTGCGGATACAGCGCATTGAGATTGAGCGAAGCCGGTTGCCAATCATCCAGCACGCTTACCAACTCACCACTGGCTAAAGCAGGGGCGACGATAAATTCCGGCAGCAGAATCAAACCCAAACCCGCCACCGCCGCATCACGTAGCATTTCCCCGTTATTACTCACCATCGGCCCTTGCACGCTAATCACCTTACGTATGTCGCCATTAAACAACTCCCAGCCGGTTTGGCTTTCGCGTCCGTAGCGCAGGCATAAATGGTCGGTGAGATCTTCCGGCGTGCATGGCGCGCCTGCACCCTGAAGATAAGCCGGGCTGGCACAAATCACGCGACGAAACTCACCCAGCCGTTTAGCGATCAGGCTGGAATCCGGCAACGTACCAATGCGAATGGCCATATCAAAGCCTTCACCAATCACATCCACATAGCGATCGGCCAATTCAACCTGAAACTGCAAACCGGGATGCACGCTGAGGAATTCGGCGATATACGGTGAAAGGTGGCTGATGCCAAACGACATCGGCACGCTCAGGCGAAAATTGCCCTGCAAAACCTGCTGGCGGCCGGAAACCGCCAGTTCAGCTTCTTGCACATCATCCAAAATGCGCTGCGCGTGTTGGGCAAAAATCTGCCCGTTATCGGTGACGGAAAGCTTACGCGTGTTGCGATTCAGCAGGCGTGCGCCCAATGAATCCTCCAGCGCGGCGATGCGGCGACTGACGTATTGCTTCGATAGCAATAACTGCTCGGCGGCGGCGGTGAAGTTACCGGCCTTAATCACGGCTACATAAATGCGGAGATCTTCAATCTGCATATTGTCCACTTATCGGTGACAGTCATTGTCTTTGTGACGCATTGTTGGGCAAATCAGTTTACGTATACTGATGTGCATCGGGAAGCGCAATCGCCTTCCAACCGCACAATTGAGGAGTAGATCATGATTGAACAACGCCTGGCAGAACAACGCGGAGTAGGTGACCACGGTTGGCTGAACTCGCATCACACCTTCTCGTTTGCCAATTATTGGGATCCAAAACAGAGTGGCTTCTCGGATTTGCTGGTGATCAACGATGACCGCGTGGCGCCGGGTCGTGGTTTCGGTGCACATCCGCACAACAACATGGAAATCATCTCCTACGTGCTGGAAGGCGCGTTGGAGCACAAAGATTCGATGGGCACCGGATCAGTGATTGTACCGGGCGATGTGCAGTTGATGAGCGCGGGCAGCGGCG
This sequence comes from Pantoea sp. CFCC18179, assembly GCF_059412405.1. NCBI lineage: Bacteria > Pseudomonadati > Pseudomonadota > Gammaproteobacteria > Enterobacterales > Erwiniaceae > Pantoea > Pantoea sp. CFCC18179. The sequence continues at coordinate 128,690 of NZ_JBNBPM010000003.1, read as the reverse complement.
TGACGCACAGCGAGTTTAATCACTCCAAAAGCGAAAACGTGCATTTCCTGCAAATCTGGATTGTGCCGGGCGAACGCAACAGCGCGCCGGGTTATCAGCAGATTTCGGTGGCGGAAAGTGAAAAGCGTGGCCAACTGCGTCTGATCATCTCACCGGAAGGTGAAAACGGTGCGCTCAGCGTGCGTCAGGATATCCGCATTTATGCCGGATTCTTTGACGGTGCCGAGCAGCAAACTTTCGCCCTCGACGCCGATCGTTATGCCTACATTCACGTGGCACGCGGCAGCATCGAAGTGAATGGCGTAAAGTTTAAAGAAGGTGACGGCGCGCGCGTGCGCAATGAAACTGCGCTGCACTTTGCCAACGGTAACGATGCCGAAGTGTTGGTGTTTGATTTGCGTCCGCTGGAAGTCAATCATCCACAACGTTAATCATTCATAGCCTAATTAAAAGCAGCGTGCTTGATGACGCTGCTTTTTTTATGCCCGATCACAGCGGTTGTAACACTTTTTCTTAACATTGATCGCAGTGATTAAGATCGCAATAAAGTTTCCCATTCCCTCTTAAATAGTTAGCCAAACAACGTTCGCATCATGGCTAAACATGGAGAGGGCAACATGCACGAAAAAATTCCCGGAACCCGTTGGTATCGCGTTATCGCGCCGATTCTGATTACCTGCATTGTCTCGTTCATGGATCGCGTCAACATCAGTTTTGCCTTACCCGGCGGCATGGATCAGGATTTGGCGATCACCAGCCAAATGGCCGGCGTGGTCAGCGGCATCTTCTTTATTGGCTATCTGTTTTTGCAGGTGCCGGGCGGGCGCATCGCGGTGAACGGTAGCGGCAAACGCTTTATTGCCTGGTCACTCACCGCGTGGATGGTGGTGTCGATCGCCACCGGTTTCGTCACCAACCATTATCAGCTGCTGGCGCTGCGTTTTGTGTTGGGCATTTCGGAAGGCGGTATGCTGCCGGTGGTGTTGACCATGGTCAGCAACTGGTTCCCGGAGAAAGAGTTAGGACGCGCCAACGCCTTCGTGATGATGTTCGCGCCGTTGGGCGGCATGTTCACCGCACCGATTTCCGGTTACATCATCAACGTGCTGGATTGGCGCTGGCTGTTCATCATCGAAGGGCTGCTTTCCGCTGCGGTGCTGCTGGTGTGGTGGCTGGTGATCGCCGACCGCCCGGAAGAGGCGCGCTGGCTGCCAGAACGTGAAAAGCAGTATCTGTTGAGCGAACTGGCGCGCGAAAAAGCCCAACACCGCTTGCAGCAACCGGTCAGCAATGCGCCGTTGAAAGCGGTGTTTCGCAATTCGGGATTAATGAAGTTAGTGGCGCTTAACTTCTTTTATCAAACCGGCGATTACGGTTACACGCTGTGGCTGCCTAGCATTCTGAAAAATCTCACCGGTTCAAATATGGCGGGCGTTGGCTTGCTGGCGGCGATCCCCTTTGTCGCCACGGTGCTCGGCATTTACACCATTTCGTGGTTAAGCGATCGCACCGGCAAGCGGCGTTTGTGGGTGATGGTGTCGCTGTTCTGCTTTGCGGCGGCGCTGCTGGCTTCGGTGGTGTTACACGACAATGTGGTTGCCGCTTATATCGCGTTGGTAGTGTGCGGATTCTTCCTCAAAGCCGCCACCAGCCCGTTTTGGTCGATTCCCGGACGCATCGCCTCGCCGGAAGTGGCAGGCAGCGCACGCGGCGTGATCAATGGCTTAGGCAATTTAGGCGGATTCTGCGGGCCGTATTTGGTGGGCATTATAACGCTGCTCTACAGTCAAAACGTGGCGATTTGCTGGCTGGCCGGATCGCTGGTGGTGGCGGGGATTTTGACGCTGATGTTGCCGAGGGCGTGTGATATCAATCCATCGTTGCCGCGTGAAGCGTTAGGCCAAAAGCCGCTTCATCATTGAGTTCAGCAGCGGAGCGCATGCTCCGCTGTTTACTCATTTGCGCATCAACGCATCCTGCCAGCGGCGCGTGAGATAATTGTGCTCATCCATCACTGAATTCCACACCGCAATATGGCCCATGCGCTGGGCGTAGCTGCCGCCGTCACGCACTTCTCCGGCGGGAATCAACGGCGCGCCCCACGCATCGAACAGCATTTCCGCCGCGGGTTTGCCGCCATACCAAAAATCCCATTCGGCGGCGGAGAGATGAGCGCGACTGCGTTCGGGGTTGGAGATGTAATAGCCCTGACGCGCCATCACTGCGCCCGGCCAGCCGGATTGCCACCAGTTGAGGTAATCGTAAGCGGCGTCTTTGATATGGCCGGTGGCGCAGCGTGATAACGACATGCCGCCGTACCACGCACGATAACCTTCACGCGGATGCGCCATTTTGTAGCCGCGCTGGTGGAAATGATGACGAAAATAGATCGGTGCCCACAGACTCTGCACTTCCACTTGACGATTGTCGATCAGTTCGCAGGCTTGCTCCTGGCTGGCCCAAAAGGCGGCAAAATGGCCCTGACGATTGAGCCGCGCCAGCGCTTGAGTGAGCACATCAATCTCTTCCAGCGACAAATTTCCGGTGTTGGCGAAGCGCGCCAATCCTGCACCTTGCATCGCCAACGCCGCATCCAATCCGCCCATTGCGGCATCTTCCTGCAACGCCACTTGCCCGGTAAGCGCTTCATGCAGCAGCCAGCCCCAACTCTCGGCTTCATTGCGCAGCGCAGCGGGCAGGCGATCAACGTGGTAAGCAAAGCTGTCGGCATTATGAGTCAACGGCAACATGCTGATGCGGTCGCTGGGTTGGCTGCTGAGATGCAAATCGCGCTGCACATAAAGCCGCTGCGACGGCACGCTACCATCAGCAATAATGCCATCGCCGGTTAGAGTGCCGGTTTTTGCCAGCGCATTGACTTCATCCCAATAGTGCAGACGCGTGATCTCTAACGGCTGAATGGCGCGCGCCGGCCAGACAAAATCAATGTTATGAAACCATTGATCGTAGATGTCGTAGCTTTCCGGATGCATCACCGCGATGCGCTGCGCATCTTCCACGCTGTGCAACAGATATTCAATTTTGATGCCGAGATCTTGCTCGGCACGCACCCGTAACATCTCCAGCAGCGTAACCGAGGTGCCAAGCACGCGTAAGGTCAGTTGGTTGTTCACCCTCGCCGCAGAATTCATGGCTTAATTACTCCTGTAATGCCTGCATGTAGCGGCTAAACGCCTGTTGTAAACGGTCGGTATCCAGACCGCGCAGAATAAACACCAGCTTCGAACTGGCTAATTCTCCCGGCCAGTCACGCAGATGGACCGGCGGATGCAGCGTGTGCTGTACGCCATGAATTACAATCGGTGTGCTGCTATCGCTGACGCGCAAAATGCCTTTCATCCGCAGCACCGTGCTGCCATGGCAATGTAATAGCATTGATAACCAGATGGCAAATGCTGGCCAGTTTAGCGACTGCTGCAAGGTGATGACGCAGGTTTGCGTTGCCGGATGTGAGGCACTGTGAGCTGTGGGGTGCAGCGTAAATTGCTCATCGGCACACGCGCCGAGCCAGCGAAAACGCTGTTCGCGTGAACCCCGTATTACCTGTGATTGAAACAGTTGCTGCGGCGTTTGCAGCGCCTGTTGCGTATCACTCAATTGCGCCAGCGGATTGAGTTGTTGCAACCAAGTATGCAATTGCTGCGCTTGATCTTCACTGACGCGATCGCGTTTGCTGATCAGCAGTTTATCGGCGGCACTCACCTGCGCCAGCCATTCAGGTTGGGCATCGGCCTGCATTCTGCCGTGTTCGGCATCCACTAAGGTCACCAGCGTGCCTTGCACAAAATGGTGCTGTAATTGGCGATCGTGCAGCAAAGTGGACAGGATCGGCGAAGGATCGGCCAAGCCGGTGGTTTCGAGAATCACCTGCGTAAACGGCGGCAGCAAACCGCGCGCGCGGCGTTCATACAGATCGAGCAGGGCGGTTTTCAATTCGCCACGAATCTGGCAGCAGACGCAGCCGCTCGGCAGTAAAACCGTGTCCGGTGCGACTTCATTCAACAGATGGTGATCGATGCCAACTTCACCAAATTCGTTGACCAGTAACGCAATATCGTTGAGGTTTTGCTGCGCCAGCCAGCTTTTTAATAAAGTGGTTTTGCCGCTGCCGAGAAAGCCGCTGAGTACATGTAGCGGCAGTTTTTCTTCGTATTGCATGGTGGAATTCCTCAGCAATCAGACGCTGTCGGTCACCCTAAATGGCGACCCTACAAAATTGCGCCGGACGGTTGTAGGGTCGCCATTTATGGTGACCGATTTCAGTTCAGATGCCGCGCATTGGACCGTTGATGGTGACATCACAATGACGCGAGCCACTGTTCATCCAACGGATCAATCGGGCGACGAATCATCTTTTCAGCTTCTTTCCACAACACATCCAGCGAATGCACCAGCGTTTGCTGGCCGGTTGGGCTAGCTAACAACCAACTGTTGTGAAATTCGCTCAAGGTTAAGCGCCAGGGTTTCAAGGCGCGATTCAGTAGCTTCAACTGCTGCAAACGCAGTTGGCGTTGAGGCACATCTTGCCGCAGTGGATCGCTCCACTGCGGCCCACTATCGAGCAGGCCGCATACTCCACACATCGTTTACTCCGTTACGGCATCACATCGCCGGAATTCGGGCCAAGCGTTTGACCAACAAACAAATTACCGCCCGGCTCGCTGGCTAACAGCAGCGCAACCGGGGCGACTTCTTCGGCGCGGCCAAAGCGTCCCAGCGGCAATTCGGCGGCTTTGGCCTGTTTCCATGCGCTGTTGATGCCGTCGATCAGCGGCGTTTCAATCGGGCCGGGCGCAATGGCGTTGACCAGCACATTGCTGGCTGAGACTTCCAGCGCCAGCGATTTGGTAAAGCCAATCACGCCGGCTTTGGCTGCCGCGTAGTGACAGAGTTCTGCGCCACCTTTGATACCCAACTGCGAGGCGATATTGATCACTCGTCCCCAACGTTGCGCCAGCATGGATGGCAAAGCACGCTGCGTGGCGAGAAACACGCTACGCAGATCGACCGCCATCATCTCCTCCCACATTTGCAGCGTGATATCGCTACACCTTGCCTGGGTTAACATGCCCGCGTTATTCACCAACACATCAATGCCTTCATATAGCGCGATGCAGCGGTCAACGCCGGCAGTTGCGCCCGCCACGTCGCCCACGTCGGCCACCACGCCTTCGCAGGTGGCACCCAGCTGGCGACAAATCTCCACCATGCTGGCGAGTTTGTCGCTGTCACGATCGGTCAGCACTAACTTCGCGCCTTCACCTGCATAAAGCTGCGCGATGGCCGCACCAATGCCGCTGGCCGCGCCGCTGATCACGCAGCGTTTGTTATTGAGTTGCATGGCTGCTCCTTAATCCGGCCAACGCACGGTTAAACCGCCATCGACAATCAGGCTTTGCCCGGTGAGATAGCTGCTCTCTTCGCTGGTTAGGAAGGCGATCACTTTAGCGATCTCCTCTGGACGACCGACACGATTGAGCGGGATAGCTTTGGCGGCTTTTGCCAGACCTTCTGGGCCGAGTGAGTTTTGCTTATCCAGCGACTGCGGCGTCTCAATTAGGCCAGGAATAATGGCATTACAACGCACACCTTGCGGAGCCAGCTCCACGGCCAGCGAACGACAGATGCCCGGCACCGCGGCTTTGGCCGCCGCATAATGCGTATGATCCTGCCAGCCATACACGCCACCGGCGATGGAGGAAACCGCCACCAAACTGGCACCTGATCCCAAATGAGGCGCCGCTGCGCGGAAGCAGCGCATCACGCCGGTGAGATCGACGTTTAGCATGTCGTCCCAACGCGCATCGGTCATCTCGGCGATTGGTGCGCGGCGCAAAATCCCAGCATTGGCAATCACATAATCCAACCGACCAAAATGGGCGATGCCTTGGGCAATAAAGCCATCAACTGATTCTGTCGCTGCCACATCCAGCGGCAGCCAGATAGCGTCACCGCCAGCGGCTTCAACTTGCGCCGCCGCCACTGCCGGATCGTGTGGATCGGCAGGGTAATAACCGGCAATCACCCGCACGCCGCGCTGGGCGTACAGTGTTGCCAACGCCAGGCCAATACCGCTGGCGGCACCGCTGATGGCAGCAACCGGTTGTGTAGAAGAATGTTGTTGCATGAAAACTCCTTAAGCCTGCGGCTGCGTGGTGGCGGTGGCGTTAACATCCACGCTCTGATGCGCGCCAGCACGGGCAAACAGAATGATGATGCCGGAGATGAAGCACGGCACGGCGCCAAACCACAGCGCAGCATCCTGCCAGTGGCCGCCGCTGCTCAGCACGCTGGTGGTTCCCACGCCAGCAATGATGGCGCCAACCGGGCCCATTGCGCCGATCAATGCCCCGGCGGTCGCGCGGATCGCAGTCGGGAAGCTTTCGCTGATGAAGAACAGGGCAGCGGCGTACGGGCCGATCAGGAAGAACAAACCGATGCTGTACAGCGCAACGATGGTGGCGAAGTTGTCCGGGCAGAACAGCATGCCAGCAAACGCCACGCCACCGAGCATCCAGCCCACCGCGATGGTATTGCGACGGCCAATGCGATCGCCAAGCCAGCCGTGTACCAGATAACCGCAGTAGCCGACGAGGTTCGACAAGATCAAAATCAGCAGCGAGTTGTTAAAGGAAACATCGTGAGTTTTGGTGATCACCGTGGTGCCAAGCACGCTGAAAATCTGAATCGCAAACCAGTTAATCAACACCGCTGCGCCGAGTACCAAGGTGGCGCGCAGTGACGGGCCACGGAAAGCCGCAGCCAAACCGGCGCGATGCTGTTCTTCATAAGGAACCTGATAATCCGCTGCGACCTGGCGAGCATCTTTATCATTGCCTGCCGCGCGCAGTTGCTGGATCTTTTTCTGTACTTCGAACTGTGGCGTCTCTTTCAACTTCAAGGCCAATAGCGCGATCACCAGCGAGGGCAGTGCAGCAAAAATAAAGCTGCCTTGCCAACCGATGATCGGCATCAAAATGGCGGTTAATGCCGAAGCCACCAACGCGCCAACCGGCCAGCCGCCTTGTACCAGGCTATAGACAAAGCCTTTGCGCTTGTTGAGTTTGGGGTCATCAATGGCGGTGTACAACTCGGATAAATAGGTGGCGTTGACGGTCTGTTCGGCGTAACCCAAGCCCGCTACCGAACGAATCGCAGTCAGCGCGCCTTTGCCCCAGGAACCGCCAACAGCGGTGAGCAGTGAACACAGCGCCGCGCCACCCACGGTGACGACAATGCCCATGCGGCGTCCGAGGCGATCCACCAATGGTCCAATCGCCAGCGCGATCACCGCGCCACCGACCGCCACCCAAGTGGCGATTTCGGCTTGCTCAACCTCGCTCCAGCCAAAATGGCCGCCAATTTCCGGCAGCAAGGTACCGAAAAGAATGAAATCGTATACGGCAAAAACCCAGGCGAAAAAAGCAATCCAGGTGGCAAATTTCACATCCCTGATGGTCAACTGCTGCGGCTGCCAGCCATTTACGGAGATTTTGTTAAAGATGCTCATAGCGCTATCACTCTGTCAGGGGTTAAAAAACGGTTAATGGGCGCAGTGCAATACGCCCTTAAGCGCAGGCTCAGCGCGGTTGGCGCGCTTTAAAGTCATCGGCGATTTCATCGAAAGTCACGAAACGCACGCCTTCGTGGCTGCGGATGTACTGGATCAAACGCTCCAGCATCAGCAACACTTGCGGACGACCAGACACATCCGGGTGAATCGTCATGGTGAATACCGCGTAATCGTTCTCGCGATAGACCCAATCGAACTGATCGCGCCACATCTCTTCCAGGTGACGCGGATTGACGAAGCCGTGGCTGTTAGGCGACTTTTTGATGAACATCATTGGCGGTAGATCGTCGAGATACCAGTTGGCCGGAATCTCAACCAAGTCCGTTTCTTCGCCACGCTCCAGCGGTTTCATCCACGTATCCGGATGCTGGCTGTAATCGATCTTGGTCCAGCTGTCGCCGACGCGAACGTAATAAGGATGGAAATCGTTGTGCATCAGGCTGTGGTCATACTTGATGCCTTTTTTCAGCAGCAATTCGTTGGTGACATTGCTGAATTCCCACCATGGCGCGACGTAACCGGTTGGACGTTTGCCCGCCAGTTGGCTGACCAGTTCGATACTGCGATCAAGCACCGCTTCTTCCTGTGCTGGCGTCATGGCAATCGGGTTTTCATGGCTATAACCGTGAATACCAATTTCATGCCCGGCATCAACCACCGCTTTCATCTGCTCAGGGAAGGTTTCGATCGAGTGACCGGGAATAAACCACGTGGTGCGCAGATTGTGTTCGGCAAACATTTTCAGTAAGCGCGGCGCACCCACTTCACCGGCGAACAGCCCGCGAGAGATGTCATCTGGCGAATCTTCACCGCCGTATGAACCTAACCAGCCGGCGACGGCATCAACGTCTACACCAAATGCGCAAAGGATTTCTTTGGCCATTTTTGAGTTCCTTCAGGGTTGTGTTGCAGAAAATTCAGCGCGAGCAATATTGCCCTGCGCGAGTACATCGGCTGCCGCTTGGGCAGCGCGTAACAATCGGCGGTCTTCACCGCGGGGTAACGAGAAAAGCAGGCTGGTGAACAAGCCGTTATCTGCCACGCCGCTCGGCAACGCCACGCCGGGCATATCCAGCAAACTGCCGGGCATGGTCAGGCGCAGCGTGGCGGCATTGGTGGCAGCAAACGCCTTGGCGTCAGCCATCAATGGGGCATACAACGGCGCAGTGTGATTGACGGTGGGGGTGATCAGCACCGCGCCATCGAGTTCGTTTTGCAGCGCTTGCTGCCAATTCGCGCGCTGGCGCAGAAAATCGCTGAGCAGCGTTGGATTTAATTGTCCGGAAGCCAATAAACGACTGCGAATAAAAGGATCCATTTTTTCGGATTCCGGCGAATTCAGCAGTGCGGCATGCAATTGATAGGCTTCAATCGCGCCGGGCCAACCGTGGGTGGCAATCCACTGCAACGCCTGATGGAAGGCTGAAATCTGGCGGAATTCCACCGCGTAACCGGCGGCCGTCAGCAGCGCCAAACATTGATAACCGTTGGCGCGTACCACGGAATCGGCGTGATCGAGCAGGGCGGGATCGGCGACAAAACGCGGCTTGGCAGCAAGTTCGTGCGTAGTGCCACACAGAATGTCATCCAGCGCACGGGCGTCACGCACGCTGCGACACAACGGGCCGAGCGTATCCAGTGAAGCCGCCAGCGGGAACACACCGAGATCGTTATAGCGTTGACGACTGGCGCGATAACCGGTGATGCCATTGAATGCCGCCGGAATGCGAATCGATCCGGCGGTATCGGTGCCCATCGCAAAACAGGCCAAACCGGCTGCCACCGCGCGCGCCGAACCGCTCGATGACCCGCCCGGCACATGCTGCGTGGCGTGATTCGAATCCAGCAATGGCGTACCAAACGCCGGATTGATGCCCAAGCCGGAAAAGGCGAATTCGCTGAGATTGGTTTTGCCGATTGTGACCATGCCCGCTTGGGTGAGTTGGGCCACCAGTGCGGCATCTTGTTGTTCGAGCATCACATTATTGCGCGTAGCGGAACCCGCTGTGGTGCGGGTTGCAGCGAGGTTAAACAGATCTTTCCACGCCAACGGAATGCCATCTAATGCACTTAAGGGCGCGCCTTGTTGCCAGCGCGACGTGGCGGCCGCCGCTTCCGCGCGGGCGCGTTGTGGCGTCAACGTAATAAAGATGCTGCTGCTTTGCTCAGCGGCACTCAGGCAAGCATCAACAAATGCAGATGGCGTGATCTTCCCCTGCGCGTACAGAGCGGCAATCGCACAGGCATCAATCTGACCTTGTTGGAACTGTTGGCGGACAATCTCAGCGTTCATACTCACCTTAAATGTACATTTAAAAACAAAATCCATTTAAACATAGCAAGTACGATGCCAAACCAGAGAGATCAAAGGGACTAAATTGTGATCTTTGTGTATTAAATTTGATAAAGAAGCGCTATTTCAGTAGGTTGAGTTGAGCATTTTAGCGGTGAATTGCGATCGTTTTGAAATCGTGGATATTTCTACAAGATGGATATTTAATTTAATGATCCGTTATTGTGCACTCTGCACTACAACAGTGCTGCTGCATGATGCGGGTTTGTCCGAGGGAAGATGTGATAATGTATCGCGATAAAAACAGGACCGATGAAATGAGTATGCCGACAAACAGTGCTCGCGCGCCCAAGGATGAAACGGGATCTGCGCGATATGAAGCCATTCGCCAGGTTTTACATAACATTCTGGTTCAACAGCGAATTCCGCAGGGTTTAGTGTTGCTGGAAGGGCCGTTAGCGCAGCTGTTTGGCACCAGTCGTGTGCCGGTGCGTCGCGCGTTGAGTTTGTTGCACGAAGAAGGGCTGATTGCACGCTTCGAAGGGCGTGGCTTCATCGTGGCGCAGGATGCCGAGGAAGTTGAACCGCTGCGTGTGGCGTTAACGCGTGAACTGTTTGGGCTGGATGAGCAACAAGAGTTGGTCGATACCCGCAGCAGCGGCGAGAAAGTGCTGGAGAATCTGCAAATCGTCCTGTCCACCGCGATGGTGTTTGGCTGTTATCAGGTTGATGAGCAGAAAGCGGCGCAGCATTACAACATCAGCCGTTCGGTGATCCGTGAAAGTTTGATGCGGCTACGCGATAAAGGTCTGGTAGAGAAAGAGCCGTATTCGCAATGGTTAACCGGCCCGCTGACGGCGCGCGAAATCGCTGACCATTTTGAAATTCGCGCCAGCCTTGAACCCACCGCGCTGCGCAAGGCCGGACAACATTTGTCGGTAGAGTGGCTCACCGCTTCGTTAGAGAAAGCGCAAAAATACAAAGGCAAGCAGCTCACCGCGACAGAATTGGAGTGGTTGGAAGAAGATCTGCACGTGCGCTGCCTCGAACCGGCGGGCAATAAGTTGATGATGCAAATCCTGCGGCAGAATCAATCGCCGTTTATCGTCACGCGTATCTTTTATGATCTGCTGGCGATTCCGGTAGAAACCGCGATGCTGGAAGAGCATTGCCTGGTGTATGAAATGTTGCTGAAGGGAAATTGGGAACTGGCCGCGGCTTGTTTACGCGATCATCTGGAACGTGCGCAGGTACGCACCCTGCAACGACTTAAAGTGTTGTCAGTGTTGCCTGTGCCGAGTTTGCCGGAATTTATGGAAGCGCGTTAAGTTTAGGGGTATGAGCAGAAGTTATAGAAGCTGAAATAGCATTGCTGCGCGGATGAATATAATTTTTTTAATTTAATTATAAGAAATAAATATAAGAAAGATCACTTCACAACAATTATGAAGTGATCCTCAATTGCACATCAATCAATTGAAAGCTGATGAATGGCTAATGCAGCGCGAGCGGCTTCTTTGCCTTTCTTGATAAAGTGTTCGGTATAGAAGTTTTCAATCACATCAACCGGCTGGAAATTATGCGGGGTTAATGACACGGAAAATACCGGCACATTGGTGCTCAGCTGCACATTCATTAGGCCATCAACTACCGCTGCGGCAACGAAATCATGGCGATAGATACCGCCGTCAACCACCAGCGCGGCGCAGACAATCGCATCGTATTTGCCGGTTTCTGCCAAACGTTTTGCTAATAATGGCATTTCAAATGCGCCCGGTACTTCCAGCACTTTTAATTCTGCTTGCACGGATTGATCGGCTAATTCTTTTTCAAAACCCACCAACGCATTGTGGACGATTTCTTTGTGCCAGCCGGCTTTAATAAATGCAATTCTAATATTGTTCATAATTATTCCGACATCACCTGTAATTTGTTTCGCGCCAATAAAATTAATGTCTTTATATATCATATGTTACGGTTGTGATCCACCGGCGGCGCGTAGCGATAAATGCCGTTTATGGAAGGTCGCCATTTAAGGTGACCGCGATTAACACCAATCCCATGCTAATGCTGCGGTTATTCCATGCTTGACGGCAGCCAGCCGCTGCAATACAAATAGACGCGTCGGGGGAGTCTCACCAAAGAGACTGAGAGGCTAATAGCGCACTGCGCGGTTTAGCGACCCTTTGAACCTGACCCAGTTGATACTGGCGTAGGAAGACTGACAGTCTGTGGTTTGGGCTGTCTGGCGCAAAGGTTACCTCTCTCGCGCCATTTCCCTTCTTCGGTATCTGCGGGTCTCAGCTAACACTGAGAGGCCGATGTGAATTCCCCATTTTGCAACAACCTGGAAGCTGCGCTGTGAGTCGCTGGAGCGTGCTCGGCTGCGGCGTGGCCGGTTTGTGTGTCTCCACTCTGCTGGCAGAACGCGGTGAAGACGTTGAGGTGATCGACGATGAATCGCGCCGCCCGGCATCGTGGTTTGCTGGCGGTATGCTCGCGCCATGGTGCGAAGCGGAAAGCGCGCCGCGCGAAGTGATTACTCTCGGACAACACTCCGCAGCGTGGTGGCAGCAACGCGTCAGTGGCGTTGAACATCACGGCACGCTGGTGGTTGCACCGCCGCGCGATAGCCAGGAACTCAATCGCTTTGCGCGCATGACCGAGCAGCACCAATGGGTTAATCCCGGCGAGATTGAACCGGCACTGGAAGGGCGTTTTGCGCGCGGTTTGTTCTTCGCCGGGGAAGCGCATCTTGATCCGCGTCGCGCGCTAACGGAAATGCGCGAGCAGCTAACGCAGCGCGGCGTGCGATTCAAAACAGAACATCCTCAAGGCCAGATTATCGATTGCCGTGGCATTCACGCCGCCCCTGAATTGCCGCGCCTGCGTGCAGTACGCGGTGAGATGGTGATCTTGCACAGCGACGAGGTGCAGTTTTCCCGTCCGATTCGCCTGCTGCATCCGCGTTTCCCGTGCTATTTAGTGCCGCGCCGCGATGGCCATTTCATGCTCGGCGCCACCATGATCGAGAGCGACGATGCTAGCGCTATCAGTGCGCGCGCCATGATGGAGTTGCTTAGCGCGGCCTATGCCATTCATCCGGCACTTGCCGAAGCGCGTATTGTGGAAAGCGGTAGCGGGCTGCGCCCGGCCTATCCGGCGAATTTGCCAGAAATCGATTATCAAAACGACACCTATTATCTTAACGGCATGTATCGTCACGGTTTTCTGCTGGCCCCAATGTTGGCAGAGCAACTGATGCAGCGCCTTTTCGCGGAGCAATCTCATGAATATTCAGCTTAATGGTCGGGCGATCAGCACCCAGGCCAGCAATCTCAGTGAATTGTTGATCGAACAGCAAATTGATGCTGCCTGCGTCGCCACCGCCTTCAATGGCGCGTTTGTGCCGAAAAGCCAGTATGACGCGCAACTGCTCGACGAAGGTTGTCAGCTGGAAGTGCTATCACCGATGCAAGGAGGCTGACCATGTTTTACGATTTTGCCGGTCAATCACGCTTCCTGTTGGGCACCGCGGGCTATCCTTCGCCAGCGATTTTGCAGCAGGCAATTGCCGCGTCAGGCACCGAAATCATCACCGTGAGTTTGCGACGCGAAGGCACAGCGGGCGCAGCATTTCGCGAATTGCTAACCGGACTGAATCTGCGCGTGCTGCCCAACACCGCCGGTTGCCACACGGTGAAAGAAGCGGTCACCACTGCGCACATGGCACGTGAATTGTTCAACACCGCGTGGATCAAACTGGAAGTGATCGGTCATGCCGACACGTTGCAACCCGATCCCTTTGCGTTAGTGGAAGCCGCGCGCATCCTGTGCGATGACGGTTTTCAGGTGTTTCCCTACACCACCGAAGACCTGATCGTCGGTGAAAAATTGCTGGCAGCAGGCTGCGAGTTGTTAATGCCGTGGGGCGCGCCGATCGGATCGGGTCAAGGCTTACGCAATATTGAAGGCTTGCGCGCGATGCGTGCGTGGTTCAGCGATGTTCCGTTGATCATTGATGCGGGCATTGGCGCGCCATCACAGGCGGCGCAGGCGATGGAGATGGGCTTCGACGGCATCTTGCTGAATACCGCCGTAGCGAAAGCGGGCGATCCGGTGGTGATGGCTAACGCTTTCCGCCAGGCGATTGAAGCCGGACACGCCGCATCCCGCGCCGGATTGATGGAAAAACGCGATATGGCCGCTGCTTCCACGCCGATTTTTGGCCTGGCCAACTTAAGCTGAGAGGCGGAGATATGGAACGTTATCAGCGCCAAATGATGTTGCCGGAAATCGGTGAAGCCGGGCAGCGCAAACTCCGCAACGCGCGGGTGCTGGTGGTGGGGGCGGGCGGATTAGGCGCGACCTTGTTGCCACAATTGGTCGGCGCTGGCGTCGGCTATATCCGTTTGTATGATGACGATCAGGTGGCGCTGCACAATCTGCATCGTCAAACGCTGTTCACCATGCAGGATATCGGTCAGCCCAAACCCAGCAGCGCGCAGCAAGCATTGCAGCTGCGCAATCCTGAAGTGCAGATCGACGCCGTGCAGCAACCGCTAAGCGTCAGCAATATGCAAACTGCGCTGGCCGGTTGCGATTTGGTCATCGATGCCGCCGATAACTTTGCCGTGACCTATCAACTTTCTGATGCCTGTTGGCCCGCAGGCATTCCCTTAATCAGCGCGTCGGTGTTAGCAAGGCAAGGTTATGTCGGTGGATTTTGCGGCACAGCGCCGAGCTATCGCGCGCTGTTTCCAACCTTGCCGCGCTCGGCCGCTAACTGTAACACCGCAGGCGTGATGGGCCCGGCGGTCGCCACATTGGGTGCGATGCAAGCGCAGATGGCGCTCAGCGTGCTACTGGATTTGCAACCATCGCCGCTCGGCTGCGTGGTCAACTGCGACTTCGTAAACTGGCACTTCCGCCAATTTCGTTTTGATGGTGCGGAAGAACCGGCCAACAGCGTGCCGTTTATTGATCGCACCTTGTTGCGTGCCGACGATTGCATTGTGGAGCTGCGCAGCCATGAAGAAGCGCCGACCAGCGTGGCGCAGCAGGTGCAACGCATCCTGCCGCCCGCCATTGCAACGTGGCAGCCGCCGCAGGATAGGCGCATCGTGCTGGTGTGCGCCAGCGGCATACGCGCCGCGCAGGCAGCGACAGAACTTGCACAGCGTGGATGTGATCGCTTAGCGATTTTGGCAGCAAATCGTCCATGAGCCAGGATATTGTTTTCAACCACGTCAGTTTTGGCTGGGATGACAAACCGTTGTGCCAGCAGCTTAATCTGCATCTGCGCGGCGGTAAAACTACGGTAATGCTGGGGCGCAGCGGCATCGGCAAAAGTACCCTATTGCGTCTTCTGGCAGGATTGCTCACGCCGCAGCAAGGAGAAGTGCAGGGCGTTTCAGGCCAAGTCGCGTGGATGGGGCAGCAAGACCTGCTCTATCCGTGGCTGACGGTGCTGGAGAACGTAATGCTGTCGGCACGGCTCAGCGGTGAGAAGCCGGATCGACAACGCGCCTTATCGCTGCTGGAGCAGGTAAAACTCGGCGACGTGGCGCATGCGCCGCCCAATCATCTTTCCGGTGGCATGCGTCAACGTGTGGCTCTGGCTCGAACGTTGTATGCACAACGCGAGGTGGTGCTGATGGATGAGCCGTTTGCCACGCTGGATGTGATGACCAAACTCAGCCTGCAAACGCTGACCGCCAGCTTGTTGAAAGGCAAAACCGTGCTGCTGGTAACGCACGATCCGCTGGAAGCCTGCCGTATGGCCGACGATATCCTGCTGCTGGAAGGGCAACCGTTAACCATTGAAAACTGGCCCATTCCCGGCGGTGATGCGCCACGCAAACTCGACGATCCCGGCCTGTTATTGGCGCAGGGCCAACTCTTTTCCCGACTGAATCAACATGAAAAATCTGTTTAGCGCGATCTATTTGATCGTGGTGTTGCTGTGCGCGTGGCTATTGGCGCGCCACAGCGGCGTACCCACTTTTCTGCTGCCTGAGCCGCAGTCGGTGTTGGAAGCGCTGTGGCAACATCGCCAACTGTTGTGGCATCACGCGCTGTATACGCTGGCGGAAATCGTGTTGGCGCTGTTGGTCGGCGTTGGTGCGGGCGTCACGTTGGCGGTAACGATGGCGGCCAGTCCGCTGATGCGCCGTATGCTGTTCCCGCTGGTGACGGCCAGCCAGGCGATTCCGGTGTTTGCGCTAGCACCTTTGCTGGTGCTGTGGCTCGGCTTTGGTATCGCTTCGAAAGTGGTGGTGGCGGCATTGATCCTGTTCTTTCCGTTATGTCTGTCGCTGTTTGATGGACTCTGCCGCACGCCCAGCGGCTGGCTGGAACTGGCGCAAACCACCACGCAATCACGCTGGCGTATTTTCTGGCAGGTGCGCTGGCCCGCAGCCTTGCCACAGTTCTTCTCTGGCTTACAAATGGCGGTGGTGCTGGCACCGATTGGCGTGGTGATTGGCGAATGGGTTGGCGCCAGCGAAGGGTTGGGCTATCTGATGATGCAATCCAACGCCCGGCTGGAAACCGCCACCAGTTTTGCCGCGCTATTGCTGTTACTGATTTTGGCGCTGCTGCTGTCTGGCAGCGTGGCGCTGATCCGCAAGAAAACCCTCTGGCAATCACAATAAGGACACATCTTGAACACCTTACGTACTGCAATCACCGCATTGCTGCTGCTGGTTACTGCCAGCGCACACGCTGAAGAAAAAGTTCGCCTGCTGCTTGATTGGTTCATCAATCCGAACCACGCAGCGATTTTTGCCGCGCAATACAGCGGTGCATTCAAAAAAGAAGGGCTGGATGTCGAGATGATCGCGCCTGCCGATTCCGCTTCCGTACCGCTGTTATTGGCGGCGGGAAAGGCCGATCTGGCGATCAGCTATCAGCCGCAGTTGTATACGCTGGTGGATAAAGATGTGCCGGTGATCCGCGTGGGTACGCTGATCAATCAGCCGCTTAACACCTTGACCACAGTTTCCAGCGATATTCACTCACTGAAAGATTTTGCCGGTAAAACGCTGGGATATGCGGTGCCTGGCACCGAAGATGTGGCGATCCGCAACATGCTGAAATCGCAGGGTGTCGATGCGGACTCGGTGAAACTGATCAACCTGAATATGGACGGCGTTTCCGCGCTATTGACGCACAAAATTGATGGTGCGATGACGGTGTTTCGTAATTACGAATTACTGGATTTAAAGGATAAAGGCGCCAGCCCAACGGTATTTAAACCGGAAGATTTCGGTGTGCCCGCTTATGACGAATTGATCATTCTGGCCAACCAGAAAAGCGCCGCAACCGACAAACGTATTCCGGCGTTTTTGCGCGGTTTAGATGCGGGCGTTGCTTGGCTTCGTGCGCATCCGCAAGAGGCATGGCAGGCATTTATTAAACAGTATCCCGAACTGAATACGCCATTGAATCAGCAAGCCTGGCAGGCGACATTGCCGTATTTCGCTACCCATAGCGCTGAATTTGATCAAACGCGTTACCAGGCATTTGGTGAATATATGAAGGCTAATGGCGTGATTAAGCAAATTGCGCCGATGAATCGGTATTCATTGTAGTGTGATCTAACCAACATCTTTCTTTCATGTTAACGCCCCGGTATTCTACCGAGGCGTTAATGCAACTTAATATTTATTAATCTTTTATAAAGTGCGCGGGCTTTATCTCTCCTTTCATAATTTAAGAATTCATTCAGAAGTATCTTATTATTTGGCTCGGTATTTTTAAGGTGGCATTCTTTTTTTTGTGACCTTATTATTTTTTTTGCGATCGCAGGATGCAAATTCATTCATTAAATAAAAATGGACAAAAAAATGAATAACCACAGCGAAAAAATACCTCTGGCTCGCAAGGCTGTGGGTTGGGCGACAATATGTTTTCAATTTGCCCTGCCTGTAATCACTCCTTTTTCCGCGCAAGCTAACCAGAATGAAAAATATGTTCATCATACAAATGGTGATGAAAGATACGATCAACGGTTTGCGGAAGTCGCCTCGCGTACCGGAAGTTTTTTCGCTGACAAACCTGATGCTGATGCAGCAAATACGATGATGCGGAGCTATGCTGCCAGTGAAGCCGGTACGCAGGCACAGCAATGGCTAAGCCAGTTTGGCACAGCACGTGTGCAACTCGAAGTTGATGAAAAATTCTCACTTAAAAATTCACAGTTCGATCTTCTGGTGCCGTTTTATGACAGTCAGGAAAAAATCTTATTCTCACAAGGCAGTCTGCACCGAACCGATGATCGCACACAATCTAACCTTGGGTTGGGTTATCGTCAGTTCGATAATAACTGGATGTTTGGGCTGAATAGTTTTATTGATTACGATATTTCAAGACAACATACGCGGATTGGATTTGGCGCGGAATATTGGCGGGATTATTTTAAATTTGGCGTAAATAGTTATCATCGTCTAACCAGTTGGAAAGATTCCCCAGATTTAGAAGATTATCAGGAACGCCCAGCTAATGGTTGGGATGTACGTACTGAAGGCTGGTTGCCAGCCTTCCCGCAGCTCGGCGGTAAATTGCGTTATGAGCAATATTATGGCGATGAAGTAGCGTTATTCGGCCGTAATAGTCGTCAACAAGACCCACGTGCTATTACTGCGGGAATTAGCTATACACCTATTCCGTTATTCACACTTAGCGCTGAACAACGCCAGGGACAGAGCGGTATTCATGATACGCGCTTTGGCTTGGAAATGAATTATCAGTTGGGTCTGCCATGGCAATACCAATTTAATACCGATAATGTGGCGGCTATGCGTAGTCTGGCGGGAAGCCGTTATGACTTAGTCACGCGTAATAACAACATCGTGCTGGATTATCGCAAGAAGGAGGTGATCTCCTTCAATGTGATGAAAAACTTGCAAGGCGTCAGCGGTGAACAAAAACCGCTGAATGTGCAGGTTAGCAGCAAACACGGGTTGAATCGCATCGACTGGACGGCAGCAGAAATGACGGCGGCAGGTGGCAAGATTTTGTCCGATGGTTCCAGTCACAGTGTCGTCTTCCCGAGCTGGCGATCAGGCGCGGATGCCGTGAATCGCTATACCTTGCATGGGGTGGCAGTGGACAGCAAAGGCAACCGTTCAGCGCGCAGCGAAACCGTTATCGAAGTTAATCCTGCCGCAATGAACGTCCAAAACAGCAGCTTAACGCCAATTGATGGTGCGCTGCCTGCTGATGGTCAAAGCCAATTGGTGATGACGTTAAATGTACGAGATGAACATCAACAGCCCATCGACATAGATATAGCTGAAGTTTCAGTCGCTCTAAAAGCGACGCGACAGGCACAAAGTGCCACCTTATCCGCTCCTATACGCAAGGCGGCTGGTGTGTTTGAAGTGTCATTAACTTCAGGTTTGCAGGAAGAAGCGTTAATTATCACGCCGAAGGTGCAAGGTATTGCCTTAGCCGAGGTTACGGTAAACGTGCTCAAAGGCTTGCCTGATAGCAACGCGTCTTCGATGGCAATTTCCACAGAGCAGGGCGATACATCAATTCTTTCGTTTAGAGCAAAAGATGCTGATGGAAATCCGATTAGCGGCATCGCCGACAAACTGGATTTTGCAGTGAAAACTCGCAGTGGCTCAGATGCCAGTTCAGCGGTTCGCTTTGGCCCAATTATCGAAACGCGTGCAGGCGGAAATTATCGAACTACGTTAAAAGCCTCCCAGGCTGATGCGTATGAGATCACGCCGCAATATAGTGGCGTGCCGATGAATAATTTGACTACGTCCATCAATTTGGCTGGGAATTCAGCGCCAAATATTGATACAGATATCTCCTCATTTGATGCTTCGCCGGTGTATGTTGCCACCCGTCAAGAGTCTTCGACACTCAGCCTGTATATCGTAAATGATCAGGGTGAGCCGATAACAGGGTTGGCTGATTCCCTGCAATTTGACATTAAAGCATCTGACGGTTCGATTGCCGGCAGTCGCATAGGTCTTAGTACAATTGTTGAGCACGGCGCCAGCGGCTTTTATACCGCGACGGTAGAGGGGACAAAAGCGGATGGTTACATCATCACTCCCAAGATTCATGGGCATTTAATTGGCAAACTTGCCACTACCGTATTGGTTTACGACATACCTGCTGGAGCGCGCTCTACTTTGATTGGCACCGTTGATCAACACTCGTCGGCAAACCAGGCTCGTGTCGCCCTTGCTTTCACCGCAAGAGATACTGAAGGGAATTTAATCAACAACATTACTGAGAAACTCTCAGTGCGCGTTGACACCCAAAAGGGGTCAGTGGTATCGGAACCTGAGTTTGCTATGCGTTCTACGGACGGCGTTTACAATGCCACTTTTATTGCGAGTCGAGATGATGTTTACACCTTGACCATGCAATTTGAAGGACGCGATCTGGTTGGTAACCAACCACTGGTATTGAATTTCAAATCAGAAGTCGCTGAAGTTGATTATTTAGACGTTAATTCTCACAACTTTACGGCTAACAGTGGTTTCCCGACAACGGCTTATCCTGGCGCATCATTCAAGGTTCGGCTAAAAGATGCGTCACCTGCAGATTATGAATGGCGTGCGAACGGTGCGGCAGACGCTGTTACTGTTGATGCGGATGGGGTAGTCACCTTGCACAACAGTGGCGCGGCGGGCAAAGATATCACCATCACAGCCACGGCAAAGCAGGGAACGGCAACGGCAGCATTTAATTTCCGTGTCCGTCAGTGGTTCAGTCCAACAGGAAGGAAGTCGGCTGCTTCTTCATTGCCAATTCTTTGTGACGGTTCAAATAACAATCATCAACCTGAGCTCAGTAATATGTCACAAGGCACCAATGTGCGAGGTGTCGGTACGTTGTGGTCTGAGTGGGGTGATGGCTTGCCTTACTTGATGTGGGCTAAGAATGAACGCAGCGGCTTAAGTTACAACTCTTACATGAACGGGCGGAACGGCCTTAAAGGATTCTTTTCAGCAAGTAACTTGATGGATATCGTTTGTACTAGCCAGCATAACTAACTGGATTGAATGAAACCGTAAAAGATGAAAGCACTTGTCCGTCTTACTTTCATCTTTACAGTTAGCCAATGTTAGTTGTTTTCGCGAGTATTACTTCCGGCGGCCTCTCTGGCCGCCGTTTCCCTTACACATTCTGTGCGGCGGTTTACCTCGCGATACAGTTCATCGCGGGTTTTCAGAAAAAACTGTATTTGTGTGACTGTCATCACTCTGCGAGGCACGCTAATATTAACACTTCTCATTTAGCAGAGGTTTTTTCGTCGCGATGTTATCCCGTTTCACACTAGCCACTTTGATGGCGACACTCATGCTTACCGCCTGTGCACGTCTTGCTGCCGTTACCGGCACATCTACCGACAAGACCGCAACCGCTGATGCCGCAGCTCAGCCTGCCACCACTGGCGCGCCAATCGACAACCAGGATTCGCCATCGCCGTTCGAAAGCGGCCCTACGGTGATCAATGTTTCACATCTGGTCACGCGTACCGATGATGGTTCTTCCGTATATGTCACAGTGGATGGACAGGATGCGGGCCTGTTGAAGAAGGGCGAGAAGCGCGAGATTCACGTCGCACCGGGTAAACACCAGATTGGTGGTTACGTGCAGACACTGTTTGGCTTCGGCAAAGTGACCATCGCCTCAGTGGATGTCACCACCGATCCTAAAGCGCCGAAAAACGTGGTGTATTCTGTAACACGTCAGAAGCCTGCGTTTACCGAAACCGACACACCGCCAAACAACTCTTGATCGCGATGTTTGTAGGGTCGCCATTGATGGCGACCTTATCCTATCAGCTACGGCTAAAAACCAACTTCAATCCTGCGATTGCAAAGCAGCAGGCCAGTAGCGCATCCAGTCCGCGTCGAATCCGGCGATAAAATGCCGCCATCAGCGCAGTGGAAAACAACAGCGCGTAGCCGCCAAACACCAACACACAAATCGTTGCGCATCCGCCAATAATCATCGGCAAAGTCGATGCTGCCGCGCCGGGTTTTAATGCCACTGACATGATGGCAACCCACGTCAAAATCGCTTTTGGATTGCCAACGTGCATCAATATTCCCTGACGAAACATTTTGCCGAAGCGGGCTTTATCGCTGATGGCAGCGAATTCTTCCTCGTCAGGACGGCGCATCGCTGATTTTCCCGCCTTAAACGCCAGCCACAGCAAATACAATCCGCCGCCAACTTTCAGCACAATCAGCAGTTGTGCAAAAGTGGCTAAGACGGTTAACACGCCGCAGGCCGCCAATAACGCCCACATCATTGATCCGCCGATTACCCCGCTGGCCAGTGCCAGAGCTGCGCCACGTCCTTGCTTCATCGCCGTGCCCATAATCGCCATATTGCTTGGACCGGGGCTAGCGGTGGCAACAAAGTAGGTGGTGTAGATCAATATCAATTCATGTGACAGCGTCATACGCTTTCCTTTATTGGCAATCCCGACCTTTTTTATAACGGTTAAGAACACAATTTTCTATGGCGGATCTGTTAATTAGGTGTTAATTCGCTATGCTGTGGTTTCGCTTTGAACCGGCGTGTAACCCGCGCTGATGCAGGAGAACAGCTGTGAACTTTAGCCAGCGTGAGCACATCGCTAATGTGGTCGCTCAAGTTGAAAACGCGCACGCAGCCAGCGTGCTCAATCCGCTGGACAATGCGGTTCAGGCTTCGTGGTTACGCTGCGTCAGCGAGCATGGTTTAGATCCCAGCCGCATGCAGGCTGCGCGTATTCTGCCTGCACACCAATTACGCGAACATCGCCAGCAACTGGATGAACTGCGCTTCGTGGCGCAATCCGCTTTGCAGACGCTTTATCAGCAAATCGCTCCCGCTGGCTACATTCTGTTGCTGGCCGATGCGCAAGGCGTGGCGGTAGATTATTACGGCGACAGCAATGCCGAGATCAGCTTGCGTCGTGCCGGGTTATTTCTGGGTTCACAATGGTCTGAAGCATTGTCGGGAACCTGTGCGGTGGGCACGGCGCTTGCTACGGGTAGCGCGATTACCGTGCATCAGACCGATCATTTCGATGCTACACATATTCCTCTCACCTGCAGCGCTGTGCCGCTGTTTGATTCGGAAGGTGTCGTTCAGGCGGTGCTGGATATTTCTGCGTTGACCTCGCCACAACCTCGCAGTAGCCAACATCTGGTGATGCAACTAGCACTGAATCAGGCACAGCAAATTGAGAACGCATGGTTTCTGCATCACCATCGACAAGACTGGATCCTCAAACTCAGCCGCACCTTCGCGTGGGCGGATGTGCATCCAGAACTGCTGCTGGCATTCGATGCCGCAGGTAGTCTGGTCGGCATGAACCAACCCGCACGCCAGCAGCTTGGCGATGTGCTGGGTTCATCGATCTCGACACTGTTTCGTACCTCGGTTGATCAACTGCCAAATTGGTCTTCGACTGCGCAACAGTTAGAAGACATCAGCGGTCAGCAGCGTTTCTTTGCACGCACTCAGCAGCCTGCGCCACTGCGCATTAAAGCGTCGACAGTAAAAACAGCGCCTGAACTGGCGAAATTAAGCGGCGGCGATAAGCAATTAGATCAGCAGTTGCAGCGTGCTTCGCGATTGCTCAATGCCTCACTGAACGTGCTGGTGCAAGGGGAAACTGGCTGCGGTAAGGAATATTTTGCGCGGGCTTTCCATCAGGCCAGTTCGCGCCATCACGGACCATTTGTCGCGATTAACTGTGCGGCGATTGCCCCCTCATTAATCGAAAGCGAATTATTTGGCTATTTGCCGGGCAGTTTTTCCGGGGCAGGCAATCGGGCGCGCAGCGGGCTGATTCAGGCGGCGCACGGTGGCACTTTGTTCCTTGATGAAATAGGTGATATGCCGCTGGAGATGCAAACGCGTTTGCTGCGGGTACTGGCCGAACAAGAGGTGTTACCGATTGGTGCACGTCAGGCGCAAAAAGTGGATATTCGCGTGATTTCGGCTTCCCATCATACGCTGACGCAGCGAGTGAATCAGGGCCTGTTCCGTGAAGATCTGTTGTACCGCTTGCAGGGCGCGACCATCACGCTGCCACCTTTACGCGAGCGCGACGATATCGACTGGTTAATCGATCATCTGCTGCAAGCACAGGCGCAACTCAGCGAAAATGCACGAGAATTGCTGCGTTGCCATCGCTGGCCGGGCAATGTACGTGAACTGCACCACGCGCTGCAATTTGCCTTGGTGATGTGCGAGGATGGCAAGATTCAGGCGGCAGATTTACCGGATGCCTTGCAGATTTGTATATCTTCATCGACGTCAGAAAATGAAGCACAACGATTATTACGTCAGCTCAACGCGGCAGGCTGGAATCAAAGTGAAGCGGCGCGGCAATTGGGGATTAGCCGTATGACGTTGTATCGCCATATGCAGAAGTTGGGTATTAAACCGCCAAATAGCCTTTCGTCATCATAAGGTCGCCATATTTGGCGACCAATTTACGCATGAATTTATGCAATTATTGTGGTGGACGCACCAGAATTTTCACCTGCTGCTTCTCTTTCACCAGCGCTTCAAAACCTTGCTCGACTAAATCATCAAGTTCAATACGCTTAGTCACCAGCTTATCTGCCTGGAAATAACCCTGAACCATCAATTCCATTACTGCCGGGAAAATATGACGATAGGCAATAATGCCTTTTACATTGCGTTCGGCCAGCACCACTTTATTTGGATGGAACGAGGCTTCACCTTCCCAAATTGAAACAATAATGGTTTCGCCTTCATAGCGGGTGCTATCAATGCATTGTTTCAATACTACCGGCACGCCGGTGACTTCAAACGCCACATCGACGCCGCCATTGCTGAGATTGCGGATTTTCGCCACCGCATCCTCTTTGCTCGGATCGATCACCACGTTGGCGCCCAGTTCACGCGCTTTCGCGCCACGTTGCGGCGACAACTCTACCACGTAAATCTCAGCGGCACCGGCGGCGCGCAACGCTTCGATCACCAGCAAACCAATGGGACCTGCGCCAAACACCGCAGCTTTATCACCGGCTTTGAGTTTGCTCATGCGCACCGCATGCAGCGCCACGGCGGCGGGTTCAACCAATGCGCCTTGTTCATA
Organism: Pantoea sp. CFCC18179; assembly: GCF_059412405.1. Taxonomy (NCBI): domain Bacteria; kingdom Pseudomonadati; phylum Pseudomonadota; class Gammaproteobacteria; order Enterobacterales; family Erwiniaceae; genus Pantoea; species Pantoea sp. CFCC18179. The sequence goes on along the minus strand of NZ_JBNBPM010000003.1, from coordinate 103,694 downwards.
AGAGAGCGCATCAGGCATGCGATGCACCATGTGTTCCGCGACCACGGTGAAGCTGGAGAAACCGCCGCCGCCGCCGGATAAACCGTGGAAGCCAAGATCGCCGCACAGGTTATATTTGCCTTCACGGCAGGCTTCACATGCGCCACAGGAAAGAATCGGTTCGACGACCACGCGATCGCCGGCTTTCACGCGGGTTACACCTGCACCGACTTCAACAACTTCGCCGGAAAATTCGTGTCCCATGACAATCGGCGCGATGTCGTGGCTGATTTTGTGCGGTTGTTCAACCGGAACAAAGATCGGTCCAGCCAAATATTCATGCAAGTCGCTGCCGCAAATACCGGTCCACGCCACTTTAATTTTAACTTTACCGGCTGAAACCTGCGGTTCTTCAATCTCATCGACGCGAATATCGCGTGCTTTATACCAACGTGCCGCTTTCATTATTTTCTCCTTGAGGTTGGCTGTATTTCTGTCCATTGCCGATAGAGGCCGGTGCAGAATCTCAATGCGGAGGTTGCGAGAAGCGTGCCAACATTTACCTTCGATATAATTTGAATAAAAACAATGCGTTGAGGTTAACCGCATCAGCGATGCTGATGTAACAGCGTTACAGGTGTAACACCTGCAATTGTCACACTGTTACACCCTGGTCTTAATATGGTTGCGCGCTGCAATTACTCTGATTATTCGCCTGCATATTGCTTCGCTTTGGCACAATCCTTACATTCAGACACATATCCCGCGAGTGGACACAATGAGATGAAATTCCGTGCTGATATAAACGGCCTGCGCGCCTACGCCGTTATTTTGGTGGTGCTATATCACGTCGGTGCGGTTGGCGTCAGCGGTGGATTTATTGGTGTTGACGTATTCTTTGTTATTTCTGGTTTTCTGATGACCGGCGTTATTTTAACCGGGCTGAAAAATAGCACCTTCTCTTTATTAACCTTTTATGCAGCGCGTTGCCGCCGCATTATTCCCGCGTTAGCCGTAATGTGTGCAGCGTTATTATTGCTGGGTTATTTCTTCATTCCGCCGGAAGAATATAAAACCTTAGCCAGTCATATTGTTGCCAGCCTGACGTTTACCTCCAATATCGTCTATTTCAAAGAAGCGGGTTATTTTGAAGCGGGTTCCGTCTATAAATGGCTGCTGCATACCTGGTCGTTGAGCGTGGAGTGGCAATTTTATCTGCTATTGCCGCTGGTATTGATGTTCACCGCGCGCTTCTTGCGTCGCCGCTTTGCCTGGGTAATGGGTGTTGGCGCGTTGCTGTCCTTTGCGCTGGCGTTGGTCGTGGCTCATTTCAGCGCTAGCGCCGCGTACTTTATGCTGCCAACCCGAGCGTGGGAAATGCTGGTTGGCGGTTTGCTTTTCCTTGCTCCGAAAAGCGGATTGAGTGGCCAATCTTGGGTGCCAATTGTGGCTGTTATCGGTTTGGTTCTCAGCGTGTTTTACATCGATTCCGACATGATGTGGCCGGGCATGATGACGTTGATTCCGGTGGCATTGACCGCGTTGATTATCCATGCTGGTGGCAGCAACAGCGTGTTGTTTAACCATCGCGTCGCGCAAGCCCTCGGTAAATGGTCGTATTCGATTTATCTCTGGCATTGGCCATTATGGGTGTACTGGCATCTGGCGGATTTGCCAGTCGATATGGCATCGCAAATTGTGCTTGTCGCGTTGTCGATTTTCGCCGGTTGGGCTTCCTTTAGCCTGGTCGAAAGTCAGCGCAGTTGGCTCAGTGCACGAACCGCAACAGCATTAGGTCAACCGGCATTAGTGCTGTGTGTTGGACTGCTGGTGATGGCTAAAGATGGTTTTCCAGCACGCGCACCAGAAGTGGTTGCCAGCATCAATCACTATGCACAACAACGCTTTAACGCAGCACGCGGTTGTTTCACGCTGGATGGCATTCAATCACCGCAATGTGTATTTGGCCGCGCGGAACACGTCAATTTGGTGGTGCTGGGCGACAGCCATGCGAACGCGCTGTTATCGTCGGTGATCGCCACCGCTGATCAACAATCTGATTCCGTGGTGTTTATCGCCCAATCGAGTTGCCCAACTATTCCCGACATCAATCGTCGAACCCGCCCGGGATGCGGCGCCTTCGTGAAAAATGCGTTTGCGCTGGTTGAGCAGAAATATCCCAACGCGTCGGTGCTGATTATCAACCGCTTCTCGCTTTACCTGCACGGCGAGCAGGGCAGCGTGGGTAGACCGGAATATTCGTTTGCGCAGGATGGCAGTTCGCTGGCGGCTTATCAGAAACATTTTGCCGCGGCGGTGCAGCAGCTCGCGCTGCATCGCAAAGTGTTCATTATGACGCCGGTGCCAGAATTTGGTTACGACGTGATTTATCGCATGTCACGTAACGCGATGCGCGGCAATGCGTTGGCGATGACCTTGCCGCGCGCAGATTACGATGCGCGCAATCGCGATGCATTGGCGATGCTAAACCAGATTGTGGCGCAAACGCCGAACGTCACGCTGCTTGATGCCGCACAAGCGTTGTGCGATCAGCAATTCTGTTACGGTGCGAAAGACAATGTGCCGCTGTATCGTGACGACAACCATTTATCAGAAATCGGCAATAAAGCGCTGAGCAATGTGTTCTCTGGTATGTGGCGATCGATTAATCGAACATAGGCTTAGATGTTTGTTTATACCTTCGGTGGCTGAAGTTGGATCCCAGGTCACCATAAATGGCGACCCTACAAACGTTGCATCAAAGCTGCGCCGTCAAAGCCCGCAAATGCCCGCGCAATAATGCATGCAGCGCGCGGATGGCGGGTGAGAACTGTTTGCGGTGTGGGCAGATCAGGTGCAGCGGCGTGCTTTCGCCGGGTAGGTGCGGCAGCACGATTTCCAGCCGTCCCGCCTGCACATCGTCACACACATCAATCCACGATTTATAAGCGATGCCCATGCCAGCCATCGACCAACGGCGCGCCACTTCCGCGTCATCACAGAGCATGCGACTTTTCACGGTGATCTGTCGGCGCATGCCATCTTGCGGAAACGTCCATTTGTCGTAAACGTGGCCGCCCATAATGAACAGCAAACAGTGGTGATGCTGGGCGATCTCTTCGAGATGCTGCGGACGACCAAAACGCTCCAGATATTCCGGTGACGCCACCATCACGCGGCGATTGTCTTCGGCCAGCGGCAGCGCGACGTAACTGCTGTCTTCTAATTTTCCGTAGCGAATCGCGATATCCACCGGATCGCGGAATACATCACTGATCTGATCAGAAAAGGCGAGACGCACAGACAATGCCGGATGCTCGCGGCAGAAGTCAGTGATCAGCGGCAGCAGGATATTGCGGCCAATATCCGAAGGCAGCGCGATTTTCAGTTCACCGCTCAGCGCATCTTCATCGCTTTGCAAACTGTCGGCACCGGCATGCATCAGCGCCAGCATCTCTTGTGCATACGGCAGATACTTTTCACCTTCAGCGGTTAGACGCAGGCTGCGGGTGGAGCGGGCAAACAGGCGTCGATCCAGTTCGCGCTCGAGCCGCTGAATCGCCGCGCTGACCTGGCCGGGCAGCAAATTTACCTCACGTGCCGCGCGCGAAAAGCTACCAAGTGCCGCCGAGCGCACAAACAGCGTGACGTCTTCCAGTCGAACCATCTTCTTTTTAACCGTAATAGTGCTCAGGGATTTTCACTCTAAAAGTGAAAGTGTTGCTCTGCAACCGGCATTTTTCATCGCACGCTGGCTCGCTATGCTCAATGTCACTGACCAAAACTGCTCACCAATAAGGAATTGCCGAATGAAAGCCATCGTTTATAGCCAAAACGGTTTACCGATTTCTGATGAAAAGGCGCTGTATGAACTTGATGTGGCGAAACCCACGCCTGGAGCACGTGATCTGCTGGTAAAAATTCACGCCATTGCGGTGAATCCGGTGGATACCAAAGTGCGTGCCGGTGCGCCAACCGACAAACCGCGCATTCTGGGTTGGGATGCGGTTGGTGTGGTGGAAGCGGTGGGCGCGGACGTCAGTTTGTTCAAGGTGGGCGATGAGGTGTTTTACGCCGGTGATATCACCCGCGCGGGCAGCTATGCCGAATACGGTTTGGTGGACGAGCGCATTGCCGGGCATAAGCCACAATCGCTTAACGACGCCGATGCTGCTGCGCTACCACTGACTTCATTAACCGCGTGGGAATTACTGTTTGATCGTCTGGAAGTGCAGGCCGATGACAACTCCGCGCTGCTGATTATCGGTGCAGGCGGCGGTGTGGGCTCGATCCTGACGCAGCTCGCCAGCAAGTTGACCAAGTTAACAGTGATTGGTACCGCATCACGCCCGGAAACGGCGGATTGGGTGCGTTCGCTCGGTGCGCATCATGTGATTGATCATTCTCAATCACTGGCAGAACAGTTGGCAGGAATTGGACATAAAGAAGTGCGCTACGTCGCTTCGCTAACGCACACCGACAGCTATTACGATCAGCTGATTGATGTGATAGCCCCGCAAGGCAAACTGGCGTTGATCGACGATCCGCGAACGCTGGATGCGGTGCCGCTGAAGCGTAAAGCGATTTCCCTGCATTGGGAATTGATGTTCACGCGTTCGTTATTCCACACCGCAGATATGCAACGTCAGCATGATATCCTGCAACGCGTGAGCCAACTAATTGATAATAAAACGTTGCAAACCACCGCTGGCGAGCATCACGGCACTATTAACGCCGCCAATTTGCGTAAAGCGCATGCGTTGATCGAGAGCGGACGCGCCCGCGGAAAGATTGTGTTGAGCGGGTTTTGATTCTGTCAGGTCGCCATTTATGGTGACCGAGAAAACGTATTAATTTTATTAGATTAAGGATATGTCATGACACTGAACGATGCAGTCGCACGCCGCCATACCGTAAAAGCCTTTGAACAGGGCAAAAGCTTGCCGCAGGAAGAGATTGAAACCTTGCTCAACGTGCTGCGAAACAGCCCGTCCTCGGTGAATTCACAGCCGTGGCATTTTGTGGTGGCATCCACCGCCGCCGGTCGTGAGCAAATCGCGCAATCCACTGATGGCGCATTTGCTTATAACAGCCCAAAAGTGCTGAACGCGTCGCATGTTATCGCCTTATGTATGCGCACCGACATTGATGATGCGCATTTAAATAATGTGCTGGATCAGGAAGATGCAGATGGCCGCTACGCGAAGCCAGAAAGCAAAGCCGGGACCGATACGGTGCGTCGCAGCTACGTGGATATGCATCGTTATGAATCGCGCGATATTCCACAGTGGATGGAAAAGCAGGTTTATCTGGCGCTGGGTGGATTGTTGCTAGGTGCCGCGATGTTGGGCATTGATGCTACGCCGATGGAAGGCTTCGATCAGAGCGCATTGGATAAAGCATTGGGCCTGCGTGAAAAAGGCTTTACCAGCGTGGTGCTGGTGTCGCTAGGTTATCGCAGCGAGGCTGATTTCAACGCCGAATTGCCAAAATCACGCCTGCCGCGCGAAGAGATTTTTACCTTTATTTAATTGCGCGAGTCGTTGTTGGTCGCCATGAATGGCGACCTTACGAACCCTGCTCCGGAAATTGCAGCGTAAAGCGGTTCACGCCATCTTCGCTGCGCACGCTGCAACTGCCCTGATGTAATTGCATAATGCTGCGCACAATCGACAAACCTAATCCGCTGCTGCTGTGCTGACGTGCAGTATCCGCGCGCCAGAAGCGATCAAAAATACGTGCCTGCTGCTCTGCACTTATCGCCGGGCCGTGATTTTCCACCATCAACGCATTGCCTTGATTGAAAATGCGCACCGTTGAATGGCGTTCGCCGTAACGCAATGCGTTCGCCATCAAATTGGCCAGCGCGCGTTGCAGCAATTGCGCATCGGCGTGAAGTTCGCCGTGCAGCGCCATTTCAATCTGCATCGCTTGTTCTTCCGCCATGCCGTCAAAATAGTCCTGTAATTTATCGCCAAGCCGTGTCAGATCGATGGGCTGCAAATTCAGCAGCTGGCTGGCATCTTCCGCTTTCGCCAGAAACAGCATGTTGTCGATCATCTTGGCAAGCCGTTCCAGCTCTTCATAATTGGAACCGAGCAGCGCTTGATAATCGCCAACGCTGCGCGTTTGGCTGAGCGCGACTTCAGTTTGTCCGATGAGCGTATTGATTGGCGTGCGCAGATCGTGCGCCATATCGGCGGAAACCTGGCTAAGTTGCTGATAACCGCGTTCCAGACGGCTGAGCATCTGATTAAACGACGCGACCAGCGGCTGCAACTCCGTCAATGTGGGATCGGGCATGCGACGGGAAAGATGGCGCGCATCAATCGCATCCGCTTCTGCCGCCAGATGGCGCACCGGCGCTAAACTGCGTCGCACCAGAGCAATGCTGATTGCTGCTACGATTAACGCTGCCAACGCGGTAGCAACAATGATTTGATTGCGATAACTGTTGAGCGTTTGTGTGCGATCGCTCATCAAGCGGCCCGTGACGATCTCAATCTCGCCACTGCCATCGCGCGTGGAAGTCAGCGCCGCCGCCGAGATAAAGGGCGTGCCATCGTCGCTAACCTGATGATGCACCGACGAAAGCGCCAAAGCTTGATCGGCGGGAACCGGGGTAATCGTGGGCACGGGACGCTGGCCGGGATTCACCACAATCAATGGCGGCTGGCCGGGAAAGCGCAACACCAGCAGCGACTCGGTATTGCCGAGCATGTTAGCGAACAAGCGCGGTTTCTGCTGAATCAGCGTGATGGCATCTTCATCACGCAGCAAGGTGCGGATTTGGTCAATACGCGTCAATAACGCCGCATCATCGCGCACGCCAATTTGCGCAGCTAAGGAGTGGTAAAGCGCAATGCCGCTGAGGGAAAAAATCGCCATCACCACGAGGCTCAGCAGCAGCGACAGGCGATTGGCGAGAGAATGGCGCTTCATGATTCCGCTTCGCAGCGATAACCGACACCGTGCACGGTATGAATCAGCGGCTGGCTAAACGGGCCATCGATTTTATGCCGCAGACGTTTAACCGCCACATCCACCACGTTGGTGTCGCTGTCGAAATTCATATCCCATACGCGTGAAGCAATTACCGTGCGCGTTAATACTTCACCTTGATGATGCATAAACAGAAGCAACAGATTGAACTCTTTATTGGTGAGATCGATGCGCTGACCGCCGCGTTCCACGCGACGTTTCAGGATATCGAGTTGCAAGTCAGCGAGCGTGAGCACATCCGGCAGCTTTTGCTGGCTGCCGCGCCGTAACTGGGTGCGCACTCGCGCCAGCAATTCGGCAAAGGAGAACGGCTTGACCAGATAATCATCAGCGCCCAACTCCAGCCCTTTAATGCGATCTTCCAGCGTGCCTTTGGCGGTAAGGAAGATCACCGGCGTGTGGATCTGTTTATCCAACGTCGCCATCACTTGCCAGCCGTCCATGCCGGGCATCATTACGTCGAGCAAAATCAGATCGTAATGATGCTCCTGGGCATAGAACACGCCATCCTGACCGTTTTCCGCTACATCGACGATAAATCCCGCTTCGGCCAATCCTTTGCGCATGTACTCGCGCGCTTTGGCTTCATCTTCAATCACCAAAATTTTCATGCGCATCTCCACGGGAGGGTTATTTATGGCTGAGCGTGTTGGGCGGCTTGTTCAATCAACTTCGCGACATCATCAGGATGCGATTGATACACCGAATGGCTGGCACCGGCAATTTCTACCGTGTGGCTGTGCGCGCGTTTGGCGTACATGCGTTCCAAATCAGGACTGATGATTTTGTCAGCTTTCGCCACCATGTACCAGCTAGGCTTGGTCTTCCACGCTGGGTCAAGAATATTCGCCGTGAACACTGCGGCGTTGGTTGGCATCTGGGCGTGCGCTTCAAAATCGGCCTGCGCGGCAGGCAAATCGGCGGCAAAATCGCTGTGATAATACTGTGGCGCGATGGTCAGATAGCCATCGCTCGATTTAGCAAAAGGATGCGCACTGTTGGGGAATTTCTTGCCGTTGCTGGCTTCGGTTTCGCCGTTATCCAGCGCATGCGCGGCGATATACACCAAACCCGCCACTTTATTATCGTTGCCCGCTTCACTGATAATGGCGCCGCCGTAGCTGTGGCCGACCAAAATCACCGGGCCATCTTGTTGATCGATGATGCGGCGCGTGGCGGTGACATCTTCCGGGAAGCTGGTTAGCGGTTCCTGCACCAGCGTCACTTTATAGCCATCATGCGTCAGACGATCGTACACCGGACGCCATCCGGCACCGCCGACAAACGCGCCGTGCACCAACACAATATTCTTCACGGTTTGCGCCTGAGCCGCGCCGCCTGCCATCGCCAGCAAAATACCCGCTGTCAGCGTGAGTTTTTTCAATGTCATTTTCGTGCTCCTGATTGAAAAGGTTCGTCCACAGGATATGAAAAGCGCGCTGACAACGTGGTGAGTGAGTTATGACAAAAGAATGACATCGGACCTAAAATAGATATTTTCATCGCGTAATTATTGGTCCTGGCTTTGAATCAACGTTATCATCACCCGCACTTTCTATAAGGATATAGGGTGCGTAACGGATATGTATAACAACAGTGAAGTCATTAGTTATCTTCAGGCCAATAAAATTCTCGCAATGAAGTTTGATCGTGCGGTGAGCGCCGTCGGAAAGCAGGTTGCTGAACAGGCCAAATCAATTGGAGCCGGTGCTACCCGGGCCTTATATTACACGTCATGTTTCACTGATGAATATAATGACGTATGCCAGCGTCAAAAAGATGAAGATCTTCGCTTCAGAGATGGTGTTTACCGACTTCTCCGGCACGGAGATATTGGCTATGAGATGCTCAGAATCTATTTTGAAGAATTATTCAAATTTAAAACATCGCAGCAGTTAGATCATATCAAGCAACTTCTTATGTCCGTAAATATCCATGTCGCTGCTAGCTCACTGACTAACGCAGGTTTTGCAATGGCGGCTGCTAGCGCTGTTCGTTTAGGATTGAACCTGAGTATGGAAATCAGTGCACTGACAGGCCGGATATCTGGTGGTATTGTTGGCGCGGCTGCATTGTACGGCATTGTCCAAAAGGCTGCTGATAGTGCTCGTCGTCTGCAAACTCAATATCCTGCTTATTATTCAGCGTTATATATGCAAAATCTCGAAATGATATATTTCCTGATCGAGCCAGTACTGAAACGCGCGGGAGCCTTGGAAGCACAATGGGCAACTGATTCAGATATAGCAAATATCATTACCAGACTAATTAGATAGCTATGATTAAATTTATAAAAGACTCGTTACGGACGTTAGGCAGGTCGTTAATCTGGATATACGGACCCGCAATAATGACCATTATATTTTCACTACTTCAGGCCCATTTTTTTCCAGGGAGCCCTATATGGCCTGTAGCTGTTTTTTTTATATTTTCGCTGGTCATTGTAGCCCGTTATGTAAAATGAAGATGGATTGTTCAATTTGTTAAATAATAAGGAAATTGTATGTCAACTCCCGCACATTTATGGCTTGAAGACGAAAATGGTTCACCGATTTTAGGCAGTTGTTTAATGCCACTTCGCTTAGGTTCTATCGAGTTAAAATCATATTCGCATGGTGTTACCATCCCCGTGGATCCTAACAGGGGCAAACTTACCGCCACACGACTTCACCAGCCAATTGTGATCGTGAAAGAGTTCGATCAAACTACGCCGATTCTTTATCGTGCTGTATGTGAAGCACGAACATTAAAGAAAGCCATCATCAAGATGTATCGAATACTTGAATCTGGCATTGAATCTGAATATTTCAATATCATTCTGGAAAATATCAAAATCACAACGGTTTCACCTTACCTTGCCCCCAACGGTATGAGCAGCACTCATGTGGAAACTCTAGAATTGCGTTATGAGGCGATCACTTGGAAATACACAGAGGGCAATATTATTTACCGTGATACATGGAATGATCGTGCTTATGCCTGACGTTTGTAAACATCGACTTCGCGAAAGTCTGTCCGTAAAAGAACATTGATTCCACATAAATGTTGACCCCATCAGCAGCAGGTGCGTATGCATGCGCACCTCGATTTTCAACTTCTTAAACCTTCTAATTGCACATCCCGGCCTCTGACGGATGCAAAACCTCACCCAAATTTCGTGAACATCCTCGCAAATTGAACAGTTGCTGCGCATGACGACTTGCCAAACTTCGCGGCGTATGTAATTTATTCCATAACTTCACAAATAATCGTGAAGAAGGAAAGTACATTACAACTCGTTGCCAAGGATCCTTCCTCATGTCCGAACTCAAGTTTGCTACACGTTTGAACTCTTTTGCCTCCGGGGCACACCTGTATTGGCCTGATCTGCAGGGCAAACCCTCTGTGCTGCAAATGATTGCGCGTGCCGGAAAAGTAAAGGGGTTAACCCATCTGGATCTCAACTATCCACAGCATATTACCAGCGATATCAGCACCATGCGTCAGACGATTACTGATGCGGGTTTAGCCGTGAACGGTATGCAGATGCGTTGGGATGCGCCGCAATTCAAAATCGGGGCTTTCACCAATCCGGATGCAAAGATTCGTCGTGAAGCGATCGAACTGACCAAACGCGGTATTGATGCCGGGCGTGAATTTGGTTCCAGCTTGATGACGTTGTGGATGGGGCAGGATGGTTTCGATTACTGCTTCCAGGCCGATTACAAAAAAATGTGGGAAGACGCAGTCAGCGCAGTGCGTGAAGTGGCGGAATATGCGCCAGATATCGACGTCAGCATTGAATACAAACCCAATGAACCGCGCGCATACAGCATCTTCCCCAATGCCACCACGTGCTTGCTGGCGGTGGAAGAGGCCGGTTGCGCCAACCTCGGCATCACCTTGGATTTCGCGCACGTGCTGTTTGCCAACGAAATTCCGGCCTTTGCCGCCGCGATGGTCGCGCGCCGTTCGCGTCTGCTTGGTTTGGATCTGAATGATGGCTGGGGCAAACGCGACGATGGCCTGATGGCCGGTTCCGTCAACCCACGCGCCACGCTGGAATTCCTCTGGCAGATGCAGCGCGATGGTTATCAAGGCGCTTACTACTTTGACACCTTCCCGGATGCCAGCGGCCTTGATCCGATTCGTGAAGCCGAAATTAACATCGCCACTGTGACGCGCCTGCTGAAATTATGCGAAAAACTCAATAATAATCCGGCACTGGAAGAAGCGATCAGTCGTCAGGATGCGGTGGCATCGCAGCAAATTGTCAATGACATCATGCTGGCCCGTTAAGCACCAGCCAACCCTGCAATTCTCGCTAAAACTATAAAAAGGTTAACACCATGAAAAAGCTCTTACTCTCTGCTCTCACCTCGGCGCTGCTGTGCTCCAGCGTATACGCTGCCACTTTAGCGCCGCTGAAATCTGACTCTGAACCCGATCGCACCGATTGGACGCAGTTGGAAAGCAAATATGGCCCAATGCCGAAAGTGGATGCCAAACTGAAAATTGGCGGCGTGTCGAAAACGCTGACCAACGAATACTGGCGTTCGCTCGGCGAAGGCTACCAAAACGTCGCGAAACAATATGGCTTCACCGTGGCGTATCAAGCGGCAGCCAATGAAGATGATCAATTAGGTCAGTTGTCGATTGCCGAAACGCTGATTGCGCAAGGTTTTAACGGCTTGCTGGTGTCGCCGCAAACCGATATCAACCTGGAACCGGCGCTGGAAAGTGCCAGCAGCAAGGGCATTCCGGTAGTTAACGTCAACGATGCGGTAGTGCCAAGCGCGCAGTATTACGTCGGCAACGTGCAGAAAGATAACGGCGTGCGCGTGGCGAAATGGTTTATCCAGCACCATCCGGAGGGTGGAAAGGTGGCGGTGATCGAAGGCCAGCCAGGTGTGTATGCCGCCGGTCAACGCACCGCCGGATTCAAAGAGACGCTGCAAGCCAACGGCAAATTCAACATCGTTGCCAGCGTACCCGCCAACTGGAGCCGCGAACAGGCGTTCAACGCTGCATCGACCATTTTACAGCAACATCCTGATTTGATTGGTTTCTACGCCAACAACGACACCATGGCGCTGGGCGTGGTGGAAGCGGTTGCGGCGCAAAGCAAGTCGAAGCAAACCGCGGTGTTTGGTACTGATGGCATTTCAGATGCTTACGCATCAATCAAACGCGGCGAATTGACCGGCACGGTGGATAGCTTCCCGGTGTTGACCGGCGAAGTGGCAACTGAAGTGATCCTGCGCATTATCGGCGGGCAGAAACTGTCGCGCGTAGTGGCAACGCCGCAAGCGCTGATCACCAAAGACAACGCCGATGCATTCTCAACCAAAGACAACAACAAGCTGCGTCAGTTGCTGGCTCAGCAATAAAACAGGCGGAGAGCGTATGGAACAGTATCGCTTAATGATGCGTGGCATCACGAAAACCTACGGCAGCGCGATAGCGTTGCAAGAGGTGGATTTTATGGTGCGCCCCGGTGAAGTTCACGCGCTGATTGGGGAAAACGGCGCGGGTAAATCCACGCTGCTGAACATCCTTTCGGGCGTGCGTCCGGCGGATAGCGGTGAGATTCAGGTCAACGGCCAATTGGTGCAGATGAAGAACCCGTTGAGTGCGCGCCATGCTGGTATCGCCATGATTCATCAGGAGTTGCAGCATGTTCCAGAGCTCTCCGTAGCGCAGAATATGTTTTTGGGCCGCCCGCTGACCACCATGAACGGCTTGTTTGTCGATAAGCGGGCGCAACTGGCGCGTGCGGTACACATTCTTAAGCAGCTCGATCCCAGCATTAATCCCGCTGAGCCGATTAAGAATCTCAAAGTGTCGCAACAGCAAATTGTGGAAATCGCCCGAGCCTTGCTGGATGAAGCCAAAATTATCGCGATGGATGAACCGACTTCCAGCCTGACGCCGCGCGAGTTTGAGCGTCTGGCGGAGTTGATCAGCGATCTCAAATCGACCGGCGTGTCACTGATTTACGTGTCGCACAAGATGAACGAGATTTTCCAGGTCTGCGATCGCGCCACTATCATGCGTGATGGTCGCCAGGTGGGTGTGGTGAACATCTGCGACGAAACTGAAGAGAGCATCGTCGCCAAAATGGTCGGCCGTAAAATTGAGAAGCTGGAGCACCACTCGTGGGCTACCGATCGTCAGGTGTTGCAGGTGGAAAATGTGGCGCGCGGCCATGAAATCAAACCGGCCAGTTTCAACGTCTGCGCCGGGGAAGTTTTAGGCATTGCCGGATTAGTGGGTGCAGGACGTACCGAACTGCTGAAGCTGATCGCTGGCATCGACAAACGCAGCGCTGGTGAAGTGCGGGTGAATGGCAAAGCGGTGAAGAATCACAATGTCAGCGCGGCAATTCGAGCGGGCATTGGTTTGGTGCCTGAAGATCGTAAGAAAGAGGGCATCATCAAGGCGCGTGCAGTGAAAATGAATATGGCGTTGCCTTCGATGCGCAACTTCACGCTCGGCGGCGTAATCCGTAAAGCGAAGCTGGATGAAGTGGCGCAGGAAGTGATGTCAGATTTAAAACTGCGCCCGCTCAATATCGAAAAGCCAATCGGCACGCTCAGCGGCGGTAATCAGCAAAAGGTGATTATTGGACGCTGGGTGGCGGCGGATGCGGAAGTGTTTTTATTTGATGAGCCAACCCGGGGAATTGATATTGGTGCCAAATCAGAAATCTACAATCTGATTGAGAAACTGGCGCAGCAAGGCAAAGCGATTGTGGTGGTCTCTTCGGAAATGACGGAGATATTGCGCGTGTCCGATCGGGTATTAGTGATGCGCGAAGGGAAAATAACGCGAGAATTGCAGGGCTCAGAGATTACTGAAGAGAATATAGCTCGCTTTGCTATTAATGATCTTAAAGAAGCCGTTTAACGCTTACTCTATCAAGGCTAAATTATGATGACGCAAACAACTACTCAGCCTGCGGCTGCGACGTCGGCACTGTTGAAATTCAATCTGCGTGATGCCGGTACCTTAATCGGGCTGGTGATTATCGTGGTGACTTTTTCATTCTTATCGCCGGTATTTTTCACCGTACCGAATTTACTGAATATTCTGCAACAGTCATCGATTAATGCGTTGATTGCATTAGGCATGACGTTGGTGATTATTTCAGGCGGTATTGATTTATCGGTTGGGCCAACCGCGGCGCTTTCCGCCGTATTAGGCGCGACCATGATGGTGTTGGGCGTGCCGGTGCCGCTGGCAATCATGGCAACATTAGGTATTGGCGCGCTATGCGGCGTATTTAGTGGCACGTTGATCGCTTATGCCGGATTACAACCGTTTATCGTGACGCTGGGCGGATTATCATTATTCCGCGCCATTGCGTTAATTTTTACTGGCGGCAATCCGGTGTTTGGTATTCCAATGGAATTTCGCAGCATTATTAATAGCGCCGTATTTGGCGTGCCGACGCCGATTGTTATTGTGGCGGTGATCGCACTGTTATTGTGGGTGGTGATGAATAAAACCCCGCTCGGCGAATATATTCTCGCAGTCGGCGGCAATGAAGAAGCGGCACGCGTCGCCGGTGTGCCGGTAAAACGCACCAAAGTCACGGTGTATATTATTTCTGGCACCTTAGCGTCACTGGCTTCTTTAATCCTGATTGGGCGCTTAGGCGCGGCAGAACCGACTATCGGTAATCTGTGGGAATTGGATGCCATCGCGGCGGCGGCGATTGGTGGCGCATCGTTGATGGGTGGTAAAGGCAGCATCATCGGCACGTTGATCGGTGCGATTATCCTCGGTGCGTTGCGTAATGGCTTGACTCTGCTAAATATTCAGGCTTTTTATCAATTGCTTGCTACCGGCCTAATCATTATCATAGCGATGTTGATTGACCGGGCGACAAGAGGCAGGTAATGAAGCAAGATCCGCGAGCCATTGGCGCTCAAATTCGCATGCGCTTACCGCAACTGACGCCGCTAGAACGACGCGTAGCAGAAGCGATAATTGCCAGAACCGACATTAATGAACAAACATCGTTGCAGGAAATCGCCGAAGAAAATGGCGTTTCACAAGCGATGATTGTGAAAATTACTAAAAAGCTTAACTTCACTGGCTTTCGTAATTTTCGTACCGGATTGATTTATTATAATCAGTCAGAAGTGGCCGGTTTGCATGCGGAAATTGAGCCGGATGATTCGTCGGAACAATTGCTGGCGAAAGTATTCAGAACCTCGATTCAGGCAATAGAAGAAACC
The DNA here is from genome assembly GCF_059412405.1 of Pantoea sp. CFCC18179. Classification (NCBI taxonomy): domain Bacteria; kingdom Pseudomonadati; phylum Pseudomonadota; class Gammaproteobacteria; order Enterobacterales; family Erwiniaceae; genus Pantoea; species Pantoea sp. CFCC18179. Next base: position 88,488 of record NZ_JBNBPM010000003.1, on the reverse strand, counting down.
TTATCAATTCTGGATATTGCGCAGTTTAACCGTGCAGCAGAAATATTATTTAAAGCACGTCATATTGATTTATATGCAGTGGGTGGCTCGGCGACGGTAGCGCGTGATTTATCGCACAAGTTGCTGAAGATTGGTATTAAATCCACCGCCTATGACGATGCCCATATTATGCTGATGTCGGCAGCGGTTTTGTCTGATGATGATGTGGTTATTGCCATCAGTCATTCCGGTGCCACGCGTGCGGTAAATGATCCTATTAAGCTAGCGGCACGCAATGGCGCAAAAATCATTGCGATTACCAATTATGCCGAGTCGCCTATTGCGCGTAATGCGCATGTGGTTCTTACATCAACTTCTCAGGGATCGCATCTGCTTGGCGAAAATGCCGCATCACGTATCGCGCAGTTAAATATTCTCGATGCGTTATTCGTCGCGATTGCCAAAAAAGATTTAAAGCTGGCCGAAACCAATTTGATGAAAACCCAGCGAGCGGTTCAGGATCTGCGGGATTTTTAAATCATGAACAAAATCATTGTTGCCGGCAGCTTGCATTACGACATTATGCTGGCGGCTCATCATCGCCCGGAAAAAGGCGAAACGGTGATGGGCAGCGGTTGCAGTTATAAATTTGGCGGTAAAGGTGGCAATCAAGCCGTTGCTGCGGCGCGTGCAGGCGTGCCGGTGAGTTTTATCGGCGCGGTTGGCGATGATGCGCAGGGCGAATTTTTGCTAACTGCGCTGCGTGAAGCGGGCGTGGATAGCACATCTGTCGCGATTTTAGCCGGTCAACCTTCTGGCATGAGCGTGGCGATCAGTGATGCGGAAGGTGATTACGGCGCGGTGGTGGTATCCAATGCCAATCTGCACATTGATGCGGCGGCGGTAGGTGAAGAAGTATGGCGCGATGCGGGTTTGCTGGTGCTGCAAAATGAAGTGCCGCCGCGGGTGAATTTGCAATTGGCGCAACAGGCCAAACAGCGTGGTATTGCGGTGTGTATTAATGCGGCACCGGCGCGAGATATCGAACCTGGGCTGGCGGAATGTGTGCAACTGCTGATCGTTAATGCGGTTGAAGCGCGCGATATGTGCCAGATTGCGGTCAACGATTTGGCCTCGGCCTGTGAAGCGGCACAAGCGTTGGCGCAGCGTTTCCCGCAGGTGATCGTTACCGCCGGTGAACACGGATTGGCGCTGTGCGAGCAGGGCGGCAACGCGTTCAGCATCGCGGCGATTCCGGTCAAACTGGTGAGCACGCACGGCGCGGGCGACTGCTTTGTCGGCGTGCTGAGTCAATCGCTGCTGGCCGGTTACAGCCTGGTTGAAGCAGCGAATCATGCCAATCACGCTGCTGCGGCACACGTTTCCCGCCCCACTTAAGTATTCAGTTAACGGTCACCATAAATGGTGACCCTACGGAAATCGCGCTAATCATTTGTAGGGTCGCCATTTATGGTGACCGAAAATACTTAGCCGTCGTAAGATTCTCTTACTGCCGGAGTTAAAATCGCTTAACTCCTTCTGTTTAATAAGAAATTCCTCTGCACTAAAACCCTTTTTTAGTGGTGGCTTTGTATCCGCCATGTTATTAACTCTGCATGCTGTTGTGAATTTCACTGCCTGCCGGAGATAACAATGAAGAAAAACCTGTCCTTCGCGTTACTGCTGTCACTGACCGCTTTTAGCCATGTGGCGTTGGCTGAACAAACCCTGCGTTTTGGCGTCGATCCCACTTTCCCACCGTTTGAATCCAAAGCCAGCGACGGCACCTTGCAGGGCTTCGATATCGATATCGGTAACGCGATTTGCGCGCAAGCCAAAGTGAAGTGTGAATGGGTGCAAATGGGCTTTGATAGCAGCATTCCGGCACTGCAAGCCAAGAAGTTTGACGCGATTTTGTCGGCGATGTCGATGACCGAAAAACGTCGCGCGCAGGTGGCATTCAGCGACATGCTGTACAACACGCCAAGTGCGCTGCTAACGCCAGCCAACAGTAAACTCACTGACGATCTCGCTACGCTGCACGGCAAAACCATTGGCGTAGCGCAGGGCACCATTCAGGAAACTTACGCCAAAACCAAATGGGCGACACATGGCGTGAATGTGGTGTCGTATGCCAATCAGATGGAAGTGTATCCGGATTTAGTGGCGGGCCGTTTGGACGCCAGCGTGGCGAATGCGGTATCGGCTGAGCAAGGTTTCCTGCAATCGCCGGAAGGCAAAGGTTTTACTATCAAAGCGACCTTAGTGGATAAACAGATCTTCGGCGATGGCGTGGGAATCGCGCTGCGCAAAGATGATGAAGCCAATCTGAAATTGATCAACAGCGCGTTAGCGGAATTGCACAGCAACGGCACCTACGATCAATTGGCGAAAAAGTATTTTAAATTCAAGGTGTATCCGTAAGGTTACTGCTGTCATTGAAACGGTGCGTATAAATGCGCACCCTACAAAACCTGTAGGGTCGCCATTAATGGCGACCTGTTCTGCAAACCGCACCAACACTGAACAACAACCATGATCAACTTACCGCATTACACCACGCAACGTGCGCGCTTCCTGGCCGCCGTCCACCGCCAGAATGGCGCATTAACCTCTTATCCGCACCCATTGCCTGGCCCGCAGGGCGAAGAGCTGTTCACCGATGTCGCAGTGATCGGCGATGCCAACGCCGCAAAAATCATGCTGGTGATCTCCGGCACGCATGGCGTGGAAGGTTATTACGGCTCTGATTGCCAAATTGCCTGGCTGGATCTGTTCAACCTCACAGCGCTGCCCGATGACACCGCGATTGTGCTGCTGCACTTGCTCAATCCGTGGGGCGCGGCGCACTTGCGGCGCGTCAATGAAGACAACATCGACCTGAATCGTAACTTCGTGGATTTCTCACAACCTACACCGGCTAATCCTGATTACGCCGCATGGCACGCGATGTATCACGGCGATCGTCAGCAGGCCGACGATTTGCTAAGCATAACGCTGAATAGCGCCGGTTGGCCGGCGGTTAAACGCGTGGTGGAAGCGGGACAATATGTCGCGGCGGATGGTTTCTTTTACGGTGGAAAGCAGCCGAGTTGGTCACATCAAACTCTGCAACGCATCATTGCCGAACACTTATCGCAGGCGAAAAGCATTATCAGCTTTGATCTGCATACCGGCGCAGGCGCATGGGGACATCCGATGTTGCTGTCGATTGCCGAGCAGCGCGTTACGGCGCACAACTGGGGCAAAGCCATTTACGCCGAATGGCTGACGTTATTGTTCACCGGCGCAGGACGCGATAGCGAAACTGGCGTAACCGCGACAGCCACCGGTTATGTGTCGCAGTTTTTGCTCACATCACTGCCGAACACGCAACTGTTGCCGCTGGTGGTGGAGTGCGGCACTTATGCCGGTGAAGAGATGCATCGCCGGGTGCGCGAGGATCATTGGCTGCATCTGTATGGCGATCCGGCGAGTGAGGCGGGGCAGGCGATCAAGCAACAGTTGGTGGAAGGATTTTGGCCCGCCGACGCCGATTGGCGCGCCTTGGTGGCGTTTCGTACCCAGCAAATTTTCGTGCGCGGCTGGCGGGCATTGTTGGAAAACAGGTCACCATAAATGGCGACCTTACGAAAACCGCACCTCACTCTTGTAGGGTCGCCATTTATGGTGACCGAAAAGCGTGACGTACGAGCATTACGACATAATTGACGACTACAAGCGTCCATAAAACGTCATGCGTGCAGTTTCCGAGAGCGCAATACCCGGTTCGGTGTTGTAGGCCAACACCGCCAACATCCGGGTGATATCGCCCTCAGTTGGCGTCACGCGATGCAACGAATTACGGCCACGAAACAGCACCAAATCTCCGGCATCAATCGCCAGCGCCTCTACCGGCTGGCGCTGATCTAGCACCGCTGCCACGCCAGCGAAATTCATCTCGCCCGCATCGGCGTTACGCAGATCCTTCACATATTGGAAAACGCCGCCCGCGCGCGGTTTTTGTATCAGCAAAGTGATGGCAAAAGAGGAGTTATCAAAATGCCAGCCCAACTCCTGGCCATCCGGCGCGTAATGCAGATTGATTGAGGAGAGCGGATCGGCGTAAGGATAAAGCGCCTCTTCACCGAGCACATCGCACAAGAAGCTTTTAAATAATTCGTCGTTGTAGAGCTGACGCAGTGGGGAATCGGCGGCAATTACATCATCAGTGATGCAACCTTTGGTGCTGATGACATCACGATTGCGTGGATGATCGGCATCGAACGCTTCATCCTTTTTCATCAAATAGACATTGTGTTTGCTGGCGGTGTGATACGCCAGATGGCGCTGCGCATCGCCTTCGCGAATAATCGCTTGCAGCGCGGCGGGCTGCAGGAATTGACGCAATACTAATGCGCCGTGCTGATTCAGTTGCTCGCGGCAGGCGCGGCGCCAATCGGCGTCAGCCAAAGGATGCTGTTCGAAACGGATCAATGCAGACATGGCTACAGTTCTCATATTTTGCAGAGGTGTAATGACTGTAACTCGCTGATATGTTAGTGCGTAACGATAAATTTTTACCACCTTGCTAAGGAAACCTTAATGCCCGCGCCTTCCTCGCGTTTGCCAAAAATCAGCGTCATCCAGTCATTTAAAGTGGCGGCGGAGTTGGGTAGTTTGGCAAAAGCCGCTGCGCAGTTGGCGTTAACGCCTGCTGCGGTGAGCCAGCAGATTCGCCAGTTGGAAGAACAACTCGGCAGCGCGTTGTTTGTACGCACGCAAAGCGGCGTGATGCTGACCGACATCGGCAAGGAGTATCTACGCTATGTCACCGAAGCTTTCGACATTCTGCATCTTGGCCAGCAAAATCTGCGTCACGCCGCCGCTGCACCAAAACTGACGCTTTATTCGCTGCCCGCGTTGGCCTCAAAATGGCTGTTGCCCAACATCACGCAGTGGCGCGAGCGCTGCCCGGATATCGATTTATCGTTGCACGGCACGCACGCGCAGGTGGATTTTAATGCCGCGCCTGCGGATTTCGTGGTGTGTTTCGGTGAAGATCGCTACCCGCAATTGGACAAACAGTTGCTGTTTCGCGATGAGGTGCTGCCGGTCGCCAGCCCCGCGTTATTGCAGCGTTATGCCGGACAAACGGTGTTGCAGCAAGCGCCACTCATCCATCTCGATTGGGGCAACGAAGGGCGTTTCCTACCGGATTGGCGCAGCTGGTTTCAGGTCAAAGGTGTGGTCGAGCCGCCTGCACAGCCGTCGTTCAGTTTTAATCTCACCTCACTGGCGATTGATGCCGCCGTGGCGGGCGCCGGTTTGCTGCTGGGCCAGCGCCGCTTGATTGCGCACGAATTGGCGCGCGGTGATTTAGTGGTGGTCGATGCGCTCAGCTTGCCGCTCAGCAAACCCTATTTCCTCGCCTGGCCGCAGCGTTCATTGAGCCAGCCTGGCAGCCAGAATTTAATTCACTGGCTAAGTGAGTTGTCGAGTTAAATAAAGGTTAATAAACTCATCTCTCCGCTGACGAGTGCGATCTGTAGCGGCGCAATTCATTGCGCAATCTTGCCGCGATACCGATATCAAAATTGCGCGATAAATCGCGCCGCTACGGTATGTGCAGCCATCCGATTTGGGACATAACCACGATAGGAAAGGGAGTTCAGCTGTGACATCAGATCTCATTATTTGGCTCACCGCGCTAGTGGTAGGCTGCACCATCCTGCTGTGGGCCAGCGCAAAACTGCCCGAATATCTCACCGCATTGTTGTTCTTCGCCGCCGCGATGTTGTTGCATCTCGCACCCGCCAGCACGGTATTTAGCGGTTTTGCCTCATCGGCTTTTTGGCTGGTGCTAAGCGGATTTGTGCTCGGTACAGCAATTCCCAAAGTCGGCCTGGCGAAGCGCTGGGCCAATTATCTGGTGGTGCCATTCAGCCAAAGCTGGCCACGGATGATCGCCGGAACCGTGTTAATCAGCTACTTGCTGGCCTTTTTTATGCCGTCAAACATGGGACGCATTGCGCTGCTGATGCCGGTGGTGCTGGCAATGGGTGAAAGAGCCGGGATCAAAGCCGGCAGTCGCGGCAGCATTGGCTTGGCGCTGGCGGTGGGATTCGGCACTTTCCAACTTTCGGCCAGCATTTTACCGGCCAATGTGCCCAATTTGGTACTGAGCGGTGCGGCGGAAAGCGCCTATAAACTGCATTTGCAATGGTTACCGTGGTGGTTGCTGCATATGCCAATAGTGGGCATATGCAAAGGGCTGATATTGGTCGGCTGCTTGTTATGGCTGTTTCGCGCCCAAACTACGCCGGTGCAACAGCGTGATAGTTTAGTGCCGTTAAGTGCCAGTGAATGGCGCTTGATGGTCATATTGGCGGTGACGCTGTTGCTGTGGATGACCGACAGCCTGCACGGTTTATCCGCCGCCTGGGTAGGATTGGCGGCGGCCTGCATTTGTCTGCTGCCGCGCGTTGGTTTCCTCTCTGGCGAAGATTTTGCCAGCGGCGTGAACATCCGCACCTGCATCTACATTGGCGGTATTCTCGGTGTGGCAACGCTGGTGGTGGAGTCTGGTTTAGGTCGCCTCATCGCCAACGCACTGCTTAACGTGTTGCCGTTGCAGCCTGAAGCGTCATTCAGCAATTTCGCGGTGCTGAATGCGCTGGTATCGCTGCTGAATTTTGTTCTCACCGCCAACGGCGTGCCAGCCATGGTGACGCCAATGGCGCAAGAGTTGGCTAGCGCTTCCGGCTTCCCGCTGCTGACGGTGATTATGTTGCAGGTATTGGCTTACGCCACGCCTTTGCTGCCGTATCAGGCATCGCCAGTGGTGGTGGCAATGGGGCTGGGTAACGTGCCAGCCAAAGCGGGATTACAGTTGTGTGCACTGATTTTTGTCTTTAGCGCGCTGCTGTTGTTGCCACTGGATTATCTGTGGTTCCGACTGCTAGGCTATGCCTGAGATGCTTACCTGATATGTTTGCCTGAGAACGCCTATGCCAGCCAATAACGATTGGGTTGATTTTCGTCGTGATGAAGAGACCGGAATTGAAAGCGTCAACGCGCATTTTCGCGGTCATGCTTACGATCCGCATGATCACGACGAATTGCTGGTGGGCGTGACGCAGCAAGGTCTTCAGCGCTTCAACTGTCATCGCTCGCTGCACACCAGCACGCCAGGCCGGGCGATTTTGATTGAGCCGGGCGCGGTGCACGATGGCCACGCGCCCGATGCTGATGGCTTCACCTATGTGATGCTGTATCTGCCACAAACGTGGGTGGCGGAGATGATGCAACGTCGCGGTTTGGGCGATGTGTCGAATATTGAAGGTGCGTTCCGCCACACGCTCACCGATGACGCGCTGCTCGCCAGCGCTATCCAACAAGCCTGGTTTGCGGTGCATCAAGGCGAAGGGCGGTTGGCGCGCGATCAAAGCCTCGATCATCTGTTAACCATGCTCTCCCGCCATCTGGATACCAAACCCAGCGTGCAGCACAGCGAAGCGATGCGCCAGATGCAGCTGCTGCGTGACTATCTGCATGACTTTATGGCACAGGATATTGGCCTGGACGAACTCTCACGCCTTTCCGGCATCGACCGTTTTCGCTTAACTCGTCAGTTCAAACAGGCGTTCGGCCAATCACCGCATGCTTATTTAGTGCGTTTGCGCCTGCGCAGCGCGCGCGCGTTATTGGCGCAAGGCGTCGAGCCGGTGAACGTTGCCGCGCAGGTGGGATTTGCCGATCAAAGCCATCTGGGCCGCTGGTTCCAGCGCGCCTATCGCATGACGCCCGCCACTTATCAACGTCAGTGCACAAACGTTCTATACCCGCAGGTACCGGCTCTTAGATGATGAGGTTTTCGTTGTCATCGGAGAGTTGTTACAGATGTTTGATACCAAAATCGCCCTGATAGTACGTGATGATTTAGCCACTTGGCAGCGCCTGAATGTGGTGGCGTTTCTTGCCACCGGCATTGCCTCTGCCGCGCCGGAGATGATGGGTGAACCTTACGTGGATGCGAAACTGCGGCAGTACGGCAATATGGCGGGGCAACCGATGCTGGTGTTCGCCGGTGATTTGGCTGGCTTGCAGCGCGCGCATCGTCAGGGGCTGGAACGCGAGCTAACCTTGATTCCATACGTGGAAGCGATGTTTTCCACTGGTCACGACGCGGCGAACCGCGAAGTGTTTAAAGCCGAAGATGCAGATAATTTGAATCTGGTCGGCATCGCGCTGCGCGGGCCGAAGAAAGCGGTGGATAAGGCGATTAAGGGGTTGGCGTTGCACAGTTAGTCCATGTTGTTGCAACGGTCACCATAAATGGCGACCCTACAAAAGCGCACTTAACATTCGTAGGGTCGCCATTTATGGTGACCAAAAGAGGCTTAACTGCTGATATTTACACCATTAACGTGACCCTACAAAAATCTTTCCGCCGCCGCTAACAGCAGATCCTCCCGCCCACGCAATGCCAGCAGCTCCAATCCAATTGGCAAACCTTCATCGCTCAACCCGGCTGGAATGCTGATCGCGGGCATCCCAGTCACCGCTGAAATCAACGCGTTGCTGCCTTCCTGCATCTCGCCGTGCTTCACCGGCGCGTGGCGCACCACGGGATAAGCCAACAAATCAATCTGCTGCGCACTGAAGAACGCGGTTAATTGCTTAAGCAAGGCGCGCTGGCGCTCAAGTACAACTTGATAGGCTTCCGTATCCGTACCCGGATGGTGGGCGCGGGCGCTAAAAATCGCCTCCAGCTGCGGATGAAAACGCTTCGAAGCCACAATTTCTGGCAGCGTATGGCATTCCGCCGCCGGTTTATCCGCCAGATACGCCGCCAATGCTTCGGCGAATTCATAGCCGATAATGTTGGCTTCCGTCGCCAGCGTGGCGAGTTCAGGAAAACTCACCTCACGCGTCATAAACTGACTTAGCGCAGCGCGCACCGACTGATTGATTTCATCCTCTCCGGCAGCAAATCCTTCATGCCAAATGCCGATGCGCAGCGGTGGGTCATACGCTTCAAAGCGTTGTCCGCTTAACACTTCGGTTGCCAGGCGCAAGTCAGCTGCTGAACGTGCCAGCGGGCCGGGTATATCCTGCGTTGGCGAAAGCGGCACAATGCCATCAATGCTGATGGCACCACGCGTCATACGCAAACCAAACAAGCCATTAAATGCCGCCGGAATGCGCACGGAACCGGCTGTATCGCTGCCGATCGCCAGCGGCACATATCCGGCAGCGACGGCCACCGCGGAACCGCTGCTCGATCCGCCCGGAGAGCGGCCTTCCAGCCACGCATTGTGGGTAAAGCCGCTTAACGATGATGCGCCAGTAATACCCGCCGCCAGTTCATGCATGGCGGTTTTGCCAATCAGAATCGCGCCTGAATTTCGCAGCCTGGTCACCAGCGGCGCATCTTCTTCGGCAATCACCTCACGCAGCAGTACTGAACCGGCGCTGGTTGGCCAACCTTTGACCTGAATATTGTCTTTGATCAGCATGGGAATGCCCTCCAGCGGACCCATCCCCTCGCCGTGCTGGCGACGCGCATCGCTCGCGTCCGCCGCTGCTAGCGCCTCATCGGCAAACAACCAGGTCATGGCGTTGTAGCGCGGTTGATCCACGTCAGCAATGCGTTGCAAGGCAAAAGTGGTTAACTGGCGCGCGCTCACCGCACCTTGTTGTAGCGCCTGCTGTAATGCGTCAATCGACGCGCCGAGATAATCGGTGTACTGCATTGGGTTAAACCTCCAGCGGAATCCATTGCCCGTCACGCGAGACGCGTCCGCACGAGCTGCCAGCAAAATGTGTGCTGAACCAGATGGCCTGATGTTGCTGACACCAGTCTACAACGCGTTGGCGGGAATGGATGGCAAGCGGTTGATCAACACAAAACAGCGAGTTCCACGCAGGGTATCGAAACTGAATCTCATTGTGCATCACGTCACCGGCAAAAATAGCCGATTCGCCGCCACTTTCCAGCACAATAGAAGCATGATCGCTGCAATGGCCGGGGGTGGACATATAGCGCAGCGCACCGGCAAACAGCGGGGAATCCTGTACGTTGATGGTGTCCAACTGACCGGCTTCGATCAGCGGTAAAATGCTGTCAAGGTAGAGTTCCTGCGCCGCAGGATCGTTCTGGCAGCGCGCCAATTCCAGCGCCGAGCAGACATAGCGCGCATTAGGAAACATCGGTTGCCATTGGCCGTCACGTTGGGTGGTGTTCCAGCCAACGTGATCGGTATGAATGTGCGTCATCAGCACCAGTGTCACTGCGGCGGGATCGACGCCTGCCGCAGCGAGGTTTTCGGCATAGGCGGTGTTGAGCTGGTGAAACAGCGGCTTATTGGCACGATTGCGCCCATTTCCTGTCGCGGTATCAATGATGATGGTGTGTTCCGCGTTACGCAGCACCCAACTATGAATCGACATTTCCGCTGTTTGTTGCGCCAATTCCTCGCTCATCTCCGCGCGATGTGGCGTAAAAAGCACGCCCATCGGGAAGGGCGCGACTTGTTCACACACTTTCGTTATCTGCCAATCGCCAACACCAATCGTCATGCTGTATTCCTCAAGGGTTATCGTGATGTGGTCTCACTATACTGACGGCATCACGATTTTGTTAGCCCATCAATACGCGCCCTGATTCACCACGGCACCACACGCCCCAAATAATCCAGATAATGTATACCGCCTTTGCCTGCTTGTGCCTGCATGGTATTCAGCAAATTCGGGATGCTCTCCTCAATGGTTAATCGCGCCTCTGGTCCGCCCATATCGGTGCGCACCCAACCCGGTGCCATCAGCAATAACGTGTGTTGATCGGGATTACGCGCCGCAAAACTGCGCATGAACATATTCAGTGCCGCTTTACTGCCGCGATATACCTCGTAATTGCCGTTGGTGTTATTGGTCAAACTGCCTTGCCCGGAAGACATCACCGCAATGGTGCCGGTGGCGATGACCTGATCTTTGAAAGTTTCAATCACGCGCAGCGGGCTTAGCGCATTCGTGACCATCACACGGGTAAATTCCTCGGTTGAAACATCGGCGATGGTTTCAGCGTCGTCATTTTTCACACCCGCATTAACGAACAGCATTTCGAACTGGCGATCGGCCAATCGTGTATGCAGCGCCTTAACCTGCTCAGGTTGATTGATATCCACGCATTCCACGCTGAGTTGTTGCGGGTAACGCTGTGCTAGTTGTTGCAGATTGTCGGTCGAATTTTCTCGTCCGGTTGCTACCACCTGAAAACCGCGTTGGAGCATGGTTTCCGCCAGAGCAAATCCCAGGCCGCGTGAAGCGCCAATCAGTAATACGCGCATTGGTGTTGTCATGTTCACTTCCTCTCTTTAAGTGGTGAGCACAGTGTAGCGTGGCACAAGAGCAGGCGGAACACGCAGTATCTGCATTGATAACCTGCACCAAACGCCTTGTGTTATAGGAGTGAATGATCAACGATAACCGCCATGAATGATGCCGACCTGAACTTACTGATTGCGCTGGATGCGTTGCTGATTGAAGGCAGCGTAGTCGGTGCTGCACGCCGCTTAGGATTAAGCGAATCGGCGATGAGCCGCACCTTGGGACGTTTACGCGCCACCGCCGGCGATGCGTTATTGGTGCGCGCTGGGCGTCACATGGTGTTAACGCCGTATGCCGAAGCGATACGTGAACGCACCCATCACACGGTTACGGAAGCGCGTGCCGTGTTAAGCCCGGCAGCACAAACGCTGGATTTACAACAATTGGAACGCTGCTTCACTTTGCGCACCAATGAAGGATTTGTTGAGACCTTCGGCAGCGCGCTGATCGCTGCCGTGGCCGATCAAGCGCCTAAATCATGGTTATGCTTTGTGCCAAAGCCGGAGAAAAGCGCGCGCGATTTACGTGAAGGTAATATTGATGTGGAAATCGGCGTGCTGGGCAATATGGGGCCGGAGATCCGTTTGCAGGCGCTGTTTCGCGACCGTTTTGTCGGCGTAGTGCGCGCTGAACATCCTTTGACTGAACATTGCGATATCCCGCAGTTTGCTGCCTTCGGGCAGATTGTCGCCTCGCGTCGTGGTGAATTGGGCGGTCCGATTCACGATGCGCTGCAACAGGCGGGATACACGCGCAAGATTGCGGCGCTGGTCCCGGCATTCTCCAGCGCCGTGACGCTGGTGCAGAATACGGATTTCATTGCCTTAGTACCGCATTCGTTGTTCCTCCATCATCCGTTGATCAAAAACAGCGCCTCGCTAGCGATGATTGAACTCCCTTTCGCTACGCCAGAAATGACCGTGTCGCAATTGTGGCATCCGCGTTTGGAAAATGACGCGGCGCATCGCTGGCTGCGCAGTGTGGTAAAGCAGGTCTGTCACAGCAAATAGCGCCTACAATCAGATAATTGTCATGAATAAAGGTGATATTGCCTGATTGCCAGTTGAGCTGAGGATGGATGATGAGTGAATTAGATTACGACCCGCTGTTATCGCGCCTGATTCTGGCGGAGAAAGTCGCCCGTGCAGGCGGTGCTAAGGCGCTGGAGTATTTCCATCAGCGCGACACTTTAGTGGTGGAAACCAAATACGATTTGCAGGATGTGGTATCACGCGCTGACCGCGAAGTGGAACAGATGATCGACCAGCAAATTCGCGCGCAGTTTGCCGACGATGGTTTTCTCGGCGAAGAGTATGGTTTGCAAGATGGCACATCGGGTTACACATGGGTGGTTGACCCGATTGATGGCACCAGCCCGTTCCTCAACGGCATGCCGAACTGGTGTGTTTCCGTCGCCGTGCTGCATGATGGCGTGCCGGTGATTGGCGTGATCTTCGCGCCGACTTATCAAGAGTGCTACGTGGCGGCGATTGGCCAAGGCGCAACGCTGAATGGTCAGCGCTTGCAGGTGGACGCAACACGCACGCTGCAAAATCATGTCACCGGTTTCGGTGCCAATAGCCATGTAAGCCCGGCAGAAGTCGGCAGAATTCTTGCGTCGTTGCTGGAAGCCGGTGGCAACTTTATTCGCATTGGTTCAGGTGCGTTGATGCTGGCGTGGGTCGCGGCGGGGCGGGTGGTCGGTTATTACGAACCTTGCATGCACGCGTGGGATTGTCTGGCGGGTTATTGTCTGGTGAAAGAGGCGGGCGGTTGGTTTCACCCGTTCAATACCGAAGGCGAGCGATTGCTGCAAGGGGCGAAAGTGTTAGCGGTTGCGCCCGGTGCGGAGGCCGATTTGAAACGTATTGCCGGAATATAATGCCGCTGGCGGTCGCCATTGATGGTGACCGCTTTTGCAATCACACCAAAATAAACTCACGATATCCCGACCAAATCACATAAACCGCGAAATAGACGAAAATAATCGCTGATGCTAAATAGGAATATTTCAGCAAGCGCTGGCCGAGCAATTTGCCACCCATACTGCCAACCAAACACAGCACGCAGGTCCACACCACACCGGCAATAAAGAAGCCGCCAAGGAACGAGGATGTCGCCGCGGTGCTGCCGTGTCCCATGCGTGAAATTAACGCACCGCCGACGCTGGCAAACCACAAAATGGCGGTCGGCGACGACATTGCTAACATCACGCCACGACTAAACTCGCGCAGCAGCGATCGATACGGTTGTTGTTCGCTTTCTGGCAAAGCGGCCTGTTGCTTCAACGCCGCGTGCAGCATTTTACCGGCAAACCACAACAGCAAAATGCCACCGCCAATCCACAATGCCCAACGCACCGCGGTAAACTGCAACACAATCGCCATGCCGGCCAGCGCCAGCACGGCGTAAATCAAATCGCCAATGCAGGTGCCAATCCCCAGCCAGAAACCATGAAAATAGCCGCGCTGCATCGCCAGCGTAATCATGGCAATGTTGGCAAGGCCGATATCGAGGCATAACGACAAACTCAGCAGAAAACCATTTGAAAACTGCAACATAGCAAGGTCAACGTCCTTGATTCGATTAATGAGCGTTATTAAAGCATGTTGCGAATTGATTCGCACTCGCTGCCCGCTAGAGTCACACGCGCAATTATGTTTAGATGCACAGATACGAAATCTGCTGACCGAACGCCATGAATCTTCGAGAAAATATTGTTAACCAGTTCAACGCGCTGTCACCTGAATTGCAACGCGCCGCCGAGTTTTCCCTGCAAAACAGCAATCAGCTGGTGGTGCAATCGATGCGCGGCTTTGCAGCGGAAGCAGGGGTGAAACCGGCCACCTTGTTACGATTGGCCCAGCGCCTCGGCTTTGATGGCTGGAACGAGCTGAAAGATGCGTTTATTGATGATCTCGGATTGCGCAGTGATACATATGGATCAAAAGCCGAGAAGCTGATCGCCAAAGGCCCGCAATCTGAGCTGTATCTGGAAGTGTTTGCCGCGCATCAAACCAATCTGGCTTTCACGCAAAATGAGAACCAAGCGGCGATGGAGCAGGCGGTTACACTGTTAGATGCCGCAGAGAACGTCTATATCTGCGGCTTTCGCGCCAGCTTTCCCATCGCGTGGTCGCTGTTTTACGTTTATCGGCTGTTCAATCGTCAGGTCTCGTTGATAGATGGTTTAGCCAGCAATATCGAAGTTTTTACCCGCGAACTCAGTGCTAAAGATTGTGTACTACTGACCAGCTTTGCGCCGTATTCGCGCGAATCGCTGGATGTGCTGCATGCCGCCAAACAGGCGGGCGCGCAGATCATCACTATCACCGATTCACCGGTTTCGCCGTTGGCGCAAGCCGCCGATTGCACGCTGCTTTTCTCCACCGACAGCCCTTCATTTTTCCCTTCAGTGGTTTCCGGCATGGGTATCGCCGAGTGTTTAATGGCGATGCTGGTGGCGCGACATGGGCGTGATGCGGTCAACAAAATCGAAAATGCAGAACGCTATTTGATTGATTCGGGTGCTTACGTGGTGCCGGGCAAAAGCTGGAAATGATTCATCTGTTTCCATCATAAGAAAATACAATGCATTTGAATCATTATTGCGTTGACGTGATCCAAATGAATCCTGCACTATGACGTCATCAATTGATGAGCGAGCATTTTCAGGAGCTGTATTTTCATGAGTCACATCATTCACCGTAGCCTGCGCAGCACGCCTGCTGTGGCGGTTGGCGCAGCAGGCGCTTACATCACCGATGAACAGGGTAAACATTATCTGGATGCCTGCGGTGGCGCGGCGGTTTCGTGTTTAGGTCATGCACATCCTGATGTGCTCGCGGCGATGCATCGCCAAATCGATCAGCTGGCGTATGCCCACACCAGTTTCTTCACCAGTGACACGGTTGAACAACTGGCGGAGCAATTAACGCGCACCGCGCCTGGCGATCTCAATTATGCCTATTTTGTTTCCGGTGGCTCAGAAGCGGTAGAAACCGCGCTGAAACTGGCGCGCCAGTATTTCGTGGAAATCGGTCAGCCTAAGCGCACCAAATTCATCGCCCGCAAGCAGAGCTATCACGGCAACACCTTGGGTGCGCTGGCGGTTGGCGGTAATGAGTGGCGACGTCGCCAATTTGCCCCGTTACTGATCGATGTGATTCGCGTCTCGGCCTGCAATGAATATCGCGATCGCCGCGCCGACGAGAGCCAACAGCAATATACCCAACGTCTATTGAAGGAACTTGAGCAGGCGATCATCGATGCTGGCCCGGAAACCATTATCGGGTTCTGCGCCGAAACGGTGGTCGGTGCCACTACCGGCGCAACACCGCCGACGCCGGGATATCTGCAAGGCGTGCGCCGTATTTGCGATCAATACGGCATCTTGTATATCGCTGATGAAGTGATGTGCGGCATGGGACGTACCGGCACCTTGTATGCGTTTGAGCAGGATGAGGTGGTGCCAGATCTGGTCACCATCGCCAAGGGTTTGGGCGGCGGTTATCAGCCGATTGGTGCAGTGCTCGCCAGCGAGAAAATTGTCACAGCGCTGCAAGCTGGGAGCGGTTTGTTCCAACACGGTCACACCTACATTTGTCACGCCACTGCGGCTGCGGCGGCGCTGGCGGTGCAGCAGGTGATCGAGCGCGACAATCTACTCGATGCAGTAAAACAGCAGGGCTCTTATCTGCAAAAAAGGTTGCGCGAGGTGCTCGGTGAGCTGCCACACGTTGGTGACACGCGCGGACGCGGATTGTTTGCTGGCGTTGAGTTGGTGCAGGACAAAGCCAGCAAAACGCCGTTTGATCCCGCATTGAAACTGCACGCGGCGATCAAAGCCAACTGCATGGCGCGCGGTTTACTGGTTTATCCGATGGGCGGCACGATTGACGGCCAATATGGCGATCATATTCTGATCGCGCCGCCGTTTATTGTCACCACCGAACAACTCGATTTTATCGTTGATACGCTGCATCAGGTGATCAGCGAAGAGACCAGCAAATTGGCGGAGCGCGTATGATCAATCGCTTACCGCCGTTGCCGCCATCGGCCTGGGACGATCAGCAGCGCCTGTTAGCCGAAGAGATCATTAACGGCCCGCGCGGCGCATTGCTGCCGCCGTTCGAGCCCTTGTTACGCAGCCCAGAATTAATGGCGCATGCGCAACGCATGGGCGAGTATCTGCGTTATCGCAGCTCAATCGGCCAGCGTTTATCAGAATTGGCGATATTGATGACGGCGCGACATTGGGCACAGCCGGTTGAGTGGGCAATTCATGCACCCATCGCACGTGATAAAGGTATTTCCGCGGCGGCGGTGCAGGCGATTAATCAAAACCGCTTGCCGGACGATCTGCTGGACGATGAATGGGTTGTTTATCATTTTTGCCAGCAATTACATCAACAGAAAAAAGTCAGCGACGAGATTTGGCAACAAGCCATTGCCCTGTGGGGTGAAAAAGGCGTGGTCGATCTGATTGGTATCAACGGTTATTACAGTTTTCTCTCGATGATCATGAACGGTGCACAGACGCCGGTACCCGACACCCAGGATTTTATTATTCCTGAGTAAGTGCTCGATGTGCGAATAGAACGTTATTTCTATTCGCACAGCAATACCACTTTAATATTGCTATCGCTGGCCGATCTTATTCTGCTGCGCGATCTTCTTTGCATACTGTTTCACTGACACTGAGGATTATTATGTCTACGTTTCTCACCAAATTAAAAGTGACGCTGGCGTTAGTGGCCTGTTCAGCGAGCTTTATTGCTGCGGCACAGGATAAAATTGTGGTTGGGGTTGATACCGCGTTCGTGCCGTTTGAATTTAAGCAGGGCGATAAATATGTCGGCTTTGACATTGATTTATGGGATGCCATCGCTCAAAAAATGCATGTCAGCTATGAATTACGCCCGATGGATTTTGGCGGCCTAATTCCTGGCCTGCAATCACGTAATCTTGATGTGGCAATGGCGGGAATTACCATTACCGATGCGCGTAAACAAGTGGTGGATTTCAGTGACGGATATTATGATGCTGATTTGTTGATGGCGGTAAAAAGCAGCGACAATGGCATCAGCAAATTTAGCGATTTAGCCGGTAAGCGCGTTGGATTAAAACAAGGCACCGCTGCTGCCAGCTTTATGAAAAGCCAATATAAAGCCAATTACGTTGAATTCCCGAATATTGATAATGCCTATCTGGATCTGCAAGCAGGCAATCTCGATGCGGTGGTGCATGACTCGCCAAACGTGTTGTATTACGTCAAAACGGCTGGCGGCGGTAAGGTGAAGTCCACCGGCGAAACCGACAGCATTCTGCCGCAGCAGTACGGCTTTGCGATGCAGAAAAACAGCAGCTTGACGCCGAAAGTCAACGCGGCATTGCAAGCGTTGCGCGCCGATGGCACTTACAATCGCATCTACGTTAAGTGGTTCGACAAACAACCTAAATAACTGGTTATGGCCGGAGATATCCGGCCTTATTTCGCCACAACGGATCGTATTATGAATTTCGAAACCAAATATATTTGGGAGTCCTTGCCGCTGTTATTGCAAGGATTGCAGTTAACGCTGATTATTTCACTCTCGGGCTTGTTAGGTGGCTTTATTATTGGCCTGTTTGCGGGCACCTGCCGCGCCTTAGGCGGACGGATCAGTAAAACATTATCACTGATATTTGTTGAGGTGATTCGCGGCACGCCGATTATGGTGCAAGTGATGTTTATTTACTTTGCTTTACCGATGGTGATGCCGATTCGTATTGATCCAGTTACCGCCGCGATTGTTACCATTATTATCAACTCCGGTGCTTATATCGCCGAGATAACGCGCGGCGCGATTTTATCAATTAACAAAGGCTTTAAGGAAGCGAGCCTGGCAATGGGGTTATCACAGCGCAGTACCTTGTTATACGTGATTATGCCGCTGGCATTACGCCGCATGATTCCGGCGTTGGGTAATCAATGGATAATTAGCATTAAAGATACCTCACTGTTTATTGTGATTGGCGTTGCGGAATTAACCCGCCAGGGCCAGGAAATTATTGCCGGTAACTTCCGGGCATTGGAAGTGTGGAGCGCGGTGGCGATGATTTATCTGTTAGTCACCTTATGTCTTAGCTTCCTGCTCAAACAGTTGGAAAAGAGGATGCATATTTTATGAGCATGGTTGAATTTAGCGGCGTGGCAAAAAGTTTCGGCAGCACGCAGGTGCTGCACGATATCAATTTGAAGATTGAAGCCGGTGAAGTGGTGGTGATCATTGGGCCATCGGGTTCGGGCAAATCAACCTTGCTGCGCTGTATCAACAAACTGGAAGAGATTTCCTCCGGGACGTTGCTGGTGGCTGGCATGCACATCACCGATCCGCACGCAAATGAGTGCGATATCCGCCGCGAAGCGGGCATGGTGTTCCAGCAATTTCATCTGTTCCCGCACCTAACCGCGCTGGAGAACGTGATGTTTGGCCCGATTCGCGTGCGTAAGCTCAGCAAGGCAGCGGCGCGTGAGCAAGCCATGCAGCTGTTGGATCGCGTTGGTTTACGCGAGCGCGCCAATCATTTTCCGTCTGAACTTTCTGGCGGCCAGCAGCAGCGCGTTGCTATCGCCCGCGCGCTGGCGGTCAAACCCAAAATGATGCTGTTTGATGAGCCAACTTCGGCGCTCGATCCTGAACTGCGTCATGAAGTGTTAAAGGTGATGCGCTCGCTGGCAGAAGAGGGCATGACGATGGTGATCGTCACCCATGAAATCGGCTTTGCGCGTGATGTCGCTTCACGTTTGATCTTTATTGACGGTGGAACCATTGCCGAAGATGGCGCACCTGATAAGCTGCTCACCGCCAGCAGCAATCCGCGACTGAAAGAATTTTTGCAACACGTATCCTGATTAGCAATGAAGACACTCCCTATGAAAAAAATCACCCTTAGCGGTTCATCGTTCGAAGTCGGTCAGCAACTCGGTGAATTTGGCCGCGCCGCCTGGCATAACAAACTGACGAAAATCGCGCTGTGGCAAACCGTCATCGCCATGAAAGATGCGCCCCCAACGCTGGCGATGCGCGCGGCAGTGCAAACACAGTTTCCGCTGATCTGGCAGGAGCTCGAAGGCATGGCGGCGGGTTTACACGCGCCGATAGATGAGGTGTTTGCGTGGAACTGTCGCGGCGATCTGGTGCGCTCAACCTCGGATGGCTGCACCACCGTGGCTGGCGTAAGCGCCAACGGTGAGCGGGTGATTGCACATAACGAAGACGGTTTCCCGCAGCTGCGCGAGGATTGTGCGCTGGTCAGCATCACGCCAAACGATGGTTTGGCCTTCACCAGCTTTGCTTATCCCGGCTCGATTTGCGGTCATACTTTTGCGGTGAATGAAAAAGGGCTGGTCAACACCGTTAACAACATTCGCGCTGTCGAACGTCCCGTTGGCATGCCGCGCCAGATTTTGGCGCGCGCCGCGTTGAATGCGCATACGCTGGATGAAGCCGTTGCCATTCTCACCGCCACGCCGCGCGCGGGCGCGTTTCATCACACTTTAGGGCAACTCGGTGATGATCGGATTTTCAGTGTGGAAGCTACCGGCAGCGGCTGTTCGGTACAGCCACTCAATGCCGTTTTTGGTCACGCTAATCATCTGATTCATCAGCAACTTGCGCCGCTGGAACAAGTGGTGACGGCAAGTTCCGGCTCGCGTCAGGCGCGGTTACAAGATTGGCAGCAAACGCAGGCGCAACTGAATGCAGAGGATGCGCTGAAGATTCTGTCGGATCAGCATGATGCAGAATTGCCGATTTACCGTCTGTCACCGCACGATCCTGATGAAGAGAACACGCTGGCAACCGCGATTTTAGTGCTCAGCGCCCAGCAGGTCAGCGTGCAAATATTCACCCACAATCGTGAAATCGCCGCATTGAAGCTGTCGCTGTAACGTTTATTTCCTAACAAATCCGCAACATTGTGAGCCCGATCACCTTGCTCGGGCCCCATTCGATTCAATCCCACTATAGTCGTTAAGCGGCCCGCATCTGAGGCAGCCATCCCGATAATAAATCCAATTTTTCAGTGATGTTTTGCTTAGAAAATTCCGATTATGGTGAGGTAGATCTATGAATAAGCACAATAAATCCGCTTGTGGCGGTTTGGCATCGCGTTTATCCGTGGCATTATCGCTAGCTGTTATTACTTTAGCGGGGAGTGCAATGGCAAACGCAGCGCAACACACCAATCAGACAGCTTTAGTGGGCACATGGACCAGCATCCCGGATGCGCCGTTGGTGCAAAATCCTGGTCATCCCAGCGAAGGTTTATACCGTTTGCAGGTCAATCACGACGGAAGCCTGACGCAACTTGATTTCATCAAAATGAAAAGCCCATCGTGGATTGTGAAATCGCATGATGGCCATTTTGCTTACACCACCAATGAAGAAAACGCCGGTGCGGTCACGGCGCTGGCGATTGATAACAGCGGTAAAGTCCGCGTCATCAATGCAGTGGACAGCCACGGCCAGCAGCCAACGCACGCGACCATCAGCCCGGACGGTAAATTCCTGTTTGTCGCTAACTATTCGGTGGCCAAAGGCGGCGCGAGCGTGGCGGTGTTCCCGATCCATCATGACGGATCGCTGGGCGAACAGGTGCAGAATTTCCCCTTTGCCAGCGGAACGGGCGCGGTGAAAGATCGTCAGGATGGCGGCCATGCGCATTCGACCACCTTCACCCATGATGGCAAATATCTGTATGCGGCGGATCTCGGCGGCGACAAGTTGCATGCTTTTGCTTATCACGCCGGAAAAACCCAGCCATTAGTGGCCGATACCGCGCGTGATGTCAGCTTTACGCCAGGTTCTGGTCCGCGCCACATGCTGTTCTCGCCAGACGGCAAACATGCTTATGTCACCACCGAAATGGCCGGTGAAGTGGTGGTGTTTGCGGTGAAAGACGATCGTCTGGAGCAGCAAGCAAAAGTGAAGTTGAACACGGAAAACAGCAGCACCGAGTTCAAAAGTGCCGGTGGCATCATCTTGAGCCCGAACGGCAAATTCGTGATTGCCGCTAATCGTGGCTCGGATAACAGTTTGGTGGTGTTCAAAATCGGTGCGGATGGCATGCTTACCGAGCCGAAACGCTACAAAGCCGATGGCATTGAACCGCGCGCCTTCTCTTTTGATGCCAGCGGCAAATATCTTTACGTTGCCAATGTGTTCACCAACAACATCACCCTGTTCCATTTCGATGCGCAAACCGGCGTACTGCAAGCGGCGGGTGAAGTGGCGAAGATGCCGAATCCTACCGATATCAAATTCTTTAACTAACTTTTGATGAAGGTGCGCATTAATGCGCACCTTTAATTCGTGCCAACTCTCGCGGTCACCACAAATGGCGACCCTACGAATGTCCGAGTGTGTTTGTAAGGTCGCCATTTATGGTGACCACATCACATAAACGTGGCTAAAGCTATCCATCCCGATGCCGATAACTCTCAGGAATAGTACACAACGAGGATTATTTTCATGCTAAACGGGATTGGCAGCAGCGTACTAAGAAATCTCATTGCGTCGAATGCGGTGGTCACGCCGTCGATCAACAACAAAAACGCGCAAAACGCCTTAACGGCGGAGGCGTCAACTAAAGTGACGTTCAGCGAGGCCAGCGACGAAATCGCGGCGATCTATAAAATCGAACCGGCTAAGGTACAAAGTTCGGGCGATATCAGCAGCAAGCTGCAAGCACAATTAAATGGTGCGGCAAATTCTGACGGCGTGGCAATGAACGGCCTCGGCAGCACCTTGCTGAGTAATTTGGTCAGCCAGCGCGGCGATGTGACTTTAAGTGTCCCTGCCAGCGCAGCGGTTAGTGGCGCGCAAAGTAGCAGCCAAAGCGCATTGGCAATGACCATCACCACGCAATCTGGCGTGCAGGTCAGTTTGCAGATGACGCGTCAGCAAGACGGCATGGTTGTTGAGTTGAAAACCAGCGGCGGCCAGTTGAGTAATGACGAGGCGATGGCGATCGGCCAGCTATCCGCCGGTTTACAAAAGACATTGGATGGACTCGATTCCAGCAGCACCAAGCTCGACATCAGCGATTTAATGAAGTTTGATAGTTCGCAATTGAAAAGCGTCGATGTGAAGACCGATCTGCGTAATGGCGACAAGGTGACACAATCACTGAATCTGCATGCGGATGATCAGGAGCGCTGGCTCGGTTTCCATAATGGGGATGTCAGTATCAAGCTCGATACTGATGTGTCGAAACTGACCCAAGCGGGCAGCGCAGCACAGCAACAGGCGGCGTTGGATCAGTGGAGCAGCAAGTTCGATCAGGCTGCGGCGCGCGGTCACGGCAATCGTGACATGCTGGATTTGTTCAAAGACAGCTTCCGCGCGCTCAATACCACCGACGGTAAAGCCAGCGAAAGCATTAATACCCAGCGCGTGAAGTCGATTGATGCCAATGCGGCGAAGAATGGTGCTATCAGCGGTCTGGCGGATTTCTCCGCTTCGTATCAGCAGACGCCGGTTTCCGGTAATCCGTACAAGCCGGAAGAGGAAGATACCTTCTCGCTCAACGTGGCGCAGAAAACCACCTCGCAGCAGCACGACGACACGCAGGAGCTCAGCCAACAAACGCTGTTTAAACTCAAAGCCAGTTTCCATACCGCACTGGATTCCGCTTCAGCGGCGAAACTCACTGAGCAGAAATCCTCGCAAAACTACAAATACCATTTAATCGATGATGAAGAACGCAGCCAAACGGCGGTGACGCAGAATAAGAAAGGCGAACTGACGGCACACTATTCGCAGCAATTAACGCAGAACGAAACGGTGCAAACCTATCAGCTGGCGAAATTGGTGGATAGCGTGCAGATTCCGCATAGCGCGAAAAAAGAATCCACGCGCAGTTTTGCCGCTGCGCTGTTTGATGCAAAATTTAAATCGTAGGGTCGCCATTAATGGCGACCTAATAAAATCCCGCAAAATGCCATAAGATCACCATAAATGGCGACCCTACGAATTCCGCGCGGTTTTGTAGGGCCGTCATTTATGGTGAGCGCCGTAAAAATAATCATTTGCACAACCTAAAATTGCATAGCGTTATTTGATCTTAAGAATTACTCGTCGCATTTATATACGCATTAATTCCCCGCAGCGCCGCCGCCAGCCTATTGTTGTGCTTCAATAAATCCATAGATTAATAATAGAAACCCATTGCAAGATATAGCATAACCGCGCTATTTACTTGTTTTAATCGCACTGATTATCATCGCGCTCAATGTGTTATTCATTTTATGGTTCGCAGTATTTTTATTGCGGACTGACTCTTCTGCACGTCGTAAAAATGGTATTCGCGATGACTCACATCAGTGACCTTATTCTTAACCCGGTCGCAGTATTAAGCAGTGATGCCGCAGCCATTGAAGCTGCGCGCCAAATTGCCGAACAGGCGAAAAAAGGTGCGCTAGAGCGCGATCAGCAGCGCATTTACCCTGTCGATCTACTCAACCAATTCACTGCATCCGGCTTGGGCAGTATCAGCGTGCCGCGTGAATTTGGCGGGGCGGGATTGTCGTTCCAAACCCTGGCAGAGGTTTTTCGGCTGATCTCCGCCAGCGATCCCTCGCTGGGACAAATTCCCCAAAATCACTTTGGCTTAATTCAGTTCATCCTCGGTGAAGGCACACCCCAGCAACAGCAGCAGTTGTTGCGTGCGGTGGTCGGTGGTCAGCGTCTCGGCAACGGTGGTCCAGAGAAAAACACCAAACACACGCGCGATGTGCAGGCACAACTGGTGACGACGTCACACGGTATGCAACTCAATGGCGAGAAGTTTTATTCCACTGGCGCGTTGTTCGCCGACATTCTGGCTACCACCGCCATGCAGGATCAGCAACCGATGATGGCGTTTATACCGTTGCCCGTCAGCGGCGTGGAGATTGTGGATGATTGGTCTGGCATTGGCCAACGGACCACCGCCAGCGGCACGGTAAAACTGCAACAGGTAGCGATTGATCCGGCGCTGTTAATTCCGCTGCCTGCCGCCGAAAAGCCGACGCTGCGCGGTGCGGTTTCCCAGCTGATTCAGGCGGCGATTGATGCCGGTATTGCGCAGGGAGCGTTGGATGACGCTCTGGAATTTGTGCGCAGCAGTTCGCGTCCATGGGTTGATGCCAATGTCAGTCGCAACGCTGACGACCCCTACATCCTCGCCGATGTCGGGCGCATCAGCACCGAGCTTAGCGCCGCAAATGCGCTGCTAGTGCGGGCGGCAAAAGTGCTGGACCGTATCGACCCGCAATCATTGACTGCCGAAAACTGCGCTCAGGCATCGATTGCGGTGGCCGAAGCCAAAGTGCTCACCACTGAAGTTGCCCTTCGCGCCAGTGAGAAGCTGCTCGAATGGGGCGGCAGTCGCGCAACGTTATTGCGCCATGGGCTTGATCGCCACTGGCGCAATGCGCGAACCCATACGTTGCACGATCCGGTGCGCTGGAAGACGCACGCCATCGGCAACTATTACCTCAACGACGCGCTGCCTGCGCGTCATGCGTGGATTTAAGGAGCGAACATGACGCAGGTATCGCCGAAGCAGCGGGCTTCGCGCATTAACAGTGCTCAGCAAGCCTTGCAGCTGGCGCAAGAATTAGCCACACGTTTTCAAACTGGCTCCGCGCAGCGCGATCGCCAGCGAGAGTTGCCGCATCTTGAGTTGCAGCAACTGTTTCAATCTGGATTCGGTGCCATCACCGTGCCGCGTGCCTTCGGCGGGATTGAGATTTCCACCGCCGCATTGACCGAGATATTCGTGATATTGAGTGCCGCGGATGGCTCGATTGGTCAGGTGCCACAAAACCACTTTTACGCGTTAGAAGTGTTGCGCATCAACGGTAGCGAGGCACAAAAACAGCGTTTGTATGCCGAAGTGTTAGCCGGTGTCCATCATGGTAATGCATTGGCGGAGTTCAGTTCAGCGGCAGCACATCAGCGTTCAACCTCGGTGTCGCTGCAGGCGCAAGGCTTACGTCTCAACGGCAACAAGTTCTACTGCACCGGCGCGCTGTATGCCGACCGCATTCCAACGTTAGCGATTGCCGATGACGGTAAAGAACAACTGGTGTTTGTACCGCGCCAGCAACCTGGCGTCGCCGTCATCGACGACTGGAGCGGTTTTGGGCAACGCACCACCGGCAGCGGCAGCGTGCAATTTCGTGATGTGGCGATTGCAGTGGAGGATGTGGTGCCATTCCAGACGGCATTCGAGCGCCCAACCACCGTGGGTCCATTTGCGCAAATCATGCATGCCGCTATTGATCAAGGCATCGCACGTGCGGCGTTCAACGACATGCTGAATTTCCTGCGTCAGCGAGCGCGTCCGTGGCCAGACAGCGGCGTGGATCACGCTACAAACGATCCGTTAACACTGGATCGTACCGGGCGTTTGGCGGCACGACTGAGTGCGGGCGATGCCTTGCTGGCGCTGGCAGGCGATGCTGTTGATGCTGCGCAACGCGATTCCAGTGCAGAAAAGGTGGCGCTGGCATCGATTGAAGTGGCGAAGGCTCGCGCCTGGACCACCGAGGTGTCACTGGAAGCCAGCAATCTGCTGTTTGAACTCGGCGGTTCACGTGCCAGCCTGCGCGAACACAATCTCGATCGCCATTGGCGCAACGCGCGTACCCATACGTTGCACGATCCGGTGCGCTGGAAATATCCGGCGATTGGCAACTATCTGCTGAATGGCGTACTGCCGCCTCGTCGGGGGACGATATGAGCCAGAAACAGATTCTGCTCAACGCGTTCAATATGAATTGTGTTGGGCATATTCATCACGGTATGTGGACGCATCCACAAGATCGTTCGGTGGATTTCAATTCGTTAGATTACTGGCTGGATCTGGCACGACTGTTGGAGCGCGGACTGTTTGATGGACTGTTTATTGCCGACATTCTTGGCGTGTATGACGTCTATCAGCACAGCATCGGCTTAACGGCGAAAGAGTCGATCCAGTTACCGGTAAACGATCCTTTAATGCTGATTTCCGGCATGGCGAGCGTTACGCAGCATCTCGGTTTTGGCGTCACTGCCAATCTCAGTTATGAAGCGCCTTATCCGTTCGCGCGTCGCTTTTCAACGCTTGACCATCTTACTAAAGGCCGCATTGGCTGGAATATCGTCACCGGTTATCTCGACAGCGCCGCGCGCGCCATGGGCCAGCAGCAGTTACTGGCTCACGATCGTCGTTACGATCAGGCCGATGAATTTCTCGATGTGGCCTATCAGCTGTGGGAAGGCAGTTGGCAGGATGATGCGCTAAAGCAGGACAAAGTGAATCGGGTGTACGCCGATGCCGATAAAATCCGGCAAATCAATCATCAAGGCGAATTCTATCAGGTACAAGGCTATCACCTGAGTAGTCCCTCGCCGCAGCGCACGCCGCTGCTGTTTCAGGCGGGATCATCGGCGCGCGGCGTGCAGTTTGCCGGACGTCATGCTGAGTGCAGCTTTGTGAATGCCGCTTCGCCAGCGGCAATGCGCGAGCAATCGTCCCGCTTACGTCATGCGGCGGTAGCGGCCGGCCGCCATCCTGACGATCTGCGCATCTTTATGGGCGTAAGCGTGATCGTGGCTCCGACGGAGCGTGAGGCGCAGGAAAAACAGCGCAGCTATCTCGAATACGCCAGCCCGGAAGCGGGGATCGCGCACTTTTCCAGTTCGATTGGCCTGGATTTGGCGGCCTTCGAACTGGATGAGCCAATTCAAACCGGCGACACGCGCGCCATTGAATCGGTGAGCAAAGCCTTTAGCGGCTGGACGCGACGTCGCTTGCTGGAGCAACACGCCATGGGCAGCCGTTATCCGCTGATTGTTGGCAATCCTAACCAGGTCGCGGATGCGCTGATTAGGTGGATCGATGAGGGTGATATCGACGGTTTTAACCTGACGCGCATTCTTAATCCGCAGAGTTACCGCGATTTTATCGATTTAGTGGTGCCAGAACTGCAACAGCGCGGGCGCTTCAAAACCGCTTACCAGCCCGGTTCGCTACGGCAAAAAATCTTTCAACAACACGACCGTTTGCCCGATCGCCATCCGGCGGCGCGCTGGCGTAACACTTTTAACCTTCGTTAATTTAACCTCAGGGATCTGCTATGAACATGACTCGTCATATTGCGCTGGCCGCCAGCGCCGCATTGCTGGCGTTTAGCGCCGTCGCCGCCAATAACTACAGCGGCACGCTGAAAGTGGGTACCACGGCCGCCTTTGCGCCACCGCTGGAAACTGCGGTGGCTGAAGCCAAAAAACAGGGCTTGAATGTTGAGCTAGTGGAATTCACCGACTGGACTGCACCAAACGTCAGCGTGGAAAACGGTGATATTGATGTGAACCTTTTCCAGCACAAACCTTTCCTCGAGAACGCGAATCAGCAGGGCGGATTCCATCTGGTGCCCTTTGCACCGGCGATCATCAATAACATCGGCCTTTATTCCAAAAAACATAGCGCGATTGACCAGATTCCCGATGGCGGCACGGTGGCGATTGCCAACGATCCGATCAACGGCGCACGCGGCCTGCTGCTGTTGCAAAAAGCCAAACTGATTACTCTGAAACCGGGCGCGGGACTCAAATCCACCGTCGATGACATTGTCGAGAATCCTAAGCATCTCAAGATTATCGAAGTCGAAGCGGTGCAGCTTTCACGCTCGCTGGATGAAGTGGATCTCGCGCAAGGCTATCCGCACTATCTGCGCCTGTCGAAAACCATCGATCCCAATAATGCGCTGCTGTTTGATGGCCTTGAGCATCCTGAGTACGTGATTCAATTTGTGGTACGTGATGGACATCAGAACGATCCGCGTCTGGCGAAGTTTGTTGATATCTATCAACATTCTCCGGTGGTACGCGCCAAACTGGATGACTTCTACGGCAAGCTGTATCAGCCAGGCTGGAGCCAGTAAGCATGGTTAGCCTGAGCCTCCCCGGGGAGCGCGATGCGCTGCTGTCACCGACGGCTGAGACGGCTGGGAACGTTCATGTGCAGATTCGTGGCTTGACGAAGCGCTATGCTGGACAAACGCAGGAAGCGCTGAAAAATGTCGATTTGCAGGTCAAGCGTGGTGAGATCTTCGGCATTATTGGCCGCAGCGGCGCCGGTAAATCGACGCTGATTCGCTGCCTCAATCGGCTGGAAAATCCCACCGGCGGTCAGGTGGTGATTGATGGTATCGATCTCGGCAGCTTGAGCGATCGGCAGCTGGTGGATTGGCGGCGGCGCACCGGAATGATTTTTCAGCATTTCAACTTACTGTCGGCGAAAACGGTGCGTGAAAACATTGAGTTGCCACTGAAAGTGGCCGGTGTGCCGAAGGCAGAACGGCAGCGCAAAGTAGACGAATTGCTGGCGCTGGTTGGACTGGAAGCGCGCCAGCATGCGTGGCCCGCGCAGCTTTCTGGTGGGCAGAAACAGCGCGTCGGTATTGCGCGTGCGCTAGTGCACGATCCTGAGTTGCTGCTCTGTGATGAGGCCACGTCGGCGCTCGATCCAGAAACCACGCGATCCATCCTAGCTCTGTTGAAGAAAATCAATCAGCAGCGACACATCACTATCGTGCTGATTACCCACGAAATGGATGTGGTGCACGATCTCTGTCATCAAGTCGCGGTGATCGATCAGGGTGAAATCATTGAGCGCGGTGCGGTGTGGCAGGTTTATAGCAATCCGCAGCAAGAAACGACGCGGCACCTGCTTAATCCGCAATTCAGCACGCTGCCGGAAGCGCTTCAACCGTTACTCACGCCAACACGTCAGCGGGCAGATTCCCGCGTGTTGGTGCGCTTACGTTATACCGGACAAGGCGCGCAGCCGGATTTGGCCGCGCTCAGTGCGCGGGTTTCCGGCGAGTTAACGCTGGTGTACAGCGCCGTTGAGTGGGTGGATGGCAAACCCACTGGGCAGATGTTGCTGCTGCTGGATGCGCGCCATGAAACGGACGCGGTGCAGCCGGTGTTGACGCAACTGGCTGATCAACTGGAGATACCCGGCTATGTCACTGGCTATTGATCGTTTATGGATAGGATTGTTGGATACGCTGCTGATGGTGGGCGTGTCATCACTATTGGCGCTGGCGTTGGGGTTACCGATGGCAGTGATTTTAGTGGTAACCGGGCGCGGCGATCTGTTTCCCAATCCACTGTTAAATCGCGTGCTAGGTTGGCTGGTGAATCTGTTTCGCTCGATTCCGTTCTTAATTTTGATGGTGGCGCTGATTCCATTTACCCGTTGGATTGTCGGCACCACTTACGGCGTATGGGCGGCAGTGGTGCCCTTAACGCTGGCGGCGACGCCATTCTTTGCGCGCATTGCGGAAGTGAGCCTGCGCGAAGTGGACAAAGGGTTGACTGAAGCGGCGCAGGCTATGGGTTTTCATCGCTGGCACATTATCTGGCATGTGCTGCTGCCTGAAGCGCGCCCCGGAATTGTCAGTGGATTTACCATCACGTTGGTGACGATGATCAACGCCTCGGCAATGGCGGGTGCGATTGGTGCGGGCGGTTTAGGCGATCTGGCGTATCGCTACGGTTACCAGCGTTTTGATATGCAAGTGATGTTGACGGTGATTGTGGTGTTGGTGGCGTTAGTGACCGTATTGCAGTTTTGCGGCGATCGGTTGTCGCGCCGGTTGAATCATCGTTGATTGCGGTGCGGTGATGGGCAAGGTCGCCATTTATGGTGACCGAAAAGTGCTTAACTGATGAGCATTACGCCATGAATGGCGATCCTACGGCGCGTTTGCATTCACCGGATTTGCAATCCCTCTAACGCCGCCAGCAACGCATCCACTTTCGGTAACAGCTGTTTGCGGCGCGGCCAGATCAGAGATAATGCCAAACCATCCGGCTGCTGCTCGGGCAGAATAATCTCCAGCGCACCGCGCGCCAACGCTTCGCGCACCAGCCAAGACGGCATTTGCGCCACGCCCAGCCCGGCGATCAATGCCTGCATCTGCGCATCAACATCCCCCAGCGCCATGCGGTGCGGCACATTGCGCCAGTGCGGATGCCCATCTTCGGTCATAAACAGCCACGGCTTGGTGCTGCCATCCACGCGTTCATACATGATCGCTTGATGCTGCAATAATTCACTTTCATTGTGCGGACAGCCAACGCGGTTTAGATAGGCGGGTGCCGCGCAAAACACCATGCGCTCGCGGCCCAGCTGTCGGCATCCCAACGAAGCAGGCAGATCCGGCGAACCGCCAATGCGAACCGCCATATCAATCCCTTCATCAAACAGATCGATAAAACGATCAGAGAAACTCAGATTGAGTTCTACCTCCGGATGCTGCTGACAAAACGGGATCAGCAGCGGCATCACTTCCAGCCGACCATAAGTATTCGGCACCGCCAGGCGTAAACGTCCAGAAGGAATGGTGCGCTGCGCCGCCAGCACCGCTTCGGCTTCGGCCAACTCTTCCATAATCCGCAAGCAGGTTTGGTAATAGGCATTACCGGCATCGGTGAGTTTCAGGCTGCGCGTGGTGCGTTCCAGCAAACGCGAGCCGAGGCGCGTTTCCAGTCGCGTGACGCTTTTGCTGATTGCGGAACCGGTGAGATGCAGACGTTCAGCAGCAGCGGCGAAACTGCCGCTTTCGACGCTGGCAACAAAAGGGACGATATCTTTCAAGCGCTGATCGTGCATCGATTAGTGAACTCAGGTTGTGAATGCTGTGAATTAATGCCAGAGATGAGAATTTTATTCTCTATTAAACTCATCATTACTGAAACAGAGGAGAATTGAAATGCAAAAGCAGGCATTGATTGTAGGCATCAGCGGCGTGATTGGTCGCGCGCTGGCAGAAAAATTGCAGCATGAAGGTTGGCAAGTGACCGGCTTGTCGCGTGGACGTGGCGCGGTGCCAGACGGTTGCCGTAGTTTGACCGCCGATCTCACCGATGCAGATGCCGTGCGCGCGGCGCTGGCGCAGGAGAAACCGGATGCGCTGTTCTTTAGCGTGTGGTCGCGTCAGGAAAATGAGAAAGAGAACATCCGCGTGAATGGCGCGATGGTGCGTAATGTTATTGAGGCGTTGGGTGAGCGGTTGAACGGCGCGCATGTAGCGTTGGTTACTGGCCTCAAACATTATCTCGGCCCATTCGAAGCTTACGGCAAAGGCGCCGTGCCGACCACGCCGTTCCGCGAGGAGCAGGGGCGTCAGCCAGTGGATAATTTCTATTACGCACAAGAAGACGAAGTGTTTGCTGGTGCGGAGAAATATGGTTATCGCTGGAGCGTACATCGTCCGCACACCATTGTTGGCTATGCGCTGGGTAATGCGATGAATATGGGCCAAACGCTGGCGGTGTACGCCACGCTGTGCCGCGAACAAGGTTTGCCGTTTATCTTCCCTGGATCACCAGAGCAATGGAATGGCGTCTCGGATGTCACCGATGCCGGTTTGCTGGCGGAACAACTGGTGTGGGCGGCAACTTCAATTGAAGCGGCTAATCAGGACTTCAATGCGGTAAATGGCGACGTGTTCCGCTGGAACTGGTTGTGGCCACGTTTGGCGGCTTATTTCGGCGTGGAAGCGGCGGCTTATCCGGCACAGATGATGCCGCTGGAAGGGCGCATGCAGGATGCGGCAGAGAAATGGCGCGAAATCGCGGCACATTATCAATTGCGTGAAGCCGATATTAACAAACTGGCTTCGTGGTGGCACACCGATGCGGATTTAGGGCGTCCGATGGAAGCGTTTACCGATATGAGCAAAAGCCGCAAAGCGGGATTTACCGGTTATCGCTCAACGTTGGATGCGTTTACCCAACTGTTTGATCGGTTAAAAGCGGAGAAGGTGATTCCGCAGTAAGTTGCCGGAGGTGCGCAAAAATGCGCACCCAACGCTGTAAGGTCGCCATTTATGGTGACCCGATCATTTCATCGTCACCCAACGTTTCCCCACCAGCACGGTCATCGCCACAATCGTCACGATGGCCGCCAGATGCATCACAAAATCCAGCGGATGCAGATGCACCGGATGGCAAAACGCCAGCAGCGTCACCGCCATGCAGGACACGCCTAAACCTGCCATCGCCAAACTGCGCACCGGATGCAGCGCGCGGGTGCGGCGCAGGCTGGCGATCATCAACACCATCATTGGCGTACTGACCACCAGCAGAAAGGTGAAGCAGCGCGTACTGTCGTTGTCATGCTCGATCGGTGCCTGACCGGGGATTTGGCTAAGGCTAATGCCGAGCCACAGCAGTGCGATCGGTAACAACGCTTTCCAGCTAATGCTGCGGCGTCCTGGAATGCTCATGTTGAAGGCGCTACGAATCGCCAATGTGCCAAGCACAAAAGCCAGCACCAGTTGCACCATCGCTTGTAGCGCGCCGGGCTGCGACCAGTCGGTGAAGCTGCGTTGTACCAACAGGCTCGCCAGTATGCCACACGGCAAGGCCAGCGCGATCCAGCGGATGACGCGCCAACCGGTGGATCGCAGCGGTTTAACCGGCCGCATTTCGCGCCCGAGTTTTTCAATTAACAGGTCATGATCGGTCATGATTGGCTCCAAAACGGCGCAGATTGGTTAGCGCACGGTGCAACAGCGATTTCACTGCTGCCACACTTAAATTGTTATGCGCGGCCGCTTCCGTCAGGCTCATTTCGCGCAGATGCACATGCTCCACAATTTCACGCTGACGCGAAGGTAACTGGCGCAAATAACCGGCCAATTCATCCTGCGTATCTTGCTGTCGCGGCGATTCCGGTGCGCTGGCCGCCGCCGACTGCGCTTCATCGTGTATTTCCCATTGTTGATGACGACCGCGGCGACGCAGCGCATCAATGGCACGCGCCGAGATGATGGCCATCAACCAAGGCAAAAAAGGGTAGGCCGGATCGTAGGTGTGACGCACCCGATGCACCGTTAGCAGCACATCCTGAATCACATCTTCTACCAGTGCATCATCGGTTAATTGTTTGCGTATTTGCCCACGAATTACCGGCACCAGTGCTTTCAGCAGTCGGGTATAGGCGCGCTGATCGCCCGCCTGCGCCCGTTCCATTAGCGCGGGCCAACTTTCGCGCGCGCTATCGCTTGTTTGCATAATCCGCCTTGTTAATCTTTACGCCTTTTTGCTTGCCGCCTCGTTCAGTGCATTCACCACAATGCTCGGTGTCAGCACCTGCGGCAACACTTTCGGCGGTCCGCCGTCAGCGGGGTACACCAAATACATCGGTAAGCCACCTTGACCGAACTCGCTCATGGTGTCATCCACGTCCGGGTTAAATTTAGTGGAATCTGCCACCATGTACAGCGTACCGGTTTTGGCTAAGGCGTCCTTAACGGCTTGGGTCGAGAGTGAGGTTTTCTCATTCACCTGGCAGGTGATGCACCACGATGCGGTGAAATCGACAAAAATGGCTTTACCGTGCCCGCGTTGCGCTTCGACCGCTTGCGGCGTCCATTTGGCTTTAGCCACTTCAGCGGTGACTTGATCGCCCGCTAATCCCGCGCCGGGTTTGATCAGGCTGGGTAACGGGGCGATAACCGCTACGATCAGCACCGCGGTCACCGCAAATAATACCTTGTGGCTTTTGCCGGCAAAGTGGCGATGTTGCGCCATGCCGTACAACCAGCCGGCGAAAGCGACAATCACCGAGGCAGCCAGCAAGGTTGCCAGCGCGGCGCTACCGGCTTGTTGCGCCAGAATCCACACTAACCAGGCATAAGCGCCAAACATTGGGAAGGCCAGGCCGCGCTTTAACACATCCATCCACGCGCCAGGACGTGGCAGGAATTTTGCCAGCACCGGGAACAGCGAAACCAAGGTGAATGGCGCGGCAAAACCTAACGCCAGCGCGAAGAAGATCACCAATGCGATGGCGGGCGGCTGCACCAGCGCATAGCCAATTGCACTCGCCATAAACGGTGCCGCGCACGGTGTAGCGACAATGATCGCCAGCGCGCCAGTTAACGCTGAGCGTACAAATGCACCGCGACCGACTTCCATCGATCCTACCCGCTGCACGCTTAAACCCACTTCAAATACGCCGAGCAGATTGAGCGCAGCGGCAAGGATTACCAGCGAAAGCAAGGCAATAACTAATGGCGATTGCAGCTGGAAACCCCAGCCAACGGCGGCACCGCCAGCGCGTGCTGCCAGCAATATACCGGCCAGCGCCATCATGGTGACGACCACGCCGAGTAAAAAGCCCAAACCTTCTCGCCGCGCATTCGCGGCATTGTCGGTGTGACGTAATAAACCCAGCGCTTTCAGCGAGATCACCGGAAACACGCAGGGCATTAAGTTGAGAATGATGCCGCCAATAAAGGCGGCCAGCATGGCGGTTAACATCGCTGGCCTCTTTGCTTAGTTAGTTTGCGGATGAGAGGCGTCGTATTGCTTCACGGCGTCCATCGCTTTGGCGATATGCGTTTCAGGGTTTCTATCAGTGTAACTCAGCAGAATGTTGCCATCTGGCGCGATCACGTACGAGGTGCGGTCCGACAAGGTTTTGCCTTTCATCTGCATGGTGGTTTCATATTGTGCCGCCACTTTCGCGCCAGGATCGGCTGCTACCGCAAACTTATCGCGGCATTCCAGTTTGGAGAAATCGCTGACCTGATCGGTATTACCGGCGGTAACACCGACAACAGTGGCACCCATTTTGGTGAAGCTGTCGGTGGCTTCCGCAAAATCGTGTGCTTCGATGGTACAACCGGCACTAAACGCCGCTGGGAAGAAGTAAAGAACAACCGGGCCTTTCTGGAGCGCTTTTTGCAGCGAGAACGTCATTGGTTTACCCGCCAGCGCACCTTGCAACTGGAAGTCAGGTGCTTTCGCGCCCACCGGCAATGCGGCACCGGCGTTAAATGCCGATAAGCCCAGCGCGGCGGTAATGCTAAGGGTACAAACAAGGGATTTCATGCGTTTCATTTTCTGCTCCTGCGAAGTAGGGGAGTTCCGATTTGGGTGACTCATTAATGCAGTTCGCTGGGGCAGGGAGGAAAGTTTCGGTCGGGATGAAAAAATTATAAATAGAGTCGATCAACCCGATGCAAGCTGTTCTCAAAAAGCTGCTCGGCAATACGCTCAGGGAAACTTTTAGGCAATTTTTTTTCAACGCGATGAATTGCCGGTCCAATTTCCTTAGCCATGAAGTTGATGATTTCAATCATTTGGTTGGGGTCAAAATTCACTTCTTTAGCCGTTGCCAGAAAGTGGCGCGGGAATATTTTATCAATTTCACGCTTTTTTCCTTTACTGGCTTTTAAACCCATTGCGAGCTTTAGGTCGCGGACATTTAGACCGTTCCCTCCTGTAGTAGGGAAAACAGACAAAATGTCGTAGAAAGGAGTAAGACGATAGCTGCCGCCGCGCTCGATGAAAATGGAAAAGTTTTTAGCATGGCCATCTGTGGCGCCAATTAACCACTGAAAAACCTGAAACTTCATAAAGGTATAACGATCTTCTAATGCATTACTCGAACCCATCAAAAAACGCATAATATCTGCGATTCCCGGTCCGCCGTCAGTTTCATATTTACGTGCGGAAGGCAGACCAAATGCCTGGCACATATCTTCTTGAGGCAAACGTAGCAATTTTGTGTGATCGCTATTCCAGCGTCGATCAAAGCGCTCAACAGCAAGAGCTTTCATCTTACCGGCATTAATGATGCTGGCCTCGGGCACGATAAATCCAAGTTCTTTTGCTAAAGCCAGGCAGATGAATTCATTTTCCACGCTATCGCGCATATCCAGTGTGGCAAAGGGTTGCTTAATTTCACCAATGGGCAATTTGATGATATGCGAAGTTGGCGTTGCACCATGTGGAATGGCCCAACCTTCCGCCGTCGCCAGTAAAGCGGTTTTCTCCTGTGCTCCGGCTACCGATATGCGGAAATCGTCATCTTCATTAATCATCCCCAGCGGGATATCTGATTGATAAGCTGAAAGAATGTGTTCGAGCTTATCCTCATTCAGCACTTCGTATTGCAAAGCGGAACCCAGCGGTTGAACCTCTGGCGGCAGCAACATAACCGCACCCACGCTGTCTTTGCCAATTTCGCTTAATAAGTCGAAAGGTTGGCGTGATTTGGCGTGATAACGTGCAAGAATTCGGTCACGAACTTGTGGGTTATCGGGGAGCAAATTATCAAAATAGTTAAGCACAGCCGCGCTAGAAATTACGGGAAGTTGTAAAGGCAACGAAAGTGAAAGTGGCCTGGCGAGACGGTTCCCTAACCAACGCTTATCGTACTGGAAAGTGTGTGCGCCGTTAGTGTTGCGTGTGAGTACGCCAATGCGTTCACCATTCATCCATGCCGCCAGTTCCTGCTTCACCAATCATTCTCCTGAGCTGAAACATCAAGATCCGTGCTTTTTTCTTGTATAACCAGCTGCAGTTCAAGTGACTGAATGATCTTGAAAAGCGTGGCAAGTGTGGTGAGGTCCGGATTATTTTCAAAGTGGGAGATAGTCGATTGTTTTAACCCAACCTTTTGTGCCAATTCAGTTTGCGTCCATTGGTTCTTTTGGCGTATGAGTCTGATGTGATTAGCCAGTTGGCGTGGGCTGTAAATCATCTCTAAATCTCACGGTGAGTTTAGGGAATAAATCTTCATTATCCCCTGTAGCGGATAGTTAAGAGTTTATCCCTTGCTGGGGATATTGTCAATAATATCCCTAGGAGAGGATATTCAATCGGTATCCTTAGCAGGGGATATCTGGTTTAATCCCACGACAAAACAAACTCAACGTGTGCTGCACGATGATTTCGCGGTTAAAAGCGGGATCGTTGGCAAAGCGGGTAAACGGCACTAGCACCAAACTCAGGATCGACGTCATTAGCAGTTGCGGTTCCAAATCCGCATTGAGTAGGCCTTGCTGCTGCCAGCCTTCGATCAGCTTTTTCACCTCATCGCGTTCACCGTGGCCAAAACGTTTTTTGATGTGCTGCCCTAAACCGCCTTCGCCTTGCATCACTTCCTGCATCCACAACGGGGCAAACCAACTATTCGAACTGACAATATCCGCCACTTCGCGGATGAACGCACTGAAAGTGGTGACAGGGTCACGCGGGTCATTCATGAAATGCGACACTAAGCGTTGACGCAACGGTAAAAAACGCTCCTCGACCACGATATCCAGCAAACTTTCCCGCGACTGAAAATAGTAATTGAGCATCGCCGGACTCACGCCCGCCTTGCGCGCAATTGCATTCAATGAAGTTTCACCGATGCCATTTTCGGCATACAGCGCCAGTGTGATATCCAGCAGCAATTCACGTTGCTGAACGTTGATCGCACCACCGCGCGGCCTACCGGGACGGCGCGGTTTTGCGGCTGGCGCTTTCTCATCTTCAGGGACTTTTCGTGCGGCCATCTTTACTCGCTTGCTTGATTCGTGTCAGACTGTGCTCAATATTAATTGTGTATTTAATTAATTTCAATCGGTGTCTGTTATGAAACCCCAAACACTCGCGCCGCAATCGACCAGCGAGAAGGACAATCCTCCTTCAGTCCGCTTACTGATGGGCGCTTTATTACTGGTCATGCTGCTATCTGCATTAGACCAAACCATCGTTTCTACCGCCTTGCCAACCATCGTTGGTGAGCTGGGCGGGCTTGATCGCCTGTCGTGGATCGTCACCGCTTATATGCTGGCCTCGACCATTGTGGTGCCGCTGTACGGCAAATTTGGCGATCTGTTCGGCCGTAAAACCGTACTGCAAATCTCGGTGATTCTATTCCTGATTGGCTCGGCGCTATGCGGGCTGGCGCAAAATATGGAGCAGTTGATCTTTACGCGTGCGTTGCAAGGTTTAGGCGGCGGCGGCCTGATGGTGGTGAGTATGGCGGCGGTGGCCGACGTCATTCCGCCGCAAGATCGCGGCAAATATCAGGGTTTGTTCGGCGGCGTGTTTGGCCTCGCTACGGTGATTGGCCCGCTGCTGGGCGGTTTTATCGTGCAGCATGCTTCATGGCGCTGGATTTTCTACATTAATCTGCCGCTGGGTTTGTTCGCCTTAGTGATCATCAACGCGGTGTTCAAAACCGATAACAAGCGCAAGCCGCATGAAATCGATTATCCCGGCGCGGTATTTCTTAGCCTGGCGTTAGTCGGCATTACGCTGTTCACCAGCGAAGGTGGCACGCTGCGCGAGTGGTCTGATCCGATTTTATGGTGCGTGCTGGCATTTGGTTTAATTGGCGTGATTGGCTTTATCTACGAGGAGCGTCGCGCGTGGGAACCGATTATTCCGCTGTCGCTGTTCCGCAATCGTAGCTTTTCACTCGCCAGTTTGATGGCGTTTATTGTTGGGATGTCACTGTTTGGCAGCGTGACGTTTTTGCCGCTCTATTTGCAAGTAGTCAAAGGCTCCACGCCAACCGAAGCCGGTTTGCAGCTGCTGCCATTAATGGGCGGATTGCTGGTTACCTCGATTATCAGCGGCCGTATTATTAGCCGCACTGGCAAATATCGTCTGTTTCCGATTTTCGGCACGCTGTTGGCGACCATCGGCATGGCGCTGCTCACCACACTGACGTTGGATGCGCCGTTGTGGCACATTTATCTGTTCGCCTGCGTGTTGGGAATGGGCATGGGGATGGTGATGCAAGTGCTGGTGCTGGCGGTGCAGAACACAGTAACGCCGGAGAGCATTGGCGTGGCGACGTCATCGGTGACGCTGTTTCGTTCGGTCGGCGGTTCGATTGGTGTGGCGTTGTTTGGTGCGGTATTTAGCCAGGTGTTGAAATCGGGGCTGACTTCGCTGGTGGAGCAGGGCAAAGAGTTACCCCGCGCGTTAGATCCGGTTGCAGTGCATCATTTGCCGATTGATGTGCAACAAGCTTATTTACAGGTATTTGGTGACGCGGTACACGCGGCGTTCCAAATGGCGGCGGGCGTGATGTTACTCGCATTTATATTGTCGCTGTTCCTGCCTGAATCACCGTTACGTAATCAAGCCAAACGCTAAGATAATTCTGCACCGATGTCGTGACATCGGCGCAGAATAAATTATCAGCACAGATTGACGGTTAAATAATCTTCGCTCAGTTAAACCTGCCTCGTAAAATAGATTTTTAACTCAAATACAAGATGTTACCGTTACGTAAACTTAGGTAAAAACCCTCAGCAATTAAAAGTTTTCAGTACGCAGCTATTTATTTCTGCAACTTTTTTACGGTATAAGTCTCTAAACACCGTCTCCCTCAGCGAAAACATCATCACATGATCAATTCTGCGGCCACCAAAGTTATTGCCTGCCTGTTCCTTTTTGCTCTGGCAGGGTGTTCATCAAAGTCTTCGCATGCACCAGCCGATGAAAGCGTGGATACTTCCGCAGACGGTGGCAAGCAGCCGGATTTGATTCCGGTGATCGCGGCACTGCACGATCAAATGCATTCGTGGGAAGGCACCAAATATCAGTGGGGCGGCACGCAATTAACCGGCGTAGATTGTTCAGGTTTTGTCTGGCGCACGCTGAAAGATCGTTTCAATATTCCAATGGATCGCGTTACCACCAAAGAATTAATCGCCATGGGCAAGCCGGTTGATCAAGCGCATTTGCAACCCGGTGATTTAGTGTTCTTTCGTATCAAGCGCGAGCTGCACGTCGGCTTTTATGACACCGATCACCAGTTCCTGCACGCATCCGTTAGCCAAGGCGTAATGCGTTCGTCGCTGAATAATCCGTATTGGAAATCAGTTTATCTAGAAGCCCGCCGCTTACCGAAAGAGCAAAATTCTCAGATCAGTTTCAATTATAAAAACAAGGTGTGATGTTGGGTGGCCTTTAACCGCCACCGCATTAGATTAAAACTGATACGAAACGCTGATTGAGAAACTGCGCGGCGCACCATAAACATAACTGTTCATGTAGCTGTAATACTCGCGGTCAAATAGGTTATCGACGTTAGCTTGTACCGCCACTTGTTTTGTGACTTGATATTTCGCAAACAGCGACGCCAGCGGGAAGCTCCCTTGATACACGCGTACGGTATCGCCAGCTGCATTCGTCGCATCCTCAAAGACGCGATTTTGCCAGTTCAGCCCGCCGCCCACGGTCAAATCCGGCATCATCGGCAATTGATAGCGGGTAAACAGTTTGAATGAGGTTTGCGGCTGATAACTGTTAAAGCGTCCCTGTTTATCGCGCGCCACATAGCGTGTCGCGCCGAAAGTGAGTTGTAGATTGTCCGTCAACGCGCCATTTAGCTCAAATTCCGCACCTTTACTGATCGCCCCTTTCGCTGGCGCATAAGCCTGTTCGCTACCGCTGAGATAAACCCCATCAATAGCCTGACCCACGTTATCCTGCTCAATGCGGAATATCGCCATCGTGGCTGTCAATCGTCCATCAAACCACGCTGATTTCAAACCGGTTTCGTAGCTTTTACCGGTGACCGGCGGCAGGTATTTTCCGCTGGTATCGCGGTAAGTTTGTGGCAGGAAGATCGAGGTGTAACTGCCATAAGCCGACCACGTATCGTTGATGTCGTACACCAATCCGGCGTACGGCGTAGTGTTGTTTTTGGTCATATCGCCGCTGCTGCCGTTGGTGCTCCATTGGGTGTAGCGCGCGCCGATGATCAACGACAAGGGATCGGCCAACGAGAAGCGGGCGGCGGTGTAAGCGGATTTTTGGCGGATGGTGTCGTTGGCATTCAGATACCAACCTTGCCATTGCGGCTCGGCAATATTGCCATTCCAGCTGTTGTTGAAAATGCCCATATCGCTGGCTGCAATATCGTAGTTTTCCAGGTCGGTCACGCCATCCTGGCTATAGGTGGCATTGTGCTGACGACTGTAGCTTACGCCGGCCATTAATTGATGCTGGCGTCCTAATAGCTCAAATGGGCCGCTGGCATAGCCGTCGAACGAATCCATCTGACGCTTGCCGCGATCCATGCTGCCGTAGCCGGTGACACCTTCACCGCTGTCCTGATCGGCGTAGCCCGTGACATACAGCAATTTGTCGTTAAAAGTGTTTTCCGCATGCGTGCCATTGACGTGGATATTCCAGCCGTTATCAAAATTGTGGTCGATGTCGGCGAAGACTTTGCGCGAGTTGGTGTTATAGCGCGCCCAGTTCGCGGCGGAATTGAGGCTGCGATCGTAATGTGTGGTGGCGTTGTTGCTGTAGAACATCGGCAAGCCGCCCCACGTGGGATTGCCGGTATTGGCATCTTCGTAGTCATAGCCCAATGACAGCGTGGTGTGTTCGCTGATATCGGCATCAATTACGCCGTACAGAAACTTTTTGGTTTTGCGGTAGCGATCGAGCCAACTGTCTTCATCGCTGTAACCGGTCACCACGCGACCACGCAAACTGCCATCCTGATTGAGCGGTGATGAGATGTCGGCAACGTAACGCTGTTTGTTCCAACTGCCATAACTGGCGCTAACCGTGCCGGTGAACGTTTTGCTGTCGGCATGTTTGCGCACCATGTTAATTGAGGCAGAAGGGCTGCCCGCGCCAGTCATCAAACCGGTCGCACCGCGCACGATTTCAATGCGATCGTAAATCGCGGTATCGGAAGCGGCATCACCGTAGTTCCAACTGTCATTGACCGATGTTGGGATGCCATCAAAGCTGAAATTGCTGATTTTGAAGCCGCGTGAGTAGTATTCCGAACGTTCGCTATCAATCAGATTGGTCGAGATGCCGGTGGCATTGGTTAGCACATCATTAACCGATTGCAGATTTTGATCCTGCATGCGCTGTTGCGTCACCACGCTAACGGATTGCGGCACATCGCGCGGCGTCAGTAGCAATTTGGTGCCAGCGCGCGTGGTCTTCACTGCGTAATCCTGCTTTTCGTTCTCGCCATTACTGTTGGTATCGGCGTTAACCACTAAGTCTTGTTGATCTTCGTCGCTGGTTGCGGCGGCTTGTGCCATTGCGGGGATCAACAAGGCGTGAATCGCCATCGCCAGCAATGAGACGTTAAAGGTTTTCATAAACATTCCCTGAAAATAATTTTAATTGAGGCTTTGCTGCCTCGTTTTTATTTGTCTGCCACTTCCGTGTATGCCGATGCTGGGGCAGGGGAATGGCATACAATGCGCCACTGATTTTTGTTGAGAAAGATAATGATAATCATTTGCTTTAAATAATCTCGCGAGGTTTTATCGGCAATTGTAATCAGATGTAAAAACATAGTTAATCAATGAGTTAGAGGCATGATTGACCGCTTAATTACTGATGTTTATGGTTTTTTTGAAGTGTAGGTATCGTAGCGGCGCGCATTGATGTGCAACTCGTTTCAGACATCGTTATCAAAAAGTTGCTTCCTGCATGCTAATGCGTATGATTCTCATTCTTCTTGTACTCTTCCGTGCGCGTGCTCGCGTAACGGAGTCGTTCATCCATTGATGGAGTTGAGCATGAAATCGTTATTTAGCCCGCGCAAAGCCGCCGTTGCCGCAGCGATTGTTGCGGCATTCAGCCTGACTGCTTGCCAGGCACCTGCCAAAAAAGCCGAAGCACCTGCCGCAGCTGAAACTATGAAATCTGTCGATAGCGCAGTAACGCAACGCACCTTGGGTGATGGTCTGTACGAAATGGCCTATTCTCCAGCCGCTAATGCGCTTTATGTTGCCAGCGCACAGAGTTTCAAAGACGTTAACGGTGGCGTGATTTATCGCCTCGATCCAACGAGCCTGGAAACGAAAGGTCAGACGCATACCGATCTGAAAAACTTCGGCACCGCAACTGATGAGCAGGGCAACGTTTTCTACACCACCAACTCGCTGGATGGCGCCATCTCGAAAGTAGATGCGCAGAGCGGCAAAGTGCTTGAGCGTTTGGTATTCCCAGGCAAAAAGGATAAAGAAGGATATCCGGCGGGCGCACGTGAAGTGTTGTGGCATGGCAACGAATTGTATGTCGGTCGCGTCGCGGATCCTGGCTACATTTCAGTGGTGGATGTTAAAACCTTCAAGCTGAAAGCCACGATTCAAAATGCAGGCAAGTGGGTAACCGGCATTATCTATTCACCGCTGACCGAGCGCATTTATGCCACCAATGGCGCAGGCGAAATCCTGGTGATCAATCCACGCACGCACAAAATCGAAAAACGCTGGACTGCGGGCGATGGCAAAGAGTATCTGTTCCTGAACATGGCTGAAGATCCAGCCACCGGTCGTCTATTTGTGACCGATGATTCCAAGGGCAAAGCCACGCTGGTATTTGATGAGCGCACCGGTAAAGTGATTAAACGTATTGAAGGCGATGCATTGGGCATTAAATTCAACGCCAAGCGCAATGAGCTGTATATCAGCCAGCGCGAATCGAAGAAAGTGCTGCAATTGGATGCGACGACCTATGCGGTGAAGAACAGCTGGTCATTTGATAATAATCCAAATAGCTTGTTAATTGGACCAGACAACAACACGTTATATGTCACGTTGAAAGCCGAGTTCAATAAAGACTCTTCAACCAAAGGGCAGGATCAGATTGCGCGTATCGCTCTGAAATAAGCTGTGCAGAATGGTTTGGCGTAAGCAGGTGCGCATTAATGCGCACCCTACAACATCGTGCCAAATGAACGTTGGGTCGCCATTATTGGCGACCGATTTGCCCGGTAAGCCAGAATTTCTTATAGCGCGCTGGCGGATGACCGACCAAATTATGAAAGATACGATGAAAATTATTCACGTTATCGTAACCTACCGCATTCGCCACTTCCGTCACGCCTAGTTCGGTACTTAATAATAAATTTTGTGCTTCGCCAATGCGACGGCGCGTTTGATATTGTTTGGGTGAGTAGCCTGAATACGCTTTAAAGACATGCGCCAGATAAAACTGGTTCATGTTCATGGCGGCGGTAATTGAACTGAGAGCAATGTCTTCTTTATAATGGTTATCGATATAATCTTTAATGCGCTGACCTAACAAAGTATTGCTGCTTTCTTGTTCCTGTTTATTCTCAATCCAAATATTACGACACAGCAGCAATAACACGCCTAATAAATGATCGCCCATTTCTGAACTGTATAAACGCTTACTGCTGACGTGCGACCACATTTGATCAAACAGTTGGCAAATCTCCTGATAAAACTCACCGCTCGGCATCACCGCGGTTTGATTGCGCGGGGTAAGCACATTCATCGGTAAACCATCAATTTTTAACTGCTCAACACCGCAGCTATAAATCAGCAAATCTTCCGTCGCGTCTGGATTTTCGTCATGTAATACGTTGGCATTAAACAGCAGTAAATCGCCTTGTTTAACGTGGTAGCCGCGCCCATCAATATTATAAATGCCGCGACCAGCGCGGATAAACATCACCTCAAAGCGATCGTCATGCTTATGCATCACCCGTGGAATGGCTTCTTCTGGGCCTTCAGCGCGGCAGATAAAGCTCAAGCGCGGCCGCCGATTGTTGTCGAAGCCGC
This sequence comes from Pantoea sp. CFCC18179, assembly GCF_059412405.1. Taxonomy (NCBI): domain Bacteria; kingdom Pseudomonadati; phylum Pseudomonadota; class Gammaproteobacteria; order Enterobacterales; family Erwiniaceae; genus Pantoea; species Pantoea sp. CFCC18179. The sequence goes on along the minus strand of NZ_JBNBPM010000003.1, from coordinate 43,727 downwards.
GCGCAGAGGGATGCTCGTTCAGGCAAAAAGTGATCATAATCTCTCCTTTGAGGATGCCGCTATTCTGGCATGAGTTCAGACCGTGCGTAATCATCAATATTGCTTTTTATTAACCTCATTAAAATTATCGCAACATTCTTTAGTGTCGCAATAAGCTTGCAGGCCTGCTTGCTAGCAAAAAATAGCGACAAAAAGTCTGTTTTTAATCTATCTCCAATCTTGCTTTGTCAATGCGCCAATTCTCCAGTGTGATAACGATCACTGCATAACGTGCTTTGTCGATTATTTTTTTGATCGCCAGCACGCCGTGAAATCAGGCGCTGAGTCGCGACTGGTGTTTGTATTTAACTTCGGTATAACGTTGTTGTAACGATAAGGGCAGATAAACACTTCCTGTGAAAATAAATAATGATAATCAAACTCTGATTCCGGCTGAATTAATTAGCAGTCTGTAACTGACCGAAATAAACGGCCTGTAACGGTATTATCTTAAAACCAGATGGAACAGCTATGTATAACAAAACAAACCTGCAAAATCCGCAGCGCATGCGGCTGATTACTCTCGTCTCAACTATTGGTGGATTGTGTTTTGGCTATGATACCGGCGTTATTTCCGGTGCACTGATTTTTATGAAGTACGATTTAAATTTAACCCCAACCCAGGAAGGATTTATTACTTCATTCCTGTTATTTGGTGCGGCGCTGGGTTCATTATGCGGCGGCTATTTATCCGATAAACAAGGGCGACGTAAAAATCTTTTATGGGTGGCGGCAATATTCATGCTCGGTGCATTAGGCACCGCGTTTGCCTGGGATGTGCCATCGATGATAGTCGCGCGCTTTGTGTTGGGATTAGCGGTGGGTTGCGCATCGGTAACGGTGCCGATTTATATTTCTGAACTGGCGCGCGCCGACCAGCGTGAAAAGATGGTCACCGTTAATGAACTGATGATCGTTACCGGACAATTTCTTGCTTATTCGATCAACGCCGCCATCGTTAATCTTTATCCAGAAATGCAGCACAACTGGCGCATTATGTTAGCGATTCCCGCGTTACCCGGCGCGCTATTGTGGATTGGCATGTTAATGATGCCGGAATCTCCGCGCTTCTTTATTCGTCGTGGCGAAACCGATAAAGCCGTCAAAGTATTAAAAACCTTGCGACTGCCGGAAGAGGTCGATCGCGAAGTGAGAGAGATCCAGCAAATTGTGAAAGCCGACGCGGTGAAATTCAATTTGCTCGATGAGTTAAAACATCGCTGGGTGATTCAGCTGGTGCTGATTGGCTTAATGATTGTGCTGGCCACGCGCGTCACCGGCGTGAATACCATTATGTATTACGCGCCAACTGTCCTCAAAGCCACCGGATTGGGTGATGCGGCGGCGGTAACCGGCGCCGTGGCTAACGGCATTATTTCGGTGTTAGCAACGCTGCTGGGTATGGCGCTGATCGGCAAACATTCACGCCGCCGAATGTTCTTTACCGGGCAGGCGGGCGTCACGTTGAGTTTGGTCTCTATTGGTTTGGCATTTAACTTCTTTTTCCACACCGAAACCGTTAATGGCGTTGAAAGCTTGCACGCCAATTTCGCCAACGCCCCTTACGTTATTCTCGGTTTGATGCTGGTATTCCTGGTGTTTATGCAAGGCTGGATTGCCCCGGTATTTTGGTTGATGTTGGCAGAAATTTATCCATTAAGAATGCGCGGTGTCGGCATGGGCTTTGCGGTATTTGGTCTGTGGATATTTGATTTCATCATTCAATCACTCTTCCCGCTCCTGCTCAGCCATTATGGTGGCGGCATGACATTCGGCTTCTTTGGTGCCAGCAACGTCATCATGCTTATTTTGTTGGTGAAATATCTGCCGGAAACACGTGGCCTGACGTTAGAAAAAATCGAAAAGAAATTCCGTTTTTAATTACTGAGGATATTTAAATGACTGTCAAAATTGGCTTAATTGGTCTGGGCATGATTGGCCGCGACCATCTGAAACGTTTCCAACAGGTTATTTCCGGTGCGCAGGTCACGGCGGTTTGCGATATTAATCGCGCGGCGGCAGATGCCATCGCCAGCGAATATTATGCCACGGCGTTTTATGATGCCGAAGAGATGATTAATTCTGAATTGGTCGATGCGGTCTTTATCTGCTCAATTGGCCCGGTACATAAAGCGCAAATTCTGGCGGCGTTTAATGCGGGCAAGCCGGTATTTTGCGAAAAGCCGCTGACGCCAACTGCGGATGAATCACAGGAGATTATTGCGGCGGAAGTTAAAGCAGGAAAACGTCTGCTGCAACTCGGCTTTATGCGCCGTTTTGATCCCGGCTATCAGGCGCTGAAACAAACATTGGACAGCGGAGAATTGGGCGAAGTGATGTTGATTCACTGCGCGCACCGCAATCCTTCAGTGCCAGACAGCTATACGCTGGAAATGGCGGTGAACGATTCTGCCACGCACGAAATCGATATCATTCGTTATCTGCTGAATGAAAACATCACCTCAGTACGGGTAGATAAACCGGGTAAAAAGACGCGCCGCGCATTGCCACATCTGCAAGATCCCCTGATCGTGATTTTTGAAACCGAATCGGGCGTGCGCATTGATGATGAGTTGTTTGTGAATTGCCATTACGGCTACGACATTCGTTGCGAAGTGATTGGCGAAGAGGCGATTGCAGCCTTAACCGAACAACAAACCATCAGCACGCGTTCCCGTCACGGCAATGCGCATCATATTGCGCAAACCTGTATGGAACGTTTTGCCATCGCCTACGATCGTGAAGTGCAGCATTTCGTGGATAACGTTAAAGCCGGGCGTGAAATGAGCGGGCCATCATCATGGGATGGCTATGTAGTGGCGCTGGTGTGCGATGCCGGTTTGGCTTCGCTAAAAGACGGCGAAAAACATCAGGTAAATATTCCTGAGCAACCGGCGCTGTATCGCTAACTCTCTTCGGCCAATTAATAAGGAATAAAGATGAAACTTGCATTGTGTACCGACGTTCTGGCGGATTTATCGTTTACTGCGATGCTGGATAAAGTCAAAGCTTACGGAATTAACGGCGTTGAAATGACGGCTGGCGGTTGGTCGCCCTGTCCGCATGTCAAAACCGAAGCATTATTGTCTTCACCGGAAAAACTGGAACAATTCAAAAAAGAGCTGGCCGATCGCGATATGCGTATCGTGGCGTTGAACTGTTCGGGTAACCCATTGGCGCCGGGCGCATTGGGCGAAGCGCACAGCCACAGCAGTTACCGCACTGTCGAATTGGCCGCCAAACTGGGTGTGAATAAGATCGTGATGATGAGCGGTTTGCCGGGTGGCGGCCCAGAAGACAAGGTGCCGAACTGGATCACGTCTACCGTTTCATGGCCGGATTACATGCCGGGCGTTATCGATTATCAGTGGAATCAGGTGGCGATTCCGTGGTGGAAAAAGTTTGTGCAGTACGCGAAACAGCACGGTATTCAACACATCGCACTGGAAGAGTTTCCAGGCCAGTTGGTGTACAACCCATCAACGCTGCTACGCCTGCGCAATGCGGTGGATGAGAAGATTGGCATCAACCTTGATCCGTCGCATCTGATTGCGATGGGTGCCGATCCGATTGCGGCAGCACGTGCGCTGGAAGGTGCGGTGTTCCATGTGCATGGCAAAGATGCCCGTATCGAACGCGGTTTGGCGGATATCGATGGATTGATGGAATACCAGCCGGTAACCAACACAAAAACCCGCACGTGGAATTATGTGGCGGTGGGTTGCGGCCAGGATCTGAAGTGGTGGAAGGAGTTTTTCTCGGTGCTGCGTATGACCGGCTACGACGGTGATGTGTCGCTAGAAATGGAAGATCTCACCATGAGCGTGGAAGCGGGATTGGAAACATCGATAGAAGCGTTAAACGCCACCTTGAGCCGATAATAAACTGCCGGTCACCATAAATGGCGACCCTACAAAACCTGCCTCGTCGTAGGGTCGCCATTTATGGTGACCGATTTACCGGTGCGCAACAATGCGCACCTTACGTTTAAAGCGTTATTCCGCCGGCTTATCCATTCCAGCCTCAGTCAGTGTCGCCCTCAAACGAGGCAGGCTTTGCGGGTAATTTTGCTGAACAAACTCAATCATTTTTTCTCGCACATGGCAGCGTAAATCCCATGCTGTGGGTGAATTTTGTGCTGTCATTAATAAACGAATGGTCATGGTTTTATCTGTGGTGTCCGTCACCTGGAGCACCTGAGTTTGTTGATCCCACAACTTGGTTTCACTGAGCACTTTTTCAAAATGCTTGCGTAACGGTTCCAAAGGCATGGAGTAATCAAGATAGAGAAACACTGAGCCCAATATTTGCGCGTTATTACGCGTCCAGTTCTGGAAGGCATTTTCGGTGAAGTAGGTAATGGGTAGCACCAGTCGTCGCAGATCCCAGATGCGCACCACCACGTAAGTCAGGTTTATTTCCTCAATCCAACCCCACTCATTTTCAACCACCACCGCGTCATCAATTTTAATCGGCTGGGTAAAGGCAATCTGAATGCCTGCAAACAGGTTGACCAGCGACTTCTGTAAGGCAAAGCCAATGATGATTCCCGCCACGCCCGCACCGGCAAGGATCGTCGTGCCGAATTTTCGTACACCGGGGAAGCTCAGCAAAATCAACGTCAGGCAAAAGGAGACTAGAATGACAATCGCGACCTTTTTGACATAGATGATTTGCGTGCGAATTTTACGCGCACGAAGATTATTAGACAGGTTGATGTCATAGCGGATAAATAACATATCCTGCGCGACGTTAGTCAGGCGAATTAACACGGAACACAACGACAATATAATAAAGATATTCAGCGTAGTAATAATAAAGGAGAGCGAATCTGGGCTAACATTGACGTAACTTACCCCAACATTGATGAGCAATAACGGGATGAATAAAAACATCGATCCGCGCAAATGCTTTTCAAGTGATTTAAAGAGTTTCCTATCACGATTCTGCCAGTAGCGGATGAAGCGTAAGAGCAGAAATCGGGCGAGAAAACCCACGATTAAAGAGAGGGTGACGAGCAATACAGCAGGCACCCAAGTTGGAGCGCCAGATAACTCACCAAAAATTAACGGCATTATTTCTCCTTATATTGTGCTAACAATCTGTGATTGTCAGATAAATCTCAAAAATTTCGCCATAGAAAACCTATTAGTTATCTAAGGATGACAACATCTACCGCTATTAGTTTATGAAAGATTAAGCTGATCAGTGTTGCTGAGTTTCTTCAGCATGCAATGCGTCCTGCGGTGCTGGACGTGTATCGATGTCATCTGAGCCTTTGGTACTGTTCAAGCTATGATGATGTTTAGCTAATTTACTTCTTCAGCACCATCAATAAGGTTAAGCGCAATGAACGTGGAACGGTTTGAAATCAACGTGCCAGATGAGGAGCTTGCTGATCTACATCTGCGACTGAAAAACACGCGCTGGCTTGAAGATCTCAACGCAAACGTGAACGAAGGGATTAGCCAAGCTCTTTTAAAACGCGTGGTGAACTACTGGACGGACGAGTTTGACTGGCGTGAGCAGGAAAGGCGGCTTAATACTTTTAGCCATTTTAAAGCCAACATCAACGGTCACAGCATTCACTTCATTCACCAGCGTGGAAACGGGCAGAACCCGATGCCGCTTATCCTGACGCACGGGTGGCCTGGCTCATTTGTGGAAATGGTGTCACTCATTCCTTTGCTGACCGATCCCGGCGCTCATGGCGGGGATCCCGCAGATGCCTTTGATGTGGTTATTCCGTCACTGCCGGGCTATGGATTTTCCTCCATCCCCACGGAAAAGGGCATTGGGTCATACGAAGTGGCAGCGCTTTGGAAAACGTTAATGAATGGATTGGGGTATCAGCAATTTGGCGCGCAGGGCGGGGATCTGGGGGCGGGAGTTTCAACGTGGTTGGCGTACCGATATCCGCAGGCGGTAACGGGCATTCATCTCAACTATATTCCGGGCTCCTATGCTCCTCCGCTTAGTGGCACCGAACCGCCCGTTACGGATCAAGAGCAAAAGTATCTGGATTATGTTCAGGCGTGGAGTAATGAGAATGCGGCCTACAGCCGGCTACAAAGCACCAAACCGCAGAGTCTTGCTGCCGGTTTAAATGACTCACCAGCGGGTTTGGCTGCCTGGATAACCGAGAAGTTTGCAGCATGGTCAGATAACCATGGAAACCTCGAAAATGCTGTACCGCTTGATGTCTTACTGACAAACATTTCCCTGTATTGGTTTACGCAAACTATCGGCTCATCATTCAGGATGTACGTTGAGGGCAAAGCCAGACCCGCAGCATTCAAAAGCGGTGAGCGTGTTTACCCTCCGCTGGGTGTCGCCTTATTTCCTGCCGAACTTCCCCTGCCACCACGTTCGTGGGTGGAGCGTTGTTATAACCTGACACACTGGGAATCGATGCCTGCAGGCGGGCACTTTGCTGCACTGGAGCAGCCACAGATTTTGGCCGCCGATATTCGAAAATTCTTTCGCCCTTTACGCAAGTAGTGATCGATTCAGAACGGGAAGGCACTTTTAACAACGCGATTAACAAGTCTCGCGGTTAAGTCGAACGTTTTTAGATTTTCAGCTCAGCAAGGATGGCGGCCTCCATGTTCGCTGGGGTGGAAATCGGGGCAAAACGTTTGAGCGGTTTGCCGTCGCGTCCGATCAGGAATTTGGTGAAATTCCACTTAATTCGCTCACCCAACACGCCGGGCAAGGCATGTTTCAGATAACTGAATATCGGGTGGGTTTCGCTGCCGTTAACCTCCACTTTCTCGAACATTGGGAAGCTCACACCGTAATTGACGTAGCAGGTTTGCGCGATTTCGTCGGCAGCGCCGGGTTCTTGCTTGCCGAATTGGTTGCAGGGGAAACCCAGCACCACCAAACCTTGGTCGGCATATTTCTTGTAAAGCGCTTCAAGGCCGGCGTATTGTGGCGTGAATCCACAAAGGCTAGCGGTATTCACCACCAAAATCAGCTTGCCAGCGTAATCACGCATAGAGATCGGCTGGCCATTCAGGCTGGTGGCCGTAAAGTGATAAAAATTCGTCATATTAGAATCCTCTCAGCAAGAACTGCGCTCTATTTTTATTATATCTCGTTCCAGCCCTATGCGGTTCGGCTCCCATTCAGAGTTAATTATCATCGAATTGTGCTCTGGAATCCCGGAAATAATCGGCGGAGGTAATAATCCACGACCATAAAGGCAACATGTTAAGCAGCATTTCTTTTCCCATAGCGGTAATTGTATAAACTACCCGAGGCAATTTTTCCTGATAATCACAGCGATAAATAAGCCCGTCGCGTTCAAGATGACGCAATGTTCGCGTCAGCATTCTTTGCGTAACGCCCTGAAGATTTCGGCGTATTTCCCCATAACGCAAAGGGCCGCAAGTGCCGAGAATATGCAACACACCTAGTGACCAGCGATTACCGGCATGCGCCAGAATCTCACGTTTAAGTCCTTCATCATCGTCACTTAATTCTTCGCAAAATTCCTTTGAAAACCGCAATAATTCTTCCCGCTCTGATTCCATATCACCTCCGGTATCATTTATGTGCCTAATTGAGCCAATCTCTGTCGGCTGTCATGATGACCTGACAATATGACAGGAGGCAAGAATGAATACTGAATCTAAATCTGTAAATAGCGTTCTCATACTTGGGGCCGGGGAGCTTGGTTTGCAGGTGTTGCGAGCGATGAGTAATAAAGCCAGGCAACACGATCAGTTAAAAATAAGTGTATTGCTAAGGCCAGAAGCCGCTAACGCTATTTCTGGCTTGCGCAAGGAAAGATTGGATGCACTCGATAAACTGGGCATTTCAGTTGTAGAAGGGGATCTGCAGAAAAATAATATCGATGAACTGAGCGAGATATTTCACTCTTTCGACGCCGTGATTAATTGCAGTGGTTTTGTCGGTGGAGAGGGAACACAAATAAAGATTACTCAAGCCGTATTAAATGCCAAAGTGGCACGTTACTTCCCATGGCAGTTCGGCGTTGATTATGACGCCATCGGCAAAGGCAGTGGACAACAAGTGTGGGATGAACAACTTGAGGTACGCGATCTGATTCGCGGTCAAAACACCACTGAATGGGTGATTGTATCCACTGGCATATTCACCAGCTATCTGTTTGAACCGAGTTTTGGTGTCGTTGACGCACCAACTAAAACTGTTTTTGGTTTGGGTGACTGGCAGCATGCAGTCACTCTGACGACCCCTGAAGATATCGGCCGGCTGACTGCGGAGATCTTTTGCAATCAACCCACTTTGAGTAACCAGATTGTCTTTATCGCTGGAGACACGCTGACATACCGTGAGCTGGCAGATTTAATGCAGTTCCATTGGAATAGTGAAATAAAGAGAAAATTACTGAGCAGAGAACAGCTATTAGCTGATGTAAAGCACACTCCTGATGATGTTGCGGCAAAATACCGGCTGGCTTTTGCCAGAGCTGATGGGGTTGCGTGGCCTAAAGAAACCACCTTCAATCATCTTCGAGGTTTTGAAACCACTACGGCCGCGCAGTGGCTGGCAAAACAGCCATAAAATTCAGTTTTGCATTTCTCCACTCATACCTGATTTGAAAACGTCATTTACGTATGGCTTTTGTTTAAGATCCATTTATTATATTAATAATCCACGTAACTATGAGTTATCGAATTAATGTAACGTTGCGTGATTGTTAACTATCAATAGATTTACCGTTACTACCAATAATAAATGCCGTTTTCACCGCCGCCTTGCGGGGGTTTTGAGTAATGTCACTAATCAGGGATATACCATGAGTGCTTCGCATGACCTGCCTTTCGGCGAGGTCCAACTGTCACGTCGTAGAGTGCTGCTCTCCGGCGTGGTGATCGTGGCTGCTGGCCTTGTCACCTCAGCCTTACCGCGTTTTGCTTTTGCTGACTCATCTAAAAACTTCATACCTTTCATGCAGCTATCTCGCCTGTTGGTTAATCATCAACTTGATGATGCGGTAGGTCAGCGCATGCTGGCGTTGCTGGAACTGGAACAGCCGACGCTGATGGAAAATCTCAATCATCTGTTGGCGATTGCCAAGGCGAATAACGCGCAGATCGTTGAGGATTTCTTCCCAGCGATTCCGCAGGGTGCGTTGCAGGATCTGGCGCACAAAATCATCTTTGGCTGGTACACCGGTTGCCTTGAGCCTAAGCGCTCGGTGAAGGCATTCGCCTATGAACAGGCGCTGACTTGGCACACCACGCTGGACGCCATCACCATTCCATCGTATGGCATCAGTGGTCCTAACCACTGGCAGCGCGCCAACACACCGGTTCTTCCCGTACCGCAATTCTGACCTGAAAGAAGAAGATAATTATGGCAGCCCCTTCACAATCACCTGTGGTGATCGTTGGCACCGGCGTGGTCGGTGTGGTGATCGCAGAGCAACTGTTGGACGCCGGAATTCCGGTATTGATGTTAGAAGCCGGTCCGCGCGTGTCGCGTGCCGAAATCGTGGAAAATTACCGCAATCTGCCGCTGGCGGCGAAAGGCAACCCGATCGAGTGTTATCCCTCGCGCGATTGGGCGCCGCATCCGGAACCGGCGGGCGCAGGCAAAGGTTATCTGCAATTAAGCGGAGTCGATTCCTATGCGCAAAGCTACGTGCGTTATGCCGGTGGATCGACCTGGCATTGGGCGGGTACCTGCTGGCGTTTGACCCCGGCCGATATGCAACTGCATACCCGTTACGGCGTGGGACGTGACTGGGCGTTTGATTACGACACGCTGGAGCCGTATTACGCGCGCGCGGAATACAAACTCGGCATCTGTGGCCCAGACGATCCGGCCTTGCAATGGCCGCCGCTGCGTTCCAAACCTTATCCGATGCCAGCGCTGCCATTTGGTCCCGGCGAAGCGCGCTTTACCGAAGTGGTGCGCGAAAAACTCGGCTTGCACAACATTCCTACCGCGCAAGCACGTAACAGCGGCACGTCATATGACGATCGCCCGGCGTGCTGCGCCAATAACAACTGCGTGCCGGTGTGTCCGGTTGGCGCGAAATATGATGGTGCTACCGCGCTGTCACGCCTCGAAGCCAAAGGCGCTACCATCCTCGATAACGCGGTGGTATGGCGCATTGAAACCAACGCCAGTAACCAGATCGAAGCGGTGCATTATTACGATCAGCACAAGCAAACCCATCGCGTCAGCGGCAAGTTGTTTATTGTCGCCTGTAATGGTTTAGAAACGCCAAAACTGCTGCTGATGTCGGCGGACGCACGTAATCCAAATGGTCTCGCCAACAGCTCGGATCAAGTTGGCCGCAACATGATGGATCACCCGCAAATCACCATGACGGTGACGCTGGATGAACCGTATTGGGCGGGCGTTGGCCCGGTGGTGAACAGCGGCATTATGGAAACCTCGCAGGGCGATTTCCGCTCGGAGCATGCGGGCGCTTATTTCCGCTTTAACAACTTTGCACGCAATCGCTTCGTCACCTTCGGCGCATTGGAAAAAGGCCTGGTCGGCAAAGCGTTGGATGAAGAGATCCGCCGCATGACCGCCTGCACCGCCGATATCGTGCTGGCGCATGAAATCCTGCCTGACGCCAACAATCGTCTGACGCTAAGTGATAAGAAAGATTGGCTTGGCTTGCCGAAACCGACGATTCACTACGACGTAGGCGATTATGTGCGCCGCTCGTTGCAAAACTATTCGATGCCGATCGCTAACCGCATTGCCGAAGCGATGGGCGCCACCGAGAAAAAATTCTCCAAACAGTTCAATCAGAGCAAACACATCATGGGCGGCACCATCATGGGCAACGATCCGGCCAATTCGGTGGTGGATAACGAATGTCGTGCGCACGATCACCGCAATCTGTTCCTGCCTGGCGGTGGCGCGATGGCGAGTACCGCTTGCGGCAACAGCACCTTGACGATGGTCGCTCTGGCTTTTAAAGCCGCTGATGCGATTGTTAAACAAGCGCAGGAGGCGTGATGATGTTGCAGCTTAAACACCTCGCGCTGGCCTTGGCGCTGGCAACCGGCGCGGCGCATGCTGCGGATGATGCGCTGATCAAGAAGGGTGAATATCTGGCAGTGGCGTCGGATTGTACTGCGTGCCACACCGCGGAACATGGTCAGCCGTTTGCTGGTGGCAAAGCCATTGAATCGCCGGTCGGCGAGATCATCGCCACCAACATCACGCCATCGAAAACCGCTGGTATCGGCAATTACAGCGAGCAGCAATTTGCCGCAGCACTGCGCAAAGGCGTGCGCGCCGACGGCGCCAATCTCTATCCGGCGATGCCGTACACCGCGTATGCCACGTTGACCGATGACGATGTGCATGCGCTATATGCCTATTTCATGTCCGGCGTAAAGCCGGTTGATCAGCCGACGGCGCAGACGCATTTGCCATTTCCGCTCAATCTGCGTTTCTCAATGATGTTCTGGAATGCGCTGTTCCTCAAAGCGCCAGGTTACACGCCAGATACCACGCAAAGCGACAGCTGGAATCGCGGCCGTTATCTGGTGGAAGGCGCGGCGCACTGTAGCACTTGCCACACGCCGCGCGGTTTCCTGATGCAGGAAAAAGAGAGCGAAGCCTTTACCGGTGCGCAGGTTGGGCCGTGGTTCGCGCCGAACATCACCGCGAATAAAGTCAGCGGCATTGGGCAATGGTCGCAGCAGGATTTGATCACTTATCTGCAAACCGGTCGTTTAGCGGGCAAAGCGCAAGCTGCGGGCAGCATGGCAGAAGCCATCAGCCACAGCTTCCAGCATCTGTCACATGATGATGTGGCAGCGATGGCTGAATATATGAGTAGCGTTGCGGATAGCAATGCACCTGCCAGCGGCGCATCACGTTTTGAACAAGGCAAAGCGGCAAACAATTTGGTGGCATTTCGCGGCCAGCCGTTTAACGCGGCAGTGAATGATGAAGGCGCGCGTTTGTTCTCTGGCAACTGTGCGTCTTGTCACGGCAGCAGTGGGCAAGGCACGCCGGATGCGTTCTATCCGAGCTTGTTCCACAACAGCGCCACGGCGGAAAACAATCCTTCTAACTTAATCGCCACCATTTTGTTTGGTGTGGAACGCAAAACCCAACAGGGCGATGTGTTTATGCCGCCGTTTGGCGCCCAGCCGAATGCGCTTAATCATCTTGATGATCAGCAAGTCGCGACCTTGTCGAACTGGATTTTGCACCACTACGGCAACGTTGACGTGACGGTGTCACCCGAGCAAGTGGCGGAAATCCGTCGCGGCGGGCCATCCTCGCCGTTGGTGCTGATGGCGCAGATCGGCGTCGGCGCGGGCATGCTGGTGGTGATCGTGCTGCTCGGCTGGTTACTGTATCGCCGTAAACGTTGATGTAGGGCGGCCAGTGCGTTGCATGTTGTTCGGTCACCATAAATGGCGACCCTACAACAGATACGCGCGTTTTATGTAGGGTCGCCATTTAGGGTGACCGTTAATTCTCTTTTGGAACTTGAAAATGAATCACTATTCACGCCGCCGCGTGTTGAAGCTGGCCGGGCTGGTGACTCTCGCCAGCGCTGCCGGACAGCTTCTGCCGTTGCCGCGTTTACGCGCTGCCCAACCTGACGCGCATGTTGCCGGTCTTGATGATCTAATGCAGGTTTCGCGTTGGTTAACGCAGCAAGACGGCCTCAATCTCACCGTGGGACGCGCGCTGTTGCAGGCGTTAAACCAAACGCAGAAAGGCTTTATCGGCAGTTTGTTGCAGCTAAAAAACTTGCTGCAAAGCCAGCCAGAATTGTTGCAGCAAGATCATCTGACCTTTGCCGATGCCGACAGCGAGAAGTTGGCGAAAGTGATTTTAGGCGGCTGGTACAACGGCGTGGTCGGTAAAGGCCAGCACGCGCTGTACGTCACCTATGTGAATACGCTGGCGAATCAGCTGGTGGATGACAAATTAGTCCCGCCGAGTTTTTCTTACGGTGAATGTGGTAGCTGGGCGCAGCAGCCCTGATTTAAGTGAGCTAAGCAGTTAATGAAAACTAAGAATTCTGCCGATGTGGTGGTCATTGGTGCGGGCGTCAACGGCTCGCTGCTGGCAACCCGTTTGGCAAAAGCCGGGAAATCGGTATTGTTACTTGAATCCGGCCCGAAAGTGGCGCGCGATCAACTGGTCGAACGCTTCCGCGCTTCGGCCTTCAAATCTGATTTTATGTCGCCGTATCCGTTCTCGCCGCAGGCACCGCATCCGCGTTATACGCCGGAACCGAATGATTATCTGCATCAGGCCGGTCCGCACCCGTTTGCCGCGCAATACATCCGCATGTTTGGTGGCACCAGTTGGCACTGGGCGGCGCAACTGTGGCGCTTTGTGCCGAATGATTTTCGTCAGCACAGCCAATATGGTATCGGCAAAGATTGGCCGATCGGCTACGACGATCTGGAAGAGTATTACTATCAGGCTGAAGTGATCGCCGGTGTCGGTGGATCACCAGACAATGGATCGCCGCGCAGCAAGCCTTATCCAATGGAACGCGTACCGGCTTCCTGGCTGCAACAGCGTGTTACCGCGCGTTTGGCTCCAGATTTCACCGTGCTGGATGACAGCACCGGCCGTAACAGCCACAGCTATGATGGCCGTCCAGCCTGTTGCGGCAACAATAACTGCATGCCGTTATGTCCGATTGATGCGCAATATCACGGCGGATTAGCGGCGCAGCAAGCCGAAGACAGCGGCGTGCAGGTGATCACTGAAGCGGTGGTGTATCAGTTGGAACACGATGCGCAAGGCAAGATTGTGGCTGCCAACTATTACGACTGGAATAAAGTCAGCCATCGCGTCACCGCAGAAACCTTCGTGCTGGCGGCGAATGCGATTGAAACGCCAAAACTACTGTTGATGTCGGTGAGCGATAAATTCCCGCACGGCATCGCCAACGCGCGCGATAACGTGGGCCGCAATCTGTGCGATCACCCGGCGATTGGCGTGACTTTCGACGTAGATGAAGAGATCTGGCCAGGTCGCGGTCCGGTGAGTCCGTGCTCGATTGGTCAATTCCGCGACGGCGATTTCCGCAGCGAACACGCGCCGTTCCGCATCGACATTTCCAACGCTTCTCAGGTCGCGTCAGTGACCAAAGAAGTGCTGGCAGAAGGCTTGTTCGGCAAGAAATTGCAGGAACAAATCCGCTTCCGCGCTGCGCGTCGTCTCAGCATCAAGAATGCGCTGGAACAGCTGCCCGATCCTAACAACCGCGTGACATTGAGCGATAACAAAGATGCGCTTGGCTTGCCAACGCCATCGCTGTTTTGGGATGTGAATGATTACGTGGTGAAAGGTACCGAGAAAACCCGCGAGTGCTATGACGCGATTGCTGCCAAACTCGGCGCAACCAACATCAAACACAGCAAAAGCGGCAAATTCTCCAACCGCCAGCACATCACCGGCACGCTATCGATGGGACTGGATCCCGCCACCAGCGTTACCGATGCGTGGGGACGCGCACACGATCACGCCAACTTATTTATGGTTGGCACCGGCGTGATGCCAACCGTTGGCACTTGTAACGTGACGTTGACCGCGATGGCACTGGCGTTACGTACCGCCGACAAAATCTTGCAGGAGACGCAACATGGCTAAGCAAGGGAAAAGCGGGCTGGCGGCCGTTGCGTTATTGATGCTGTGCACATCCGTGCAGGCAGCGGATCAAAACCTGATCAAACGTGGCGAATATCTGGCGATTGCCGGTGACTGCGCCGCGTGCCACAGCGAGGAGGGCAAAGCGCCGTTCAGCGGCGGCCATGCTATCGCTAGCCCGCTAGGCACCATTTTCAGCACCAATATAACGCCGTCGAAAGTGGCGGGTATCGGCAATTACAGCGAGCAGCAGTTTGCCGCGGCACTGCGCAAAGGTGTGCGCGGCGATGGCAGTCAACTCTATCCGGCAATGCCGTATACCGCCTATGCCAAACTGACGGATGAAGATGTAGCGGCGCTGTACGTTTACTTCATGCAAGGCGTGCAGCCGGTGGATGTGCAGCCGGAACAAACCGCGCTGCCGTTCCCGTTCAATCTGCGCTTCAGCATGGCAGCGTGGAATCTATTGTTCCTCGATAGCAAACCGTTCCAACCGGATGCGGCGCAATCTGCGCAGTGGAATCGCGGTGCCTATTTGGTCGAAGGCTTAACCCATTGCAGCACTTGCCACACGCCACGCAATTTGCTGATGGCTGAGCAGCAGGATAAAAAACTGCAAGGTGCTTCATTGGGAACCTGGTTCGCGCCGGATATCAGCGCCGATGCGCTGCAAGGCAAAGCACATTGGACGCGTGAAATGCTGGCTGACTATCTTGCCACTGGTCACGCCAGCAATGGCGCGACCGCTGGCGGACCGATGCTGGAAGCGATCGATAAAAGCTTCGCGCGCATGACACCAGACGACCGTCAGGCCATCGCCAGCTATTTATTGCCCGCTTCTGGCAAGGAAATTTCGCCAGCAGTAACAAGCGGCTTAACTAAAGTGCAGGGCGATGACACGCCAGCGGCGTGGTCGGGATTAGGCGAAGGTGCGCAAATCTACCGTAACAACTGCGCATCCTGCCATAACTTGTCGGGACAAGGTCTGAACGGTTTACCGGCCTTGCAGCACCATCCGGTGCTGGATAAACCCAACGCCGATAACGTGGCAATGGCGATTCTGCAAGGTGTGTGGCCGGAGAAGCAGCAGGGGATGATCGGCTTTACGGATGAGTTGAATGACCAGCAAATCGCTTCGGTGACTAATTATTTGATGCAGGATTTTGGTCACAGCCAGGTGCAAATCAGTGCTGAACGCGTAGCAACCTTGCGTGCGGGCGGTGAAGCTTCGCCGCTGATGATGTTGTCGCGTATTGGCATGGCGGCGGCGGGCGTTATCGTGTTGCTGGCGTTATGGTGGTGGCGCAGAAAACGCAGTTAACAGTATTCTGAGTCCTTTCAAACCAGGTCACCATAAATGGCGTCCCGACGAAAACCGTTTAGGCCGTTTGTAGGGTCGCCATTTATGGTGACCTGGTTATGTCTAGGATCAGGAGCTAATCATGTTCAAAGGACTCAGTGCGTTTCCGCTTACTCCGTTCAATGCGTCCGGCATTGATGAAACCGCCTTTCTCAATCTCCTCGCGCGTCTCACTTCTGCCAAAGTGGATTCGTTAGGCGTGCTCGGTTCCACCGGCAGCTACGCCTATCTCACCCGCGAACAACGCAAGCGCATCGCCACGTTGGCGGTCCAGCACGCGGAGAAAATTCCGGTGATTGTCAGCATTGGTGCAATCAGTACCGATGAAGTGCTGCGCCTGGCGGATGATGCGCAGCAAGCCGGTGCCAGCGCACTGCTGCTGCCCGCCGTTGCCTATCAAAAACTCACTGATGACGAAGTGTTTGGTCTGTATCAAGACGTCACGCGACATGTCTCTGTACCGATCTGCATTTATGACAATCCGGGCACCAGTCACACCCTTTTCTCCGATGCGCTGCACGCGCGCATTGCCACGTTGCCGCATATTCAGTCGATCAAAATTCCCGGCGTTCCGGCGGATCTGGCCGCCGCGCGGCAGCGTGTCGAGAGCTTGCGTGCGCAGATTCCAACGCATGTCAGCATTGGCGTCAGCGGTGATGCCTTTGCCGCAAACGGATTAATCGCTGGCTGCGATTTATGGTATTCAGTGTGCGGTGGCTTGTTCCCGCGCAGCGCCAAAGCGATGACCGATGCCGCACAAGCGGGGGATTTCGCCTCAGTAGAACAACAAGCACAACGGCTCGCACCGCTGTGGGCGCTGTTCAGCAAACACGGCGGC
Organism: Pantoea sp. CFCC18179; assembly: GCF_059412405.1. NCBI lineage: Bacteria > Pseudomonadati > Pseudomonadota > Gammaproteobacteria > Enterobacterales > Erwiniaceae > Pantoea > Pantoea sp. CFCC18179. The sequence continues at coordinate 26,892 of NZ_JBNBPM010000003.1, read as the reverse complement.
AGCATCCGCGTTATTGCCGCTGCCGCCGCTGTTTTGGGCTTAGCTGAAGAGGATTGTTTGCCACGTCCGCTACGTTCGCTGGCAGCGGCAGACATTGAGGAACTGCGTCAGGTGCTAAACCAACACCAATTGGAATAATTAGCTCGATCATCGTGATCGCACTAATAGTTAATCTGATAATAGTTTCTATGGTTATTATTGTTTCCATCGAAGGCGCACAGCCTTCACAACAAACAACCAAAGGATTATGACCATGAAAACTATCAAAACTCTGACTATCGCCGCTGCTGCCGCTCTTTCACTGATGTCAGCTGCAAGCTTCGCACAAACCGTTTCAGCCACTTCAACCACGCTGGACGGCGCAGAAGCCAAAATCGCCGCACAAGCACAGCAACATGGCGACCAATACCGCATCCTGGAAGCCAGCAACGGTAACATCGTCCACATGACTGCTGAACTGTATAAATAACGGAATGGTTGCATAAGGATGTGCCAGAACAGGTCGCCTTACGAGGCGGCCTTTTTTGTGAAAGTGGACATTATTAGCAAGATCACGATTACCGCACTAATAGTTAATATTGAAACGATAACTAGAGTTATTATTGTTTCATCGAAAGCAAATAGCCTTCGTAACCAACCAAACCATTAAGGATTATGACCATGAAAACTTCAAAATTACTGACTATCGCCGCTGCCGCTACTCTTTCACTGATGTCAGCTGCCAGCTTTGCACAGAGCATCTCCGTTGAGTCTTCTACACTTGATGGCGCAGAAGCTAAAGTAGCCGCTCAGGCACAGCAGCAGGGCGCACAGTATAAAATCACCGAAGCCAACACCAACAATCGCGTTCATATGACCGCTGAGTTGTACAAATAAGATTTCTGATGTTGTGTTAAGGCCGCCTCCGGGCGGCTTTGCTGTTTCTAAATGTCCGTAAAGCATCCCATCTTGTCCCGCATGAATCGGTTGTTGCCAGTATCATCAGCGCAAATTCTTCTATGCGGATCACTCATGAAAATCACCCGTAGTAAAAATTTCACGCCAGCCAAAGCCTGGGAAGCGTTAGACATCGCTAATTTCGATGGCACCAGCGTGCGTCTGCATTGGACCGACAAACCCTACAAATGGCACATCAATGATGGGCAAGAAGTGTTTGCGGTGCTGGATGGTGTGGTGGAGATGCATTATCGCGAGGCGGGCGAAGTGAAAAAAGCCATGTTGCAAAGCGGCGATATTTTTTACGCCAGCATCGGCACCGAACATGTGGCACATCCGCAAGGCGCGGCGCGCGTGTTGGTGATTGAAAAAGAAGATTCGGTTTAACGCGCCACTAACGCTTCAATCTCAACTTTCGCCTGCAACAAAGACGCTAACAGATGGGCGAACTGCTCATCAAAACGCAACGCTGGTGCGGCAATCGCCAGCGCATAACATTCGCCGACACCGGTTTGCAACGCCACGCTGATCCCACAGACTCCACGCGCATGTTCTTCGCGATCAATCGCATAACCTTGCTGACGGATAAGCGCAATCTCTGCCATTAACGGTTGACGAGTTTGCAAGGTGTTGCGGGTGCGGGCTTCGGTTAGCTGCGGTAACAACACATCAAGTGATTCATCACTTTGTTGCGCCAATAACACTTTACCGTGCGCCGCGCAGTGCGATGGAAACGCGGTGCTCACTGGCGACACCACCCGCAACTCTTGATCCGATACACACTGACTCACCAACACAGTATGGCTGCCGCGCCAGACGCAAAGATCCACGGTTTCGCGTGTGCGACGATTTAACGTCGCCATCGCCGGTTGTGCCAGCGCTATGATATCGATGTGCGCCGATGCCGCTAATCGCGCCAGCGCCGGGCCCAGTTTGATGCCGTCGCTATCCTGCAACAGCATTTGCTGAGTGATTAACGAGGTCACTAAACGGTGCACGGTGGTGCGCGGCAAAGCAGTGGCCTTCGCCAGTGCCGACATCGACAATCCAGCCGGTTGATCTTCCAGCGCGCGCAAAATCGTCGCCGCGCGCGCGATGACTTGAGAACCGTTACCTTCTGAATCCGCAACCATTTTTGTCTCTTCTGCCGATGAAAAAGTGGCAAGACTATAGCATGTAACACTTTGCCAAATAATAACCTGCGTAATTGTTCTTTCGGAATTGTCCGTTATATGGGTATATTGTCCGAATAGTGGATAGAAGGTAAAGAGCATGTCAACCATCAATAAAGTCGGTGCAATGACCTTACTGGCCGTCAGTTGCCTAACGATTATGGTCGGCTGCGTAATTGTGCCGGGATTGAGTGAGATTGCCGCGCAGCTTGGCGTGAGTCATTTAGCGAACTGGCTGGTTACGTTGCCTTCGCTGGGCGTAGTTTTAGCCGGCACGCTGGCAGGGCGCGCCATCGATCGCTGGGGGGCGTATTCGCTGTTGCTGGTGGGCTTATTCAGCTACGGCTTGCTCGGCGTAGCCGGTGCGTGGCTACCGGGCGCGCTGCCGCAGATCATTGATCGACTGCTGCTGGGCTGCGCCACCGCGATTGTCATGGCATCTGGCACCAGCTTGATCGCCAGCTTTTATGCCGGCGACGCGCGTTTAAAAATGATGGCGCGGCAGGGCATGGCCATCGAATTGGGCGGCGTGCTGTTTTTGTTTATCGGCGGCATTTTGGCGTCGATCAGCTGGCGCTGGCCTTACGCGCTGTACCTGTTCGCGTGGCTGATGTTGCTGCTGGTGGCGATCACTGTGCCGCGATCAATGCCATCTTCAACGGAGCCGGAAGAAAATCTTTCAACCAACAGCGATCGCTTGCTACGCCCGGTTTTACTGGCCGCGGTGTGCTCAATGATGTGCTTTTTCACCGCGGTAATTATGTTACCGCAGCGCTTTGCGGCGATGCACGTCAACGCCGCACAGATTGGTTATTTCCTCTCCTTTGTCTCGCTGGTGGCGGTGCTCGCCGCCGCGATGATGCCGGATGTGACGCAGCGTTTCGGCAGTTACGCTACATTGGTGATGGCGTTTATTTGCTATCTTTTGGCTCATCTGGAATTTGCCGCTGCGCCGAATATGCTGCTGTGCCTACCCGGCGGCATTTTGTTAGGTATGGGGTTCGGTTTGTCGATTCCGCTGGTCAATCATATGACAGTGGAAATCAGTCAGCCGCAAGAACGTGGTCGGCAATTGGCGCGCCTATCGATGGCGATTTTCTCAGGACAGTTTTTGGCGGCATTTATGGCGTATCTGCCCGGCGGCATCGTCAGCGCGTTTATCGCGGCAGCGGTATTGGCGGCGGTGAATGTGTTTGCTATGGGAAAATGCGGTCGCTCAATGACTGCCAACGCCAAATAATCGTGCGAAAAGTAACCGCAGGCGCGCATCGGGCGCTGCATGCTGCAATGCGAGATTTATCCACAGGTTAGCGCGGCTTCTACGCACGGGGATTGTGGATAACCGGCCTTATACCTGCAGAAATAACAAAGCCGCCAAATAGGCGGCCTTGAAAAAGCAAGCAAAAAGAGTGGAATTAACCGGCCCAATCACCCACTAAATGGCTGAGATGCGCTGTCATCAGCTTCATGGTCAGTTTGGCATCGCCTTTCACCATCGCATCCAAAATCGGCTGATGTTCTTCAGCGGATTTAATCAGGCCGCCGGTATCACGCAGATTTTTTAAGCCGAACTGGCGTGACTGATCACGCAGGTTTTCTACGATAGTCACTAACTGCTCATTATCCAGAATCGCCAGCAAACCAAGGTGGAATTGGCGATCCATCTCCAGATAACTCACGATGTCGCCTTCTTTGGCGAAGTTGACCATATCGCTAGCGATTTTGGTAAATTCCGCTGCACGCGCCTGAATTTTTTCCTGCATGCCCGCCAGTTTTCCCATTGAGGGGATTTCCAGCAAGATGCGCAATTCATAAATGTTTTGGCGTTCTTTGGTGCTTAACGGCAACACGCGAAAACCGCGATTGCGCACCGCTTCCATCAATCCCTGATTCACCAGCGTTAACATCGCTTCGCGAACCGGACTGTTTGACACGCCCAATTCTTCTGCCAACGCCGATGCTGAATAAATCTGGCCTGGAACGAGATCGCCGGAGACCAGGCGCAATTTCAAGATCGACAACGCCTGATCGCGCAGATTGGTTTGTCGTAGTTGCAGTTCCGGTTCCATGTGTACTCCGCTTGTAAACTAAGTAGTCGATAACAGGCTACATTTTATTCTTTTTACTTATAGTTCTCAATATGGTTATTTCACGCGGTAAACCACTAATCCGTTTGAGTCATGTATCGGTCACCAAAAATGGCGACCCTACGGGAAGAGGTGTTGTAGGGTGGCCATTTTTGGTGACCGATAACATGCACATGCAGAGATTAATTAAATGCGTAAGTCGGCGGTGTCGAATCTTGCTGATAGATCACCGCGGTTTTGGCAGCGCCGTATGCGGTATCGTTATTTTGCAAAATCTTCATGTAATCTCCGCTCTGTATCAGGCTGTCATAAGCGGCTTTTATTGCAGGCAGCAACTGTTCAGAATTTCCATTGCGTGCCACCGCCGTCGCGGTTGGGCCGCCACCGATTTCACCCGATGCATCCAGCTTGCTGTCCATATGAATCGCTTCCTGCGCGCCGCCTCGGTTAATTAAAACGCCTTCGACGCGACTGCTGTTAAGCGCCAAAATCGCCTGATTAATCGAAGCAAACGCGCTGATCATCGGCGCTTTACTGCCGCACGGCGCGACCGCCGTTTTCAGCGTGGCGAGCTCGGCAGAACCGGCCATCGCGCCCACTTTATGGCCGCAGATTTCCTTCAGCGTCGTTGGTTTGAAATCGTTGGCTTTGGCTACCAGGAATGAGCTGTAATCTTGCCAATTGGTGACGAAATCAGCCACTTTCAGGCGTTCGGCGGTGACGTAAAACTCGCCGTAGGAGACATCATATTTATCCGCCTGCAAACCGGTCAACGCCGCAGCGAACGGCACCAGATGCACATCCGCTTTCAACCCCATTACCTGAGCGATAGCGTGCCCCAATTCGACATCCATGCCTTTTAACTCACCATTTTCTTTATATGCCAATGGCTTACCGATATCTGGAATCGCGATACGTAGCGTACCGGATGATTTCATCGCTTCGGGTAGCAGAGCCGCAACCTGATCGTTTTTGGCAATAGCAGCCTGAACGGAAGCCGTCAAAACGCTGGTGGCGGCGAGCAGGGCATAACAAACCATTTTGCTTTTATACATTTTCACGATAACGCTCCTCTGGATGACCTATGGCACGCTGGTGTTTGAACAAAAGACGACACATTGACAGCTGGAAGTTGCGTGTAATATATTACCCATTACAGATGACGCTGGCAAGATGCTTGTGTAAAGCGCCCCAAAATCGGCTCAGCCAGCACCATAACTCCATGCTTTTACGATGATTCAGTACACACACGCTATTGAGGTAAGTGAATAATGGATAAACCAGATTTTGATGTGATTGTGGTGGGTGGTGGACCTTCCGGCCTTTCAGCGGCTTGGGAGTTGCGTGACAGAAAGATCATGATTCTGGAAAAAACCCACCGTTTGGGTGGTCGACTTTTCTCCATGAGCCGTGGTGATTACTGGATCAACCTTGGCGGTCATCTGTTTCCTCCGGCAGGTTCGCACATGCGCAATATCCTGCACTCCATTGGGCTGGAGGTGATCGGCATTCCGGGCAATAAATTTGCCATCTGTTGGGATGGAAAAGTGTATAAACCGAAGTCAGTTTCTGCGTTGCCGCTCACCATGAAGATGAAAATTGGTGAACGCATTGCATTGGCGTGGAATGGCTTACGCATTATGAAAGCGGTGCGCGGCTGGCAGGAAGAGATGAAGCCGATCTATGGTGAAAGCAATCAACATCGCCGTGCGCGCGTGGCGCGTTATATGTCTGACCAATCATTCCGCAAATTTATGGGACCGCTACCGAAACGCCTCGAAGCGCTGTTCCAATCGGCGGCACGACGTGCAGCGGCGGAGATGGAAGATCAGCATGCGGGCGTGGGCGTATCACTGTTTGGTGCGGTATGGGCGGGCAAGGGCGATTCAATGGCGCTGAATCTCAACGGCGGCTCCGGCCGTTTTGGTGAAGTGATGATGGAATTGATGGGCAGCCGCGCCACCTATCACACCACCGTGAAAGCCGTCACCAAAACCGGCAGCTACAACACCGTGGTATATGAGACCAACGGCGTTGAACATACTGCCACGGCGGCGCAGGTGATCATTGCGGTACCGGCGTATCAGGCAGCGCAAATCGTCAAAGATCTGCCAACCGATGTACGCGAAACGCTGCAAGGCGTGCAGTATGGCCCGTTCCCCACCATGGGCATTATCACCGATGAAATTGGGCCGATGCCGTATGACGATATCTATGCCATCACCACGCCTGATGCGTCGTTCGACATGTTCTTCAATCACGCCAACCCATTACGTACCGGACCACGCAAACCCGGCGGCAGTTTAATGGTTTATTCCGGCGGCGAACCAGCGCGCGCCATGCTGAAGTTGAGCGACGATGAGATTCGCGATCGTTATCTGACCGATGTCTACAAAATGTTCCCAGAGCTGAAAGGGCATGTGGTGGAAACCATCGTGCAGCGCTGGGAACCGGGCAATACTTATCGTCCGGCTGGCTTCAACTTCGATCCGATGCTGGCGTATTGCGAACGTAAGGATGTGGATATTCACTTTGCGGGTGATTATTTTGCTGAGATCGGCAACATGGAGATCGCCACCGGCACCGGCCATGAAGCCGCGCGCCGCGCCAGAACACGTTTGATGAGTGGTGAAGGCAAGGTGACGCCATTTCGACCCGCCGCTGAGCCGGTAGCGATGGAGAAGAAGGCCTGATTTTTGGCGATTGCATCGCTATTTAACAGCGGCTTTTGCCGCTGTTTTTGTATCTCGAGCTTAAAACCAGGTCACCATAAATGGCGACCCTACGGATGGATGCGAGGTTTTATAGGGTCGCCATTTATGGTGACCACCAAATTCAAGGCAAAAAAAAGCGATGAAACAATCATCGCTTTTTCATTGCTAGCGCACTCAAACTTTATAATCTTGCACCACGCCCGGTAACTGGCTCCATGATGCATACCATTGATTAAACAGCGCAAACTGTTTCTCAACGTAAACTTGCTGGCTGCCGGTCAACGCATCGCTGGCATTGAAATGCAGCTGATATTCGCTGTCGCCTTTCAACACCATCATATGTTTGAAATAGAGCACCAAATCCGGGCCGGCATCAAAGGAAGAAAGCACCGCCAACGCTTCTTCCAACTCTTGCGCACGTTGGCGTGCCTCGGCATTACCCGCTGCGGCGGCTTTGGCCAGATTGCACAGATGCAGCACTTCTTTTGGCAACACATTGCCGATACCGGTGATCGCACCAACTGCGCCGCAATTGACGAAACCGTGGAATACCGCGGTATCAACGCCAATCATCAAGGTGACATCATCATCGCGGCTGGTGATGTTCTCGGCGGCATAGCGCAAATCGTCGTTGCCACCAAACTCTTTGAAACCAATCAGATTGGGATGCTCAGCGCGCAGTGCAAAGAACAGATCCGCGCGGGTCGCAAAGCCGTAATAGGGGCTGTTATAAATCACCGCCGGCAACTCAGAGGCGGCGGTCAAAATTGCTTTGAAGTGCTCTTTCTGCGCGGCAATCACCGAGCCACGCGACAGCACGCGCGGGATCACCATCAAACCTTTCGCACCCACTTTTTGCGCGTGTGCCGCATGCGCCACCGCTGAAGCGGTATTCACCGCGCCGGTGCCGACAATCACCGGAATGCCCGCCGCCACTAAACGTTCAACGCCTTCCATACGCTGAGCATCGGTGAGCAACGGCCAGTCGCCCATCGAGCCGCAATACACCACTGAAGACATGCCCGTTGCAATCAGTTGGCGCGCCTTTTTCACCAGCGCATCAAAATCCGGTGACCGATCTGCTTTACAAGGCGTCATTAACGCCGGAATGACGCCAGAAAAAATATCCGATTTCATATTCATCTCCAGTGATGAAATAAGCGTAATAAAGCGCCCAGCACTTTATTGCATGATGGTTTAACGTTGATGAGAAATTTCATATTCACACGGGTTTCGTAGCGGCGCGATTTATCGCGCAATAAATTGCGCCGCTACGATGAGTACATGTTTTTGTAACGGCAATGGTTATTTATTGGCTGCTTTGGTTAATAATGATGGATCAAGTTGATTCAGGATGAGTTTTAATTGCTCTTTCTGCGCCGCGGTAAATTGTGGAATTGGCGCACGTACCGGGCCGACAGTTAAGCCCAGTAGCTCACAGGCGGCTTTTACGCCGCTGCTGTAGCGGTTGCTGGCGAGGAAACGAATCAACGGATTAATTTCGCGCCAGATATCGACAATAATTTGATCATCACCGGTTTCACTGGCGCGCTGTAATTTCGCCAAACCCGGCGACATAAAGTTAGCCACGCCCATCACCATGCCCGGCGCTTTTAACATTAATGCCGGCAGCATTAAAACATCTTCGCCATTTAAAAACGTAATGTTGTTAGCGTGATCGGCTAATAAAGTATTCATCTGCATAATATTCGACGATGAATCTTTGACATAGTTAACCTGGGGAATTTCACGCGCTAATTTAACCAGAAAATCGACGTCCAAATGCAGGCCGGTGGCTGGCGGGAAGTTGTAGGCGCAAATCGGCAGCGAAGTGGCATCGGCCACACCGGCGTAATAACTCCAGGCTTCATCAAAGCCAATCGGCTCATAATACGGCGTGGCTAACATCAATGCGGTGGCACCGACTTCCTCGGCGTGCTTACTTAGCTTGACCGCTTCACGCGTCGATGTCGCACCGGTATGCGCCAGCACGCTGGCGCGTCCAGCGGTTTGATCGACCACCACTTCAATCAGGCGCATTCTCTCGGCTTGCGACAACACCGAAAACTCACCGGTGCCGCCCGCCGGAACAAAGCCATCCACGCCATCTTCGATACCTTGTTCTACCAGCGCACGCAGCGCCGCTTCATCAATTTGCTCACCATCTGGCGTGAAGGGGGTCACGATGGCGGAAAGTACACCTTTAAGCGTCATGTTATTTCTTCTCCATTGAGTCAGTCAGAGTGGGGCAAAGCCGTCTGCGAGTTCATCCTCGGCATCTGCGGCGATATGCAGAAAACCATTGATACGGGCGCGCCCGGTTAAAGCGGGCGTGATGTATATCCGTTGTGGCGTGCGGCGCAGTTGATGCGTAGCGACGCTAAACGTCGAACCGATAATGCTGGTAGTGGTGAGTGATTGATGCTCGGCTAACAATCCTTCGGTCACCAGCTTGGCAAAAAACGCGCTGCTGCCGGTGCCGCACGGCGAGCGATCGATGACGCCGGGTGGGGCGATCACCACGATTTTGGCCTGATCGGGCATCGTCGCATCGTAGTGATAAAACAGCACTTGGTAGACGTCGAGCAACGCATCATCGAGCGGATCGCGCACGCCGTGTTGTGTGTAGCTGGCCCGCAGCGCGCGCGCCATGCGCACGATTTCGGTGGCATTGTCGCGATCCAATGACAAACCTAATGCGCTGGCATCGACGGAAATGTAGTAATCGCCGCCGTACAGTAGTTCGACCTCAACGGTTTTGCCGTCGATAAGGTGATGATCTTTACGCACCACAAAGGATTCGACATTGGTCAGCGTCACGCTTTGCAGTTCGCCATTATCGCAGTGCGAGATGACGCCAATCGCACCTGCCGGCGTGCGAATGCGAAAGGCCAAACTGCCGTCGTCCTGCGGCTGCAAGTTGGGCAGCCAATTCAACTCCACAATTACTGAGGCAAAGCCAATCATGCAGTGGCCACACATCGGTGGATAGGAACCCGGTTCCAGCAATACTGCGCCGATGTCGCAATCATCTTCTTGCGTGGCGATGGGCAACACCGCACAGGTTAATCCGCCGCCGCGCGGTTCGTGCACTAAACGACGACGCCAATGATCGGCATGATCGCGCAGCCAGCCGCGCGCCGCATCAACGCCCTGAATCTCTGCGGGCAGTTCGATGCCAGACATCACGATACGCGTTGGGTTACCGCCGGTGTGCGAATCAATGGCGGTAATCAACTGGCGATCGCTTTTCTCCAGCCAGCGTTGCATCGCGGCGGGCAGGGCGTATTGTTCGCTCATCAACGCGTTACCTCAAACAGTGCCGGGCCTAAAGCCGCGCGATCAACCGTGATGCCTAATCCCGGCGCGGTTGGCGCGGTGCCGCGACCGCGTACTGAACGCGGTTGATAGCCTGCGACATGTTCCTGCGTCCAGTCATTGAAGAACGAGGCGTGCATCAGCGCGTCCGGATGCGTACTGGCGGCAACATGCGCCACCGCTGCGCTGGTGACATCGCCGCCCCAAACGTCTTCAATGCAGATGGTCATGCCCAGCGACTGTGCCAAATCGCGCATGCGCATCGCGCCGGTTATGCCGCCAACGCGTGCCAGTTTGATATTGAGCGAACTGGCTCCGGCATCATATTTAGCGCGGTACAGCTCCGCCGCATTGGTTACCGATTCGTCCATCGACAGCGGCAAGCTGCTCATGCGTTGCACCAGCGCGCAATCGGCGGTGTCACGACAAGGTTGTTCGACAATTACGTTCAATCCGGCCATTTCGCGCACCGCGATGGTGGCGCGCGGCAAATTCCAGCCGCCGTTGGCATCAGCCACAATCACCGCATCTGCCGGACAGGCTTCCACCACGCTGCGGGTGCGCAAGGCATCTTCGAACGGATCGTTACCGACTTTAAGCTGAAAGCGATTAATGCCCACTTCCTGGCGCTGACGCACAAACGCCACCATCGCTTCTGGTGAGGCGAGCGGCACTGCTTCATATAAAGGAAAATCAGGTTGTGCGATGCCGCCGATCAGCATCGAGATTGGCAAGCCCGCCGCCTGACCAAGCAGATCCCAGCAGGCGATATCGATGGCGCTTTTTGCGCCTTCCTGCCCGAGCAGCAGCGCATCCATTTGCTGATGGATCAGCGACAGATTGGTAGCATCCATTCCGATCAGCGAGGGAGCCATAACCTGCACCGCTGCGCGAATCCCTTCAGCAAACGCTGGCAAATAGGTGCCGCCCAGCGTGCTGCTCTCGCCCCAGCCTGCCAGTCCTTCGGCAGTACGAATGCGCACCAGCGTGGAAGCCTGGCGCTGCGCCGCGCGTCCACCGGACATCACGTATTCGCCGTGGGCGTACGTTAACTCGTAACCAAAAACGTCAATCGCAGCAATCTTCATCAGTCGATGCACTCACAGTGGTTGGTAATGGGTAATATATTACATGCGACACTTAAGCTGTCAATGGGGTTTTAATCGGTCACCATAAATGGCGACCTTACGGAGCATTGCGCGCTTTTGTAGGGTCGCCATTTATGGTGACCGCTCGCGCCTTTAATCACGGAACAGCGCCGCCAAATGCGGATTCAGGAACAAATCATGCGGATCAAATTGCTGACGAATCTGCTGGAAACGCGCGTAATCGGGATAAATTTCTTCCACGCGCTGACGATCAAGAAAATGTAATTTGCCCCAATGCGGACGCGCCTGGAACGGACGCAATGTTTCATCCACCGCTCTAAGGAAAGGCTGATAATCGCGGCCAATTTCACCGGAAACCGAAATTGATGTGCTGTCACGCCCTGACTGCGCCGAGAGAAAACCGCGATCCGCTTGCTGCCAGCGCACCTGCAACGGCGAAATATCATCTGGAAAACGGGTTTTCATCAGTTGGCACATTTCCGCCACTGCATCTTTGGCATCGCTCGCCGCCACCATATATTCCAGTTCGTGGAATTCGGCGTCGGTGGTGCCATCGGGATAGATGCGGTAGGCGCGGTCAGTGCGACGATTGGCGTCGCCGGGCGGCAGATCCAAACCGTCATCGGGGATTTCTCGCAGCAGTTTGACGAAACAGTGATCGGCGGGCACATCGCCCAATTTATACATATCCGCTGAGCGATCGGTTGGCATCCACCAGAAGGAGAAGTGGCGATATTCCGCCAGTAAATAATCCCACTGGCTCAGCACTTCGCTCATCGGCAGGATGATATTTTCCTCGCGCAACTTATACGCCGGCACCAATTGCAAACCGACGCGCAGCACCGGGCCGAGCAACCCTAACGAAACCTGTGCCGCATGCAACCAATCCGGCTGCGAGTCATCAATATCCACCACTTCGCCGAGGCCGTTCACCACGCGCAGGCTGGTGACGCGTGATGAAAGCGAACCAAATTGCGTTCCCGACCCTTTGGTGCCGGTAGCAATTGCTCCGGCAATCGACTGCACATCAATATCGCCCTGATTGGCGATGGATAATCCGCTGTTCCACAGCGGTTCACCGAGATCGGCGATGCGTGAACCGGCCCACACATTGGCCTGCTGTTTAGCGCGATCAATATCAATCACCCCGCTGATTGCCGAGAGGTCCACCAACAATCCCGACGTTGCCACCACCGGCGTAAACGAGTGCCCGCTGCCCGCCACGCGCACCGCTTGCTGCTGGTTAATGGCGTGCTGAATTTGCGCTATCGCGTGATCTTCATTATCCGGTCGCAGGTAACCCGCGGCGGTGAATGCCTGGTTCTTGCCCCAGTTTTTCCATGTAAATGACGTCATAAGTTTTTCCTCGGTATTTGCGGTTGTTTTGGACTTGACTCACAAATTTGAAACAAACAAGATGTAAGCGGCTATCGGTTATCGATTACTATAGATTCTTAACACATCCATATCGAGTTTCAAGACTGTCAGGGGAACAAACGTGGCACAGACACAATTGTTAAATCGTCAGGTAGTGAGAGATATGCGTGAAATTGAAAAGATGCCAGTGGTTCCATTGAAGCACCGCGGGCGTTGGATCGCGGCGGCAGTCATGATGCTGGTAGCCGCCGGATTGGTGATGTCGATGGTCACCAACCCACGCTTTGAGTGGAACGTGGTGGCGCAATACATGTTCGATCCTTCGATTCTCAGCGGATTGCTGACCACGGTGTGGTTAACGCTGGCGGCGATGACCATTGGCATTGTGTTGGGCACGCTGGTGGCGTTGATGCGGCTGTCGCAAAACCCGGTGTTGGAGAGCATCGCCAATGGCTATTTATGGATCTTTCGCGGTACGCCGCTGCTGGTGCAGCTGATTTTCTGGTTCAACCTTTCCGCGCTGTACCCAAAAATCACGCTAGGTTTCCCCATCGGGCCGAATCTCGGCACCTTCGACGCCAACACCTATATCACCGTATATGTCGCTGCGCTGCTGGGATTGGGACTGAATGAAGGCGCGTATATGTCGGAGATTGTGCGATCCGGGCTGAAATCGGTGCCAAACGGTCAACGTGAAGCCGCCGAAGCGCTGGGGATGTCGAGCTTCCGCGTGATGTTCCGCGTGATTCTGCCGCAGGCGATGAAAATCATTATTCCGCCCACCGGCAACCAATTGATTGGCATGCTGAAAACCACCTCGCTGGTCAGCGTGATCGCGCTGGAAGAGTTGCTCTATTCGGCGCAGCTGATTTACACCGCCAACTTCCAAACCATTCCGCTGCTGATTGTGGCGTCGATTTGGTATCTGGTGCTGACTACCGTGCTGACGCTGCTGCAACACTTCCTCGAACGTCACTTTGGCCGCAGCGATCGCCGCACATTGCCGACTGCCGCGCCTTGTGATGATGCGCCAACTGCGAAAGGAGCCTGATATGTCTGTTGCTCAAACTCATGCGCATGCGGTGGTTGCACGCGGCGTCGAGAAATCGTTCGACCATTTGGCGGTGCTGAAAGGCATCGATCTCACCGTTGAGTACGGCAAAGTGTGCTGCATTCTTGGCCCGTCCGGCTCCGGTAAAAGCACCTTTCTGCGCTGCATGAACCACCTCGAGCGTATCGATAAAGGCTTGCTGCAAGTCGGCGGCAGTTTGGTGGGTTATCGCGAGCACAACGGCAAACTGTATGAAATGAAGAAGTCGGAGATTGCCAAACAGCGCGCCGACATCGGCATGGTGTTTCAGGGGTTCAATCTGTTCCCGCATATGACGGTGCTGGAAAACATTATCGAAGCGCCGGTTGGCGTGCGCGGCATCAGCAAGCGTGAAGCCACCGAACACGCGCATCAATTGCTGGCGAAAGTCGGCCTGGCGGCGAAAGCCAACTCCTATCCGCAAACCCTTTCTGGCGGCCAACAGCAACGCGTGGCGATTGCGCGGGCGTTGGCGATGAAACCGCGTTTGATGCTGTTTGATGAGCCAACCTCGGCGCTCGATCCTGAGTTGGTGGGCGAAGTGCTTACCGTGATGCGCGAACTCGCCGATGAAGGCATGACCATGGTGGTGGTCACCCATGAATTGGGCTTTGCGCGTGAAGTCAGCGATCAGGTGGTGTTTATGGATAACGGCGTGGTGGTTGAGCAGGGTAATCCAGAACAATTTTTCAATCACACGCAGCATGCGCGTGCCAAGGCATTTCTTGGAAAAGTCTTATAAATTAACTTTTTGGAGTATTTATGACTTCTTTACCCGAAACAGTGCGTACCCGCGCCTTTATTAATGGCGAATTCAGCGATGCGGAAAATCAGGCGGTATTCGACAACCTCAATCCTTCAACCGGCGAAGTGCTGAATCAAATCGCCTTTTGCTCAGCGTCGGATGTTGATCGTGCGGTGGCCGTGGCGCGTGAAAGCTTTAAGCAAGGCAGTTGGAGTAAACTGGCACCGCGTGAACGTAAAAAAATCTTGCTGCAATTTGCCGATTTAATCGATGCCAATGCCGCTGAACTGGCGCTGTTGGATTCCATCGATGCTGGTAAACCGCTGTGGGATTGCGAAAACCTCGATCTGCCGGATGTTGCAAACAACATTCGCTGGTACGCCGAAGCCGCCGACAAGCTGTTTGGCAAAATCTCACCCACTGGCGACAGCAATCTCGGCCTGATTGTGCGTGAAGCGGTGGGCGTGGTTGGCATGGTGTTGCCGTGGAATTTCCCCGCGGGCACGCTGTCGTGGAAGATCGCTCCGGCGCTGGCGGCGGGCAATTCGATTGTGGTGAAACCAGCGGAATTGGCCTCGCTTTCAGCGCTACGCATTGCCGAATTAGCCCATCAAGCGGGGATTCCCGCTGGCGTATTCAATGTGGTACCGGGTTTGGGGCACGTTACCGGCAAAGCGCTGGGGCTGCATGCGGATGTCGATATGCTGACGTTTACCGGTTCAACCGAAATCGGTCGCCAATTCCTGCGTTATGCCGCCGACAGCAACCTGAAAAAAGTGGTGCTGGAGTGTGGCGGCAAAAGCCCGCAAATCGTGATGAACGATATGGCGGAACAACTCGATGACATCGCAGAAAACCTCGCCAACGCGGCCTTCTGGAATATGGGGCAAAACTGCACCTGCGGGTCGCGCATTCTGGTGCAATCCGGCATTAAAGACGCCTTTACTCAAGCGCTGATCAAAGCGGCTGAAGTGTGGAAAGTCGGCGAACCCACCGATCGCAGCAGCAAACTGGGACCGTTAATTGAAGCTTCTGCGCTAAAACGGGTGCTCGGTGCCATCGAAACCGCCAAACAACAAGGCGCGCAAGTGGTGCACGGTGGTCATCAGGCTCTGCCGGAAAGCGGCGGTTGGTTTGTTGAAGCCACCATTATTGATGGTGTTACGCCGGACATGCGCCTGGCGCGCGATGAAATCTTTGGCCCGGTAGTGGCGCTGATGAGTTTTGAGACCGAAGAGCAAGCCATCGCACTGGCCAATGATTCTGCCTATGGTTTGGCCGCGACGCTGTTTACCAACGATCTCAACGTGGCGATCCGCATGGCGCGACAGATTCAGGCCGGTACCGTGGCGGTGAACGGTTATGGCGAAGGCGATATCACCACGCCGTTCGGCGGCTTTAAAACCTCGGGCTTTGGCGGTTATGACAAAGGCACTGAAGCGCTCGATCAGTACACACAATTAAAAACCATCTGGGTTTCACTGAGCTGAAACGGGAGCCAGCATGAAGATTAGCGGTTTGAATTTTATTAATGGCGAGCGCAGCGGCGAAAATCCGCAAACGCTCTCCAGTTTTGATGCCCACACCGGGGAAGCTTTACCGTGGCAATTCCATCAGGCCAGCCGTAAAGAAGCCGAAGCGGCCTGCCATGCGGCAGCGGCAGCTTTCACGGCCTATCAAGCCACTTCGCCATCGCAACGCGCCGAGTTTCTTGATGCGATTGCCGATGAGTTAGATGCATTAAATGACGAGTTTATTCAGTTAGTGATGCGGGAAACTGCGCTGCCGGAAGGGCGTATTCGCGGGGAACGCGCGCGCACCAGCGGCCAGATGCGCTTGTTCGCCACTGTACTACGGCGCGGCGATTTCCTCGGTGCGCGTATCGATCAGGCGCTGCCGGATCGCACGCCGCTGCCGCGTCCGGACCTGCGCCAGGTTAAGCGCGGCATCGGCCCGGTCGCGGTATTTGGTGCCAGCAATTTTCCGTTAGCGTTTTCCACGGCCGGTGGTGATACCGCCGCAGCGTTGGCGGCAGGTTGTCCGGTGGTGATGAAGGCGCACAGTGGACATATGGCGACGGCGGAATGTGTGGCGCAGGCCATCACCAATGCCATTACACGCTGCAATCTGCCTGCGGGCGTATTCAATATGATTTATGGCGGCGGCATCGGCGAAGTGCTGGTGCGTCATCCGTTGATTCAGGCCGTCGGTTTTACTGGTTCGCTGAAAGGCGGCCGTGCGTTGTGCGACATGGCGGCTTCGCGACCCAGCCCGATTCCGGTATTTGCCGAGATGAGCAGCATCAACCCGATGATCGTGTTACCGGCGGCACTCAAGGCACGCGGTGCCAGTATCGCCGCCGATTTATCCGCTTCGGTGGTGATGGGATGCGGGCAATTCTGTACCAATCCCGGCTTGTTTATTGGTATTAAATCGCCAGAGTTCTCGCAGTTGCTGGAAGAGATGAAAACGCGGCTGGCGCAAAGTCCGGCGCAAACCATGCTCAATCGCGGTGTATTGAGCAGCTACGAAAAAGGGTTGAACCATCTGCATCTCCATCCTGAAGTGACGCATTTAGCCGGCGAATTGCAGCAAGGTTTCCAGGCGTTCCCGCAGTTATTTCAGGCATCCGCGCAGATGCTCATTAGTGGCGATGCGTTGTTGCAGGAAGAGGTGTTTGGCCCGGTGACCATCGCGGTGGAAGTCGCCGGTCGGAACGAACTTGAGCGGGCGCTGGCAGGTTTGCGCGGCCAGTTAACGGCGAGCTTGCTGGCCGATCCTGAGGACTTGCAGCAATTTGGCGCGCTGGTGCCGTTGCTGGAGCAAAAAGTCGGGCGCTTGCTGCTGAACAGTTATCCTACCGGCGTGGAAGTGAGTGATGCGATGGTGCACGGCGGGCCGTATCCAGCGACGTCTGATGCGCGCGGCACCTCGGTGGGAACCCTGGCGATTGATCGCTTCCTGCGCCCAATTTGTTATCAGGGTTATCCGCAGGAATTATTGCCAGATGCGCTAAAAGACGCCAATCCGTGGAATATCCGCCGCCTGGTAAATGGCGAGTGGAGCGAAGCGGCGTTGTAATGTCAGCAGGTCACCATAAATGGCGACCCTACGCCGGATTTGTAGGGCCGCCATTTATGGTGACCTGATTTACCACATTTATAACGCGTTAATAGCCTTCACAAAACGCTGAGTGATCTGCTGCGGGCGGGTGATGGCGCCGCCGACCACGACAGCATGCGCGCCTAGCGCCAGACAGTGCGCGGCCATTTCTGGCGTTTCCACATTTCCTTCGGCAATCACCGGCACCTTTACAACTGCCAAAACCTCGCGCAGAAAACGGCAATCATCCGCCGCCAAATAACAGCCCTGCGTTTCGACGGTGTAACCGTGCAGCGTGGTGCCGACGCAATCAAAACCTAGCTCGGATGCCTGACGCGCTTCCTCCACGGTGGCGATATCCGCCATCAACAACAACTGCGGATAACGCGCGCGAATGGCCGCCACTAATTCCGGCAACTGCAAATCGCCCGGACGCGGATGCAGCGTGGCATCCAGCGCTATCATCGCCGGATTCGCCGCCATCAACTCATCCACTTCGCGCAGGGTTGCAGTGATGTAAACATTGCTGCCCGCGTAATCGCGTTTGATGATGGCGATGATCGGCAAATCCACGGTTTGCATGATGTGCTGCACATCAACCAAGCTGTTGGCGCGAATCGCTGCCGCGCCGCCTTGCATTGCCGCCAAAGCCATACGCGACATAATCAACGGGCTGTGTAACGGCTCGTCTTCCAGAGCCTGGCACGAGACCACCAGTTTTCCTTTAATCTGTGCCAGCATCGGTGCTTTCATAGCGCGAGTAACTCCTCTACTTCATTTTTGATAATGGTGACGTGCGGGCCGTAAATCACCTGCACGCCATTGCCACGTTGGATCACGGCACGTGCGCCGGTGGCTTTTAATCCGGGTTCATTGAGTTTGCTGCTATCGATCAGCGTGATGCGCAAGCGAGTGGCACAGCAATCCAGTTCGGCGATGTTCTCTCGTCCACCCAAGGCTTCGATCACTTGTTGTGGCCGTTCACCGGCGGCGATTGGTGCGCTTTCAACGCTGACATCTTCGCGGCCCGGCGTTTTGAAATTGAAGCGAGTGATCAGCAAACGGAAGGTGAAGTAATAGAGCAGGAACCAGGGCACGCCGACCAACGGCACATACCACCAATGGGTTTTAGCTTCGCCTTGCAACACGCCGAACAGGATGAAATCAATCAATCCACCGGAGAAGGTTTGCCCGATGGTGATGTGCAGCATGTGAGCGATCATAAAGGCCAAACCATCGAACACCGCGTGAATCACATACAGCACCGGCGCGACAAACAGGAACGAGAACTCAATCGGTTCGGTAATGCCAGTCAGGAATGAGGTCAATGCGGCAGAGAGCAGCAAACCGGCGACACGTTTGCGGTTTTCTGGCTTCGCGGTGTTATACATCGCTAAACATGCGCCAATCAGGCCAAACATCATGGTGATGAAACGTCCTGACATAAAACGCGAGGTGCCGACATAGAACTGCTGCGTGTTGGGATCGGCGAGCTGCGCAAAGAAGATGCGCTGCGTACCCTCGACTAAATGCCCGTTGATCACTTCGCTGCCGCCAAGCGCGGTGGCCCAGAACGGTAAATAGAAAATGTGATGCAGGCCAAACGGGCCGAGCATGCGCAGCACGAAGCCGTAGATAAAGGTGCCAAAATAGCCGGTGGCATCGACCAAACCGCCCAGGCCAAAGATCACTTTCTGGAAATGCGGCCAAACGATGGTCATCGCCGCACCGACCAGAATCGCTACGAATGAACTGATGATCGGCACAAAGCGTGAGCCGCCAAAGAAGCCGAGGAACTGCGGCAGGGCGATTTTGTTGTAGCGGTTGTGCAACATTGCCGTGACTAAGCCGATCACCACGCCGCCAAATACGCCGGTTTCCAATGTTTGAATGCCGAGCGCCATGCCTTGTCCGGCGGCGCTGAGATTGCCTTGCGCCAGCACGCCGGTCAGCGTCAATAGCGCATTGATGGTGGCGTTCATTACCAGATAAGCCAGCAAAGATGCCAATCCCGCGGTGCCTTTGTCGCTTTTCGCTAATCCTACCGCCACGCCCACCGCGAACAGCACCGCGAGGTTGGCAAACACTACCGAACCGGCGCTGGCCATGATGGTGAACACGCCTTGTAACCACGCCACATCCAGGAACGGATAGGCTTTAACGGTGTTGGGATTGGATAACGCGCCGCCAATGCCCAGCAGCAGACCGGCGGCAGGTAACACCGCAATCGGTAACATGAACGATTTGCCAAAACGTTGTGCTTTCTCGAACCAGCCTCCCGAAGAGGCACCGCTGAACAATGACATAAATTTTTATCCCCGAAGCGTTGTTATGGTAAAAATTATTACCACAATCTAATTCATCGGTTGAAAATTTCCATCATTATTGTGATAGCTTTCACTTATAGGCCGATCTGCTGCACACTGTGCGCCATTAACGACGTGAAGAAGGACCGCCGCCATGACGGATAATGAAAATATTTTGCTGCACCTGCGCCAGGGTTTGCCGGGATACAGCCCAACGCTGCAAAAGTTGGGCGACTTCATCCTGACTGAACCGCAACGCGTGCTGTATCTCACCATCACCGA
The DNA here is from genome assembly GCF_059412405.1 of Pantoea sp. CFCC18179. Classification (NCBI taxonomy): domain Bacteria; kingdom Pseudomonadati; phylum Pseudomonadota; class Gammaproteobacteria; order Enterobacterales; family Erwiniaceae; genus Pantoea; species Pantoea sp. CFCC18179. The sequence continues at coordinate 6,654 of NZ_JBNBPM010000003.1, read as the reverse complement.
ACTGGCGCGCGAGACCGATACCAGCGAAGCCAGTGTGACGCGTTTGTGTCGTCATCTGGGTTGTAAAGGCTATACCGAATTTAAAATGGCGCTGGCGTTGGACGTGCAACACAGCCAACCGGCGGCGATGGCTAACGGCGATAGCATTTACATGCTGGTGGAAGAAACGGTGCAGGCGCTGCGCGATACTGGCAAATTCATCAATCGCGAGGTGTTGCAGCAAGCGGTTGAAGCGCTGCATCAGGCGAAAACTATCCAGATTTATGGCGTGGCGGCCAGCGCGATTACCGGAGAATATTTGCACTATCGCTTGTTGCGTTTGGGCAAATCAGCACAGTTGTTTGGTGATATGCATCGCGCGGCGATGAACGCCGCAACGTTGCAGCAGGGCGATTTGGTGATCGCTATCTCGGCATCGGGATCGACCAAAGATGTGATGCATGTGGTCAAGGTGGCGAAAAAGCAGCAGGCGCAGGTGCTGATGTTGAGTAACACGCTGCGCAGCCCGATGGGCAATCTAGCCGATATGTTGCTGGTGGCGGCGCGCCCGGAAGGGCCATTTAATGCCGGTGCGTTGAGCGGCAAAGTGGGCGCGATGATGCTGGTGGAAGTGTTGATCAACGAATTGATGACGCACGATGCGCGGTATCTGGCGGCCAGCCAGCAAACGGCAACCGCCACGTTGCCGATGCTGATTTAAGTCGGTGCGGTTTGCCGGTCACCATAAATGGCGACCCTACAACACCGCACTGAACCCGTAAGGTCGCCATTTATGGTGACCAAATTACTCACTCGCCAGTGCCGCTACCGGATCCATGCGTGCGGCTTTGCGGGCGGGCAGATAACCAAAAATCATGCCGATAATGGTCGAGCAGGCAAACGCCGCGCCTGCCGATTGCCATGAGAAAATCGCGGTGATTAAGCCACCGGCCAGCAAGCCGATAATTGGGCCAATCACCAACGCCAGCGCTACGCCGAGCGACCCGCCAACCAAACATACCAGCACCGCTTCAATCATAAATTGCTGCATGATGTCGCCGCGCCGTGCGCCCACCGCCATACGTACGCCGATTTCATGAGTACGTTCGGTGACGGACACCAGCATGATATTCATCACGCCGATGCTGCCAATCATCAACGCAATCGACGCCACCAATAAAATCAGCAAGGTCAACGTGGCGGCGGCATCTTCAATCGCTTTGCGGTATTTGTCGCGGTTAAACATCAGGAAATCTTTGGTGCCGTGACGCGCGGTGAGCAGTTGCGTCAGCGATTCAACCGCCGGGCCACTGACCACATCGTCTTTTAACTTGATGCTGATGCTGGTGAGCGCGGTTTGTCCGCTGATGCGATACATCACCGTGCTCCACGGCAACCACACGCTGAGGCGATTGGGGGAAATGCCGTCGTTATTATCCGCCACGCCAATCACCCGCACCGGCACCGAACCTAAAACGATCATCTTGCCAACCGGGCTGCCGCTGTCGGCACCAAACAGCTTATTGCGCGTGTTGGTATCAATAATGATCTCCTGGCGCGCATGGCGTTCATCGCTAAAGTTGCTGCCTTCCAGCAATTTGATGCCCTGAATCTGGAAGTAATCCTTACCCACGCCATACACCGCGGTTTTCGAGGAATTGGAAAGATAGCGAATCGGCTGATTGGCAATCATTTCCGGGCTAACTGCTGCCACGAACTGCTGGCGCGCGATCACTTCCGCATCGGCCATCACCAACGTCAGCACCGGATGCGCCTCATCTTCCACGAAATCGCCACCGGCATATACCGACACCACATTGGTGCCGAGTCCGGAGATACTCTCCAGCGTTTTTTGTCGCGCGCCCTGGCCGAGCGCCACCACAGTGACCACCGCTGCAATACCAAAAATAATCCCGGTCATGGTGAGCGCGGTGCGCAGGCGATGCGCGTTCATCGCATTCAACGCCATACGCAGCGATTCGCCCAAGCGATCAAGAAAACCACGCAGTGGGCTCTGTTTTTTGCGCGCTGGCGGCGTGTAGCGTGCAACGGTTTTATCCGCTTTGCGCCCACTATCAGCGACGATTTCGCCGTCCTGAATCTCAATGATGCGATCGGCATGCTGTGCGACTTTCATATCGTGCGTAACGATGATCACCGTGTGGCCCTGGCGATTGAGATCGTGCAGGATGCGCAGCACCTCTTCGCCGGAATGCGAATCCAGCGCGCCGGTTGGTTCATCGGCAAGGATGATCTCCGCGCCATTAATCAAGGCACGTGCGATACTGACGCGCTGCTGCTGGCCGCCTGATAATTCACCGGGTTTGTGCTGCTCGCGGCCCTGCAAGCCCAAACTCGCCAGTAAATCCGCCGCGCGCTGCAAGCGTGCTTTGCTTTGCGCATTGGCGTAAATCGCCGGGATTTCTACATTGCTGAGCGCGCTAAGATCCGGCATCAAGTGATAACGTTGGAAGATAAAACCGATATGCTCGCGGCGCACTTTCGCCAGCGCATCCGGCGATAAACTGGCGGTATTTTGTCCGCTAATCCAATAGTCACCGCTGTCGGGCGCATCGAGGCAACCGAGAATGTTCAGCAGCGTTGATTTACCCGAACCGGAAGGGCCGATAATCGCCACCAATTCGCCGCTGCTGATGCTGAGATTAATATTTTTCAGCACATGCAACGCTTCCGCACCGTTCACATAGCTGCGCTGAATGTTTTTCAGTTCGATGATGTTCACATCACCACCTTGTCAGCACCCGCCGTTTGTGTGGCAAGAATCACTTTCTCGCCGGCTTTTAACCCGCTCAGCACCTGAATATCCACGCTGTCGGTGATGCCGGTGGTGATGATTCGTTTCACCGGTTTGTTGTCGTTATCCGGGATTTCGACGTAGGTTTTGCCATCGGCATCCTTTTTAGTGGCTTGCACCGGCACCAACAACACATCTTTAGCGGAGTCGCGTAACAGATTGACCTGCGCCGTCATGGAGATGCGCAGCGCGTTGTCCGGATTAGGCACATCCAGCAGCGCGTTGTAATAGACCGCCGCGTTGCTGTTACTGCTTGCTGTGCTCTCGGCGTTGCCCATCAGCGCGTCATCTTTCATCACCGATTCCGGCGCCAGTTCGAGGCTACGCAAGGTGGCGTTGTAGCGTTTATCGGGATTGGAGAAGGTGGTGAACCACGCTTGCTGGCCCGGCTGCACGTTATTGATATCCGCTTCGGAGATCTGCACTTTGATGGTCATGGTGCCGAGCTGAGCCAGCTTGGCGATGGTCGGCGCAGTTTGCACCGCATTCACCGTTTGGCCTTGCTTGGTGACGATGGCAATCACCGTGCCGTCCATCGGTGCCATGATGCGGGTATAACCGAGATCGAGTTGTTTCTTATCGACTTCAATTTGCGCCTGAATCACTCGTGCCTTTTGCGCGGTTAACTCAGCCCGCGCGCTGCGCCAATCGTTTTCCGCTGTATCAAAATCCTGGCGTGAAACCGCATTGGTTTTCACCATCTGCTGTAAACGCTGGAACTGCGCCTGTTGGCGCACCAGCGCGGCTTCGCGGGTTTCCAAATCGGCCTGCGCCACGCTCAGTGCCGCTTGTGCATTGCGCAAATCGCTACGTTGCGGTTGATCGTCGATTTCGGCGATCAGCTGGCCTTTTTTCACCCCATCGCCGGCTTTGATATACAGCTGTTTAACCTGGCCGGAAACCTGCGCACCGACGTTGACGCGTTCAACCGCATCCATTTTGCCCGTGGCGGCAATCACGTTTTCAATGTTGCCCTGGCGCACCACGGCGGTAACCACCGCATTGGGCTGATGGCTTGAAACGGCGTAACGCCAGACAATCAGGATGATGACGAGTACGGCGGCAGCGATTAACCACCGTTTCTTAGAGATATTGAGCATAAGCGTCCTTTTTATGAAGTGAGAATAGTAATCACTAAACGCAATAAAAAGGAGGAAATTCGTCAGAAGATTCTCAGTAAATCGTCAGCGTTGAGAAAAGATTAAAATTTTCCGAATAGAAACTCAGGCTGAGTTGTTTACAGCGTATCTGAGTGACTTTTTGGGAAAACACCATGCCTGCACAACCTGCTTCACCACGCCAACGCTACGATGCGTTCAGCATGACGCTGCACTGGATCACCGCCTTGAGCGTGATTTTTCTGTTTGCCTCCGCGCACATTTGGGAGCAGTTGGAGAAAGGCACGCCACTGCGCAAAGGCTTACAGGCCTGGCATATTTCGTTTGGCATTTTACTGGCGCTGGTGATGATTGTGCGTCCGTTATGGCGCATCTATAGCCAGCGCAATTCGCAACTGGCGGTGACGCCGGCGGAAAACAGCGCAGCGCTGCGCATCATGGCGCATGCGGTGCACGGTGCGCTATATCTGCTGTTGTTCTTGCAAGTTGCGCTCGGCTTTATGTTCCGCTGGTCGCAGCAGGAACCGTTTCAATTCTTCGGCTTGTTCAACATTCCACTGATTGATGTTGATCCGGCGCTACGTCATACGTTGGGCGGTTTACACAACAATGTGGCGTGGGCGCTGATCGTGCTGGCTGGTGCGCACGCGCTAGCAGCGCTGTTCCATCACTATGTTATGCGTGACAACGTGCTGCGCCGCATGCTGCCGTTGCGCGACTCCGTACCACTCCGCGAGGATAAATGATGAAAACGATCACCAAAGTTCGCTGGTTTGCCGTTTCTACCTTGCTGCTGGCGCTGCACGCGCCGGTTGCCATGGCGATGGGCGATGACGACAGCGATAAGAAAACGCCGGATTGTCCAAAAGGGCAAGTGTATGACAGCAAATCCAAGTCTTGCGTGCCGGAAAAAACCAGCATGCTCAGCGACAGTGATAAGACCAATTACGCTTATCACCTGGCGAAGAAGGGCGAGTATCAGGCGGCGCTCAATCTGCTGGATACGCTGCATAATCAAAACACCAAAGAAGCGTGGAATTATCGCGGTTACGCCACGCGTAAGCTGGGCCGCACCGACGAAGGCATGAGCTACTATCAGAAATCGATCGCCTTAGATCCAAAATATGCCAAAGTGCGCGAATATCTCGGCGAAGCCTGGATGATTAAGGGGCGCCCGGATTTGGCGAAGCAACAACTGACGATTATCAAATCGTTGTGTGGTGTGAATTGCGAAGAGTACCGCGATTTGGATGCGGCGATTCAGGGGCATCCAGAAACGTGATGTTTGGAGGACGAGAAAATCACCAGCACTGAAGTCCGCCAGCACTTAGCGGCGCATTTGGCGCGCATGTGGCGTTACGCGATGGTGTTATCGCGCAACCGCGACGTGGCCGAAGAACTGGTGCAATCCACCTGTGTACGGGCGCTGGAACGCAGCGCTCAGTACCAGCCCGGCACGCGGATTGACCGCTGGTTGTTTACCGTGCTGCATTCAGTGTGGATCAACGAACTGCGTGCCCAACGGGTGCGCAGCGGGCAAGGTTTTGTCGCCAGCGACGAGTTGATAGCGCCGGATCGCCAGCACCATGACGAGCAACGTCGGCAATACGAGAAAGTGATGCAGCGCGTGAGCCAATTACCTGAAGCACAGCGAAACGCGGTATTTCTGGTTTACGTTGAAGGATTTACCTATCAGGAAGCCGCTGACACGCTGGCGGTGCCGATTGGCACCATCATGAGTCGCCTTGCGGCGGCGCGCACCACATTAGCCAGCGCGGTTGCGCGACCGGCGGTACAGGAGAAGCGTTTGTGAAGGCTGCACGTTTTAGTTTGCCCTATGCGGATGAAGCCATTGTTGCCTGGCTGGATGGCGAAATGCGCCCGGACGAAGCGCAGGCGTTTGAAACGGAGCTCAAGCGCAGTGAAGTGCTGTCAGCGCGCACTGCTGAACTGATGAAAAGCAATCAACCTTTTGCCGAGGCATTTGCGCCGCTGCTGGATGAAGCGCCGCTGGAGCGTATGTCGCAACGTGTAGATTATCTGTTGGCGAATACGCCTGCGAAGCCCGCAGGGCAAGTCAGTCGCCGCGCGTTGATTGCCGCTTCGGTAGGATTTTTGTTGGCTGGCAGCGGCGTGGGATTTTTGGCTCGGCCGGTGGCGCAGGTTGAGCAGGGTGAAAGTGCGCGCATTCGGGAATTGGAAGCGCAATATATGTCGCTTTACAGTCCGGAAACATTGGCCGATGTTGATAGCTCGCCTGCGACGTTACAACGATCGCTGGCGCGAACCGCGCGTGATTTGGATTTGCAGCTTAGCGCGGCGCAATTAACCTTGCCGGAAGCCAGTTTGAAAAGCGTGCGCATGTTGCGTTACGACGATGCGCTGATTACGCAAATCGCCTGGAATCACAGCAATTATGGCCCGATGGCGCTGTGTATTTCGCGTGAAGATCATCAGCGCACCAGCGATGTGGCGCTGGAAAAACGTCACGGCATGAACGTGGTGTGGTGGCATCGTGCGGGATATCAATATGTGTTGATTGGCCGTAATCCGGCGGATCAGTTAAAGAAAACCGCGCAGTGGTTAAATCATACGTTACAGGCGTAAATCGGTCGCCAATAAGGTACGACCGGGCACATAGGTAACAGATCAGACCGGGCACATAGGTGACACATTTGTGCTCAGTCGATTCGGATAATACGTCTTTCTGCCCGGTCATAATATGCCAGTATCAGCCTGTTG